>NZ_VDGG01000019.1 GCF_006861775.1 Psychrobacillus soli | reverse complement strand
TTCCGCTCCAAAGATTCATCAAAGTGCCGGGGTGGCGGAACTGGCAGACGCACAGGACTTAAAATCCTGCGGTAGGTGACTACCGTACCGGTTCGATTCCGGTCCTCGGCACCACTTTTATGAAAAACAAGCGCCCGTAGCTCAATTGGATAGAGCGTCTGACTACGGATCAGAAGGTTGTGGGTTCGACTCCTGCCGGGCGCGCCATATATTACGGGAAGTAGCTCAGCTTGGTAGAGCACTTGGTTTGGGACCAAGGGGTCGCAGGTTCGAATCCTGTCTTCCCGACCAGTTAATAAATTTTTGGGGCCTTAGCTCAGCTGGGAGAGCGCCTGCCTTGCACGCAGGAGGTCAGCGGTTCGATCCCGCTAGGCTCCACCAATATTATATTTTTTTGTAAAATCCTGGCGGTGTAGCTCAGCTGGCTAGAGCACTCGGTTCATACCCGAAAGGTCGTGGGTTCGACTCCCTCTGCCGCTATCTTTAAGGACCTTTAGCTCAGTTGGTTAGAGCAGACGGCTCATAACCGTCCGGTCGCAGGTTCGAGTCCTGCAAGGTCCACCAACAAAGTAATTTGGAGGAATACCCAAGTCTGGCTGAAGGGATCGGTCTTGAAAACCGACAGGCGGGTCATACCGCGCGGGGGTTCGAATCCCTCTTCCTCCTCCATTTTTAAAAACATTGTTGATGGAAGAATTAAATTAGTAAGTATATTATTATCGCGGGGTGGAGCAGTTCGGTAGCTCGTCGGGCTCATAACCCGAAGGTCACAGGTTCAAATCCTGTCCCCGCAACCAAATGGTCCCGTGGTGTAGCGGTTAACATGCCTGCCTGTCACGCAGGAGATCGCCGGTTCGATCCCGGTCGGGACCGCCATTTAATTAATAAAATTTTATTAGTTTGAGATTTAGGACAAGCAAGCAGGTTGAGAAAGCAAATGAGTGAAGAAAGAAACGTACTCTAGTATGTGACTGACTGAACGAATGTAGCTGACGAAGAGATGCGTAGCTTAGTGCAAACTAAAGTGGCTCAGTAGCTCAGTCGGTAGAGCAAAGGACTGAAAATCCTTGTGTCGGCGGTTCGATTCCGTCCTGAGCCACCATGTAATGCGGGTGTAGTTTAGTGGTAAAACCTCAGCCTTCCAAGCTGATGATGAGAGTTCGATTCTCTTCACCCGCTCCAATTAATGGGCCTATAGCTCAGCTGGTTAGAGCGCACGCCTGATAAGCGTGAGGTCGATGGTTCGAGTCCATTTAGGCCCACCATTATTCCGAAGTAGCTCAGTGGTAGAGCAATCGGCTGTTAACCGATTGGTCGTAGGTTCGAGTCCTACCTTCGGAGCCATCATATGGGGAAGTACTCAAGCGGCTGAAGAGGCGCCCCTGCTAAGGGTGTAGGTCGGGCAACCGGCGCGAGGGTTCAAATCCCTCCTTCTCCGCCATATGTTTGGCCCCTTGGTCAAGCGGTTAAGACACCGCCCTTTCACGGCGGTAACACGGGTTCGAATCCCGTAGGGGTCATATTAATAGCATGTGTCCTAGTCCTATTAGGAAACATGCTTTTTTCTTTCCTTAAGAATTATAATAGTTTTCTATTTAGTAGCCCTTCCTAGTTCTACTAAACATGATAAGAGTTAGATTCTCTTCAACCGCTCCACTAATAATGGGCCTATAGCTCAGCTGGTTAGAGCGCACGCCTGATAAGCGTGAGGTCGATGGTTCGAGTCCATTTAGGCCCACCATTATTCCGAAGTAGCTCAGTGGTAGAGCAATCGGCTGTTAACCGATCGGTCGTAGGTTCGAGTCCTACCTTCGGAGCCATCATATGGGGAAGTACTCAAGCGGCTGAAGAGGCGCCCCTGCTAAGGGTGTAGGTCGGGCAACCGGCGCGAGGGTTCAAATCCCTCCTTCTCCGCCATATGTTTGGCCCCTTGGTCAAGCGGTTAAGACACCGCCCTTTCACGGCGGTAACACGGGTTCGAATCCCGTAGGGGTCATATTAAAAAGCATGTTTCCTATTAGGAAACATGCTTTTTTTTCATGTCTTTAGAATCAGGATAGTCTTCTAATTAGTAGCTCTCCCTAGTTCTGTTAAACGTTGAGCAAAACCGTCAGTTTTCGTACTTATGCCAGGAAAAACGTCGTTTAGTTCATATGCTTGAGAACCGTGTTCTGCAAAATCAAGTCCGGCGATTTCTTCTTCATTTGTAACTCGAATGGGGTTAAATGCTTTAAGGATAAATAAAAATCCGAAAACGGTAATGGAAACCCAAGCAATAACAGCTAAAACTCCTAATACCTGAATACCGATCAAGCTTGCTCCTCCACCTACAAAGAGGCCACTTGAGGTTTCAAAAAGTCCAACCGCTATCGTTCCCCAAATCCCAGTTATCCCGTGAACTGCTATTGCACCAACCGGATCATCTACTTTTAATTTAACATCAAGAAAACGAATTCCTTCGGTCATAATAATTCCAGCGAGAAAACCAATTATGATAGAGCTTACGAGCGAAACATTTGCAGCACCGGCCGTAATACTTACTAAACCAGCTAATGCACCATTTAAAGTGAGCGTGGCATCTAGTTTTTTAAATCTAAGTTTTGTATAAAAAGCTGTAGATAGAACTCCAGCAGAAGCAGCAAATAAAGTATTGGCAATAATAGGAGGGACTAGAGTAGGGTCGGCAGCTAGCGTACTTGCGCCGTTAAAGCCAAACCAACCAACCCATAAGATGAAAACGCCTAAGGCACCGAGGGGTATACTGTGACCTGGTATAACATTCACTTTACCATTGCTATATTTACCGATACGGGGACCTAAAATTGTTGCCGCTACGAAAGCGCCGATTGCTCCAGTTAAGTGAACGACTGTAGAACCCGCAAAATCAATGAAGCCAAGTTCAGCTAACCATCCACCTCCCCAAATCCAGTGGCCTACTACAGGGTAAATAATACCAGTCATAGCTACAACTAAAAGTAAATAGGAGGACAATTTCATTCGCTCAGCAACTGCACCTGAAATAATAGTTGCACAAGTGGCAGCAAAAACGGATTGGAAAACGAAGAAGCCAATATCTTCTCTTCCAAAAAGAGCAAATCCATCAGATCCAATTGCACCAAAGACAGACTCACCAAACATAAACCCAAATCCTACTAAAAAATATAAAATAGATCCAAGTGATACAGTAAGGAAGTTTTTCATTAATATATTCAGTGTATTTTTAGAACGGGTAAAACCTGTTTCGAGCATTGCAAATCCTGCATGCATAAAAAATACTAAAATGGCACCAAGCATTACCCACAACATGTCGATTGAACTTTGAATTGTTTCTATTGTCATAAAATCTCTCTCCTTTAGTTAACGGCAACTGCACCGCGTTCTTTTGTTCTAATACGGATTGCTTCTTCTACTGGTAAAACAAATATCTTCCCATCGCCTACTTCATTGGTACACGCGTGATTCAGAATTGCTTCTACCAATCTTTCAACTAAATAATCTTCTACAACCATTTCAAGCTTTAATTTTGCATGGAATTCCATTTCATAAGCATTACCACGAAATAGTCCAGTGCGGCCTTCTTGGCGACCACAACCGGCGATTTCTGTCACGCTTAGCCCGTCAATTCCTTCTAGTGCAAGTGCTTTGCGAACTTCCGAAAATACATCTGGTCGAATAATTGCTTCTATCTTTTTCATTTGCAACCTCCTAATGTAAGAATATATAACATCATATTATAAAAATTTAAAAATGTAAATGATATTCTGAAAATTATGTTAGTTTTTATTACATGTGTTGAACTGAAGGCGATTCATAAGAAGATCGAAAAAAATCCACATAAAAAAGCAAGAAGAAAAATTGTTCATTTTTCTTCTTGCTTTTTATTTTATAAGAAGTACCCGATTAATAAGCCTATCCCTAATAGGAAAACGAAAATAGTATTCGTCAGTGCTGTATCTTTCATAGCTGGTGCTACTTCAAGTGGATTATCTTTTTCTCTAAATAGTTTAATCGCATGTAATGGTTTTTTAATACTTAATATAACGAGTAATGTCCATGGAGTAATAATTTGTAGTAAAATCAATCCTACAATCCAAAGATAGGAGATGATAAAGTAAGAAGCTAAAATCGTAATAGCATTTTTTCTACCGACAAGGATTGCCATCGTTTTTCTGCCGCCTTTTGTGTCTTCCTCTAAATCCCGTATATTGTTAGAAAGCATGATCGCCGCTACAAGAAGTGCGCTCGGAATAGAAAGTAAGATGGCAAAATTAGGTACAGATCCAACTTGGATGAAAGTCGCGATTAATACAATGAGCATCCCCATTACTACACCACTAAAGAATTCTCCAAATGGGGTGTAAGCTATAGGATAAGGTCCTCCGGTATACAAGTATCCTATTAACATACTTGCAGCTCCAACAACTAGTAACATCCAGGAAGACTCATAGCAAATGTAGATTCCTAGTAATGCGGAAAGACCATATAATAGTAAGGCTAATTGCATAACCGTTTTCGGTTTAACACCATTTCGAACGATCGCTCCGCCGATACCAACGGACTCTTCACTATCAAGACCTCTAGCAAAATCATAGTATTCATTGAACATATTGGTCGCTGCTTGTATAAAAAGACAAGCAACTAACATAGCTAAAAATAAAAGCCAGTTAATATTTGTGTAATAAAGTGCAATCATTGTCCCCAAGAATACCGGAGCAAATGAAGCGGTTAATGTATGTGGTCTTGTTAATTTCCACCAGACACGCCAACCTTTGTCGGCTTGTAATTCATTTGACATAAAATTTTCTCTCCTTTAAAACAATCCATTATCAATATTAGCATAAATTCGCTGCTAAATGTGTGCCGAAAAGCGTAGAAAGTTGTATGATTAAGGGTAGAGTAATAAAATAACTAAACATCATGATAAACTTCAAGATATGAATACGGAGGTAATTTTAATGCCGAAAACCACCGGTCAAAAGCAAACAACTTTACGTTTTTATACAGAAACAATAGAAGTATCCAGATTATCAGCTCATGCTTTTTTTGAAGCAGGAGATGAAAAATATAAAGGAAAACGATTTTTTTGGCAAAACAAAGAAAAAACGCTGACATTAGTCGGCTTAGGTCATGCGCATACAATTTCGAATCGTTTAGAAGATAATCGATATGCGGACATCGATGCAAAATGGAAAGAACTGTGCAGTGCATCATTGAAAGAACAAGTGGATGTTTCGCCAATTTTATTTGGAGGATTTGCATTTGATCCCAAAAATAAAATTGCATCAGAATGGGACAATTTTCCTTCCGCCTTCTTTGTAGTGGCTACGTTCCAACTAGTGATTCAACATGATCAAGCATTTGTAAGCATTCATTATATTACAAATGAGGAAGAGAGTGCGGATGTATTTGAACGATTGCGTATAGAAAGGGATGCGCTTATACACACGGCCCAAGTAAAGGAGCTTCAAGTTCATGCGAAGCCAGTATTAGTAAACCGAGAAGACAAGGGAAAAGAGCAGTATTTGCATGCAGTAGAAGATGTAACAAAGCGGATTCGTGCAGAAGAAGTAGAGAAAGTAGTAATTGCTCGGTCGCTTAAGTTAACATTTGATGAGGATTTTTCGAAAGCGACGGCTATTTACCATGCTGCCATGGAACAGCCGGAAAGTTATTTATTTGGCTTAGAAAATGGAGACCAAATGTTTTTCGGGGCAACACCAGAACGGTTAGTGAAGGTAGAAAACGAAAAAGTGCAATCTGCAGGACTTGCAGGTTCTGTTAGACGTGGGAAAAATTCTGTGGAAGATAAAGCGTTGGGAGATGCGCTACTAGCTGATCCGAAAAATTTAGGGGAACATAAATACGTTGTGGAAATGATTCGGAAAGTGTTTACGCAATATTGTAAAGACCTAAAGGTACCTGCAAGACCAAAGCTTATGAAAGTTAGAGATATCCAACATTTATATACGCCGATTGAGGGACATTTGAAAAAGGATTCTTCGTTATTTGCATTAGTACAAGCATTACATCCAACTCCAGCTTTAGGAGGAGAACCGCGTCAAGATGCTATTAACATTATTCGGGAATCGGAACAAATGAATCGAGGCTATTATGCAGCGCCAATTGGTTGGATTAATACAGAAGGGGACGGGGAGTTTGCGGTTGGGATCCGTTCTGCTCTAATCGAAAACGAACATGCTTATTTATACGCAGGTGGAGGGATTGTAGCAGAATCTTCTTCCATCGAAGAATTTGAAGAAACACGTGTAAAGTTTCGACCAATGCTACGCACGCTTGGAGGAAATATGAATGACTAACATCGAGTATTTAACATCCTATGTAAACCAATTTGTCGAAACGATTAAAAAAGCAGGTGTAAAACATATCGTTATGTGTCCTGGTTCTAGATCCACCCCGCTTGCTTATGGCTTCGCGAAAAGCGAGGGCTTTGCATTTTATCGCCAGACGGATGAACGTTCAGCTGCGTACTTTGCTTTAGGTATTGCGAAAGCAACAAAAGAACCCGTTGTGCTGCTTTGTACTTCTGGGACTGCTGCAGCAAATTTCTTTCCTGCGATTGTAGAAGCTTTTTACGCGCGAGTTCCATTGCTTGTTGTGACTGCGGATCGTCCACATGAATTACGAGAAGTAGGGGCGCCGCAAGCAATTGATCAAATACATCTTTTTGGAAAGCATGTGAAATGGTCGGTTGATTTTCCGCTTCCGGAAGATCATGCAGAAAGTTTAAACTTTCTGGAGCGCCATATCCATCGGGCGGTATCTACTTCGAGGACGTTACCGATGGGACCGGTGCATATTAATATGCCTTTCCGAGAACCGCTGTTATTAAATATGGAACAGGCTTTACCGACTACTGAGGTACAAGTGTCAGAAATAGGAAAGCTTGTGCCAAGTCAGGATTTTACCGAGTGGTATATGGACTTGCTTATGCGGGAAGAGAAGGGAATACTCATCGTTGGGGATTCCATTCATTCGACAAAAGGCTTTTGGGATTTTGCGAGAATGCTTAAATGGCCAGTATTAGTCGATCCACTTTCTAATTTAAGGACTTCGGTACCCGTAGATTGTATGGATCTATGCATAGACCAATACGATGCCATTTTGAAAAATGATGCATTTAAACAAGTAGCTATGCCAAGTGTCGTGATTCGTTTTGGAGCACAACCTGTATCGAAGCCACTTACTTTATTTTTGAAAGCATGTAAACCAGATGTGTATATAGTAGTCGATGAAAGCCCTATTTTCCGAGACTCTATTCATCTTGTAACACATCATGCGCAAGTGGAAGCCACTTCTTTATGGATCCCAATGGAAGAAAAACAAGTATCGAGTTATTTAAACCATTGGTCGAAAACGAACGATATTGCAACGAAACATATACAAACGTATATAGAAACCGAAGAAGATGAAGGTGCCCTGGCGGGTATATTATTCGAAGCACTCCCTAATGGGGTAGATTTATTTGCGAGCAGTAGTATGCCGATTCGCGACGTAGATACCTTTTTCAATAAAACAACGAAAGACGTACAAGTTTACGCAAATAGAGGGACGAATGGAATTGATGGGGTCGTATCTTCCGCATTAGGCGTCCAAGCTGCAACCAATCGACCTGGCTATTTACTAATTGGGGATCTTGCTTTTTTACATGATGTGAATGGATTAATAGTAAGTAGGTTTCATGAAACAGATAGTACAATTGTTATTATGAATAATGATGGTGGCGGTATTTTCTCTTATTTGCCACAATCAACGGAAACAAACTACTTTGAGCATTTATTTGGGACGCCAACTGGTCTAGAGTTTTCACATGTTGCTGCAATGTATGATGCGCAATATGATGCAGTGCATTCAAAAGATGCATTTGAGCAAGTATTAAAACAACCTAAAATAAAAGACATTCGAATTATTGAAGTGTTTACGAATCGACAAGTAAATACGGAGACACATCGGAAATTATGGACGGCTATTTCGAAGGAGTTAGATACCATTTGGAAAGCATGAATTTGATGGTTCGTTCTGTAAACTTGCACATGAAGAGATATAATATCGGAGCCCCTAAAAAAGTTGTGTGGTTACATGGTTTTACGGGATCTAGCAGTACTTGGAAGGAAGTAATTAGTCTTCTTCCTTCCTCAATGGAACTGTTAACGATAGATTTAATAGGACATGGACAAACGGATAAACCAAGTGATTCCGCATACTATTTTGTAGAAGAGCAACTAAGAGAACTTCATGCGTTATTTCAACAATTGGAATGGACTCATTTTACGCTTGTCGGCTACTCGATGGGAGGACGTTTGGCTTTAGCATATGCCGCTAAATATCCCGTAGATGCATTAATATTAGAGAGTAGCTCTCCAGGTCTCGCAGGCGAAGAGGAACGACAGAAAAGAAAGCTGTCCGATGAATTGCTTGCAGAACGGATTATGAAAGAAGGGGTTATTTCTTTCGTTGATTTTTGGGAAGGCATTCCTTTATTCCATACGCAAAAAAGGTTGCCTGTGGAAAAGCAGGAAGTGATTCGTGAGGAAAGACTTGCTCAATCAGCAGTAGGACTTAGCAATAGTTTGAGAGGTTTTAGTACAGGAATTCAGCCTTCTTATTGGGACGTTTTAAGCGAACTGTCGATTCCCGTGTTTTTATTGGTCGGGGAATTAGATTTGAAGTTTTGTGCTATTGCGAGAAGGATGGAAAATGAGTTGCCGAACGCAAAATTAGTAGTCGTAAAAGATGCCGGGCATGCAATTCATGTGGAAAAACCGAAAATCTTTGCTACAATAATAGAGAAAGTTATTTTAGAGGAGGAATAAAGATGACTCGTGAATGGACAACGCTACATACATATGAAGATATTAAATATGAATTTTACAACGGTATTGCGAAAGTAACGATTAACCGTCCGGAAGTGCGCAATGCATTTCGTCCGAAAACGGTGATGGAAATGATTGATGCATTTTCACGCGCACGTGATGATAAAAACGTTGGAGTTATTATTTTAACTGGTGAAGGCGAGCATGCTTTCTGTTCAGGTGGAGACCAAAAAGTACGTGGGCATGGTGGATACGTTGGAGAGGACGAAATTCCTCGTTTAAACGTACTGGATCTACAACGTTTAATCCGTGTTATTCCAAAACCAGTTGTTGCAATGGTAGCAGGTTATGCAATTGGCGGAGGGCATGTGCTTCATGTCGTATGTGACTTAACAATTGCTGCCGAAAATGCTCGTTTTGGACAAACTGGTCCTAAAGTAGGGTCATTTGATGCTGGTTATGGTTCAGGTTATCTTGCTCGTATTATCGGTCATAAAAAGGCACGTGAAATTTGGTATCTATGCCGTCAATATGATGCACAGCAAGCACTTGATATGGGACTAGTTAATACAGTCGTTCCTTATGAGCAATTAGAAGACGAAACTGTACAATGGTGTGAAGAGATGTTAGAAATGAGTCCAACTGCACTTCGTTTCTTAAAAGCAGCGATGAATGCAGATACAGACGGTTTAGCAGGTCTTCAACAATTGGCAGGAGATGCAACACTTCTTTACTACACAACAGATGAAGCAAAAGAAGGTCGCGACTCATTTAAAGAAAAACGTAAACCTGATTTTGGTCAATTCCCTCGTTTCCCGTGATTGCCTAAATTAGTATGAGCTGCCCTATTCGTATAGGGCAGCTTCTTTTTGAAAGGAAGAGTAATTATGTATCCAAATTTATTGATGAAACGAGCGAGTTTAACGCCTGATCGAGTCGCATTACGATTTAATGAGCAGGAATGGACATTTGCTAGGTTGGCAGAGGAAGCAATCGAATTTGCAGAGAAACTACATACAAAAGGTATGGAAAAAGGAATGCGAATTGCCATTTTGGCTTCTTCCAATCCAAAGTTAATAGTTGTCATGCATGCATGTATGCAGCTAGGTTGTGAGCTTGTTTTGTTAAATGAACGATTATCAGAAGAAGAGCTAAACTATCAATTAGCAGATAGTGCGCCGGATTATTTAGTGGTCGATGATTATAATAAAAGAAGCTTGTCTTTTAGCAATAAATATTCGTTTGATGAAATTGAAAATGTAGGGCGTTCCTTCTTTGAAGTAGAGAAAGATTGGACAAAAGAACGTACAATTACGATTATGTATACTTCCGGTACGACGGGGCGTCCAAAAGGTGTACGGCAATCCCTTGAGAATCATGTGATGAATGCAACTGGATCTGCCCTAAATCTAGGTGTTCACCCAAATGACTGTTGGTTATGTACGATGCCATTATTTCATATTAGTGGGTTTTCTATATTAATGCGTTCTGTTTATTATGGAATGACGATTAATTTGCATACAAAATTTGATGCTGAAGCGGCTATCAAAGAAATTTTATCTGGCACTGTTACACGTATGTCCGCCGTTGCAGTTATGTTAGAAAGAATGTTGACTGTATTAGAATCGAAAGGTTTATCATTTCCTAATACGTTTCAATCAGTGATTGTCGGTGGAGGACCAGTGCCTTTAAATTATTTGGAGCGAGCAATCGAGCGAAATATTCCAGTTTTACAAACATACGGTATGACGGAAACAGCATCCCAAACGACGACATTAGCAAGTGAGGATGCTCTTCGCAAACTAGGCTCTGCTGGTAAACCGTTATTCTTTGCGGATGTGCGTATTGATGGGAATGAGGAAATCGGAGAAATTTGCATCAAAGGACCACATGTGACAAAGGGATATGTTGGAGCAGCTGAATCGACAAATCCATTAGTGGATGGTTGGCTACATACAGGTGATATGGGATATATGGACGAAGAAGGCTATTTATTTGTGGTGGATCGTCGGTCCGATTTAATTATTTCTGGCGGAGAAAATATTTATCCAGCAGAAGTAGAACAAGCCTTGGTGAAACATCCTGCAGTAAAAGAAGCTGGTGTTACAGGAAAACTAGATGACAAATGGGGGAGAGTTCCTGTAGCATTTGTTGTGTTAAAAGGGGAAACTTCCGAAGAAGAGTTGAGAACATTTATGAAAAAGCAATTAGCTCCTTACAAGCAACCAGTGGATTACTATTTTGTAGACCAATTACCTCGCAATGGGTCGAATAAGTTGCTGCGTAGAGAACTTTTCAATTATATAAAAAACACTTAGAAAATGAATTCTAAGTGTTTTTTTTCGAAAAACAAGAAAAGTATAATATTTAGCCCGTCATGAAGCCTTTATTCATGGTATTTTCGATGAAAAATGGCGTCTAGTTGGAAAATATAGAATGTTAGTTGGAATTACGGGACATTTAGTTGGAATTTAGGAGTGTTTAGTTGGAAAACGGTGTTCCTATATTATTTTTCTGTATGAATCGGTGGAGCTTTCAATATTTTAAGGAGATACCAGAAAAGTGTGCCAGAAATAATATCTTCTAGTGTTATTCTCCAAGTATTTTTTCTTTTATTAACCTAAAGTAACCTCGCTTCAAACATGTTAAGTGAGAGACGAGCAATTTACAGAAAAAGAGGAACGAGAAGTGGTTTACAACTTCTCGTTCCTCTTTAAAACTCCAAGTAAGATATGACCATAGCACGCTAGAAACAATTAAGACAAGATGGACTTAAATGGCGCCCTGCGCTTTTTATACTATTGTAATACCGTTTTTAACGTGTCTAAATTTCTTTTCATAAGGGTGAAGTATGTTTCGTTATCTGCAATGTCTTCTTTGGATAGAACACCTAAATTGTGTAATACTAAACTTTCCGCACCAACTTCTTTTTGGATAACTTCTGTCAGTTTAGAAGATACGTTTTGTTCAAATAAAATATACTTCACATCTTTTTCTTTAGCTAAATCGATAATTTTTGTCAGTTCTTTTTGAGATGGCTCATCTTGTGAGTTTAGTCCTGCTATGGCAATCTGCTCTAGACCATATGTGTTTGCAATGTATCCAAATGCAGCATGTGAAACGAAAAACGTTTTGTTTGGTGCATCATGCGCCATTTCTTCAAAATCAGCATCTAGTTTTTGTAGTTCTTCGATTAATTGTTCATAGTTTTTTTCGAATGTTTCTTTTTGGTCTGGAGCAGCTTCGACAAACTCGTTTTTAATAGATAGTGCTAGGTTTTGACTTATTTTTGGTGAAATCCATACATGTGGATCTGTATCTCCATGATCATGACCTTCGTGACTTTCTACTGTAGTTTCTTCATGCTCGTGCTCATGACTTTCTTCTGTAGCTTCTTCATGCTCGTGCTCGTGACTTTCTGTTGTTGCTTCTTCATGCCCGTGATCATGATCATGTGTACTAGCATCTAATTGGTCTTCTGGAACCGCGTCAATAGTTGCAATCATTTTCACATGCTCGCCCGCTAATGTTTTTTTCGCATTTTCAACAAAACCTTCTAAACCTAAGCCTATGTAGAAAAATAAATCCGCGTCGGCAAGTGCCATCATATCTTTTTGAGTAGGCTCAAATGTATGCTCATTAGCTCCAGCTGGATAAATGGATTGCACATTTACTGCTTCTCCACCAATTCTTTCAGCAAAATATTGTAGAGGATAGACCGTTGTATACACTTGAATAGTATTTTCTTTTTCTTGCGTTGTTTCAGTTGGGCTTGCTTCATTTCCACATGCGGCAGTAAATAAAACAAGGATGAATACTGAAAATAATAAAAGTCCTTTTTTCAAAATTTTCACTCCTAAATAGTAATGATTACGTTTTAATTAGTAATAACTTTTACATCATACAAGACTAAATAAAAAAAAGCAAGAAAAAATAGCCTTTGAATTATTTTTTCTTCAAAGGCCATTTATCTGGAACTGGATCAATGCCACCTTCATGAAAAGGATGACATTTAGATATTCTTCTAATCGTTAAGTACCCACCTTTAATCGCCCCATGTTTTTGTACTGCTTCGACACCGTAATGGGAGCATGTTGGATAGAACCTACAACTGGGCGGTGTTAAAGGGGAAATAATTTTTTGATAAAAGCGGAAAATAGCTATAATAATATGCTTCATCTACTATTCAACGTCCTTTGGTTTAGGATCAATGGCAGTAGGTTTGTCATTCATCGCTAATTTATATAAAAATGTAAAACCAAATATACTAAGTAGAATTGCTGCACCTAAAATCCAAAATACCATTCTTTTCACTCCATAAATATTGTATGTATGTTTATTGTAAGGAATAGCGAGGTATATTAAAAGAGAAAGCAACTATTATTTTGGGGAGAGTGGCAAAATTATGTCAGAATCATTGAATAAAGAACTAAACAAGCAAGTTGCGAATTGGTCGGTATTGTATACAAAATTACATAATTTTCATTGGTATGTAAAAGGACCATCTTTCTTTACATTACATGCAAAATTTGAGGAATTGTATAACGAAGCAACTCTTAATATGGACGAAATTGCGGAACGTTTACTAACTTTAGGTGAGGCACCTGTTGCAACGTTAAAAGAGCATTTAGAGCTTTCCGATATTAAAGAAGCGAAAAATAAAGAAAGCGCGGATGAAATGGTACAAGCAGTCGTAAAAGACTTTGATAAGATAATGAAATCACTCAAAAAAGGAATGGAAGAAGCCGCGAAAGAAGAAGATGATATGACCGAAGATATCCTCAATGCTATTTATCAAAAAACAGAAAAACATCAATGGATGCTGAATGCATTTTTAGGGGACACGAACGAAACTAAGAAATAAAACCTATGCAAAGTATATCTCGGTTATCCGATAATAAGGGTATGAAGGAGGGATTTTGATGGATATTAACTCCATAATGTCTTCACAACTTATGCAACTACAGCAAACAGTCCAAATGAGCGTTTTACAAAATGCCATGAATATGGATACCGTAGCTGCCGTGCAGATGCTTGAAGATATGCCTCAAACTGCTGCTCCTCATCCTTATAAAGGATCAGTAGTAGATATTCAAGCGTAAGAGAAAAGCATGTACCAATTATTTTTGGTGCATGTTTTTTTAGTTTGCACACATACTACTTGAAAAGGATGTGTGTAGATGACTTTAAGCAAAGTGTATATTTCAGTCAAAAGCCAAAAGCTATATTTGTACCCTGACGAGTCTCCTTGGGAATTCGAAGTTGTAGTAAACCGTGAAATTATCCCTGTTTTTCAAAAGCTTTTCGATCAATTAGATAGTGTAGAAATCAGCAACTTTTGGAGGGCGCATATACCGATAAGGAAATATCATTTCGATAAAGAAAATGATCAATACGACAAAAGAATGAAAAAGCTATATGCGCTCATTCATGAATTTGGAGATGAAGAATCCAAAAACTTTGTTGAACAGCTTCCCTATTTTAATCCAAGAAGGAGAGAGACAATTGAGCAAAACTATTAAACGAAAAGGAAACGAAAATTCTACAAATTATCGTAATGTAAGTTCACTGTTAAACCAAAACCCCCAAATAAAAGCGAAGCAGAACATTGCTCAAAACAGGGAAGAAGGAAACGAGCATTATATACGGGATGAGACAAAAGAATGATCCTCCTGAAGACTTAGCGCAGTTGCTAAGTCTTTTTTCATACATATATGCTACGATAGAATGTAAATAGAGACACAGTAGGAGGATGTATGATAAAACAAATTTTATTACTAATAGCGCCAACTATTTTAATATTTATCGGGCTTTCTTTCATGCAAAATGTTTTAATAACTTTTATTCTTTTTTATGGATGGCTACTGTTTATACCGTTAATTATCCGCTTTTGGAAAAGGAAGAATAGAACACACATAAAGTCACCTTTGACAAAGAAATCCATTATGGTAGGAGTTATAAGTGGGGTGATTTGTTTGGTTTCTATTTATAGCTTCGTTCTTTTTTTCCAATCATCCGTTTTGGATATCCCACAGTTACGTCAGCTACTGAAAGAATGGGATTTTAACGGGGCGAAGGTGATATTGCTCGTATTAGTTTTAGCTTTTATTAATCCTATTTTAGAGGAACTTTACTGGAGAGAATTTATGTATAGTAGGTTATTTATAAAAATAGGGAATGTTTTGGCTGTTATGATAACCGCTATTTTTTACAGTTTGTATCATTTGATTGTAGTGATGGAGATTTTCAGTTTTCCTTTTAACGTGCTGTCCGTTATTCCTGTTTTTTTAGCGGGTATTATGTGGGGAATTTTTCGTATCAAACTAAATTCGATTGTAGCGCCAATTATTAGTCATTGTTTAGCGGATATTGGGATTATGCTTGTATATTGGAATATTATTCTTTAAATTCATCCTATGATAGAATTTTTATAAGTGAAAAAAGGGAGGGATAGAGCATGATTACTTTCCAAGACCTGAATGGTATACGAGTAGAACTATCCTTTGAAAAAGGATTATTTCCGATAAAGGCAATGCATGTGTTAGTTATAGCAAAATATAAAGGAAAATGGTTATTAACGAAGCATCCTATACGTGGCATTGAATTTCCAGGGGGAAAAGTAGAAGACAATGAAACGTTAGAAGAAGCAGCGATACGTGAAGTTTTAGAGGAAACGAATGTAGAGATAACCGATATGGAGTGGTTTGCCGAATATATAGTGTATGAAGAAAATCCATTTTGTAAGGCGGTTTTTATCGCGAATGTTGGGTATATACATGACAAGAGCACTACATTTGAAACAGAAGGTGCTCGGTGGTTATCGACGAATGAATTGCAAAACTACGAAAATTTAAGCTTTCATATGCAAGATCAAGGTATGCAAGCAATGTTAAAGAAGGTGAATACATATGAAGGAAAATGGAACAATTGAAAGGATGCAAGTATATCCTTCGCCTAATCCAAATATAGCATTAACTGAAATCACTTATTGGTCTTGTGGTTTACGGGTGAAAGGAATGCTCGCAACACCGAAAAAAGAAGGAATATATGAAGGGATATTGTATTTGCGAGGTGGTATGCAGAGTATTGGGATGGTAAGACCTGCTCGTATTGCCCAAATTGCGTCGGAAGGATTTACTGTTTTTGCCCCTTACTATCGCGGAAATCGTGGAGGGGAAGGGAGAGACGAATTTGCAGGAGAAGATAGACTAGATGCTGTTTATGCAGTTGATATTTTAAAGCAATTTTGTATCTCGACAAGAATTCATCTTTTTGCTTTCTCTCGTGGCGGTATTATGGCATTATGGACGGCTATTTTACGAAAAGATATTGCTTCGATTGTGACATGGGCCGGAGTGTCGGATATATATTTAACATATGAAGAACGCTTGGATATGCGACGAATGATGAAACGCGTAATAGGTGGTACTCCGACGAATAAAACAGAAGCATATGAAGAACGGAACGTCTTACCCAAAATTGCTGAAATAAACGCCCCTACCTTGATCATTCATGGGAAGTTGGACGTTAATGTTTCCTTTGTGCATGCAGAAATGTTAGAAAAAGAATTACTAGGGAACAATAAAATAGTGGAAACATGGTATTATCCTGAATTTACACATTTTTTTCCTAGTCTTGTAAATCGACAAGTAGTAAAAGATGCGTGTAGGTGGATGAAGATGCAGAGGGGAGTTTGAAATTGGGAAATGTGATTGTCACAACGGAGTCAATGAGTATAGATGGGAAATCATCTTTCGCTTCTGATACAAGCTTTTGGACGAATCTTTGGGATTTGTATACAAATGAGATTGATGATGTCATTATCCAAAGCTGGAAAGAGGAAGTGGAGGTAATTGGTGAACTGAAACCACGAGCGATTTCTACTATCAATGAAGGACTTATAAAAGTATTAACGGTTAATTTGAATGAGGAAAACCGTACCTTTTTTCGAAATAACTCCATTGATCCGAAAGGCGGATTAAAATGGTTCAAAATGTTTTTGAATAAGGCAGGGGACGAGCGATTAGAAATTGGTCATTATGGCTCGGAAATTATTTTATATAAAGTGGATGAAGAGGAAGCGGTAAAATTCAGATCCATATTCACTTCATCTGCTACATCGAGCTTTTATGATGAAAATGCAGATTAATCAAAAGAGGATGTCACCAAATGAATGGGACATCCTCTTTTATTATGTTATGCTAATGGTCCGCCTTTAAGCGAAATATCTTGGGAAACTGTCCCAAATTTTTGGAAGTTCTTGCGGAAAGCATGTGCTAGTTCAGTAGCTTTTGCATCATATGCTGCTTGATCTTCCCATGCATTACGTGGGATTAACACTTCTGCTGGTACTCCGTCAATTTGTGTAGGAATTTCAAGACCGAATACTGCATCTGTCGTCGTTTCTACATTTCTTAACTTCCCGTCAATTGCTGCACGAACCATCGTACGTGTATAAGCAAGTTTCATACGGCTACCAACACCGTATTCTCCACCAGTCCATCCAGTGTTCACAAGGAACACTTGTGCACCGTGTTCATCAATTTTCTTCCCAAGCATTTCTGCGTAAACAGTCGCATGCAATGGTAAGAAAGGTGAGCCGAAGCAAGTAGAAAATGCTGGTTGTGGTGATGTGATTCCACGCTCTGTTCCTGCAAGTTTTGATGTAAAACCACTTAAAAAGTGATACATTGCTTGTTCTTTCGTTAATTTACTAATTGGAGGCAATACGCCAAACGCATCAGCCGTTAAGAAAACAATTGTATTTGGATGACCGGCAACAGAAGGATCTACAATGTTTTCGATATTTTGAATTTGATACGCTGCACGTGTATTTTCTGTTAATGAATCATCTGCATAGTTCGCAACGCGCGTTTCTGGATCTACTACTACATTCTCTAAAACTGTACCGAATGTAATAGCGTCAAAGATTTGTGGTTCGTTTTCACGAGTTAAGTCGATACATTTAGCGTAACAGCCACCTTCAATATTAAATACGCCATTATCAGACCAACCGTGCTCATCATCACCGATTAATTTACGCCCTGCATCTGCAGAAAGTGTAGTTTTACCTGTTCCAGACAATCCGAAGAATAATGCAACATCGCCTGATTCGCCAACGTTAGCGGAGCAATGCATTGGTAAAATGTTTTGTTCTGGTAACAAATAGTTCATAATAGAGAAGATTGATTTTTTCATTTCTCCTGCGTATTCCGTACCACCGATTAAAACGACACGTTTTTCCATAGAAACGATGATAAACGTTTCTGATTTTGTTCCATCAATCATTGGATTTGCTTTGAAATTAGGTGCACTTACGATAGTGAAATCAGCTTGATGAGCTATCAATTCTTCTTCTGTAGGACGGATAAATAATTGGTGGGCAAATAAATTATGCCACGCAAATTCATTTACAACTTGAATGCCAAGGCGGGATTCTTTATCTGCTCCAGCAAATCCTTTAAATACAAATATTTCTTCTTGTTCTTTTAAATAGTTCGTTACTTTTTTATATAGTGCGTCAAAAATTTCGGAAGAGATAGGTTGGTTTACTGAACCCCAATCGATTTTGTCTTTAGAGATAGGCTCTTCTACGATATATTTATCTTGTGGGGAACGGCCTGTGTATTTACCAGTCTCTGCTTTTACAGCACCTGTAGAAGTCAAAATAGCTTCCCCTCTAGATGTTGCTTTTTCCACAAGTTGCGGCACTGATAATTGTACGCTAATATTGTTTCCAGCTAGCAATTCGTTCAGTTCACTCACCGTATCGATTGAATTCATATTGTATTTACCATCCTTTTTTTCTTTTTACCCTCAATCATGGAGGATTTTTTTTACTTGATATGTGAATTAGTATAACACATTTAACTCAATAGTCTACACTATTTAAATGTTTATTTTACAAATTAAATTTTTTCAGCAGAGGTTCAAGCCCTAATGGAATATCGAGAAACTCCGGCTAAGATAGCCGCATCCATGCGATAACCGCTAACTGATTTGCATCACGCTGAACGAAGCTCCATCGACAATCTGATGCAATTGCTACAAGACGTAATTGATAAAACGGAATTTTTTATTGACTTTTGTATGTAGTTTCCGTATGATGTTAAATTGAACGGATACTCTTATCCCGAGCTGGTGGAGGGGTCAGGCCCTATGAAACCCGGCAACCTGTAATTTTTTTTTTACAAAGGTGCCCAACCTGAGACAAGGTGTGATTCCTTGATTGATAAGAGTGAAAGGTGCTTATGAAATTGATACCTTTCCTCATGTATAATTACGTGAGTGAGAGGTTTTTTATATAACATCGCCCTTTATCCTTGTGTGCCAAGTCCGAAACGGCTTCAAGTTAAACTATTTGAAATGGCTTGACATGGGAATGAGTACCGTATCAATTCTTGAGAGAAATCTCGCAGGATATAGGAGGAATATTCTATGACACAACGCCGATTATTTACGTCGGAATCAGTTACAGAAGGGCATCCAGACAAAATTTGTGATCAAATTTCGGATGCTATTTTAGATGCAATTTTAACGGAAGATCCAAATGCTCGTGTTGCTTGTGAAACAAGCGTGACGACAGGTCTTGTTTTAGTTGCAGGAGAAATTACGACGTCTACTTATGTAGATATCCCAAAAGTAGTACGTTCTACTATTAAAGAAATAGGTTATACTCGTGCAAAATACGGATTTGACTCGGAAACTTCTGCAGTATTGACTGCAATTGATGAGCAATCTGTTGATATTGCAATGGGTGTTGACCAAGCGTTGGAAGCTCGTGAAGGATCTATGACAGATTCAGACATCGAAGCAATTGGTGCAGGGGACCAAGGTCTAATGTTCGGTTATGCATGTAATGAAACACCTGAACTTATGCCACTTCCAATTAGTTTAGCGCATAAGCTGTCACGTCGTTTAGCAGAAGTGCGTAAAGACGAAACATTAAATTACTTACGCCCAGATGGTAAAACGCAAGTAACTGTGGAATATGATGAAAATAATAATCCAGTTCGTATTGACACGATTGTTATTTCGACACAACATCATCCAGAAGTTACATTAGAACAAATTCAAAAAGATTTAAAAGAAGTAGTGATCAAACCTATTGTTCCTGCTCATTTAATTGATGAAAATACAAAGTACTTTATCAACCCAACTGGACGTTTTGTTATTGGTGGACCTCAAGGGGATGCTGGTTTAACAGGACGTAAAATTATTGTTGATACGTACGGTGGATACGCTCGTCACGGAGGCGGTGCTTTCTCTGGTAAAGATCCAACGAAAGTAGACCGTTCTGCTGCATATGCTGCTCGCTATGTTGCAAAAAATATTGTCGCTGCAGGACTTGCAGACCGTTGTGAAGTTCAATTAGCATATGCAATTGGTGTAGCACAACCTGTATCAATCGCGGTTGATACATTTGGAACTGGTAAAATAGAAGAGGCACAATTGGTATCACATATTCGTGACCTATTCGACCTACGCCCAGCAGGTATTATCAAAATGCTAGATCTTCGTCGCCCAATCTACAAACCAACTGCAGCTTATGGTCATTTCGGTCGTACAGACATCGATGCACCATGGGAAAAAACCGATAAAGCAGAAGCTTTAAAAGAAAAAGCAGGATTATAATTAAAAACGCCGCCACCTTTTGTAAAAAGTGGCGGCGTTTTTGTTTTGCTTAGGAAACTAAAAAATTTAGACATGTAGATAATTTTTCAGGTAGCACAATGTATGGCATTCTTTATATTGTAGGTGCTATAGGGATAATGAGACTTAAACAATGTCCGCTAAGATTTTCGCTTCAGTCGGACGCTTTGCGCCGGGTGAGCGATGAGCCACCCCCGCTGCTTAGGCGTACGCCTGAGATGTCTCATTAGCCCACTCATCGGGCAGGAGTCGCCGGCTGCAGCGAAAATCAACGGAGATCGCTTACTTATTCAGTATCAACTCGCTAAAAATAAAATTTCCTCCGTTTTTCGACTGTGTGAATCCAATAAATGGTTTAGGGCAATCGATTAGTCATGGAAAGCAATCAATTCTATTCCGAAAGCAACCAAACCAGCACGAGAGCAACCAATTTGCCGATGAAAGCAACCAATTCTGATATTACGCAATCTAATATTTGTCGGAAGCTTGGAAAAAAATAAATTTATAGAGCTAGTTTTTGTTATGAAAAACAAGTATATTATTAATTCTTTGTTACTTAGACTATTACCATTGTCAGTTTATTCACTTATAATCAATGTAGGTGAAGGAGGTGCTAATGATGAAAGTTTTGATTGCAATTGATTCATTTAAAGGAAGTATTTCTTCTGTAGAAGGCAGCGAAGCTATTTCTTTAGGTATAAAAGATATTTATCCTGAAGCGGAGATCGTAACACTTCCTTTAGCAGATGGTGGAGAAGGAACAGTGGAGGCATTGGTACAGGCAACGGGTGGAAAACTAGTCAAAAAAGTAGTACTAGGTCCTTTAAAAGAAAAAGTAGAGGCTATGTACGGAATTTTGGGCGACGGTAAAACAGCGGTTATTGAAGTAGCGGAAGCTTGTGGTTTACCTCTAGTTCCTTCCAATCAACGTAATCCGTTCTTGACAACTACATATGGTGTTGGAGAACTCATTTCCGATGCTATAGAAAAAGGATGCCGTGAGTTTGTTATTGGGCTTGGTGGAAGCGCTACAAATGACGCTGGGGTTGGCATGCTTCAAGCATTAGGTTTTCGATTTTTAAATTTACACGATGAAGAGGTTGGATTAGGTGCGGAGTCATTACTTAGTATTCGGAAAATAGATCTAAGTCATGTGCATGCGAAATTGAAGGAATGCTCTTTCAAAGTTGCATGTGATGTAAACAATCCTCTTTACGGGCCGGATGGTGCTGCATTTATTTTCGGACCTCAAAAAGGTGCTACGCCTGATATGGTTAAACAACTTGATAAAGGGCTGGAACATTTTGCTGAAATAGTGCTCGATGAACTGGGTACCGACATTCATAATATTGAGGGAGCAGGAGCTGCCGGGGGATTGGGAGCTGCTTTTTCAGGTTTCTTACATGCCGATCTTCAGTCTGGAATCGAACTAGTGTTAAAGATTATTGAAATGGAAAAGAACATGCAAGGTGTCGATTTTGTTGTTACAGGTGAGGGGAAGTTAGACGGACAAACATCTATGGGAAAAGCGCCACTTGGAGTAGCACATCTTGCCCAAAAATATGAAATTCCTGTCGTTGCACTCGCGGGCGGCGTTACGGAAGAAACAGCGGCATTAAACGAACTTGGTATCACTTCGTATTTTTCCATTATGAATGCGCCGATGACGCTGGAAGAAGCTATGGATTCAAAGGTGACGTACAACAATTTACGATCAACAACAAATCAATTATTCCGGTTGCTTCAAGCTGTTCGAACAGGCGTAAAAAAGTAACTGAAAGCTTACCTCAAGAAGATCTTTTGAAAATAAAAGTGAAATAACCGGTACTTCTTAACTTCGGAGTAACCGGTAATTTTTTAGTTAAAATGACTTAAGTATGAAATCTGCGTTTTGTCTGTTGGCCCCATAGTGGGGGGCTTATAGACAATGCATATTTGATTTGTATTAATGGTTTTAAGTTAGTTCTCTATCTATTTACAATTATAAGTGGAAGCTTTTTTTATTTCTGCAAGGATTTATAATACTCTCCTTTTTCCACATACTCTCGAATAATCCGTTCTACATCTTCTTTATCTGCATCAGTTAATTCTCGAACAACTTTTGCTGGACTTCCCATAGCAAGTGAATTAGGGGGAATTTTCTTTCCTGGAGGTACAAGACTTCCTGCCCCAATAAATGCACCTTCTCCTATTTCGGCACCGTCTAATATGATGGAGCCCATACCGACTAATGCACCTTTACGAACCGTACAACCATGTAGTGTTACTTGATGACCAATCGTTACTTCGTCTTCAATGATGAGTGGGTTATTAGGACTTTGATGAAGGCAACTTAAATCTTGAATACTTACTTTACGTCCAATAATCGTAGGAGCAACGTCCCCTCTAATTACCGTATTGAACCAAATTGTAGACTCCGGTCCGATTGTCACATCACCTGTTATTGTGACATAATCAGCTATAAAAGCAGTTTCATCAATCGATGGAATTTTGTCTTTATATGGATAAATCAATATATACACGCCCCTTATAAAAATAGAATATAATTAATCGTATCAAACAAACAAGAATAAGGGAATAGATTAGAAAGGTGTGCTGTTCATGTGGAAATGGGAAGCAGAAGAAAAACCAAAAGCAGTAATTGTCATCGTGCATAGTGCATATGAACACCATCGAAGATATGCTTGGTTGATAGAAAAATTGAGAAGTTCCAATTGCCATATCGTTATGGGAGATCTACCTGGTCATGGTGAGCTAAAAAAAGGGAATAGACCGCATGATGAATCATTCGATTTGTATAAAGACTATATAAAACAAGCACATCAAGTAGCAAAAACATATGATCTACCGATATTTCTATTAGGACATGGTTTAGGTGCCACCTTGTTAGTAAAAGTTTTACGCAAATTAGATATGGAATATGCAGGAATTATTTTAACATCTCCATGGCTCCAATTAAAAAAAATGCCGTCTAAATGGACAAATGCATTAGCTAAACTATCTGTCCCTCAAAAGATTAATCATGACATACACTTAAATGAATTAACGAGAAATTATGAGGTGTTCCGCCAATTTGCAGAGGATCCAACCTATCGTACGACTGTTACAAACGATTGGTATAAAGAAATGCAAGCATTAATGAAATCGGTCGTGCAGTCTGTTGAGTCTATTGTGAATGCCCCGGTTTTATTAATGACGGGAGAGCGTGATATTATTACAGATACAAAAATAACCGCGAACTGGTTTAGAAGACAAGAGCTTTCTGAATACCAATTTAAGGAATGGAAAAATTGTTTTCATGATTTATATCAAGAACCTGAACGAGAAGAAATTTTTGCTTATTCCGATTCTTTCATAAATAATGTCTTAAGATCCATCGGGTATATTGTTTGATCGGCTACTTTAGGTGTAAAATGAAGCATACATAATTGAAGGAGGAAATGGTAGATGAATCTGACGTATCAAGGAAAAACAAAAGATGTATATAAATTAGATAATGGGGATGTCCTATTAAAGTTTAAAGATGATGTGACTGGAGAGAATGGTGTTTTTGATCCAGGTGCAAATACAGTAGGACTTACAATAGAAGGTGCTGGACAAGCAGGCCTTCGTATGACAACGTATTTCTTTCAAAAGTTAATGGAAAAAGAAATACCAACGCATTTTATTGATTCTAATATCGATGAATCTACAATGACTGTAAAAGAAGCGAAAGTTTTTGGTAAAGGACTTGAAGTCATTTGTCGCTTCAAAGCTGTCGGAAGCTTTCTACGTAGATATGGTGCATATTGTGAAGAAGGACAACCTCTAGATGCATTTGTGGAAGTAACGATTAAAGACGACGATCGTCAAGACCCACCAATTTCTAAACAAGCGCTTTCGATGCTTTCTCTTCTGTCGGAAGAGGAATATGAGACATTGCAAACTTTAACGAAACAAATTTCTCAATTCGTGAAAGAAGATTTAGCAACAAAAGGGTTGGAATTATACGATATTAAACTTGAATTCGGTCGAGATGCAAAAACAAATGAAATTATTCTAATCGACGAGATCTCTGGTGGGAATATGCGTGTATACAAAAACGGTCAATATATTGAACCATTAGCATTAGAGAGACTTTTATTCGCTTAATTAAGAAAGAAATCCTTCATTCCTTATGATTGAGGGATTTCTTTATGTTATAATCGATTGGTAGAAATAGAGAGTTTAAAGGAGAAATTACATGCAAAACCAACATATTATTCGAAATATTATTGTGGAAACTCCATCAAAGCCAGGTAATTTTGCGAAAGTTGCGACTGCGATTGGACTAGGTGAAGGAGATATTGGCGATATTACAACGTTAAAAAGTGGTGCATTGATAACGGTCCGTGATATTACTATTACTTGTAAATCTATCGAGCAATTAGATAAAGTGATTGCGAATATTGAAGCGATAGGAAACGGTGTGAAAGTTCATGCGGTAACAGATGATGTCTTGAATGCGCATGAAGGTGGAAAAATTGCGATGAAGAGTAGATTAGATGTACGCTCCCTTGGAGATTTACAACGAATCTATACGCCTGGTGTAGCAAGTGTATGTATGGAAATTCTCCATCATCCAGAAAAAGCTAATTACTTCACATCGATTGGTAACTCCGTTGCGATTGTAACAGACGGTACAGCAATATTAGGTTTAGGAAATATCGGTCCAGTTGCTGGAATGCCAGTAATGGAAGGAAAAGCTGTATTACTAGATCAATTCGTCGGATTAAGTGGAATTCCGATATTATTAAACACTAGTGATCCAGACGAAATAGTAGAAACGATCAAACATATACATAAAGGATTTGGAGCTATCTTGTTAGAAGATATTGGCTCACCACATTGCTTTGAAATAGAAGAAAGACTGAAAGAAGAGCTACCTATTCCGGTTATGCATGATGATCAGCACGGAACGGCAGTAGTTGCATTGGCAGCTATACTATCTGCATGCAAGGCTACGAATGTAGATGTGAAAAAAGCAAAAATCGGTCAAATTGGTCTTGGTGCGGCAGGTCTTGCGATATGCCGTATGTTAATGGCTTATGGCGTAGAAGACGTTTATGGACTCGATCGCCAAGAAGAAGCGCAAGATCGTTTGATCAACTATGGTGGAAAAACAATTGGATCTCTAGAAGAAATGATGGAAACATGTGATATTATTGTTGCGACAACTGGTGTATCTGGGTTGATCAAACCTGAAATGGTTCGACAAGGACAAATTATTTTAGCTCTTTCCAATCCAAACCCAGAAATACTTCCATCCGAAGCAATTGCAGCAGGAGCGGCTTTTGCAGCAGATGGACGTTCTGTAAACAACGTAATCGGTTTCCCAGGCATATTCAAAGGGGCATTAGATGCTGGAGCATCTGCTATTACATATCCAATGCTAATAGCGGCAGCACAAGCAATTGTCAGTCATACGAAACCTGGCGAGTTAATACCAAACCCACTAGATCCAACTGTACATCATCTAGTAGCAAGAGCAGTGGAAGAAGCTGCAAATCAACAATAAACAAAGAAGATTTCGGTTAAGATGCCGAAATCTTCTTTTTAAATTCCTCCGTATAATCGGTTGCTTCCATCAATGCTTTTTCCTCGAGTGGAATACGAACTGAAAGCATCGCTAGATTTAATAGAGTAAAGCAAATCGCTGTAAAGTAGGCTTGGAACATTAAAGGTAGTAGGGCGATTTCAATACAAACGACCACATAGTTCGGATGTTTTATATATAAATAAGGACCTGTTTTTACAACATGGGCACCAGGTAAGATCATAATCTTCGTATTCCAAAATGTCCCTAAAGAAGTTAAACACCAAATACGAAGTGCCTGAACAAATAAAAAGATCACTAAAAATAGTGGAAACAGAGGCGAAATACGCGGTTCGAAAAATAGTACTTCTGCGATCAAACAAACAAAAAAACTAACATGAAGTGCAACCATATAAGGATAATGAGATGCACCTACTTCATAGGCACCACGTGCGAGCATCTTTTTTTCATTTCGTTTCGCGATAAAAACTTCCGTAATTCTTTGCGCGATAACTAGGAATATAAGGATGAAAAATAACATGTTAATCCCCCCAATTTAGTAAAACTGCTTCTCCGCAAAATCCAGGTCCTAGTGCTACGAGTAAACCAACATCTGCTTTATTATTTTCCTGTAACATGAATTGCTCCAGTACATAAAGGACAGTAGGCGAAGACATATTTCCGTGGTTTCTTAATACTTCCCGAGAAATCGACGTTTTACCTTCTGGTAAGTTGAGCGTATTTTCGTATGCTTCCAGTACTTTTTTGCCTCCGGGATGCGCAACAAAATGGTCAAGCTTTTCTTTTGTCATTTGTTGTTCCGTTAAAAATTCATCGATGAAAGGACCTAACCAGCTAGTAATAATAGAAGGTATGCTTTTCGAGAATACAACATGCAATCCACTGTTTTTAATATCCCATCCCATCACATCTTCGGAGTCTGGCATCCATTTAGATGCTGTACTCATAATGTGAGGAACAGGTCTTTTTGTTGGAACGTTTGCTTCATCCCCACATACTAAAACACAAGCCGCCCCGTCAGCGAAAAGAGAAGCTCCAATTAAATTACTTTTCGAAAAATCATTTGGTTGGAATGTAAGGCTACAAAGCTCTACACAAACAACGAGTACTTTTTCCTTAGGATGTGCTTTACAATAGTCAAATGCTCTACTAACTCCAGCCGCGCCTCCAGCACAACCTAGCCCCCATAACGGGATTCGTTTCATACGATCGGAAAAAGGGAGATGGTTCATTACACGAGCGTCGATACTTGGCGTCGAGATTCCGGTCGTACTGACGAATATGATTGCATCGATTTCTTCTGGATCAATCGTATTTTGTAAAAAAGTCGTGTTTTGAAGGCATGTTTGAATTACTTCTACGCTATATTTCGTAGCTAGCTCTATATAAATAGTATTACGTTCTTCAAATGTATGGTCTGTTTGATGCCATTCTAAAGGCACGCAAAACTGACGAGTTTCGATATCGCCATTTTCAAACACTTTTAATAATCGATCAAGCTGGGCGATTTTATCTTTGAATAGTTCTTTCGTTAGTTGTTCAATATTTGTTTGGTTTAATGTATAGGGAGGTTTATATGTACTGATGGATGCAATTTTAGGCATGGAGATTCTCCTTTTTACAGGTAGTCTCTCCATGTATTCTCTGAATATGCAAAGAAGTGGTTGAAGAGTTAATTGGTCTTCATTTTTTCGATTGCAATAATAAAAGGTGGATCATTTTGTTGATTGACGAATTGATAGGATAGCACATGAGCGTACGACTGGGGTAATTGTTGTACGAACGATAGTAATACGTCTTTTTCTTCTTTACCACCTTCATGTCCGTGATAAACTACTAAAACGATTAACCCTCCAACTTTTAGTAAATGCAAGAGAGATTCAATTGCTTGAACAGTAGAAGTTCCTCTTGTCACGATTTCATGATTACTACCTGGCAAATAACCTAAATTAAATATGGCTGCGGATACTTCTGCATGCACATACTTCGCTACATTTTCATGCCCATCATGAATTAATGAAACTTGTCCGATCAAATTCGCTTGCTCCAGCTTTTCTGCTGTTGCTTGAATAGCTTCTTTTTGCACATCGAAGGCATACACATGCCCATTTTCTCCTACTAAATCTGCAAGAAATAATGTATCGTGTCCATTTCCAGCCGTTGCGTCTACTACTGAATCACCTTTTTCAATGACACTTGCTAGTAATTCCTTGGTAAATGGTAAAACCCTTTTTAAAATCATGTTAAAACACCAGTCTTTTCATATAATTTTCCTTGATAACTATTTCGTTTTGAGAGTTCCGCATCAATCCCATTTAATACATCCCATTTATTGACACTCCACATTGGGCCAATCATTAAATCAATTGGTCCATCACCTGTAATACGTTGGACAACCATTTCGGGCGGAAGTACTTCTAATTGGTCGGCAACTAGCTGAATATACGCATCTCGTTCCATAAATTCTAGTTTCCCTTTTTCGTATTGTTTCACCATAGGAGTTCCTTTTAATAAATGAAGTAAATGGATTTTAATCCCTTGTACATCAAGTTTGGCAACTTCGCGGGCAGTTTCCATCATCATATCTCGGTCTTCTAAAGGGAGACCGTTAATAATATGTGTGCAAATTCGAATGCCATGTTTACGTAATTTGTTTACACCTTCTATATAAGTAGGGTAATCATGTGCACGATTTACTAAATTTGCCGTTCTTTCATGCACCGTTTGAAGTCCTAGCTCTATCCATAAATAAGTCCTTTCGTTTAACTCGGCTAAATACTCGACTACATCATCAGGTAAGCAGTCGGGTCTAGTTGCAATGGAAATGCCAACGACACCTTCTAGTGCTATAGCTGCTTCAAATTTTTCTTTCAGTATTGGAAGAGGGGCGTGTGTATTTGTATACGCTTGAAAATAGGCGATGTATTTTCCTGTTTTCCACTTTTCGTGCATTTTGGATTTTATTTTTTCAAATTGTACTGGAATTGGATCCACTTTATCTCCCGCGAAATCACCACTACCAGCAACGCTGCAAAATGTGCAGCCACCAAAAGCGACTGTACCGTCTCTATTCGGACAGTCAAAGCCAGCGTCTAGCGCGATTTTGAAAATTTTCTGTTCAAATCTGTCTCGCAAATATCGATTCCATGTATAGTACCTTTTTCCATCTGATGGAAAAGGGAAATTGTTTTCATTCATGCGAATTCACTCCTTAACATGCCTATTTTATCATGTCTGGAAGAAGTTTGTTGTATCCATCTTGAAGTACTCTATAAAAAAGCATACAATAGTTTAACGTACGAGGAAATGAGGTGTTTTGTATGCCAAAAGCTGTATGGCTTTTAATCATCGGAATGTTTATCAATACGATGGGAAATTCCTTCTTATGGCCTTTACATACCATTTATATGCATGATTATTTGGGGCAGTCACTTTCGATGGCTGGATTTGTACTGATGATTAATGCTGGGACAGGTGTTATTGGTAACTTACTGGGGGGGTATTTGTTCGATCGTATTGGCGGGTATAAATCGATTATGCTAGGAATTATTTTGTCCCTAATAGCTTTAGGGTTATTAACAATATGGCATGGATGGCCTGAATATATATGGTTTGTTGCGATTTTAGGATTTAGTGGGGGAATTATTTTCCCTAGTATGTATGCGATGGTCGGCAGTGTTTGGCCAGAAGGTGGAAGAAAGGCGTTTAATGCGATTTATTTGGCACAAAATGTTGGAGTTGCCATTGGTCCTGCGATTGCAGGAGTAGTAGCGGATAATAATATTAATCACATATTTATGGCGAATCTACTGACTTATATTTTATTTTTAGTTATTGTATGGATTTTTTATCGGAAATTAGTTGTTACAACGAATAGACATAGCTCGGTGTTGAATGAGAAAAAGAAAATAAAACAAAAAGCACCTTTTTATGCCATGATGATTGTAACGGTTGGGTATATGTTGACGTGGATCGTATACGTGCAGTGGACATCGACTATTTCAACTCATCTGTTGGATCTAGGCATATCATTAAAGCAATATAGTCTACTATGGACGATCAATGGTGCACTTATTATTGCGGCTCAACCGCTGATCAAACCGATTATTAGTCGATTAGAACATAAAATAAAAGCGCAGCTTATCATTGGGATTGTTATTTTCATGGGATCTTTTGTAGTAGTTGCTTTTGCTGAGAGTTATACGATGTTTATCACGGCAATGGTCATCCTGACGATTGGTGAAATGTTCGTTTGGCCAGCGGTGCCAACGCTTGCTGATAAGTTAGCTCCAAAAGGGAGAGAAGGATTTTATCAAGGCATTGTGAATAGCATGGCGACTATTGGACGAATGATCGGACCGTTTATAGGTGGTTTACTGGTAGAAGCTTACGGGACACCGATGATGATATTAATACTTACGAGTTTTATGATTTTTGCGATTGTAACGAGTTTGCTATATGATTTACCACTTAAAAAACGCACCGTTTGATGAAAATCAAACGGTTTTTTTCTGAAATGAAATTGATTAATATGCCAATCTTTGAGAATATGAAAGAGAAGCTGTTTCAAAAGGGGGGAATGGGTATGGGAACTTTTTTGAAAAACTTATCTACATCCGTGCTTGCGGAAATACTAGAAAATGCGTTCCAATGGTTTGTAGTTGTGGACGAGCATTCGAATATTCTTTACATTAATGAAGAATATTGCCACTTCTTAGAAGTAAAAAGGGATGATGCGATTGGAAAGCCAGTTGCTGAAATTATTGAAAATACAAAAATGCATGAAGTTATTAAGTCGGGGATAGCGGATATTGCCTCGCCTCACTATATTAAAGGGACATATATGCTTGCGAATAGAGTACCACTTGTTGTCGAAGGAAAAATTGTTGGTGCTTTTGGAAGCGTTATATTTAGAGACATGTCTGATTGGAAAAAGCTAAGTTCTCATGTTCGAACAACGATGGAACGTATTCAATTGAATATGGAAGATAATAGTTATAAGGAGTACCATCTTGGGGATATTAAAGGAACTTCATCAGCAGTGCGAAAGATAAAAGAAACAATCGAAATAATTGCTCCGAGTGATATACCCGTTTTAATAGAAGGGGAAAGTGGGACTGGAAAAGAAATTTTTGCACACAGTATACATCAGCTTTCTGAACGTTCAAATGAGCCGTTTGTTAAAGTAAATTGTGCAGAAGTTCCACCTGAAATGCTGGAGGAAGAATTATTTGGAAAGCTTGACTTGGCAACTGGGAAATTTAGTAGAGGTAGATATAAGCAAGCTGATAAAGGGACACTATTCATAGATGAAATTAGTGCGCTCCCTCTGACGCTACAGGCGAAGCTTCTACGTACTTTGCAAGATGGAGCGGTTTTTACTATGCAAGCAGAGAAAGAGGAACAAGTAAATGTTCGAATACTAGCATCTTCGAATATATCTTTAGCAAATCTTGTGGAAGAAAAGAAGTTTAGGGAAGATCTATTCTATCGAATCCAAGCTATAACCTTACGTATTCCCCCTCTTAGGGATCGTATGGAGGACTTAGATGAGCTGTTAAACTATTTCTTGCAAAAGTTTGTTGTGCGGGCTGGCCGCCGGAAAATTGTATTAGCAACAAAAACGAGAGAGATACTTCAATCTTATCATTGGCCAGGGAATGTCCGTGAATTGCAAAATGTGTTGCAAGCAGCGGTATATTTAGCTGAAAATGACGTCATCGTACCTTCTGCACTACCAATACAAGTAAAGAAACGAAATGCTTTGTCGTTTCCAACGAATGGAAAGCTGGAGGATATTTTAATTGAAGTAGAAAAACGCGTCATTCAAGATTTACTTGAAAATCAATCCAATAAAGCGCTAATTGCAAAACAACTAGGGATAAGTAGATCTACCCTTTATGAAAAAATTAAAAAATATAACTTTTGACCTAAATCCGATTTTTTGGACATCAATCCAGAAATTCGGATTTTATATTCTGAACTAATCCTTCAAATAATTTATTTCAGTACGATATTAATCCGAAAAATCGGATTAATAACAAGTATAGCGTTAATAATATTGTCATAAATGCTGTTGATTGAAAATTTAGATTATGTTTTAATGGCATATGAAAGCGCTTTTATTTACCTGGGTATTCCAAAATAATCTTAGAAAAGAAATCTATTCTTCTGCAGAGAATTAGATTATAGGATGATTAAATACTCAAAAACTTGTTTTGTAACTAAAATTTATTAAAGAGGATGATTTCTGACTTATTTATATTTATAACGAGACTCTGTTTTTATATTTCTATCACTTTGATAAAATATTTCCACCAAAAGACAGCTTGCTATTCTAAAACGACTTTAAATAATAGGGGGATTTATAAATGGAAGTATTAAGTATGATTGGACTTATTGGGGGCTTAGTTCTTCTTATTATCTTAACTATGAAGGGCGTAAATATTTTAATGGCTGGTCCAATATCGGCATTGTTAGTTGCATTGACGAGCGGAATGCCATTATTTGCACAATTGGCAGATGAAGGGGAAGCCAATTTTGTAACTAGTTATATGACTGGATTTACTGGGTTTATTATGTCTTGGTATTTAATGTTCTTACTTGGTGCCGTATTCGGTAAAGTAATGGAGGATAGTGGCGCAGCAGATTCCGTGTCCAAATGGATTGTCGATAGATTAGGAATGAAATATGCTGTACTTGCTATTGTTATCGCCTGTGCAATACTTACATATGGAGGCGTAAGTTTGTTCGTTGTTGCGTTCTCTGTATATCCAATGGCAATTTCATTGTTTAAGCAAGCGGATTTACCTCGTCGTTTTATTCCAGCAACGTTAGCATTAGGTTCCGTAACATTTACAATGACATCTGCAGGATCTCCTGAAATCCAAAACTGGATTCCAATTGAGTTTTTAGGAACGAATGCTTATGCAGGTTGGGAAGTAAGTATTATCGTAGCAGCGTTTATGGCGATTTTTGGATATTGGTGGTTGAGCCGTATTATTAAGAAGGCGGTAAATAAGGGAGAAAGATTTGTAGACCGTGAATCCGATCCAACATTCGATACAAAAAGAAATTTACCTAATCCATTCTTAGCTATGATTCCTTTAGTAGTTGTATTAATTATCTCATTTATTTTCCATGATAAACTAGCACAATCTGCATTAATAATCGCGTTACTTGGTGGAGTAATTGCAACTTATATCGTTGGAAGAAAGTATTCAAAAAATTTCTGGGAAGCATTTTCAGCTGGTACTGTCGGTGCTCTTATTGCAATCGGTAATACTGCTGCGGTTGTTGGTTTTGGGGGGGTTGCAAAGAATGTACCTGCATTTACAACCGCCGTGGAAGCTATGACGAACATTCCAGGTTCGCCTTTAATAGGGGCTGCTATTGCGGTATCCGTAATTGCCGGTATGACTGGTTCTTCATCTGGTGGTCAATCAATCGCTTTACCATTATTAGCACCACATTATATGGATATGGGTGTAAACACAGAAGCGTTGCACAGAGTAGTCGCTATTTCATCTGGTGCACTGGATTCATTGCCACATAATGGATATGTAGTCACTACTATTCAATCAATCTGTGGAGAAAAACATAGTGCCGCATATTGGTCTGTAGGAGCGACAACTGTAGTAGTGCCATTACTAGGTGTTGTATTAGCAATTATTCTTTTCTCTTTAGGATTAGGAATCTAATAGCCGCTCCAGGGCGTCTATTTTTTAGGAGGAGCTAACATGGTTAAAGAAAAGGTGCTTCTTATTACAGGAGCAGCACAAGGAATAGGACTTGAAATAGCACGCGAATTTTATGAAGCAGGTGCGAAGGTAGTTTTAACAGATATCAATGAAGAAAAGGTAAAGGAAGCTGCATTATCGCTTGGTGAAGATGTTCTTAGTATTAGATGTGATGTCACAAATGAAGAAGACATTAAACACTCTATTAATAGAACGATAGAAGAGTTTGGTCGTATTGATATTTTAATCAATAATGCCGGAATGCAGCATGTTGCGATGCTAGAAGAGTTCCCAACAGAGCGATTTGAACTATTGGTGAAAATTATGCTTACAGCTCCATTTGTAGCGATTAAGCATGTTCTCCCACATATGCGTAAGGAAGGCTTTGGTAGAATTATTAATATGGCTTCTATTAATGGTTTAGTTGGTTTTGCTGGTAAAGCAGCCTATAACTCAGCTAAACATGGCGTAATTGGACTTACAAAAGTTGCAGCTCTTGAGACAGCTACAGATGGGATTACAGTGAATGCTGTTTGCCCAGGATATGCGGACACACTGCTTGTTCGAAACCAATTTAGCGATTTAGCGAAAGTATGTAATGTTCCGGTTGAATCTGTTTTAGAAGAAGTGCTATACCCTTTAGTTCCACAGAAACGATTGTTAGATGTAAAAGAAATTGCAGATTTGACTTTGTTTTTAGCTAGTGATGCTGCAAAAGGAATGACGGGGCAAGCAGTTATTTTGGACGGTGGTTACACGGAGTCAATAAATTTTCATCACTTATATAAACGCCCGATTTAATAATCGGGGCGTTTTATTAATATTCTTGAATATGTCTAAAGAATCTAGCTTGGGAACAGATCTAAGAAAATAGATTGCTAATTTATCGGATATTTGAGAATATTAGATGGTAGTATCTTTACATAAGAAAGGGGAATGGCATCATGAAACCAATTTACAGTTCAGCAAGTGAAGCTGTAGCAAATATTGAAGATGGAATGACGTTAATGGTAGGGGGCTTTGGCCTTGTTGGAATACCAGAACAGCTCATTTTAGCTTTAGTTGAAAAAGGGGTAAAAGATTTAACGGTTATTTCGAATAACTGTGGAGTAGATGAGTGGGGTCTTGGACTTCTATTAAAAAATAAACAAATTAAAAAAATGATTGGTTCATATGTAGGGGAAAATAAAGAATTTGAACGTCAAGTGCTTTCTGGAGAAATAGAAGTAGAGCTGACACCTCAAGGGACGTTAGCAGAAAAAATTCGTGCAGGTGGAGCAGGGATTCCAGCATTCTTTACGCCAGCGGGTGTTGGTACAGTTGTTGCGGAAGGAAAAGAAGTACGCATTTACGATGGCAAAGAGTATGTACTAGAAGAATCGCTACGTGCAGATTTTTCACTAATTCGTGCAGCTCAAGCTGATAAATTTGGTAACTTAATATATAACAAAACGGCACAAAACTTCAATCCAATGATGGCGGCTGCAGGGAAGATTACGATTGCAGAAGTAGAAGAGATTGTAGAAACAGGCGACTTAGATCCAGCACAAATACATACACCAAGTATTTATGTACAAGGACTATTCCAAGCGGCACAAGAAAAAAGAATCGAACGTCTAACGACACGTTCATAAGGGGGATACTAAGTTGAATACACGTGAGAAAATTGCGAGAAGAGCAGAACAAGAAATAGAACATGGCAACTACGTCAATTTAGGGATCGGGATTCCAACATTAGTTGCGAATTTTATCTCACCAGATAAGACGGTCGTTTTACAATCGGAAAATGGATTACTTGGCATCGGACCATACCCAACGGAACAAGAAGTAGATCCAGATCTTATAAACGCTGGGAAAGAAACGGTAACGACAATTCCTGGGTCTTCCTTTTTCACTAGTGCAGAGTCCTTTGCAATGATTCGCGGTGGACATGTGGATGTAGCGATTTTAGGGGCAATGGAAGTTTCGGAAACAGGTGATTTAGCGAACTGGATGATTCCAGGAAAAATGATTAAAGGCATGGGTGGTGCGATGGATTTAGTACATGGAGCTAAAAAAATCATCGTTATTATGGACCATTGTGCAAAAGACGGTTCTGCAAAGATTAAAAAAGAATGCGAATTACCGTTAACAGGTAAAGCAGTTGTGAATAAAATAATAACAGAACGGGCAATGATAGAAGTAACATCAGACGGTCTTGAGTTGAAAGAGGTATTTGAAGGGTATACGATTCAAGATATTATTGATGCAACTGAAGCGCCCCTTATCATCAAGGATGTAAAAGAAAACGTAACAATATAAGTACAGCTTGTATTTTAGGACGAAATCCATTAGAATAAATTCTAATAGAAGTGACTGTGAAAAGGATTAGTAAATAATCGACGTTTCTAAAGAGAGCTGACGGTTGGTGAAAGTTAGCGGAACGAATTATTGAACTCGCCTTTGAGTCTGTGTAGGTGAACTTAAGTAGCCTATACCGTTTTCCGCGTTAAGGAGTCAAGTTGAGTGGATTTCCACTAATTTGGGTGGTACCGCGTGAGTATACTCTCGTCCCTTAGTTTTTTAAGGGGCGAGTTTTTTTATTGGAGGAGGAAATCTAAATGAGTTTTAATCATGAATCAATCGAAAAAAAATGGCAACAGTATTGGAAGGAAAACAAGACGTATAAAATGGTGGATGATCCTTCGAAACCAAAATTTTATGCACTAGATATGTTCCCATATCCTTCAGGAGTTGGACTTCATGTAGGTCATCCACTTGGTTATATTGCGACGGACATTTTAAGTGCATTTAAACGTAAACAAGGCTATAACGTGCTTCATCCAATGGGATGGGATGCTTTTGGACTTCCTGCAGAGCAATACGCGATTGATACGGGTAACGATCCTGCAGAATTTACTGCGAAGAATATTGCTACATTTAAACGTCAAATGAATGATCTTGGTTTTTCTTATGATTGGGATAGAGAAGTGAATACGACTGATCCATCTTATTACAAATGGACACAATGGATTTTCATTCAGCTTTACAAAAAAGGATTGGCTTATGTAGACGAAGTGCCTGTAAACTGGTGTCCTGCATTAGGTACAGTTCTTGCAAATGAAGAAGTAATCGATGGACTATCAGAGCGTGGGGGACATCCGGTAGAACGCCGTCCGATGCGTCAATGGGTTCTTCGTATTACTGCTTATGCAGATAGACTATTGGAAGACTTGGATGAACTGGATTGGCCGGAAAGCTTAAAAGAAATGCAACGTAACTGGATTGGACGTTCGGAAGGTGCAGAGCTTACGTTTGAAATAGATGGTACGAACGAATCGTTCCGTGCATTTACGACACGTCCAGATACTATTTTCGGTGCAACGTATGCGGTGTTAGCTCCAGAGCACAAACTGGTTGAAAAAATTACAACAACTGAGCAATCAGAAGCGGTGCAAGCTTATCAAGATCAAGTAAAGCTAAAAAGTGATTTAGAGCGTACAGATCTAGCGAAACATAAAACAGGGGTATTCACTGGTGCTTATGCAATCAATCCTGTTAGTGGCGAGAAAATGCCGATTTGGATTGCAGATTATGTTTTAGCAACATACGGAACAGGTGCTATTATGGCAGTTCCAGCGCATGATGAGCGCGATTATGAGTTTGCAAAACAATTTGACTTGCCGATTGTAGAAGTAGTTTCTGGCGGAAGTATCGAAGAAGAAGCTTACACAGAAGATGGAACACTAGTGAACTCAGACTTCTTAAATGGTTTGAACAAACAACAAGCGATTGCTAAAGCAATTGAATGGTTTGAAGCGAACGGTAAAGGTGAGAAGAAAATTACGTATCGTTTACGCGATTGGTTATTCAGCCGCCAACGTTATTGGGGAGAGCCAATTCCAGTTATCCATTGGGAAGATGGTACTTCAACAACTGTAGACGAGTCTGAGTTGCCTCTAATGTTACCTGTAACAACGGATATTAAGCCAAGTGGAACTGGAGAATCGCCACTTGCTAATATAACAGAATGGGTAAATGTAGTAGATCCTGTAACCGGGAAAAAAGGGCGTCGTGAAACAAATACAATGCCACAATGGGCAGGTAGCTGCTGGTACTACTTACGCTATATCGATCCAAACAATGATGAAGCACTTATCGATCCCGAACTAGCAGAACGCTGGTTACCAGTCGATATTTATGTTGGTGGAGCAGAGCATGCAGTATTGCATTTATTGTACGCACGTTTCTGGCATAAATTCTTGTACGATATTGGAGTTGTTGCGACGAAAGAGCCATTCCAAAAACTATTTAACCAAGGAATGATCCTAGGTGAAAATAACGAGAAAATGTCTAAGTCAAAAGGAAACGTAGTAAATCCAGATGATATCGTGAAAACACATGGTGCCGATTCACTTCGTCTATACGAAATGTTCATGGGACCACTGGATTCTTCAAAGGCATGGTCAACGAATGGACTGGACGGTTCAAGAAGATTCTTAGACCGAATTTGGCGTTTGTTTGTAGATGAGAATGGTAAACTAAGCGAAAAAGTAAGTGATAGTTCTTCTGGAAATATGGAGAAAGTGTATCACCAAACTGTCAAAAAAGTAACAGAAGACTATGAATCCATGCATTATAATACGGCTATTTCACAAATGATGGTATTTATCAATGAAGGATATAAAGCAGAACATATTTCGAAAGAATATGTTGAAGGATTTGTTAAACTAATTTCTCCAATCGTTCCACATATTGCAGAAGAGCTTTGGAGCATTTTAGGGCATGAGGATACAATGACGTATGAAGCATGGCCTACATTTGACGAATCGAAATTAGTAGACAATGAAGTGGAAATTCCTGTTCAAATTAAAGGAAAAGTACGTGCAAAACTTCTTGTTGCAAAAGATGCTACAAAAGAAGAACTAGAAGCATCAGCGTTAGCTTCCGAGCAAGTTCAACAATGGCTAGAAGGGCAAGAAGTGAAGAAAATTATTGCAATTCCAGGTAAAATGGTGAATATCGTTATCTAACAATCAGAAAAGCTGCTTATTCCTCTCGAGGGATAAGCAGCTTTTTTAACTTTTTTTGGCTATTCCAACTAAAGGCTTCATTTTTCCAACTAAATTCTCTGAAATTCCAACTAAACCTTCAAAAATTCCAACTAAACTCCCGAAAATTCCAACTAACCCTACTCTCAACCTTTTTCCAACGATAAAAGCCCCTAGAAAGACTAGGAGCTTGCGACTTTATATCTTTACATGCAGTGTTTCTATAAATGACCTCATTAACTGGTCGCCTTGCACTGTACCAATCGATTCCGGATGAAATTGAAGTCCGTATAACGGGTACTCTCGATGCTTAATCGCCATAATTTCGTTGTCATCTCCGGCTCTTGCAAGCACTTCCAGTTTTTCATCTAATGTGTGTTCATCAATGACAAGCGAATGATAACGCATGACGGAAATTGGCTCGGTGAAAGCTTCAAAAATGGATGACCGAGTATGTTCGACTTCCGAAATCTTCCCGTGCATGATTGTCTTTGCTTGCACAATATTTGCTCCAAACGCAGCCCCAATCGATTGATGACCAAGGCAAATTCCAAGAATCGGATATTTTTGATGCAGTTTTTGAATGACTTCGATTGAAATACCTGCTTCAGTTGGGGTACCAGGACCAGGTGAAATAATAATTGCTTCTGGATTTAAAAGCTCAATTTCTTCAATCGTGATAGCGTCATTCCTTATAACTTGCACATCTTTCCCAAGACTACTTACTTGCTGAAATAAGTTATACGTAAAGGAATCATAATTATCGATCAATAAAATCATCGTTGTACCTCCAAAAGTGCTTTAGCTTTATTGATCGTTTCATCAAATTCACTCGTCGGCACAGAATCATGGACGATACCGGCACCAGCTTGAACATAGGCTTTATTATCCTTCACAACCATCGTACGAATAGCTAGCGCCAAATCCATATTACCAGTGACAGAAATATAACCGACCGCTCCAGCATATACTCCGCGTTTCATCGTTTCTAGCTCATTAATAATTTGCATCGCACGAATTTTCGGTGCGCCAGATACAGTTCCAGCAGGTAAACAAGCGGTTAATACGTCCAGTATATGCAAATCTTCCTTAAGTCGGCCAGTTACTTCCGAGACGATATGCATGACATATTTATAGTATTCAATCGTCATATACTTTTCAATTTGCACGGAACCAATTTCGGAGATTCTTCCAATATCATTACGCCCAAGGTCCACAAGCATACGGTGCTCGGCAATTTCTTTTTCATCGTTTAGTAAATCTTTTGCAATTTGGATATCCTCTTCGGTAGTTTTTCCCCTTGGCTTTGTCCCGGCAATGGGATTTGTTGTGACAATTCCATTATTTACTTTTACTAAGCTTTCCGGCGAAGTCCCGAGTATTGTATAGCTTCCAAAGTCCATATAAAACATATACGGAGAAGGGTTTGCTGTACGAAGTTGTCGATACAGCGAAAAAGGATTCCCTTTAAAGGGGGATGTAAATCGCTGCGATAAAACAACTTGAAAAATATCGCCTTTAACAATATGTTCTTTTGCTTTTTCTACCATTTGAACAAATAGGTCTTCTTCCATCATCGGTTTAAATGCTAGTTTTGTAACAGCATCCATTTGATGTGTCGTACTTACTTGTAGATCTGAATATATTTCTTCGATCGCATTTAGCATTTCTTGCTGCGAGCGACCATTTTTAAATAAATCGATAGCAGCTATTGTAACGGTCTGCTTTACATGATCATACACAATAAACGTGTCATAAAACATCAGATGGAGATCGGGCATTTCTAATTCATCTGGCAACAGTTCACCAATTTTCTCGTGATAAAATGCCGTTTCATACCCCAAATAACCAATTGCTCCGCCGAAAAACGAAAAGGGGTACTTTTCTGTATGAATAGGTATCAACTTTTTCAGCTTTTCAATAACAGATGTTGACCCTTTCTCCGTTTCCCCATGGCTATACGATAATGTATAGTTAGATTGGTCCCCGATTAGTTCAGCAATGGGATTTAATGCGATAAACGAATAGCGTCCGCTTTCTTCATGCTTTGCGGATGATTCAAATAGCATTTTCTTTTTTCCATTTAACGAATGATAAATGGAAATAGGTGTCATCATGTCTCCTTGGATCTCTTTCATCTCATAACTTCTCGTCTCAACTGTCATAGCTCATCTCTCCTTCTCTCTGCTCAACTGAACACAAAAAGGCCCTCCATCTAAAAAGGACGGAGAGCCGCGGTGCCACCTTCATTGATTACTTTTGTAATCCTCTTAATCACAACCAAATAGTTGTGCGTCTTATAACGTAGACATACGCCAAAACCTACTATTACTTTCAGCATTGGAGCTCAGAAGTCCATTCACTCTATGTCCGCTACTGACTTGCACCAACCGTCAGCTCTCTAAAGCATTCTATAAAGCTACTATTCTTCTTCATTGCTTGTTAAAGACCATTGTAATATAAAAAAATTCAAAATTCAATTTTTATTTTGGTGAAGAGAAATTTAAATGACAATAAGCTTATAAAGCAATAAATATGTTTTAGTAATCAATAAAAATATATTGTAAAACGATAAATAATATGTTAAATTCAAAATGACAATAATTTAGTGAGGTGCTTTTTTATGAAACGAGGATCAACTCTCTTTTTAAAGATAGCTGTGATTCTTATTGGAATGCCAGTTCTTGCATTGGGCATATTTGGGATGTATTGGTTGCCTAAAAATCTAGTAAATCCAGATTATGCCTATATAATCTATCCCATATTAATAGGTATGTATGTATCCGTGATTCCGTTTTTCGTTGCATTGTATCACGCTTTTAAACTTTTAAGTTATATTGATAAGAACCAAGCATTCTCTGAGTTGTCTGTTAAAGCTCTAAAGAAAATTAAATTCTGTGCATTGACGACTAGTGGTTTGTATGTGGTAATTCTCCCATTTGTCTTTCTAGTAGCAGAGCTAGATGATGCACCGGGTGTTGTCATAGTCGGAATGGTACCTGTTTTTGCTTCAATGGTAATAGCAGTGTTTGCTGCAGTTCTTCAAAAGCTTTTAAAAGAGGCGATTGATATAAAATCGGAAAATGACTTAATAGTCTGAGGTGAAAAGGATGGCAATAATAATCAATATCGATGTGATGTTGGCTAAAAGGAAAATGAGTGTTACAGAACTTTCGGAGAGAGTTGGAATAACGATGGCAAATCTTTCAATACTGAAAAATGGAAAGGCAAAAGCCATTAGGTTATCCACATTAGAAGCTATATGTAAGTCATTAGATTGCCAACCGGGAGATATTCTAGAATATAAAAATGACAAAGGAGATTAAGGAAGATAGAGTAGGGGGAGATGAGCAGCTAGTAAGAGGAAAAGGACAGGAGTAGCAATGATGGATAAGAAACAAAAAACGGTTTATGTTTTATTAACCGATACAGGTACATTATTAAATAGAACAATCAAATATTTTACAAATGCACCTTACAATCATGTTTCAATCGTTTTTGACGAAAAACTCGATGAAATCTATAGTTTTGGGCGAAAATATCCGAGAAATCCGTTGATTGCTGGTTTTATAAAGGAAGATATTTATTTCGGTACCTATCGATATTTTTATAACACAAGATGCGTATTATCAAAAATTGATGTTTCATTAAAGGAGTATAATCGCATCAGAGATGTTATCCAAAGCTTTAATAATAATAAAGATATATATTCGTATAATTTGCTAGGACTCGTTGGTGTTGCTGTCCGCTGTCCGATTAACCAGAGGAATAAATACTTTTGCTCTCAATTTATTGCGGAGGTTTTTGAGAAAAGTGGCCTGGATTTATGGAATCTTCCTCCGACGCTTGTTACACCACATGATTTTTTCATACATCCGCGTTTCGAGTTAGTTTACGAAGGAAGACTGTATGATTATCCATTATTGGATCATGTGATGCTGTCCTTACCAACGACCGATATTGAATATCCGTTTATGCCCCCTTTTGAGCTTATAAAAAAGAAACTACCGCTATAATTTATTTTAATATACCATTTTGTTACATGGAGTTTTCAAAGCTGATCACCTTAGGGGTGCGTATTTGTTAATAAGAACATAATAAAAAGGACCTAAAAAAATTAGGTCCTTTTTATTTATGATTGACATATCAATTATATTGTTTAATACAGGCAAATAAAAACGATACCGAGTTCCCGAAAACGATCATCCACTAAAACCAGCAGCGCTCATTCCTGCAATTTTACCAGTTACAAGGGCAGACGTAATATTATAACCACCGGTATACCCATGAATATCCAAAATTTCTCCGCAGAAATAGAGTCCGGCTTTTTTCTTAGAAGCCATTGTTTTCGGTTCAATTTCTTTAATGGACACACCTCCACCAGTTACAAATGCTTTGTCCAATGGTTGCGTACCATAAACATTCACTGTAAATTGTTTCAATTGATGAGCAAGATCTCTTATTTTATCGTGGGCTAGATTTTGACCATCTTCACTTTCCTGGATACTAGCACGCTGCAGCAAGAATAAAAGCCACCTTTCTGGCACAATACCTTTCCAAACATTCTTCACCGCTTTTTTCGGATCTTCTTTGATGGCAGAGAGTAAGGATTGGAATGTTTGCTCTTCATTTTGATCAGGTAAACTATCAATGCGGATTTGAACAAGCTGTCCGCCGTTTTTCTTTTGTTCTTTCACAACGAATTGACTACAGCGTAATATGGCTGGACCACTTAGGCCGAAATGGGTAAAGAGCATGTCCATTTGGTGGGTAATAATTGGTTTTCCATTTTTCTTAAGTACAGAAACTGCAACATCTCTTAGTGCAAGACCTTGAAGTTCCTTTGATTTAATAAAAGGCTCGTTTGATAATAAAGGAACTTCTGTTGGATAGAGATCCGTAACCGTATGTCCCGCTTTTTCGGCCCAAGGATAGCCATCACCTGTAGAACCAGTTTGTGGAACTGCTTTTCCACCAACTGCTACAACAACGCTACTTGCAACAATTTCTTCGCCGTCAGCTAGGCGAACACCAATTATTTTTTCATCATTCATTAAAAGCTTTGCAACTGGAGAATTTAGTTTAATTTCGACATTTAATCTTTTTAATTCATCAAGTAATGCATTCACAACATCCATTGCCTTATTCGAGACAGGGAACATTCTTCCGTGATCTTCTTCTTTTAAGGCAACCCCGAGGTTTTCAAAAAACGCAATAATATCTTCATTATTAAAAACAGAGAATGGACTGAACAAAAAGCGTCCGTTTCCAGGGATATTTTTCACAATTTCTTCTTGAGGAAGTCGATTCGTTACGTTACAACGTCCACCACCAGATATAGCAAGTTTCTTCCCAAGCTTCGAACCTTTTTCAATAAGTAACACTTTTTTCTTTTCTGCTCCAGCAGCGGCAGCAGCCATTAATCCCGATGGACCCCCACCGATTACAATTACGTCATACATAAATAGTTCACACTTTCACTTTTTTCTTTATTATACACGATTGTGGTTTTCATGAGACAGATGTAAACTGTAGTGTAGACAATTTAACTTCATCCAGCAATAAATAACTGCTGAATGACGTTAAACCTCCGGCGGATGCCACAGATTTTTAGAGGGATTTCTCGACCGTGCTCGAGAAAAATCTGGGCGCAAAAAAATACGCCAAGGCGAATTTGATAGGATTGGGCGGGTTTTATGGCTTCGAATTTATTAAAAGGGACAATGATTTTGACGGTTGGTCTCTTATTATCAAGAATTTTAGGTGTATTATATGTTATTCCTTTTTACCAAATCATTGGCGAAGATTATGTGGCACTATATCAATACGCATATGTGCCATATTCCATTATGCTTGCGATAGCTGTTTCTGGGGTGCCCATTGCCGTTTCTAAGTTTGTTTCGAAATATAATGCGCTAGGGGATTATGCGACTGGTCGAAAATTAGTGAAATCCAGTATGCTACTGATGATGGGTACTGGAGTTTTAGGTTTTATCGTTTTATTTGTAATGTCGGAACCAATCGCACATCTCATTATTAAAGATGATGAGGCACTTTTTACTGTAGAAGATGTAGCTACCGTCATTAAATATGTCAGTTTTGCGGTTATAGTAGTACCTGTTATGAGTTTAATCCGAGGGTTTTTCCAAGGATATCAACATATGACTCCTACAGCAGTTTCTCAGTTATTTGAGCAAATTGTACGTATTCTGTTTGTACTAGCAGGCGGATTTATGGTCGTTTATATTTTCAAAGGTACTGAAAAAACCGCGATTTCTTTTGCGGTGTTTGCTGCGTTTTTAGGGGCGATTGCAAGTTTAATCGTTTTATATTGGTATTGGAAAAAATTAAAGCCAGAGTTTAATGTATTGCTCAATTCGAGTGGTAAAATGACTTCGGATGTTTCACTTACAAATATCTATAAAGAGATGTTGATTTACACGGTTCCATTTGCTTTAGTTGGTGTTATCAATCCATTATTCCAATTTATCGATATGATTACATTTAACCGAGCAATGTTGAAGATAGGTATTAATGGGGAAATTTCCAATACGTTACTTGGAATGCTCAACTTTTCCGCACATAAATTAGTGATGATCCCTGTAATGCTAGCAACAGGATTTTCCATGACGTTAATTCCGGTAATTACAAGTTATTACGCGAAGCAAGATTTTGGACAAGTAAGAAAATCACTAGACCAAACTTTTCAAATATTATTATTCTTAACTGTGCCAGCTGCAATGGGTATTTCCATTTTAGCGAATGAATTTTACCTTATGTTTTACCAGCAAAGTGAAACAGGAACAGCAGTGCTTGCACATTATGCCCCAGTTGCTATATTATTTGCGCTTTATCCCGTAACAACAGCCATTTTACAAGGAATAGATCGACAAAAACTTATTATCCTGAATTTGTTACTTGGTATATTAACGAAACTCGTATTAAATACACCTTTGATAAAAGCATTTGAAACGGATGGTGCTATTTTGGCGACAGCCTTAGGATATGTTGTGGCAATTGGATTAAATATGTTTGCCATTCGAAAAACATTGCATTACAAATCGACGATGGTTTTAAGAAGAATTATATTAATCGTGATGGTGAATGTAGTGATGTTAAGTCTAGTATTCCTATCCAAATGGGGAATTGAGAAAATGTTCATGATCGATCATAAGATGGAAGCGTTAGTAGTTATATTCGTTTGTGCTTCCATAGGAGCGGCATTTTATGGATATGTAACATTGCGACTTGGTCTTGCGCAAAAGCTCTTTGGAGAAAGACTGACAAAGTATACGAAAAAAATTGGTTTTTAGGAGAACGATATGCGATTAGATAAATTTTTAGCTCATACGGGTTTTGGGACAAGAAGAGAAGTTAAAATGTTAATCAAATCAAAGGCAATTCAAGTAAATGGAGTCACCGTAAAGGACAGTTCGATGCATGTCAATGAGCATGATGACCGAGTATCCGTGTACGGGGAAGTGGTAGAATATAAACAGTTCGTTTATTTAATGTTAAATAAACCAGCAGGGGTAGTTTCTGCAACGGAAGATACAAGAGATAAGACTGTTATTGATTTATTGGACGATGATGTAAGACATTTCGAGCCTTATCCAGTTGGACGACTGGATAAGGATACGGTAGGATTACTGTTACTTACAAATGATGGTGCTTTAACGCATCGTCTATTATCGCCAAACAAAGATGTCCCAAAAGTATATTTTGCCAAAGTGCAAGGGATTGTAAACGAGTCAGATGTAGAGGCTTTTAAAAATGGCATTACATTAGATGATGGTTATCATACAAAACCCGGAATACTGCATATTTTAACTAGTGGGCCCATTTCAGAGATTGAATTAACGATTACAGAAGGTAAATTTCATCAAGTGAAAAGAATGTTTGAAGGGGTAGGAAAAAAGGTAGTTTACTTAAAAAGACTCTCAATGGGTACGCTTAAGCTAGATCATTCACTTGCAGAAGGTGCATATAGGGAATTAACAGGAGAAGAATTAGAGCAATTACAGCAAAAGAATGACCTCGCTTAAATATTGAGCATGGTCATTCTTTTCATATTGTTCGTATCTAAGATGTCAATTTAACGCGTTTGTTCGTCGTGGTCCATTTGCCTCTTGTTGGACTAATAACTAAGTCATTGAAAGCAAGCACATTCAAATCTCGCTGAATCGTGCGAGGAGTGATACCAAATTCATCGACCAAGTCTTGTGTTGTAACAGTTCCGTTATCTCGGATGAACATGTACATGTCTTTAATTCGATTGAGCATCCGATCAGTAGTAGGTTTCATAAGTCAACCACTCCTTCATCATCATATCTCTTGGCTAGACTAGCGGACGACATGGGTGAAAAGCAACTAAATAATTGCAATTTACAGCCCCTTTACTATATTGGTGGTCAGTCGTATTATCTGACAATTTAATTATAGTAGATATTCTCTCTAATTTCTATCAAAATCAATTAATTTACAAATGTTTTACATGGAAATCTGAAAGTACAGGCTTTTTACGCAGCTATAATTATTTTCAAAGACGTTCGATCAAAATAAGTGTAAAATAGCTATATATATGAATAGCGGAGGAGATTTTCTTATGAACTGGTTAAAACTAGCAGAAGAAAAGAAAGAAGAACTAATTGCAGAATTAAAACAGCTTATTCAAATCCCAAGTGTCCTACAAAAAGAACTGGCAACAGACGAAATGCCTTTTGGTCCAAAACCTTTAGAAGCTTTACAACATATGCTGGAAGAAGGAGAAAAAGCCGGATTTACAACAAAAAATATAGATAATATGGCTGGTCATATTGAAATGGGAGATGGAGAAGAAATTCTCGGTATTCTTTGTCATGTAGATGTCGTACCAGAAGGAACAGGTTGGACATATCCTCCTTTTGAAGGGGTTGTTGCAGATGATCGTATATATGGTCGGGGAGCAATTGACGACAAAGGACCAACAATAGCTGCATGGATGGCGATGAAATTAGTAAAAGCGTCTGGCATTGAACTTTCTAAAAAAGTGCGCATGATTATTGGAACGGACGAAGAAAGTGGATTCCGTTGTGTGGATCGCTATTTTCAAAAAGAACAAATGCCGACAATTGGATTTGCACCAGATGCAGATTTCCCGATCATTAATGCAGAAAAAGGAATTGCGAATTTAATATTTACACAAACAGGTTCATCTGAGACAGAAACGATCCAGTTTTTCCAAGCAGGAAAGCGTACAAATATGGTGCCAGATGAGGCATTTGCATTCGTTTTTGGAGGGCTTATCACGATTAAAGAAAAATTCGATGCGTTTGCAAGTAGTCATGGGATTACAGGTGAAGTTGCACCACAAGGCTCTATGGTAAAAGTATTAGTACACGGAAAATCTGCACATGCGATGGAACCGGATGAAGGGGTAAATGCAGCCATTTTACTGGCGAAATTCTTACAAACGATCAATTTAACAGCCCATTCAAAAGCTTTTGTAGACTTTTTGGTGGAAGGTTTTGGAGCAGATAGCAGAGGACATGCCCTTGCGCTTAACTTTACCGACGACGTCTCAGGAGATACAACACTTAATCCTGGTGTTATCCATTATGCACCAGAACAAGGATCATGTACGCAAGTAAGTATGCGCTATTCTGTAACGTATCCTTTTGAAGAAAAACTTGCTGCTTGCCGAGAAGTGCTACAACAAATGGGCATTACATTAGATTTAGGTACGAATTCTACTCCACATTATGTCGATGAAAATGATGAGCTGATCAAAACATTGCAAAAGGTATACGAAAGAAATACTGGAGAAGAAGCAAAACTTCTATCTATTGGTGGAGGGACATACGCCCGCGTACTTGATAAAGGAGTTGCATTCGGTATGCTTTTCCCAGGCAGAAAAGATGTAGCACACCAAGTAGATGAATATGTAGATATAGAAGATTTGATAAAAGCAACAGCAATTTACGCAGATGCAATTGTAGAACTAGCAAGTAAAACTTCAGAAGCAGGTGGACAATAATGGCTAAAATATTATGGAATAACGAAATCATAAATGAAGAAGAAGTGAAAATTGGATACGAAGACCGTGGTTATCAATTTGGGGATGGTATTTATGAAGTGATCAAAATTTATAATAGCAACGTATTTACGGCAGAGGAACATATTGATCGTTTATATGCAAGTGCAGATAAAATACAGTTAGTCATTCCGTACACAAAAGATGTTATGCATAAAATGATTCATGATTTAATCGAGACAAACGAAGTAGAAAATGGTCAAATTTATTTACAAGTAACAAGGGGTACAAGTCCAAGACAACATAACTTCCCAACACCTGAAGTGGAATCTGTCCTAACAGCCTATACAAAAGAAACATCTCGACCACTAACACAACTGGAAAACGGAGTAAAAGCTTGTTTTGTAGAAGATATTCGCTGGCTTCGTTGTGATATTAAGTCCTTAAACTTACTTGGGAATGTTCTTGCAAAACAAGAGGCAATTAGTAAAGACTGCTACGAAGCAATCCAGCATCGCGGAGAAATTATTACAGAAGGCTCTTCTTCTAATGTGTATGGTATTAAAGATGGCGTCTTATATACGCATCCTGTAAATAATTTAATATTGAACGGCATTACAAGAAAAGTAATTTTGGATTGCTGTGCAGAAGTAGGTTTAGAAGTAGTCGAAGAGGCGTTCACAAAAGAACAAGCACTAGCAATGGACGAAATGATTATGTCTTCTACAAGTACAGAAGTAATGCCAATCATTTCAATTGATGGTCAACACATTGGAAATGGTAAACGTGGGGAATGGACTGTAAAACTACAACAAGCATTTGAACAAAAAATCCCATCGTCCATAGGATTATGAAACAGCATTATTTTATCGGTATAAAAGTTCCCGATCCTATTGCAAAAGGTATCGTAAAAGAGCGTGAAAATACAAATGTACATGAAACACATAAGATACTACCAGCTGCACAAGATTTGCATATCACGCTCTTTTACTTAGGGCATGTGGAGCAAACTATTCTAACATCCATTATGCAATGTTTACGAGACATTCAGTGGGAAACGTTTGAACTAACGACAAGTGGCTTATCCCATTTTGGAAATGAACAAACACCTCGAGTAGTCTATACAGCGCTAGAAAATAGTAATCCTTTATATTTCTTACAACATGAAATTGTACAGCAATTATCTAAAGTGATGGAGATAACGAACACAAAAGATTTCCACGCTCATATTACTATCGCTAAAAAATGGGCAGCAGCGAATGACTTGCATACAAAGGATTTTCAATTACCAAAGATGAGTTTCGACGTTTCTCATTTCTCCGTTTTCCAAATAAACAATGATCAAATCCCTCGCTATGAGGCAATTGATTCCATACAGTGTAGGAGGCTGTAAAATGGCTCAATTAGTGAAATTACAAGATTATGTCTCCCGCTACGAAAAAGATTTAGCGAGATACCCAACTCAATTCGTTCGATTGAAAAAGCAACAATGGGAACGAACGAAAGAAGCGTTTGAAAAAGGGGCTTTCAATAATACTTGGGAAGAAACGGAAGAGGAAGTAATAGAAGAACCGGAGAAAAAATCTATTTTTTCCAAGCTATTTAATCGCAATAAAGAGGAAAGTGCGGTAGAAGAAACATGGGAGAATAGCGAAATAGAGGACATCGATAATATTCCGGATGAGCCTATACCACTTTTTTTTGAACCCAAAATTGTTTATGAGCCGCAAACGAAAGAAGAGTTAAAAAGAATGTATTTAGATCAGCTTTTCCATTTTCAATTAAAATGGGCCAGTTCTACTTTACGCGAAAAATCGTATGTGGATCCCAAATTTATGCGTGATACGTTGTTGAGAACGTTTATGCAAAGCTTGCCGGACAATTATTTTTTGTTTTATTATCCGATTTTAAAGCTAAAAAAAGCACCGATTGAGTTAGATATTATGCTTGTTTTGCCAACTGAAATCGTTTGTATTGTCATGCTAGAAGCACAAAACTTAGATGCATTCATCGGAAGTGGTGACCGGTTTTGGCTTAAAAAAAGTGGAAAAGAAGAGAAAAAAGTATTAAGTCCGATGATTAATATCAATCGTATGGAATCCATCTTATTGCAAGTTTTTAAAAAGGAAGAAATAGATTTACCGATTAGAAAAGTGATTCTTTCAAGAAATGGATATATCGACTATCCTGGTTCTTCTTATAATGTACAGTTTATCGATAGCAGGACATATGCAGAGTGGTTATTATCCTTAAAAAACTCTCTTTCCCCTATGAAACATATGCAATTTAAAGCCGCACAAGCAATTTTGGATTTAGTGCAAACTACTTCTTATTCGAGATCTTCTTGGGATCTAGATAGCGAGGAGAACGATGAATAACGTAGTTTTTATCGTAAACGAGCATGCAGGTAATGGACGTGGAAAAAAGATTTGGAAGAAATGGAAAGAAGCAATTACTTTTCAATATACGTATATGATAACGGAACGAAGTGGACATGCTATAGAAATTGCTAGAAATCATGCAATATCAACTGATGACGACTTGTTGATCGTCGCTGTTGGGGGTGATGGTACGATCCACGAAATAATCGTTGGAATTACAGGATATAATCATGTTCATGTTGGTGTTATTTCTGCGGGTAGTGGAAATGATTTCGGCCGAACATTTTCTGTTTTTCAAACGGTAGAGCAATTAGATTGTTATGTACATAGCACTTATGCATCTGTAAAAATGGATTTAGCTTTGTTAGATACTGGTCAACATCAGTATGAGGTTGTCAATAATGCGGGTTTTGGATTTGACGCGAAAGTAGCTTATTCCGTCAATCATTCCAAATGGAAAAAGCGATTAAATACATTTGGCTTAGGAAAGTTAACATACATTTTGTACCTGATCAAAGAATTATTTACTTTTAAGCGATTTTCTTTCACTTTACATAAAGATGAAGAAGTGGTAACGTATGACGATGTTTGGTTCATCGTTGTATGCAATCAGCCATACTTTGGTGGAGGAATGAAAATATCCCCTTCGTCCAAACCAGATGACCAACTAATTGAAATGACAGTCGTATACAATTTAGCCAGATGGAAATTATTATTTATATTTGGTACAGTGTTTTTTGGAAAACATACAAAGTATAAAGAGGTCATACAATTTCAAGCAAAAAATTATACAATAACTATGCATGACGAGGTTTATGGACATGTAGACGGGGAATTTTCTTGTATAACAGATGAAAATCACGCGTATTCATTTTCCGTCATACCAAAAGCTTGGAACTTAGCAAAACACACAGAAAAAGGAGTTTAACGTAATGAGGTTAAGACATAAACCATGGGCAGAGGAATTTATAAATAGCCACCCTGAAATAGTAATACCAAACCCAGAAGCATTAAAAGGAAATTGGGACAAGGAGTTTAAAAATGATCATCCTCTCCATATTGAAGTCGGAACAGGAAAAGGTCAATTTATCACTGGGATGGCAAAGCAAAATCCACATATTAATTATATTGGCATTGAGTTATATGATAGTGTGATAGTTTCGGCACTTGAGAATGCAATAGCTGCAGGATCGCCGCCAAATTTACGTCTATTAAAAGTGAATGGAGCAGATTTGGCAAAGTATTTTGAGAAAAACGATGTAGACCGCGTCTATTTGAATTTCTCTGATCCATGGCCAAAAATTAGACATGCGAAAAGAAGATTAACACATGAAGGATTTTTGGAACTGTATGAATCAATTCTAGTCGATAATGCCGAAATCCATTTTAAAACAGATAACCGTGGATTATTTGAGTATTCTTTAATTAGTATGTCGGCTTATGGTATGTTAATAAAAGATGTTTCGCTCGATTTGCACGTAAATATGCCGGAAGATAATATTATGACGGAATATGAAGAGAAGTTTTCTGCAAAAGGACAGCCGATTTATCGAGTAGAAGCAAAATTCGTATAAAAGGGGACTTGGGAGAATGGATACGTTTCAATTTCACGACATGTCTTTAACTTGGTTAAAAGGTGGAACCACACACATGGACGGGGGTGCCATGTTTGGGGTTGTACCAAAAGCCTTATGGGAAAAGAAATATCCAGTCAACGAAAAGAATCAAATCGAATTACCATCCGATCCACTATTCATCCAGTACAACGGACAAAAAATTTTACTAGAAGCTGGACTGGGTTACGGTAAGTTTACGGACAAGCAACTACGAAACTATGGGATAACCGACCAATCTCAAGTGGAAGACAATTTAGCGGAACTTGGTGTACTCCCGGAAGAAATCGATCTGGTAATCATGACACATTTACATTTTGATCATGCTTGTGGATTAACGAAATGGGTAGATGGCCAGCTTATTTCTAGTTTTCCAAATGCTAAAATTTATGTATCGGACGTTGAATGGGATGAAATGAGAAACCCAAATATGCGTTCACAAAATACATATTGGAAAGAAAATTGGGAGCCAATAGAAAATCAAGTAGTGACGTTTTCAGGTTCCATAGAAGTAGTGGACGGGATTGAAATGATACACACTGGTGGTCATAGCGATGGACATAGTATTGTTTTGTTTAAGCAAAACGATGAGACCATTATTCATATGGCGGACCTAATGCCAACAAATGCACATCAAAATCCACTATGGGTATTGGCTTACGATGATTACCCGATGACTTCTATTTTTGAGAAAGAAAAGTGGGTAAACGCAGCATTGCAATCTAATTATTGGTTCAGCTTTTATCATGATGCTTTTTACCGATTAGTGAAATGGTCGGAAGATGGAAAAGAAATAGTGGATAAAGTAGAGAGAACCAACGTCTTTTGAATATAGTTTGATAGAAACGGCTTATGGATTGCATAATCATAAGCCGTTTTTTGTTATTAAATGTTACAACTGAAATGCTGCATTAAATAACAAACCATTATCCTATAGAGTTTGATAATAAAAGATTTTGAGAGGAGAAAAAATGTATATTCCTGCAAATTTTAGGGATAATGCGCAACACTCATTAACGTCACCCTTCAAATAAACTTATTATTTTAAGACTTGGTTGCTCTCCGAATAGAATTGATTGCTTTCAATGACCCCTTTGTTGCCCTAAGCCATTTTCTGGATGCACACAGTGGAAAAACCGCATAATATTTGGGTTTAGCGAGTTAGTACTGATTAGTAAGCAATTTCCTTTGATAGTAGTTAGGTCTATTATTTACTTTGTTATATGCCTCTGGAGCAGTTGCAATGAAATTTGGACTCCAGTCTGCTCCACCACGAACACTTGCTACTCTGCGTATTATTATTGCGGGAATATTGTTAGAAAATACGAAGTAAAAAAACGGTATTTTATAAGAAATGACAACAATTGAGTTTTTTTTCATACAATACATACGGGGTGAAAAAATGCCAAGAGTAAAATACAAAAGTTCAGATATTGACTTAATGGCAAGGATGATGAGGGCAGAAGCAGAAGCTGAAGGACAACAAGGAATGTTGTATGTTGGAAATGTAATTGTTAATCGTGTTCAAGCCGATTGTACAGACTTCAGAGATTTAAGATCAATTCCAGATGTCATTTATCATGTTCAAGGAGGCAATTATTCTTTTGAAGCTGTTCAGAAAGGTAATTTATTTTATGAAAGAGCAAGAGGTGTAGAAAAAAAATTAGCCAAGAAGGCTTTGGATTATTGGCGAGACCACCCAGCAAAATATGCGCTTTGGTATTTTAATCCATATGGTCCATGTCCTCCAACATGGTACGATCAGCCTTTTACTGGTCAATATAAACAACATTGTTTTTATGAACCCTTACCTGGAACATGTGATAGTGTTTATAGGGGTTAGATTGTATAAGAGATATTAGGATTGAGGGAGTTTGGTTGTAATTTTGCCTCTTTGACCATAGCGCTTATATAGAAGGTGATTTAATCAATCATATGGTTATTGGTGGATACCTCCCACCGTGGAAAAGTAAAGAATTACTTTCATTAACTTAGAAAAATATAACCGATTTAAGCACCAATTTTTTTCAGGCAAACAAGCATGTAATCGATGGAGGAAAGGTTGCTACCAAGTTATCACCCTTATTTGGGGCACATTTACTACACACTGAGGTAGAGATAATAAATGTAAACTATACTAGTAAGGATAGCAGAATAAGCAAAATCTCATCAAAAGAAATTAGCTACATTTTGTGAGTGGTGACTTGGAGGAGCCGTGTGCGTAAATAGCACAAGCACGTTTCTGTGAGGGGGGAGGAACACAATCTACCGCAAGGTAGAGAGGTTCCCTTCTACTCGACTAGTTGAAGAGCGATAAGAAAAGAAGAATGCGTAGTCCTATTTGGATTACGCTTTTTTCTTTCTTTTTTTGTCCCTTTAAGTGGCATTAAAATAGGGCACACCTTTCACGTAGTCGAAGGTACTGAGCAATTTTCGCAAATCTTTGACATCGTTTCCCATCATGAAAACAGAAGATGTAGGTACTTTCCTCAATCATTTCAGTCCAATCTTTAAAACACCTGATTAGTAATAATCATTAAAATTATCAAATAATTATGGTAAACTATTATTTTGCATACATAAAAAGGTTTTCGCTAAACAGGTAAAGGACAGCTATAGAATTTTTTTATTACTGACTTAACTTTTTTAAATTTCCTTTTAATTCTATGTTTCATTAATATTAGACTAATAAATCGGAATACTTAATATTTTATTATTTATTGGTTTATGTTATTAATTGAAAACTAAGTAGAGTTGAGGTGTTGATTTTGCTGGATGAGAAAAGTGTATTGTTTAACGAAGTAGAAAGTTTAAGTGATGTTTTATTTAGTATTAGTGATTACATCCATGATAATCCTGAATTAGGTAATGAGGAATTTAAGGCAGTTCAGAAAATTACGGAGACATTAGGAAACTATGGTTTCACTATTGAAAAAGGGATTGCCGGATTAGAAACTGCCTTTATTGCCACCTATAAAAATGGATTGGGGGGTCCGGTAATTGGATTGCTTTGTGAATATGACGCATTAATGGATCTTGGCCATGGATGCGGTCATAACCTACAATCTGCCTCCGTATTAGGAGCAGCCATTGCTCTTTCGAGGCATTTGAGCCACAAGGATGTAACGATTCAAGTAATCGGCACTCCTGCCGAGGAAACAACAAGTGGCAAGATTCCGATGGCTAATGGAGGATATTTTGACCATCTTGATGTGGCATTAATGATGCACGGTGGTGACCGGACGACGGTTGATGGAAGATCACTAGCTGTAGATAACTTTGAATTTGAATTTATCGGAAAGGAATCACACGCTGCTGTAGCTCCTGAACAAGGAATTAGTGCATTAGATGGAGTTCTTATGACCTTTAATGGAATGGAATATTTACGCGAGCATGTTCGTACGGATGTTCGAATTCATGGCATCATCACGGATGGAGGGAAAGCTCCTAACATTGTACCCAAAAGAGCAACAGCCAAATTTTCCGTTCGTGCGAAGGATCGAAAATATTTAAATGAAGTTGTGGAACGAGTGTTTAACGTAGCTAAAGGTGCGGCATTAGCTACCGGAACTAAAGTAATCATTCATACTTTAAAGTCACTGGAGAATAAGTTGAATGTTCAAAGTTTAAATGATTTGCTCTTAGAAAATGCACATTTTTCAGGGGCAAAGAATATTACACCACCCCGTGAAAGAACTGGTTCTACTGATTTCAGTATTGTCACTCACCGCGTGCCTGGTGCATGTATACGTGTTTCTTTTGTACCCTATGGAACATCAAATCATACAGAAGAATGGGTGAAAGCCTCTAAAAGTAGTGATGGAAATGAAGCAATTTTAGTGGCTGCCAAGACATTAAGTGGAACTTGTCTAGATTTAGTTTATTCACCGGAATTGTTAGATAGGATTAAAGCTGAATTCATAGTTGCAAAACAAACATTAGAAAGCAGTTCAGAAGAACTTGTGTCAACTAATTAATTTACAACCAAAAACTAGGGGGATTTATATGAGGGGCAAATTTTCAACTTTATCGATTTATGCACTAGTTTCTATCCTGTTACTAGCTGGCTGCACCACTACATCGAAAGGTGCAACTACAGAAGTTACTAAGGAAGAAGATAAGACATTAATAATTTCCTTAGGGCCGGATCTTATGACATGGGATATTCATAACCATACAACTACAACTACAGAGGCAATTCACGTTAATGTATTTGATTACTTATTGATGAGAGACAAGGTAGGAGAAATTCAACCCCATTTAGCAAAAGAATGGAATAAAATCGATGATACGACTGTAGAGTTTAAACTCAACGAAGGCATCAAGTTTCATAATGGGGAAGATTTAACAGCTGAGGACGTTAAATTTACACTTGAAAGAGTTGCAAAGGATGATACTCTTCGAAGTCATGGTGATTATGACACGATAAAAGAAGTGAAAGTATTGGATGATCTAAAGTTTCAAATCATTACAACTGAACCTGATCCGATGCTTTTGAGCAGAATTTCAAGACAAGCGTCCGGAATTTTACCAAAGGATTATATTGAAGAAAATGGATGGGATCACTTTGAAAATAGTCCAGTTGGATCTGGGCCATTAAAATTTGTTGAGTGGAAAAGGGATAATCAGGTTGTATTAGAGGCTAATCCAGATTATTTTGGCAAGAAAGTAACAAATGTTGACCAGGTTATTTTCAGAGCTATTCCTGAGGACTCAACTAGGGTTGCTGAACTTTTGTCAGGAAACATTGATATTGTTGCAAATGTTCCTCCAAGTGATTGGGAGCGGGTAAAGAGTTCAGACAACAGTCAAATTGTTAATGGCCCCTCTAACCGAAATTATATGATTTTTCTTCGAACACAGGAAGGTTGGCCAACTTCGGATGTGAAAGTTCGAGAAGCGATGGATTATGCTATTGATGATCAAGCAATCGTGGATAGTTTGTTAAATGGTGGTGGAACTCCGTCACTTTCACGTGTGAACCCAGGAGACATAGGCGCACAAGAGGAGTTATATGGAAAGTATAACTACGATGTTACAAAAGCAAAGCAACTACTTGCAGAAGCAGGATATGAAGATGGGCTGACTATAGAATTATCTGGTCCAACTGGAAGGTATATTCAAGACCGTGAAGTTATGCAACTGATTGCTGGGATGCTAGAAGAAGCAGGGATCAAAACAGAAATGAATCTGATGAAGTGGGAACCATTCGTTGAGTTAAGAGAACAACAAAAGTTTAAAGATGGCTACTTAATAGCACTAGGTTCTTCGTTTTTCGATGCTGGTCAGTCACTAAATTACTACGGCACGGATCGTGCTAGTTCGATTAACGGTTATAGTAATCCAGAAGTTGACCAGTTATTAAGCGATGCTGAAACGTTAATGGATGAAAGCGCTCGCATTGAAATGTATCAACGCGTTCAAGATATTGCAAATGATGAAAAGCCAATTTTACCTTTATTTCAAATTGACCAATATTTTGGTGTTTCTAAATCTATAGAATATGAAACAAGAATGGATGAGCTTATTTACATTCCAGATATAATAAATAAGTAGTCTCATTTTAAGAAACACTACGCTTATTGCCCCTTCCTTTTTCATCGAAAATAGAGAGGGGGAATTTCCATAAAAACGTCACGGGATTGGTTTTGAAGTAGCTTAGCAGCAATGACGTGAAAGGGAAGATTGTTATCAGAGATATAATATTAAGTCGTTCAACTAAAGGGAGAGAATAGCCGTGTGGAAATATTTATTTATGAGATTACTTCAAATTCCTCCAGTTCTTTTTATCGTTACAATCATGATTTTTGTTCTTGTTTATATAGCTGGAGACCCTGTTGCCACAATGTTGCCAGCAGATGCATCTCCAGAGGAGATAGCTCAGTTTCGCCATGCATTGGGATTTGATCAGCCATTTTATGTGCAATTTGGAAATTATATCTTAGATTTGATTCGGGGTGACTTTGGAGAATCCTATCAATACGGGACTTCGGCATTAGGACTTGTGTTAGAAAGGCTACCCGCAACGCTTGAGTTAGCTACAGCATCGATGGTTATTGCGATTCTAATTGCTATTCCATTGGGGATAATATCTGCAGTGAAACCTAATACTGTCATTGACTTTTTTGCAACAAGCTTTTCTGTATTAGGTAAAGCTATTCCAAATTTTTGGTTAGGAATTATGTTGATTTTAGTTTTTTCTGTCACTCTAAAAGTATTGCCGGTTTCAGGAACAGGAAGCTATGCTCATATTGTGTTGCCTGCCATTACTTTAGGTACGGCAATGTCCGCAGAAATCACGCGACTTGTTCGTTCTAGTATGTTAGAAATCCTTCATCAGGATTATATTCGAACAGCACGTAGCAAAGGCTTAAAATATTCGGCCGTTGTGATTAAACATGCTTTTAAAAATTCATTGGTACCTGTAATTACGATTACCTTCCTTCAAGCCGCAGCTTTAGTTGGCGGATCGTTAATTACGGAAATGATATTTGCTTGGCCAGGACTTGGGCAATTGATCATCCAAGCGGTCTATGCAAAGGATCTTCCAATAATTCAAGCTGCAGTCTTTGTCACAGCAAGCATGATTATATTCATCAATATACTGACGGATATCATGTACCGTGTACTAGATCCAAGGATAAAGTTTATTTAACGAGGAGGTAAATCGATGGAATTGAATAATCAGGCTGAGCTATCTCCTTATCCGGTTGAGAGCAGTAGACAAAAAGAAAACATGAGTAAAAAGTTGCTAGTACTATTAAAAAAGTTATTAACTAGCAAAACGGGAGTTGTAGGTCTCCTTATCGTGTTAACTGTATGTTTAATGGCGTTGTTAGCACCGATCATCGCACCATACGATCCAAATAAAATTGATACCGCAAATATGTTAAAGCCGCCATTTTGGCTTATTAATGGGGACTTAAGTCATATTCTTGGTACAGACAATCTTGGACGTGATATTTTAAGCAGACTTATTTATGGTTCGAGAATATCTATTATTGTAGGTATACTATCTGTTGTTGTCGGAGGGTTAATAGGCGTTATATTTGGTCTTATTGCAGGTTATTATGGTGGAATTGTTGATAGTCTTATTATGAGATTGGTAGATTCTTTTTTGGCGATTCCGACTACCTTATTTTGTATCGTCTTTTTAACGGTATTAAATCCTGGATTGTTCACTTTGATCTTTGTCATTGGTGTAACGAATTGGGTTATGTATGCAAGTTTGGTTAGAAGTGAAACATTAAGTATCAAAGAAAGAGAATATGTAAAAGCGGCGAAGACAATTGGAGTTTCAAATTTTAATATTATTTTCCGACATATTTTACCTAATGTTTTTTCATCAATTATCGTCATTTCGACATTAAGTATCGCTGGAACTATTATTACAGAATCTTCCTTAAGTTTTTTAGGATTAGGTATTCAACCTCCTGCCATTTCATGGGGTATTATGCTGAGTGAAGGAAGGGAACATCTCGCAACTAGTTGGTGGTTATCGACTTTTCCTGGTGTAGCAATTTCGATTACAGTCCTTGGAATTATTTTTTTAGGAGAATGGTTACGGGATGTACTAGATCCTAGATCACGAGGAACTAAATCTTAGTGAATGGAGGAATGGAAATGACAAAGATGCTTGAAGTAGTCAATTTAAAAACTCATTTTTACACAGATAAAGAAATTATTCCTTCAGTAGATGGCGTTTCATTCACTATCGATAAAGGACAAACAACTGCAATTGTTGGTGAATCAGGCTGCGGTAAAAGTGTCACTTCTTACTCAATTATGAGATTAGTAGATTCACCTGGAAAGATTGTAGATGGTGAAGTTATTTTTGAAGGAAAAGATTTAACAAAGATTTCAGAAAAAGAGATGAGATCGATACGAGGTAATGACATTTCGATGATCTTTCAAGAGCCACTAAGTTCTCTTAATCCAGTGGTTAAAATTGGGAAGCAATTGAATGAAACACTTATTCTTCATCAAAAACTAACAAAAAAAATGGCTAAACAACGAAGTATAGAGATGTTAAATAAAGTAGGATTACCGCGGGCAGATAAGATATATGAATCGTATCCCCATGAGCTAAGTGGTGGGATGAGGCAACGTGTGATGATTGCTATGGCATTGGCATGTAGTCCAAAATTATTAATCGCTGACGAACCGACGACTGCTTTAGATGTAACTATTCAAGCTCAAATCTTAAAATTAATGAAAGGACTCAGGGATGATTTTGATACATCCATTTTATTAATTACACATGATTTGGGTGTAGTAGCAGAAATAGCGGATAAAGTGATTGTTATGTACTCAGGTCAAGTAGTAGAGGAAGCAGATGTATTTAGTCTTTTTGCAAACCCAAGGCATCCATATACAAAGGGATTATTAAATAGTACTCCCCATTTGGATGATGAAAAGGATGATTTAGAACCAATTAAAGGCAACGTACCTTCTCCAGCGAATCGACCTACTGGTTGTTCCTTTCATCCAAGATGTCCATACGTGAAGGCAATCTGCCGCCAAGAGAGTCCGAATCTAACAAGCTTGGGAGATTCCAATAAGGTCAGATGCTGGCTTTATGAAGAAAACCAGGAGGAGTTGTTTTATGCTGAAAACATTGGAAGATAGTATTCGTTTAAACGGCGAAACTGGAAAGAAACTGTTGATCTTAGAAGGTGTCAAAAAGCATTTTGAAGTGGGAGGACATCTTCTTAAAAAGAATAAAGAATATTTGAAGGCGGTCGATGGCATCGATCTAACCGTAAATAAAGGAGAAACTCTAGGGATTGTTGGAGAGTCAGGGTGTGGGAAATCAACGTTAGGCAATTTGATAATGGGTTTATTAAAACCTACAGAAGGAAAGATTGTTTTTGATGGAATAGAAATATCCTCATTAAAAGAAAAAGAATTGAAGAAGAAACGAACAGATTTTCAAATGATTTTTCAAGATCCTTTCTCATCATTGAACCCGAGGATGAGATTATTTGATATCATAGCCGAACCATTAATTACTCATATGAAACTCCATAAAAATGAATTGGAACGAAAAGTGTTTGAATTAATGGATGATGTAGGTTTGGATCCTTCATACTCCAACCGATTTCCTCACGAGTTTAGTGGTGGGCAAAGACAAAGAATTGGGATTGCAAGAGCTCTTGCTCTAAAGCCTAAACTTATAGTATGTGATGAACCAGTTTCTGCATTAGATGTATCTATTCAAGCTCAAATATTAAATTTGTTATCCTCTATTCAAAAAAAATATCATTTAACTTATATTTTTATCGCGCACGGGTTGCCAGCTGTTAAACATTTTAGTGATCGTATTGGTGTTATGTACTTAGGAGATCTTGTTGAGTTAACAACGAAAGAGCAGTTATTTAAAAGGCCGATGCATCCTTATACTGCTGGACTATTATCTTCTGTCCCTATTTCCAGCCCTACATTAAGAAATAATCGTAAAAATGTTGGTATCGAGGGAGATATCCCGAGTCCAGTTAATCCACCATCTGGCTGTAAGTTTCACACGAGATGTCCAATTGCAACCCAAAAATGTAAAGACGTCCTACCAGAATTTACTGAAAAAGAAAGTGGTCATTTTGTTGCCTGCCATTTTCCGTACTAGATTTATAGAGAAAAGCCTATAATAAGGCTTTTTTCATATGTTCAACAAAGCTTTTAACCGGTGATAGCTCAAGGGAAGACTCTCGGTACATTAGCCATGTCTTCCGGATTATTAACTCATCATTTTCGGCTCTTAAATCATATGTATAGAATGAATCATGTGAAGTAAGAGCTGATTTAGGGATGATCGCATATCCTAAATTATTCGCAACCATCTCTTTGCATGTTTCTACCTTATCAATCTCCATGCTAATCATTGGAGGTGATGTAAAGTTCTCTTGCCACCAATTTTCAATTAGTTTGGATAAAGGGTTTGAAGGCTTTTGCGTTTTTCTAATAAGATTATTCGGCTGATAGGATATCATTGGTGTAGAAGGCAACTCTTTCAGCTGGATAGGTCTATTAGAAATAATGGAAATTGGATCTTCATGTAAAAGTATCTTATCTTCATACCAATCATAGTTTCCTGTTACAATCCCAATTTGAATAACATTTTCTTTTAATAACTGGACAATCTCTGAACTCCAACCGGAATTTATCTTAACTTGCACTTTAGGAGTCAACTCCAGGAATTTTTTTATGATAGGGGGTAGACTGTACAACGCAAAATTACTAGAAACACCTATTCTAAGTCGTCCCTGGGTATTGTTTTTGATTAAACTCATATAATCCTTCATTTTACTTATCTCAAGTAGCATATTTTTTGAGAATTCAACTAAGTAATCCCCTTCGGGTGTAAACCTCATTTTGTTACCTTCTCGTTTCAGAACTTTAATATCATACTCCTGCTCAATTTGCTGCAGCCGATAGGTAAGAGCAGGTTGAGACATAAATAACCGATTCGCTGCCTTCGTAATATTTTGTTCCTCATGTATAATCACTAACAATAAGCAATCTTGTTCTTTCATAATTGGAATCTCCTCTTTGTGAGACGTTTGACTAGGTTAAGTATAACTATACTTGAATTATACACGCTTAAAAAGAGTCCCTCTGTTAGAATTAAATATACACTATTCAGTCTATTATGTATTTTATTATTTTGATAAAATGAAACTATGAGGAATTACGGGATGGTTCTAAATCAATTTAAAGAGAACCTTGTGGTACCTTTCACTAATACTTTCCTGCAAGAGCTAGTAACTTTATTTTTGTGGTTTTCCACTCTTTTCTTATTTCATCCATGTAATTATTAAAGGAGTAAACGATTAGTATAGTTCAACAAAGGTTTTCTAAATGGTGAAATATGTTTATAAGAGAGGGGTCTAAAATGATAGTAACCATGTTTATAATATTAGCACTTGCAATTGTTTGTTTATCTATATACCTAACTACAAGGAATAAGAAAAGTAGAATAATAGCTGGAATTGTTTTGATATTATCGGTTTTAACGTATCCGATATCTTTACCTTTATTACACGAAACTAAGTTACTTCAAGGATTAGAGGCAACAGCAACATTAATGCTTTTTTATTTTATAATATTGTTAGGTGGAATTACAACAATCATTGCAGGTCTTTTCACAAAAACGAAATTAAGTGAAAGTAATTGTTAAAATCTTATTCAAGCGAGATGTAGAAGTTGAAGAGGACCATCTTGGTGCACTAACCGGGCATTTTACTAAACAAGCATATGCTGCTCACGTTAGAACGGGGATATTTGTAAGTGATCATCTTCTGTTTAATAACTATTCGAGAGTATAAAAGATTGCTTTTTTCTTAAGCTTTCTTTTATACTCTCGTACCAATAGTGAAAACTAATATAAAAGGTTGGTCATGTAAATAACAGTATTATCCTATTAATGTGCATTCATTTCTTCTGCAATTTCGACTCCACTTAAAATAGAAAAATAATATGTTGGCCAATTGTCTAGTTCATTTAATAGAGTGTCCTGATCTTCATCTCCAAAATAAATATGGTAATGTTCTGCTTTTGTTGGATAAATACTATGGTCGCTAAATTGAACATACTTTGGAACACCATCTACTTCTCCAACTAAATCAAATAAATAACGAACGCCTTTATTACCGGATTCATAAGTCAAAATTTCGTATCCATGATATTTATATTCTGCTGATTTTCCTTCTCCATTTTTATAAAATGTCATCATATTATCTTTTATATTGATTCTTTCAATGTCAGTTTCATATCCAACTTTATAATATTCTTTGTACTCTTCAAAAGTTTTATCTTTCTTTGTCTCTACTTTTTTCAGCAAAACTTCATCTAAAGTTCCATCTAATAAATATGGATAGACTGATTGCCAATCTCCTTCCCAGTCTGATAATTCTCTATCTTCCACTTCGTCATCTTCAAATATCCCTGAATAGATTTCTTTCTCTTTTTCATCATTGTGATCATGGTCATGATGATGGGTATGATTGGTACTTTCTGCAGATTCAGAATTGGAATCAGAAGAAGTAAGTTCAGAAGCAGAAGAAGCATTTTCGACTGTTAGATCTCCTTTTTCTTGACAACCTGTAAGAATTAATACTAATAAGAAAAACACAGGTATTGATTTGATAAGTTCCTTTTTCATAAATAAAATCTCTCCTTTTTATATAGTCACAAATAGTAACGATTACCATTTGTGACTTTTACAATTTACTATGAGTTATATCTTCTGTCAACATAAATCGTAATTATTACTATTTAAATTCTTGTGATTTGCTGAAAAATTTTATGTATAGGGGTTTTAGTTGAAGAGCATGGGGTTATTGAGGTAACGCACTTTCTTCTTCAATTCTAGGGATAGTTTAGAAGGAATTTAAACAAGTGATAGCGAAACCTTTGAATGGGAAATGTTTCATCAATAGAAATTATAATTTATTGGAGCTGAATCATTTGAAGATTGATCATTTACTTGTAAATGTTGATAGTTTTGTCCAAGAAGATAAAAATTTTATAAAGCAAGTTCACTCTTTAGGCCTTCCATATGAACCAAAATGGGGGAAGGGTACTTAAGAGCCCCTCAACTATATGAAACATGAATCTATTATGGTAAAATATACTATATAAATAAAAAGATTGAATGGAGAATGAATAATGAAATCTATCAAAATGGGAGTAGGATTCTTAACTTGTTTACTGTTCCTAGGTTGGTCTTCTGAAGAAGCTTTCGCTGACTCAACATGTTCATCCTATGGTGAAATAAAGCCAAACGAAAATCCTACTTTTCAGCATATGAACTGCTTACTTACCAATGCGGCATTAGAAGCGAACATTCCTCCCGAAGTGGTGAAAGCTGTTGCTTCAAGAGAAAATGGGGCTTGGAAACAATTTGATGAAAATGGCCAACCTATCATTTCAAAAGATAATGGGATTGGTCTTATGCAAATTACCAATCAATCAGGCTATGATCAAGAGAGATTAAAATACGATATTAACTACAATATTCAAGCAGGTGTCGAAATCCTTACGAGTATGTATAAGCGTACAGACTTGCCTAAAATAAAAGAGGTAGGACAAGAAGTAATCGAAAATTGGTATTTCCCTATTATGGCTTATAACGGTACAAAGCCCGTGAATAGTCCTCTTTATCAGTCTAGTGGATTGAACAATAGAGAGGCTTACCAAGAAAAGGTTTTTGCGCAAATTGAAAAAGATAGTTACTTAAACGGCATGAAATTAGGACTGCTTCCTTTCCAGACAGCTGATTTTAAATATGACTCTAACAGCAGTGAAAATATTAAATTCAGCAAGATGGAATATACGGTAACAGATAAGTTACATCCCACTGCCTATCGATTTAAAAAAGGAGACAAAGTATCGATAACAGCGGACATGGTAAATTTAAGGTCACAACCTAGTACTTCTTCTGTAGCAAAAGCTGTAACAAAAAATACTGCTTTGATTATTGATGGAAATTTCCAATATGACCACTCCTCAACAAGCTTAAACCAATTTGTATGGTACCCAGTTAAAACGGAGGATCAAAAACTAGCAGGTTATATTTCTTCTGCTTACATTACGAAAAAGGTAGGAGGACCCACTGTAAAAGTTATGTGGGGAAAAACAGAACTAAAATTAGGGCAAATAGGTAAAGTTACTATTCTATCTAATACAAACTTAGTCAAAATGGAGAGCGATGGTTCACTGACTACCGTCCGTCCTTTGAAAAAAGGCGAGGAATATCGAGTGTATAGCTATAAGAGTGATCATGGCGGTTTATATGGGGTAGGTAATGGAAGTTATGTTCAGAAATCCACGAAAATAAAATACGAAACACCATCTAAAAGCAAGTTAGCATTACTAGCACAATAACTAAAGCACCAGTAGTTTATCCAACTTCAGACGTTGTGAAAACTAGCAAAATCCATGTTATCTTCTAAGGGCCAATAACGCCAAAGCAATTGGAGCATTTTTTAAACCTTACTACCTATGAATGCGTAGTAAGGTTTTATTTAACTTATAGCAAGGGTGTACATTTGACCATCTTGATATTTCAATGAGTAGTGGTCTTCTTTCTTTAAAAGAACGGGTAAGTATTGAGAAACCATTTCTGCAATTCCCAGATTCTGTGGATTTAGAATCCAATCAATGGATTTCCAATCTAAAATACCTTCTCTTGTTTTTTGGGGTGTTTCATATTTTAAATGATTAGCTACTTCATACAAATAAATATATATTCCATCTAGTTCGCCATTAGAAGTTTCCCAACTTACAGTACCTTTGGAAAAGTGATGTTCTACACTTATCCCTGTTTCCTCAAACACTTCCCGTAATGCACCTTCATCAGGTGTTTCCCCTTTTTCAATTTTTCCACCTACTCCATTCCAAACACCCATAATCGGCGACTTTTCTCGGTTGAGCATTAATATATAATTTTTGTTTTTCACAAAACACACAGTATACTTAAACATTATTTGAATCAGCACCTTTTTGAAAATATTCCTTCCGTTTTCCACCTGCCATAGCTTTCCATGCCATCAACCCTAATATGAAGAAGGAAAATGAACCTATTAACCCCACAGGACGGATTGAAGTTAATTCAGAAGCTAAACCTATTAAAACCGTTAAAGCAACAATGAAACCTGCTTCCATAACACTAAAGAAGCTTCCGAACCTTCCCATCATCCTCACAGGAACATGATTTTGGTAGAAAGTTAAATACCCTGTATTTGCAAACGTTACAGCAAACCCAATTAAAAATACGCCAGGAGCTGCACTGTAAAAGCCATTCGAACTATAAAGCACTATATAACCTATTGAGGTAAAAATGGTACCAAAACCTATTAACAGATTGACTGCAAGCTGTTTGGAAAATACTGAATTAATAATTGATCCTATTATAATTCCAGCTCCAAAGACACTTAATAAAAACCCATAATTGGTGTCGGATATGGAAAGTACTTCTTTAGCAAATGCCGCCTCGAGAGAATCTATTGCAGTCATGAATATAGTAGTACTGCTAAACAATAAATATATCTTTGTGACATAGGTATAGTTCTTACTGAAACTAAAAATAACCCGAAAATCATTTTTTATCATATCCCAAGTAAATCTTTGCTCCTCCGTCTCTTCCAGTCTTCCATCAACATTAGGTAGCATCATAATAATAAGTGCCGAAAAAAATAAAGCCACAGCATTCACTTGGATGGCAGTATGAGGAGTACCCATCCAAAATAAAATCCCAGCAATAGCAGGACCTATTAGGGAACCACAAGAGTTGATAAAACTACGAAGTGCATTAAAGCGTTGCCGATCTTCTTCAGGTACTAGTCTAGTCATATAAACCATAGATGTAGGTTGAAAAATAGCACTTCCCATATTAATGATAAACGCTAGTATATACACATAAATAAGGGAAGGTAAAAATGGAATGAACGCAATACATAGCGCTCGGAAAACATCTAATCCCATCATAAGTCGCCGTGTATTTACTCGATCAATTAAACTACCTGCCCAAACATTCGTACATATAGTTGCAATTGGACCTAGTATATACAATATGGCAATTGCGAGTGGAGAACCTGTTTCATTCAATATAATTAAGTTTAATGCGATTAGGTAAACCCATCCCCCCACATTTGAAATGCCTATTCCTCCTAAAAGCATTAAGAGATATTTCCACCTGGTCATATGCACCACTCCTATTTTAGTTTTTGGTAAAACAAACTAAAAAAACTCACCCCCAAGATATTTATCTTGGGGGCGAGTATTATCGCGGTGCCACCCCAGTTCACCTCCACATTACTGCAGAAGTCTTATCGAGTACGGCTTTGTGACTACATCACCAGCGATACTCTATCTCGTTAACGGGAGAATACGTTGCAACATCATTGTTCCAAACAAACAAACAAACAAACAAATCCAGTGCACAGCTCCAAGTCTTGTTTCAACACATTTACTATCCCTCTTTTTCAGCTAACAGAGGTCTCTGTAGATAGTGCGCATGTTTACTCTTCTTTTCATAGCTTTTTCTATAGATTGTTGTATATCCTATATTATTTTGAACTAAAATTCAATACAAAAAAAGAAAATTACTAATTATTTCTATGACAGACATAGATTATTTGCATTTGTAGTTACATGGTTAACGGGTACTTTACTTTAATTAGAAGTAGAGCCTTTCTCTTTAAGTAACGTGGCAGTTTAGTGAAAGAAGAATTGAAAAAGAAAAAACCGTTCGATTTTCCGAACGGTTAGTAAATTAATTTAAAGTGCAGTTTTAATACCAAAACCTACTAAAATTAATCCAGTTGATTTTTGGAAACCCTTCTGAAATTTAGAATTTTTTAGCCATTTTTTAGCGAAATCCATGAGATACACAAGGAATAGAAACCAAATTACTGCGAGTAAGGTAAGGATTAATGCTAATACAATAAGTTGCTGATTTACATTTTCACTCAAATTAATAAACTGAGGCATTATTGTTATATAAACCAAAACAGTCTTGGGATTAAGAATATTGCTAAGTAACGCTTGTCTAAAGGAGTCTTGATTATGCCGATTTGAAGACTTTGTAGGTGTATTTGCTTGTACTTGAATTTCCTCTAAAGAAAAAACACTTTTAGTAAAAAAACTTTTTATACCTAAATAAATTAAGTATGCGGCTCCCAAATATTTTATTATACTAAACAGAATTACTGACTGTGCAATGACAACTGATAATCCAAGAATAGCAATAAGTGTCCAAAAAGAAAGTCCTGTTGCCATTCCGAGTACCGTATAACGTCCAGCTTTTGGTCCGTATCTTAGAGTGTTTTTCACAAGAAGCATAGTATCTGCCCCTGGTATGATCACCATCATTGCAGCTATTGAAATATATGTAAGTAAGCTTTCCATACTAATTCCCCCGTCCTTGTTTTAAGTAGTAGCTACTCAAGTAACTACTTAATTATAACGGACGCTCTTTGGAAAAAGCAACGGATTTTGTTATAATATTAGTTACAAAGGTAGCGACTACTATTATGTGGAGGATTTATGAAAGAAAACATTTTAGAAACATTAAAAAATCTAAATTTTACCGAATATGAAGCGAAAGCATATCTTGCCTTATTGCAAGAATCGCCATTAACTGGCTATGCAGTAGCAAAAAATTCAGGTGTCCCACGTTCAAGAATATATGAAGTTCTGGACAGTCTCGCCATGCGAGGAGATATTCTGGTTAGTCCTGGAAGCACGCCACAGTATTCCCCTGTTCCTGCAAAGGAGCTAATTAAAAACCGCCGAATGAAAGCAGAAGAGAATTTTGAACTGGCAGAAAAATCATTAGCGGAGTTTGAACGTTCTGCAAATGACCGTGAAAATATTTGGAATATCACGGGCAGCAATGAAATACTTGATAAAGTAAAAGCTTGTATATTATCTGCTGAAAAGAGAATTCTCTTAGAAGTTTGGAAAGAGGAATTTGAAGAATTGGAGTCTGAATTAAGACAGGCAGCAAAAAGAGGGGTCAACGTAACGATTATTGCTTATGGGGAAATCGTCTCTGATTTTGCTAATGTCTACCTCCATTATATGGGGCATGAAATTACAGAAGAGTATGGTGGACGATGGATTGTTATTAGTGGAGATGATTCAGAAGTATTAGCAGGTATTGTCTCGCTGGGGAAAGATAGCCGTGCAGCATGGACAATGCATGTAGGTTTAGTAATGCCAATTACAGAAGTCATCATTCATGATTTGTACCTCATGGAAATCATGGAGAAACATAGAGAACTTTTAGAGGAAAGTTTCGGGAAAAACCTCGTTGATTTGCGTCATAAGTTTTCTATCCATCCAGATTTTAAAAAACATTATGTGAGATAAATTTGTACTATTCTTGTTTGTTTTATACAACATAATAGGAACCAGCATTACTTCATAGCAAATAATGGTGTTCTTCTTCAGCAATCGGATGCGTTTCTTCAATAGGAAGAGACGCTTTTTTATGCTTTAGGAAATTATAAAAATCTAGACATGTAGATGTTTTTTTCAATTAAAATAAGATATGCCATTTTTTATGTCGAACGCGGTATAGGGATACTGCGTGGTAAAAGGTGTCCGCTGTGATTCTCGCTGCAGTCGAGCGCTTTCCGCCGGGTGAGCGATGAGCCATCCCCGTCGCTTAGGCGTCGTAGGGATGTCTCATTTGCTCACTCATCCGGCAGGAGTCGGCGACTGTAGCGAAAATCTATAGAAAAGACTAACTTATC
>NZ_VDGG01000018.1 GCF_006861775.1 Psychrobacillus soli | reverse complement strand
TACATCGTGTGGAGGTTATTCACATGGAGGGAGACAGCTATCGCATGAAAAACAGGCAGCACGTATTTTAAGCAAAAGTGTTCATTTCAAACGAGCAAAAACTGTATGTTTTCACTTGACGGTTACAGACGGGTTTCTATCTTTATTCTCATACCATAATTGTTAATAACTTTATAAATTATTATAAAGATAAGTTCTACAATAAAAATATACTAAATTTTTATTGGTCGGAAATGAGTAGTGGACAACTTAGTCTCTTAAATTTATTTGGAAGATTTTATGATTCCTTGAATGAATTACAACAAGACTTATTAGATGAGGAAGACTATTTAGAGGAACCTATAAGCGTGAAGGATTTTCATTATTTATTGTTAATAGATGAATGTGACTTGTATTTTCATCCACAGTGGCAAAAAGACTGGCTATTTTATTTTTTAAAGTTAATTGAAATTTTATTTAAAGGAAATGTTCAAGTAATATTGACAACACATTCACCTTTCATATTATCTGATTTCCCTAATACTAATGTCACATTTTTAGCAGATAAATTAAATTCATTGACTATAAATAATGAAATTGAAGGAAGTCCAAGAACTTTTGGTGCGAATATAAATGAATTATTTACAAATTCATTTTTTATTAGTGATGGTCTAATGGGGAAATTTGCAAAAAATAAAATAAATAATTTTATTAAAGACCTAATGAATACAACGCCTGACAAGGTATTGAGAAATAAAAATGAATTAAGAAAGTTTATTGATGTTATAGGGGAACCTTTAATAAAAAATAAACTATTGCAAATATATAATGAAAAGTTGCAGTTAGCATCTGATGATAGTATAGAGAAAAGAATAATGTATTTGGAAAAAGAAATAAATAATTTGAAAAGAAGAAGTAAGTTGTAATGATTCAAATACTAATAACTGATGAAATAATAAGAAAACATGAAGAATTCGTATTTGGTGAAAATGCTATAGATGAAAATAGGTTATTACGAAAGATAAAGGTAGCTTATGAAAATCAAAACAATAAATATGCACGTAATGTTTATAGGTATATTTTAGACAATATTCGAGAAATTATTTTAGGGGATATTGAAACATTAACTAAAAAAAAGCAGATTTATAGTTATCTTGTAAAGTCAATTCCAAATAAAGAAGTAATGGAAAGGTTAATTGAAGACCTTAAAATCTTCCACAAGGAATATAAGTATTTTTATAAATCAAAGGGGTGGAACGCATATCTATATCAAAAAGCATTAGGGATAAATATTTGTCCATACTGTGCTACCCAATTCATATTTTTATATAACTCCGATAATGGAAATACACGAGGTACATTTGACCATTTTATAGATAAAGCTAAGTACCCTATATTTTCTGTTTCCTTATTTAATTTAATACCAAGTTGTAAAGTCTGTAACTCTGATTTTAAGGGTAGTAAGGAAGCAAATATTACTAATAACTATACTCCGTTTGAAGAAAATATTATAGATTATATGATTTTTAAAAGAGACATAATTCAAAATCAAGATGAAGAAATATCCCCTACTACAGTTGTAGATATAAAAAAGGAAGATAAAGATGAAATAGATTTTGTATCAATGTTCTTGGGTATGAATGAAGATTTTAATATTAAAATAGATTATTCTGATGCACCGAGTGATATTGCATTAAAAATTAAAGGTAATTTAGAATTATTTCACATTGAAGAAATTTATAATGCATATCATAAAGGTTACGTACAGGACTCGATAAGAAAAGCGTATTTATATAATCTCACTTATCGTAATCAGCTTTTGCATTCATTTAGTCAGTTTTTTCAGAGTGAAGAAGAACTAAGAATGGCGATAATGCCTTCTGTTGAAGATGATAGAAAAAATATTTTAGGTAAGTTAACAAGAGACATTATTTATCAAGAAACAAATGGGTTTACTTTATAAATTTATTTTGATATCTTAAAGTCCATAGGTCTCCGAACCAAGTTCGTAAATATGTAATACTCCCGAGTGGAGAAAATCGTTATAAATAGAAGTATGGAAATGACTCTAATCTCTTGCCACACTAGACTTCGGCATAGTGCTACGCGAAACCTAAATAGGCAAGATACACGCGTAGAAGCTTAAGTGTTAGAGTTTCTGGACGCGGGTTCAAATCCCGCCGTCTCCATTGTAAGAAATCATACGAATTCAATGAATGTCAAAATCCTTGATATATAAGGGTTTTGGCGTTTTTCTATTTCAATGAGTTTCACTGAATTTCAAAAAAACCTCGTCAATTCCACGTCAAAAAACTTCTTCAAGAAAACAATCATTTTGATAGATATTTTTCGAACTTATCAATCGTTTCAGCTTTTGCTTTTTTAGTGACGTGAGTATATACGTCTAAAGTTGTTTTTACATCTGTATGACCTAAACGCACTTGTACTTCTTTAATGGTTGCTCCAGCATCAAATAAAAGGGAACAATGTGTATGACGAAAACCATGTGTTGTAATTGGCTCAAGTTTGTATTTATCTAATACATGTTTTAACCAACGATACGTTTTATTAGGCTCATGTAAGTCGTTATGTGTATTTGGGAATACAAGCTGATTTTGTTTCATGGTATTAAAGCCAAGCTGGAGATACTTTTTAGCTTGTTCTTTCTTCCAATCCTTTAATAGCTGCATCGTTTTGGTATCCATTTTAATAGTACGTGAAAGTCCATTCTTCGTTGGTCCGAGATAAAGACCTTGCTCGCCACGCGCAACGGCTTTATTAATACGTATTTCATTATCTAAAAAGTTAATATCCTTCCACATTAAAGCGAACCCTTCACTTTTACGCATACCAGAGAAGGAGAGTAGATGGAAAAAGGCGTACTTTCTTAGATCTCCCTCTTGCTTAAAGCAATTAAGCAGTTCAACCAGTTGCTCACGTGTATAGAAGTTTTCAGCTTCATCTTCCTCAAAGGACACTTGCTTTTTTACAATTGGAATCTCCACTAGATCAAAAGGGTTTGTTTGAATATAGCCGCGTTGCATTGCAAACTTTAATATTTTCGAAGCATATGCCTTCACCATATTGAAACGCTTTAACTTCTTTGCCCATTGATCTACATGCTTTTGGCATGTCGCTACATCAATTCTATCTATTATATAATGGCCCATTAAAGGTAAAATATGATTGATAAAGAGGCGTTTCGTCTTCAAAAAGGTACTGTCCTGTACAGTGTTCTCATAATGATTGATCCACATATCGTAACAGTCTTTATACGTTTCAACAGCATTCTTTTTATACGTACCGTTGTTGATTTGCACTTTTAAAGCGGCTAGTGCATCTTTAGCTTCTTTGCTTGTTTTAAAGCCACGACGAGTTGTGTTTTGCTCTTTACCGGTCAAAGGATCAACACCAACATAAAGATGAAACATATAGCGGGTTTCATTGTTCTTTAATTTATAACTTTTAATAGTTTTTTGTTTACTCATTCTATTCCTCCTAATGCTCACGGAGACAAGATTTGGAGGGTGTAGTTGATATACTACTATTTTATTCTATCTTGAAACTAGATTAAGTACAAATAACATATTGGGTAATATATCTGTAGATAACCATAAAAAACACCATACGCTGATTTATAGGTTTTAGACCTGCATATTCAGTGATGGTGTTTATTTGTATTTTTTATTTGAGGATCAAACTTTATATGTTTTTGTTTTCTAAGAAATCTTTAAATGCTTGTATCGTATTCATTTTACTGTTTTGACTTAGGTGAGTGTATATATTTAAAGTAGTTCTAATATCTTTATGACCTAAACGGATTTGCACTTCTTTAATACTTACGCCTGCCTCAAATAATAACGAACAGTGTGTATGTCGAAGACCATGTGTATTTAAATAACGCAAATTATTCTTTTTGCAAATTTTTTGCATCCATTTAAATGTTTTGGATGGTTGAATAAAACGATTGTCACGATTGCTAAATATAAGTTGTTTCTGACTTGATGTATCGTAACCAAGTATTTTATAATGCTCAAATTGGACTTTTTTCCAAGCTTTCAAAGTATTCATGGTATCTTCATCCATAACTATACCTCTACTAAAACCATTTTTAGGTCTTTTAATATAAAGTGGTCTTTCTTCACCTTGCGTAAGAGCTTTTGTAATCTTAATTTCGTTAGTTTCAAAATTGATATCTTTCCATGTGAGTGCCAAAGCCTCTCCCTTCCGCATTCCTGAATACACTAATAAACGATAAAAGGTTTTTATTAATATATCTGTTTCTGTTTCTATTGCGTTTATAAAGTTTATAAGTTCATCATGAGTATAAAAATCAAAATCCTCGGTTGAATCATCTAAGTCTATATCTTCTTCTAAATAATATTTTTCTATCTGACGTGGTACTTTTAATCCGATGAAAGGATTAACTTTTACATAATGGTTTGAGATTGCATATTCTATTACTCTCGAAGCGTACGATCGAATAATGCGGGCATGTTTTACAGTATCTGACCACTCTTTAATATAAGTCTTACACATAGCCCGACTAATTTTATCGATATCTTTATCACCGATTTTAGGTAAAATATGAATATCAAAAATAGTTTTCGTCTTTTTTAACGTACTCTCTTCTACACTGTTTTTATATTCTTCATCAAGCCATAGATTATAAACATCCTTAAACTTTTTATGGGCCGGCTGAAGATATTCCCCATTAGATGCCGCTAACTTTAATTTCATTAAAGCTAAATTGGCTTCTTTTTCACTTTTAAATCCTCGTCTAGTAGTCCCTATTTCTTCTCCGGTAATAGGATTTTTCCCTAGATAAACTTTAAACATAAAATGTTTTTTCCCTTTTTTCATGTATTCTGTTATTTTAGTCATTATTTTCTCCTTAATTAAAAACTATTTTCATTAAAAAAATTATCAATTTCTGTTTTTGAAACACGTTTAACCCCATTGATTTCTGCAATTTTCAGACCGTTGTGTAATCGAAATTTCATAAGCGTATTATAAGAAACTCCTGCATAGTCACATGCTTCTTTAAGTGACAGCCATTGTTTTGTAGTTGAATTATTTTCAATTTCTTTTAAAAGATTGTTTAACAAGCCATTCAATATTTCTTTAAGTTCTTCTTGCATTTTGATCCTCCGTAGTAAGTTTTGATGCATCATTGTTCCTCAAGGCTTAAATATTCTAATCGAAAATTTTCACGGTTCGAATAGCAAAACCAATATATTTTTTAATATCTTAAAAAAATTTGTTAAGGAATTAATATTTGGAATTAGAAACCCTGAAAGAAATCAATTTTAATAGTTTAACTTTAAAATTATAAAAACTTGAAGTAAACATTAATAGCTTTAGTATTACTGCTTTAACATGGGTCTACTCGTTTGTAGATGAATGTCCTCATATGCCCCTTTCAAAACAACCCGAGTATTTTACATTTAATATAGGAGGTGTTGTTTTGGACAGTTTGTATGTCAAATTTTGAAATGGCGACATGAGGAATTTGGAGTGTCGCAAGAAAAACTAGCTGAAAAGGTTAAAAGTGATGTTCGCACGATTAGAAGGATTGAAAATGTGGAGGCGAGTAGCTATCTTGAAGCAATTTGTTAGGAGTTAATATAGGGTTCCAGCAGTCCAATACAGTTGAAATTTTAAGTCAATATAGAAGTTATACAAAACCCAATGTGAAAAAATGTTTTGGACTTTGCGCACTTACTGTTTGGATGTAATCAATTAGAGTATTTCCAGAAGTACAATTCGATTCTGAAGATACTATTCTTATCGAGGGATTTAATGGCAAATATTCTGAAAGTGAGTCAATAGCAATAATGTTAGGTGGTGGTACTGTTCAAGGAAATATTGTTGTATCAGTAGGTTTTCCGAAGGGTGCAAAAGTTGATGATACTATGATTCAACAAATAGTTGAAGATGCTATAAAGAAAGTTTCTGAAACAGAAAACGTAACAATTAGCGAAGAAAATAGAACATTAAAAATTGAGAAATACTAACGGAGAAGTTCTTAAAGGATACAAACAGCCTTAAATGTACAGTCGCTTTATAAGATTGTGAAAAAATGTACTTAAACTAACCGGTGCTTTAGTGAAACAAGTGGCTGCATGTAAGGGTAGCTTTTTCTTATTGAAACTAACGGTGCTGGTTAGAACATATATTAAATGTTGTTAGTGAAAAATTTCCCTTAATAATGAAAAACAACTCCTAAAATAACTACGAAGAAAAAAATGAAACATACTAACGTTTTTATTCGCATAGGCATAATAGAGCTTATTTAAATCCAAAGAAAAGAGGGGAACAGCGTGATAAAAGCAGGTAGGGAACATGATGCAGTTATCAAATTTATTAGTAGTTCCGATTGTTATCAGACACTCATTAAGACTACAGAACTTGTTAGGGATTTATTAAACAAGGACTTACCTAAATTAAAGAAAGATAAGGCAATTAAGCAAGTATTATATATTAATTGGATGTTAAAGATGTCTAAAATGAAATTTTATCTTATGCCTTATGGTTCAGATGCGATATCACTTTTTGACAATAACCTAAATAGCATGATTGCTATTAGATATTGTTATACAATTACAAATGAAACCATGATTATATTTAAAGATTTATATAAAAATGCCATTGAAATTGTAAGCTTACACTCTAATAAAAAAGGAGAAGGTAAAAAGTTAATTAAAGAAGCAATTACTCTCTCGAGAGAGATTAATTTACCATTAGTTCTATATACAGAAACCGATGATTTAGTTAAGTATTATGAACAATTTAATTTTGTTAATCATGGGAAATTAGGAACTAACAACGAATATCTAATGGTTAGATTACCAAAATAATTATACTTATAAACAGAGAAATATTAATGGAAAATAGGAAATGAACCACCAGCTTAATTTTGGCGGTTGTCGGTTCATTTCTTTTTTTAATCTAATTGTTTACCTTAATTATATCAACAGATTGTGAGTAATAACCATTAGATTCTCCATACTAGCGAATAGTTGTTAAGTAACACTTCTTATTGAACTAAAGGGGGCGTTAGTTGAATAGAAGTTTTGAAAAAAGCCTGTATCAATGATTACTTGGTAGTCTACGATATAGGCTTTATCTTTCGGGTACTAATTGTCCCTATATATATTTAACATCTTGCAACTCTTTTTCTTATTGAACTAAAAGGGCAGTTTAGTTGAAGAAGGGTTTTTGAATAGAAAGGTAGAAGGTTAATATACAACAATCAAGGAGCTGGTTATGTGAATGTGCCTTTGTTAAGGGCTGAAGGGATTATCGTTAATGAAGATAAGACAGAAATTCTTGTGCAATGTGATTTTGATGAAAGTTTTTACCGTCTTCCGGGTGGAAGTATAGAATTCGGCGAAACAGCAGGTGAAGCTATTAAAAGGGAGCTAATTGAAGAATTTGATTTAGCTTTGAACATTGGCCAACTTGCTTGTATTAGTGAAAGTATTATTCAGTATGATGGGAAGAGAAGGCATGATTGCACCTTAATCCATTGGTGTTCAAGTAATAATAATGCAATGAATTATCTTTTGCATAAAGAAACTCCAAAAATCAAGCTTGTTTGGCGTACAATTTCTCAATTAAGCGAAAGACAATTTTATCCAGAGGGAATATTGGATATTATTGTTTCGGGCAACAATTTTATTAAACATATCAAAAGAGAAAAGACTTATGAGTGATTCCTTATTAAACTAACGGGTACTATACTTGAAAATCGGAATTGCTTAAAAGGCTCTTTTTGCTTGTTCCAGGGCAGGTTTAGTGGAAAAAGTAATTAACTTATTATCTATATCATATAAGTATGATAATGCGAAATAGCTATGATTAAAAAATAAAATTATTTTCCTGTAGTGGTGAAAAATACATTGCTATTATCTCAGTGTAACTTTTAATGGGAAAGGGGTTTATAGGTGAATAAAGAGAGCGATCGTTTATATTTCATCGATAATCTAAAAATAGCTTTAATTATGCTTGTAGTAGCTCACCATGCTGGACAAGCCTATGGACCAGGTGGTTGGTGGTTTTTTTTGGATGATGAATCTATCAACTGGTTGGGCAGATTTTTCTCTGTAAATGCAGCATTTTTTATGAGTATGTTTTTCTTTTTATCAGCCTATTTTCTCCCTCAATCAATCTCGAGAAAAGGGCCGAAACGGTTTTTAAAAGAACGGCTTATTAGAATTGGTATTCCATTACTACTTGGATTTCTCGTGATAATTCCTATTCTGATGTATTTATATTACATTAATTTCAGAGATTATGAACCCATCTCATTTTTTTCTTACTATGTTAATATATTTTTTGGACTTGGTAATGAACCCTCGAACTGGTCCGGGCCATCATGGCCTGATATGCAATTTGGCCATTTATGGTTTTTAGAGCATTTACTTGTGTATGCGGTTGTGTTTTCAGTCTGGACCTTCTTTACATCTAAGAAAACCACAAAAAAATTTGATGGAAACATTAAGGTTTATCAGATTCTCTCCCTGTGGTTGGTCGTTAGTTTAGTGACTTTTATTACAAGGATATGGTTTCCTATTGATCATTGGACAGCTTTTTTAGGATTTATTCAAACAGAATTTGCACATGTACCACAGTATGTGAGTTTTTTTTGTTTAGGCATTATGGCCTTTCATCGCAAATGGTTTTTAACTTTGAGTGCAAGAGTAGGATACATCTGGCTTATTATTGGAATATTAATAGTAACCATTTTGTATTCTGGAGGAAATACGGTAGATCCTTTTCTTTTAAAAGGGGGGCCAAACTTCGGTTCGTTGGCTCGATCATTAATTGAGACGTTATTGTGTATTTCGCTTGTAATCGGTCTTTTAATTTTATTTAGAGAAAAAATTAACGGCACTAATCGTTGGTCAAAGATGTTATCAAACAATGTATTTGTTGTTTATTTCATCCATGTGCCAGTAGTTGTCTTCCTTCAATATACATTGAATGACCTACCAATACCGGTCATGGCTAAATTTCTTATAACGGCATTTTTAGGAATCATTCTAAGTTTTTTGCTAAGTCATTTTGTATGGCGAAAGATTCCATACCTCAAAAAAATGATGTAAAGGAAATAATTTTTAGATAAATGGAAAAGCCAGCATTACTTTTGTCTTAATAGTAGGATAATGATGTGTCATATAAATAATGGTTCTTGTTCAACTAACGGGTGCTTTACTTCAAGAAGGGGTAAAGCATTTTTTCTTATTGATCTAACGCAGCAGGTTAATTGAACAAAAAAATACTGAAATAAGTTAAAAAAATAAAGGGGTATGTAAGCTAATGAGTATAGTTAATTATCTTGGTTGTAATTTTACTTTACCTTACAGTGATGAAAGTAGTAATGAAAAAGTTATAATTGATATCTTTTCGGATGACGAATTAGTCAAGAAACACTTCACAACTAAGAGGATATATGAGGTTTATACTGATCGATATGTAGGTATGTCATTTGATGCTGACAATAAAGACCCTTACTTAAAACAAAGTTACAAAGAAGCAAAAGAGAGTTTCCTTGCATTATGTGATCTTTTAAATGGATACCTTGAAGAAGGAGATTATTGCGAGTTATATACTTGTTGGTTTGGACAAGAGGAAGAAGAAAGAAATTATGATTTTGACCAAACTATCAACCTTAATAACATTGACATCAATAACATCTCAATATTCGAGAAAACACTATTGGTAATAAGAAGATAATATTCAACTAACGGAGTGCTTTAGTTAAAAAAGACCATCATTTCGATGGCCTTTTTGGGTGAACACAAACGTAAAGTGGCTGTTGTTTTAATTTATATCCGCATCATATATTCATTAAATATTACTTGAATTCTAGCATTTATAAATTTTGGTTAATAAATAAAAAAGTTACAATTAATAAGACAAGATATGGTAACCAAAACATCCATCGCTTTAATCTAAACATGTTTAAAAAATCTATTATGGATGGTGTAGCAATATTTGTTGAAATTCCATTTGTAGGGAATTTCACGTTATCACCGAGTAAAAAATCATTTATAGATTTTTCAATGTTTATTGATTTATTTATGTATTTATATTGTAATTGTTTCATACCGGTTTCCAAAAATAGAAAAAGAACAACAATGATTAAAGAAAATAAATAAACCTTACTATCATCATTTTTATAACCATATCCCATTATTGCAGACCAAAAGCCAATTCCAATAGCTCGAATTTTCCAAGCATTTTCACCAAAACCTTTTGCTAAATTTTGATAGGTTTCCCAAGCTTTTATTAGAACATTTATTTTGTCTTCATTCATAATAATATCACTCTTAATGAATTCGCATGTTCATCTGTTCTATGTAAACTATGTTTTATCAAAGATATCGTTAGGTCTCTTAATTCTATATTTATAAATTCTTGAAGATTTTCACTGTGGTCAGAGTATGATTTTGAAAAAGCTTCATCATACTCTCGTAACAAAGAATTAAAAGTACTTAATATATCTTTATCTTCATCAGTTGTAGTTTGATGAATTTTAATTAGTACAGATTCTCTTATATTCCAAGCTGAATTTGGTCGTCTATTAAGATAATATCCACACAGTTGTTCCACTATTGAATCAACAACAACTTTTAATTTTTTTCTTTTATACTTTTTCCCAGTGATAATTTCAATGTAAATTTTATATAGTTCTAATAACATATCTGTACTTAACATTTAGTTCTTCTCCTTAATTTTTGTTATATAATAATTTATTATATTTTGAGCTGTTTTTTTACATTCGTAATCCCATATTTCATTAACAATTCCACGTTCAAAATAATTATTTGAATCAAAAAGTAAATTATAATAAAAATCTCCGAATACCCTCTTTACTGCCTTCTCTTTATTAAAAATATATATACCTTCATTTGCTAATGTAAAGATGGAATAATTTTTTATTAAAGTAAACAAATTGGAGTATAATGTTAAATACTTGTTACCAAACATCTCCAGGTTATTGAATACATCAGTCATTTCATTAATATCTTCTAGTTCTTCATTAAAATTATCTTTAACACAAAAATTAGATTTATAGTTTTCCCATTTTTCCTTGTCGCCTTTAATTAACACCCCTTCGAATAGGATATGCAAAATAAATAAACTACCGATTTCGAATAAGTGCTCAAACACTTCTAATTCATAATCTATATAATTAATAGGTCCAATTGGCCATGAATCCTTTCTTTCAATCGTTTGTCTATTGCCTATTCTGCAAATATCAATATCACTATTTCTCGAAAAATCATTTCGAGCAACAGAACCAATTAATACTTGAAACATTACAACACCTCTTTTGAGTTTTTTCACAAATTACAGGCAACTTCTCTCTTATTATATTGTAAAAAAATCCACCACTTTTGATCTATACATTCTTTCTTAATGTCAACTATAATTTCTTTAGTCAACCTTTGGACGTCATCCGGTTTCTACTTTTTGAGCTGACACTTAAAAGCAAGACCAAATATACTTCTGATTTAATACTTATTATTATGGTCATAAGGACTCTCTTTTTCAATAGAACACGCTTATTATTTTTCTTAATATAGATATTTCAAAGTTAAACTTCTTTGATTAGTTACTGTGAACCGTACACTAAGTAAGTGAGATTTTGTCGGTATAGAATATATAAGAAGGTATGTGAACAATGTTGTTTTACACCTTCTTCAATTGGAAGGTATTTCATGTAATGTGTTTGAATATATCGTTTAAGAATATTATTCAACTAACGGGTGAAGATATTCATAAACAAAAAGAGCCATTCATATAGGAAATATATGAATGGCTCTTTCTGCATTTTTGGAGGTGAAACATGAATTATCTAAGAACGTTTAAAAAGTGGCTCGTGGAAGATGTGAAAAGTCCGAAAACATTAAAGTCATACTACTCCCGCTCCCATTCTTTTCCACAGTCAGGACATTGCCATCTGATTACACGATCTTGCTCCATACTGGAAATCCCAATTTTTCTGGAAAAGTGGGTTGCATTGCCATAATGGTGTTGCATTTCTATGGGAATAGGATCCCCTTGTAAATCAGCACCGCAGTAAGGGCAGTACTCTTTGCTATCGTTTAGTTTTCTCATGTTTTTCTCCTTGTAATTCGTTGTTTAACTTCTTTGGAAATTTATTTAATTAATATTGTCTTATTTTCACTCAATCTTGTTTGTGTCCGTCACCTAATTCAGAATAAGAATACTATCCCACTATGTCCGTCATAATACATCCACTAAGCGGGTTCGAGAGGTCAACATGCCTAAACAGCCAATTCATTAACTTCGGTTCGATGCTAAATTCCTCAACTGAAACCTTTCCTTCAATAAATAGTATCGCAAATTCAGCGGATAAAGTAATTTGAGGACTATGCTCCTTAACTGTCATTCCCGTAACCCAATGTTGATATTTCTCTACATCTGTTCCGGAATCTTCAAAGTAAATAGAAATCAGCTCGTTATTGGTTATAGTAACAAGCTTGTTATAGAAGTCTTTTATGTTTTTTTCAAATACTTCTTTCTTCAATTTTCCTTCTATTGCATTATCCCTGAAATTTATTGTGTATTGCTCCATATCAAGCCTTTCATTCAAGTGTTCCATCCAATTAGCTTCATTAAGTGTTTGGTTCGATTTCGCTGTGAATTTTTTCACGACGCCAAGTGCGTAGAAAGTACCCATTATATCCCTCGCTTTATGATTGAATGCTAGAAAACAAATTGTCCTTTAGTATAGTATAGTAGCTACTAGCAATAATGATTTTAGTTAGTAAAAGATTCTAATGTCTTCTATACGTATGAGAGACTATACCTGTAGTTGTATTATTTTTCTTGCTGCATTTTGAGCGCTTTTAGCAAAAGGGTTATAAGTCTTTAAGTCATTGAATAGGTATTCGATAGATAAAATGAGATTGGGATATTCTATCTGCTTATGAATAAATAACCGAATTAAATTGATTTGCAAATTCATTAAAGAATTTACCTTTTTAAAATTAACTTCAAGATTTAAAATTTTGATTATATCATCAACGTCTGAATAAATGACTATCTCTTTAGTGAATGAATTTATATATTTATCAAAGTTAGAAAGACTTGAAATGACTGCCTGTAATTCTCCATATGTATTTTTTCCCTTACAATCATTTGGTGGATAAATTAAGTTACTTTTGAGGATTATGGATCCATTTTGTATATAAGAACAGGCAATCGACATTATATTGTTTTCTAATTGCATGGAGCAGTCGCAATAAACATACAAGGTATCAAGACTATAGTACTGATTATAGATCGTTTCCTTAAAGTTTTGAGGGATGGTTATCTCATATTTGCCCCAAAAGTTCGGCTTATTTCCAGCATTTTTTATAGTTCCTTTCACTTTCATCTTGTCACATCACTTTTATTATATTTCTTAGTACCATTATAAGTAGATTGATGTAAAATCTATACCTAAAGCCCATGAAAAGTCAGTTTGTAGTCATGAATGAGTTGTTTAATGACATGAAAAAACTTATTCGGAGTGGATTTTTGTTTTCAAGAGCAAATGCAATGACAAGGGTTAAAAAGGGGGGAAGTGTAAGATAGAATAATGTTATAAAATCATTTTATAAACTTTTGCTTAAACAAAAAAAGAATAGCAAGACCTATTGGGTCTATGGAATTGGTTAAAAATCATCGGTGGGATGTGTGACGAAATTAGTCGTGGCATTCTTATCGATGTTTTTTATATAAAAAAATATATGGAGGAAAACCAAATGAATCTAATGGAGCAGTATGTTGTCGTGAGTAGAACGAGGGAGAAAGATGAACAATTTACATTGATTGATGCGATGTCACTGGATGAAGCAAATGCAATCTTTGAAGTTCGGCATAAAGCAAATAAGGAAGCAATGAAAAAAGGAGAGGCATTTTTCATTTTTCAAGAGGATGAGGTTCTGACCTTAGACGAAAATAATCGGGTAGTATTCCCGTCCGGTGGAATGGCTATTATTCACAAACTAGCATAATAATGAATGGACTCCTGATTGATGTTTTTATCAGGAGTCATTTTTTTATATAACTTGTGATAATAAAATATGGTAACGATTAATAGTAACTAATAGTAGATACTTGGTGGAAGAATAAAAGAAAAAAGTCAATGAAAGACAGTGTTGTCAATGTTCGTCATGGTATCTTTTAGTAGTTACCAACCTGCTGATTAGGGTTATTTTAGGGATGAATAATGATCGTATAAGTGTATTACTAGTTAGATATCTTCAGAATTAAAGATATCCCACTTTCAATAATTAAAAAGTTTAAATCGAGCAATGTTTAGTAGTTATACAACCTTTTACAGAAATGTGCTAGATTTATTAATGAAACTTGTATATGAAAGAATTACAAAATCCAACTCTAGTTATGAGCGATTAGCATAGGCTTAGATTAAATCTGTGAGCATGACTTGACAATTTGCAGAAATGCGAGTGTCTTTTTATATATTTAGGAAAATAAAATAATAATATAATGAAAAGGGCCTGAGAACAAGCGAAATAAAAGGTGCTATTTTAGGGTAGCACCTTTTATTTTTGATTAATTATGAATACTGCTATTTTCTTCTTCTACCGAAAATCAAAACTTATTCAGTAGCATTGCTGTCTTCATCTTTGATGTGTATTTTAGTTATGTTTGAACTTAGTTAAAAATGTTAAGAAAGTGGAACTTCCCTTTTGTATTCTTAATTCTTGGTACTCCCTAATTAAAAGCATTAAGCCATTACGATCTATCATTTCTATCTCATTATGTTGAGCTGATATTAAAGCTTTTTCAGTGAAATAACGATTAGTAATTATTAATTTCTTATGCACGTTCCAGTAACCAGCACCTCCACAGACTTCATTTACAGCGTCAACTCCAACTGTCCGTCCTTCTCCGTAACATTTAGCTTGTATGCCCGCCTTAACTTTATCTTTTATAACGATTACATCGACTCCATAATCGGTATGAGGGGTTACTTCGGTGTAATATCCCATTCCGTCATAGAGTTCAGCTAAGTATACTTCAAATTGTTTGCCATCCATTTTATCAATTTCTTCAATATCTATTTGAAGCTGTTTTGAATGGTTTTTTATTGGTAAAGAAGGTAGGCCAATATTGCATTTTTTAGTGCTTACTGAACGAATTCCGATATAGATTAGACCTAATACAAATGAAATAGTTAAGACCCATCCATAAGGAACTATTTCAGCAATCGTTAGAACGGTAAAAAAAAGATATAGGCAAAAGATACTTTTTTGTTTAAATTTCCAGTATTGAATACGATGTGTATGTTGAAAAGCTTTATGTAATTCCATACTTCTAAATAATCCAATGTTAATAGCAAATAGGAAAATTAATAATCCAGTTGTTGTTGTAGCATCATCTTGTAATGGCTTAATACTCCCAGCAGTTTCTAAACCAATAATAAATAAAATTATAATGAATAGAATTGATGAGGTATTAAATTGATTAGTTCTATGTTGCTTCTTTGCTTTCTGACCCATGTTTAGATCAACCCCACTTTATTATGTATTTAACAACATTCTTACCTATATCTTAAATTCATAATCGTAATGGGGTTATTGGAATAAATAGTAATAAAGCCGCTAATTATATATCTGGTTTAGAATTTTTTGTAATGACCAAACTAAATTTAAATAAATGACTTGAAAGTTTGGGAGGCTCAATTGATGAGTAATAAACAGTTAGTTTTGGATGAAATAAAGCAAGCACAACAGATACTGTTAGAAATAAAAAGCGCTGAAAATAAATTAACGGAATATAGAAAGCCAGTTCCAGTATCAGTTAAGAATTTTTTATTTGTAGCCTTCTTATCGATACTAGTATTTTCGGTATATAGACCGGAAAGTGGGAGTATATGGTTTATAAGTGTGATTATGATAGCAACAACGTTAATTTTCCTACGTAAAACAAGTAAAAAATTAACGGAACAAAAGTTAGAAGATAATAAAGAGCGGATAAATGAATTAACTAAGAAGAAAAAAGAATTAAATCATTCTTTAGATACACTCAATATAGGGCCAAGATATTTGGATTTAAAAATATTGAACAAATTTGAACATTATTTAAGAAATAATCTTGCTGAAACTCTAAAAGAATGCGCCCAAGAATATGTTAGAGAAATTGAGCGGGAGGAACGGATGGCTGAGTTAAGGAAAATCCAAGCTAAACAGGATGAACTACTTGATGAATTCATTAGGGTTAAAGAAAATAAAGAACCATTCGAACTTGAAGATTTTAAAAGAAGGAAGAAGATAGATTAACGAAGTACAGATGTTTTTTGAAGAAGAAGCTTAGAAGGAATCTAAAAGCGAAGAACAGTAATTAAGTAATATTAGAGAGTTAAGCAATTCTTTTAAAATTCGAAGGGGGTAAAGGAACAAGCAGTCTCTTTGATTTTGGTAGGACTACAGTTGATTTTGTCTATTAATACAAAAACAAGAAGGAAGGTTCACATGGTTATGTGGACCTCGTTATTTTCTTCAAAGAGGATTTCTTGATAAGCTAGGTGTAAAGAAATTAGAGAATTATATATTGATTATTAAGGGAGTACCCCAAATTATCGATGAATGACTACTTGATTCAGTTTGTCGATCAGCATTAATTAATGTTGGAGTAGGTTTTGAATGATGATCTTTGCTTTAAGAGCAAGGATCATTTTTTTAGTTTCTAAAATTCATTGCAATAGAAAAAATCCCTTTATTAAATATGTGATGAGGTGTTGATAGTTTAATTGATTGTAAATGGTAGCTAATTCTTGTAACTAGTTTTGTTTACCTTGTTCATATGTAAGTAAGTCATTCTGCATGGAATGACTACTATGGTAAGAATAATTTTACTTAACGAAACTTTAGATCTATGAATATTTACTTAATAGTTGGACAAGATTACGAACTGCGTATTTCAATGGTAGGATGAGTGGGATGAGTCTTGTCTCTTTGATTCGTTTCTTCACGAAATCATCTGCAATAAAGCGTTCAGAGATGTTTTTTGCTCTTTTGATGCCATCCCCAAATCGAGATCTACTAGAGAAGGAATCGTCTGCTATGATAATGCACATAAAATGCTGCTCAGAAGGATTATTTTCCGCTAATATGGCATATTTAAATACTTTTTCGACTAATGTGGCAATTGGCTCTGTACCAGTGTCTAATTCGATATTAATAAAGAGATCTTTTTCTTCATTAGGTTTTAGGCGAATAATCCAATCAGGCTTTACAATCGTCATCGTTTTCCCTGAAGGTTGATTAGAGTGATTGTGTCTCTTATACTTGGCAAAGTTTGCATGATAAGCAGCTTTATTTTGTTGGTGAAGATTTTGCGAATGTGGTATCCACTCTTCATACGGAAAAATCGAGGGAGAATGAGAAAATAGATTTACATTATAAATCATATCATATTTAGCTTTTCCATCGAGGGTCTTCAATCTCTTACTGTTTAACATAAATAATATATTCAGTGCAGCCTGTTGTGTTGCTAAAAAATGAATCACATTTTTCTTTTGATTGAACTTATAAATCTTCTGTTTGTTGTATGAGGGAGCTAATAACTGTTGCTCTATGAGTATATCAATTGCTTTGCTACCAACGGACACATATTTAAAACGTTGCCCGTTAAACCCATTGCTATAAAAATCACTTCTAATTAATTTATACTCTTCCCATTTTCGTAAACGGTTCTTAAAACTATATTCTTGCATTTCCTGTTTAAACAGTATTTTAGACACTTGATAGAGCTGTTGAACGGTTAGCATTCTCTGTTGCTCTAAAAAGACTAGAATATGAAGGTCAGTTGAATAAAGATCTAACCGTTGTCGATTTCCTTTTCTTAATACGATTTTATCTGTCACCTTGATTTCTCCTTTGATTTTTGATGGTAATAATGCTGATTCAAAAAGTACACCTTTTCAGACTCTTATTTAGCTTTTATAGTCGGCTTATAAAAAGTAACGTTAACCGTTGCTGTGCCTGCAAGTAATTCACTTTTCGAAGTAATGAGGTTATATGGACCAATTTGTAACGTATTAAGTTCATTACTTAGGTGTTCTAAAAAATATTGTACCTAATTATTATGAGGTTTCTAGACCAGAAGAAAATTGACTTTTGTATGTATTGATAGAGTGAAAAAAGTGTTTTGAAAGAATTGGGATACGAAGACATAAAAGGGATACGAAGATAACTACTGTTCAACACTGAGGATAGCGAAAGAATTTTGATTAATAGGTTGTATTTTTATAAGGTATACAAAAATCTAGCATAATTTATCAAAGTAAAAATAGAAAATTAGTAAGAAAATTTTAGTTTACCTATTCAAACAATCTAAAACCGACGTTATAATGTTTCAGCATTTCGGTTAACCAAAATAAATTGAAGGAGAACACCGAACGGAATTACTTGACTAGATGAAAAATAATATTCAAGAAGTACTACTGGATCAGTGTACCCCAAAACGCTACATCGGTTTATCCAAGTGAAACTAAAAACAACAAAATATTTTTTAGTTTACCTATTAAAACGATGTAAAACCGAAGTTATAATGTTTCAGCAATTCGATAAACCAATAATAATTTTAAGGAGAATTCAGCATGACACCGGATGAAGTAGTTAAAAAATTAAATACAGAGAATATAAGTATCGCAGAGTTAAGCGTACAGTGTGGATTATCAGAAAAGACTTTAAAAAATAGACTTGCTGATTTTGATTATGAGCAAGATGAAAACGAAAAATGGAGATATGTAGGGGATGTAGATAAAAAGATTACAGACATTGATATTACGAAAAAAGGAAGAGTAAGTAGACCTGATGTCAAAAAGAAGAGAAATAAGGTAAGCGATGTGGATAAACAAGATGTCGATCTTTTTACTGCTCTTATGCAAATGCCAAAAAGTGAATCCGTAACGCGTGCTTATAAGACTGATAAAAAGATTGATGAGAAGTTTAAACAGATTGCTTACGAAACAAAATTACCGATTACTTTACTGCATTCTCTTGCTCTTCTTGAATTTGTAGAGAAATATCAACCTATCATCGTAAAGCTAAAATCAGCATCAAAAGCAAATGTATAAGTTGAAACTATAGCGGTAGTAAGTTGTAAATACTTCACCGCTTAGGTTTTCTTACAAATTCTCATTTACAAAATAAGTACACTAATTATAACAATAGATAATAAATTATAGCTAAAAGCAAAAACAGAGGTGAACACAATGCAATCGAGAAAATTAAAAAGAGTTGTAATACGAGAAGAACTTGTAGTTTTATTGGGGAATACCTATCAAGCTATCCTATTTGGTCAGCTATTATACTGGCAAAACCGAACTAAAGATATTGACCGATATATTGAAGAAGAAAACAATCGAAAGACCGCAACTGGAATTAACACAACACACTCTTCGACATTCGGCTGGATTTATAAAACAGCAAAGGATTTAGCTGAAGAAGTCATGTTAGGTGTAAGTGAAAATACAATTCGTAGTTATTTAAAAGCACTGGTGGAGAAAAAATATTTGGAGCAAAGACGTAATCCTAAATATAAATGGGATAAAACGTATCAATATCGTGTGAACCTAATAAAGGTGATGAATGACCTAGAAGAATTAGGCTATCCACTTGAGGGGGATGAACTATCAAAACGATATGAAAAACGAAAAGTGTCGAACCGTAATAAAGAAGATTTGAATCTCAATATTTGTGATTCGAATAAACCAAAGATTGCTTCGAACCACACAGATTACGAAGCAATATCAGAGATTTCTTCAAAGACTAATTCAGAGATTACTACAGAGAATTCTTCCTTATCAAAACAATCTGATGAAGACGAGGGGTTTAATAATCAAACAAATCAATCATTTGAAACCATTAGCAACACATATTTAAAACATTCCCAAAGAAATACTCTAACCCAATCTGATAAGGAAGCTATCATGGATGTTGTGAAACGAAATTGGCCGATGCATCAGGTTGTTAAGTGGATTAATGAATGCTATCAAAAGTTTCAACCTCGACATCAACGTGATCAAATTAGATCTTTTCAATACATTGCAAATTATATATTCGATCAAGCAACGATAGTTAAACAACAACAGGAGGATAAATTAAATGGACAAAATTCAACACATACTCAAGAACATACCGGAGATGAATACTTTGAAAGATTCCGTAAAACCCAAAATACCGACTGGGAGAATGACTGTGATTTCTGATAAATGCCCTTATCACGAGTGCGATGGCAGCGGATTAATCGTTGTTGTAAAAGAAGACCTTTCAACAGTTGGAGTAATCTGTCCTTGCTTAGAACAAAAACAACTAATGCGAAAAATCCAATCCGCACGAATTCCTGACGACTATGCTAATGTTACTGTGAAAGAATTTGACCCCGCTGTTTATAAAGACGAAATTAATGTGGATAAGGCAAAGTATGCAAAGAAAGTAGCCATTCGATTCGTTGAAAAATACTATGATTTGAGAGAAATGGGAAAAGGTTTATATTTTTATAGTCATATAAAAGGTTCTGGAAAAACACATTTAGCTATTAGTATTACCAATGCACTAATACAAAAATATAATGTTCAGCCGCTCTATATTTCATCGGTGAATCTGTTAAGTGAAATTAAAAACACGTTCAATCAACATTCTAAGACTACATCCTATGACTTACTAATAGCTTTTAAAGAAGCAGATGTATTAGTAATTGACGATTTGGGTGTTGAAAAATCAACAGAATGGTCGGAAGAAATTTTAACAGAAATACTTGAAGAGCGGATGAATTATAATCGGTTAACAATTATCACTTCTAACATACCAGTTGAACAATTAAGTACAAAATATCCAGCTGGAAGAATTGAAAGTAGAATAGAAAATATGACCTTCCCTATATCAATGCCTGAAGAAAGTGTTCGTAGACTACTTTCAAAAAAAGAAAACGATCGAATCGCTGAAATGTTCTTTAAATAAATTATTTGAATAGAATATATTTTATATCAGAAACAAAACATTAGAAAGTAAGCGCAAAAACATGTTAAGAAAAAAATGTCCATTCTCTAAAAAAGGAGAAATCGTTGCTGTTAAAGTATTTGTGTACAGGCATTTATTTTAAAACAATAATAAGGGAAACAACCCCATTGGTAAGAGAAGTTGCACCTTTAAGTTGCTAATTCTTTGTTGGAGGTTTTCCCTTTTATTTATCAGATGAAGCTGTTATATATTCTTCAATTATTTCTCGCAATAACTTACAGTGTTGAGAAGCAAGCTTATGCCATTAAAGTACACATTATTCTGTTGCAAAATCTGAGGCTATTAGGAGCCGTTTTTTGTATCTATTAGTGGTTTCATATAAATAATGAAATTGTTCAATTCTCTTTATCAGGGGTGCAATTCATATAACATAAATGTTCAAAAGCTCAAAACTCCAAAGAATAACCCTTCTGAATTAAATATAGCTTAAATCTGTGGTAATTTATACCGGCTAATTTACCGGCTTTTGAAACAGAATTGTATCTTTGATAAAATTCTTCTGCTTGTGATAATTTTACCCTTTGAATAGCTAGTTCTTCTTCTGAAAAGGGTCTACTTAGCTGTACATTAATACCATTTAAGTATAACCAACTAGATATCATAGTACGGTCTAATTTTAATAAAGTACTTATGGTTCTAATTGAATTCCCTTTATTAAATAAATCTGTAGCCTTATTTAATATGGAAGTCCGGAATTCTTTTTGTTCATTGACTTTCGTTTCAAAATTAATTCTAGCGGATAAAAATTTTTTGTAGATTTCATGCTTTCGTGGAAGATAAATTGATGCATCTTCATAAATGAAATTTAATATTTTAATTGGCAAATTTGTACCTGCATATCTTAGAGAATAGGCATTTCCTTCTGTTTGTAACTTAACTTTCGGTAATTCTAAAATGTTTCTAATTTCTTCAACAAATTCTGTTGTAGATATTACACTTAATGAACAGTATTTAAATCCTAATTTTTTTAGTTTAGTAAAGCAAATTGTTCCATCCCCATCCCAATAACCACGTATAAAATGTCTAACTAAATTTGGCGGAACAATAGATGATGATGGGAATTTTAGCACTAGTGATTTACAAGGTATACAGCCTTGTTTTATTAAATCGATGACAAGTTTCTTACTATAAATGGCCAATCGATAGGCTTTATGTTTTTTTTCATCTAATTCTACAACCTTTGGCATTATCGGGTGATCCGATTTCATAAAATTTCTAAATTTAATTATATGATCTAAGTCCGCAGCTTTTAAAGTAAGCTCTAAAACATATCCGCAATTGTTTGAAACATATGCATCTGCATAAAGAAAACCTAACCAGTATGCCTTTTCTTCTGTATCAATATTTTCGAAAGTATTTTCTGATAAAATATATTTTCGATTTGAAAAGGAGAGTTCATAACCTTTTTCTTTTAAGAATTTTTTAAAATTATAGTAGTTTATTTTTGATTTTTTTACAGCATAACTAAAAGAATGACCCTCGTTTATTAGACTTTCCCCAAATCCCAATTTCTCATTTTGATTAATTTGTTCTTGAATAGTTAATCCTCTTTTGGGTTTAACAGTATGTCCCTTTTCCTCTTGTAACCAATTAGAAAAGCTTTTCTTGTGTATTTTTAACTGTTTTGTAATTTTATTTATAGACAGCCCGCTGATAAAAAGTTTTTCTCCTTCAAGATATTTTCTTGTGATCTCTTCCTTGTTATGATTTCCAGCAATAACCCTAATCTTATAACCCAATTCTTCTTGCAAATATTTTGATACTTTCTTTCGATTCAAGCCTAATATTTCACCTATTTTAGTACAAGAGTTACCCTCTTGATGTAACTGTTCAACTTGAGTGTATCTGATGTCATCATATTCTACTTTCATACCAAAACACCACCAATATAAAGGATTATTGATATCCAGTATTGGAGCCATTGGTTTTTTTATACATAGAATAACTATTAGAATGACATTATGATTTGCAGGTTATATGTGGATTATAGGAAAATAAAAATAAATGAAAAGTAGAAATTGTAAAAGCAAAAGTAGGGAATTTATATGACATCACAAAACACTTCAGAGCAGAAAGACTTAACATTATCATTATGTTAGCGAGAAACAGGGGTTTATCGTGTAAACCAATGTAGATTAAATTAAGTTTGTGATAAGGGCTGAAACGCAAAGCTGTATTATTTTAAAAAGATAAGATAGAGTGCTTTTCTATTGATTTGATATTAATTTTTGTTATTATTAGATAATTTCAAATAGGTTAAATTGACTAAAATTAGTATAGCTTGTATAATTTAATAGTCTCATAAAAATAGTTATGAGAGAGATAGGTTTCATGCTTGGCAAGTTTCTTAACGTTAAGAACCTCACCAAGCTGCCATATGATTTCTAGATACAGTAACAGTAGTTGCAGGTCTGGCAAGTCAGTCAAACTTATCACAGTTGTAATTACCACCTTAATGTAATTATAATTGAGTGTTTTAAAGATTTTCGCTTTTAACAAAGTGAAATATAGTGGTCAGCAGAGCATTTATTCTTATGAATAAATGACACAACATTAGGCTAGGAGGTTGTTCTGTTATGAAACGGAGTAAGGGACCACGACGATTACATAACCTTCCTAGCTCTTCTAATATCAACTGGTCAAAGTATAAACAAAAGAATTATTTACATTTCGATGAACGTATTAAAATAGAGCATATGAAGTCTAAACTCCAAGATAGTGAGTGGGTAGCTTCATATGCTTTTTTACCGTCCATTCACTTTGAAATAATTTTTAAAAAGTACGTAACAATTCCAGAATTATACGATCATGTGAAGAAGAGCAAAAGGAAAGAGAAGAAAAAGAAAGTAAGAAAAATTTTCTACTCAGCACATAAAGATAGCTATATCTATAAATATTACGGTGATTTATTGAACAATTCTTATAACACTTTTGCTGAAGACAATAATATCGATGAAATAGCAGTAGCTTATAGAAATAATAAAGAAGGTAAGAATAGTGTGAACTTTGCGCATGAAGTATTTGAACATTTATTTAAGCAAGAACATGCGGTAATTATTTCAATGGATTTCACGAGCTTCTTTGATAATATTTCACATAAAACATTAAAAAACAATATAAAGCGTGTATTGAATGTGGATAGCTTATCAGATGATTGGTACAAGGTATTTAGAAGCTTAACGAAATTTACATATGTCAATAAGACTGATATTAATCATTTTTTAAAGACTAAGCACGGTGAGAAGAAGGTAAAAAAAATAAAATTATCTAAAATAATGGAGCCGATTGAGTTTAGAGAATTTAAAAAGGAACATCTGCATGTAAATAGAAAAAATTTTGGGATACCACAGGGGTCTGGAATGAGCGCAGTATGCTCAAATGTTCATTTAATAGACTTCGATAAAGAAATGATGCAGTGGGCAAAACAAAAACATGAGAAATCCCTATATAGAAGATATTGTGATGATCTAATTTTAGTTATTCCCATTTCAAATCAGTCCACAGATACAGTCCATTCAATACGAGATGAGTTATTAGATATCATGGAGAAATATAAAGAGGATGGTCTAGATATTCAAAAAGAAAAAACAGAAATTCGGCTATATCAAAATGGCGACATTTTAAATGAGCAACTGCAGCCAGCAACATTAGATTATTTGGGCTTTGTAACGAATGGCAAGTTAATAAAAATCCGTGAAAAGAGCCTATTTAAATATTATTCAAGGGCATATAGGAAGGCGAATACAAGCAAACGTATTTCATTTGCTACTGGTCGTCCAGGTCCTAAAAAGGAGCTTTATGACTTATACACACATTTAGGGTATCAATATAAAGACTATGGTAATTTCATCTCTTATGCATATAAAGCTCATCGAAAAATGAATCAATTACCAGTAAGGAGTATGATTCGAAGGCAGGTTAAAAGACATTGGAGTAGAGTACAGAAGAGAATGAAATAAAAAGTAGATATTTATAAGCTTTTTACTATATTAAACATCTAGGCGGTAGACTAGTTGCCAGTAACTTTATTCTTATCTTTTCTTTTCCTAACTTTTAAAAACTGAAAAATCCGATACTTAGGAGTTGACTATTTAATGGTAACAATTAATTTACCGGTATATGAAAAGATTTATTATAAAAAAAGTGGAAGTAGAAACATAGTTAAACAACTTATAGATGAGGAAAGAGTAATTGAAGGTGCGATAAATAAAGTAGAGACTCAATATATAAATATTAAAGTAGATACAGTAATATATTGCTTTACTAAAGATAAATCTAAATTCGACCTAGATGCAAAGTATGTTCTTTTGGTAGATAAAGATAGTTTGAACGTTTTAAGAGCTAATCGATCTGAGATAACTATAAAAAAATGGGTTAAGCATCCACAAGATGAAGATGAGATTACTAATCAAGAAATAATTAACAGTTGGAAAAATAATTTTAATTTTAAAGAAGAATCCGTTGAAGATAATGAAAAAGGGTTAAGAAGACCTCAGATTGCTGCATTACATGCTATACATAGTCATGTAAAAGTTTCAAAAGAAATTGCTACTGTGGTTATGCCTACAGGAACAGGAAAAACAGAGACTATGCTTTCAACTTTGATTTCGTTAAGATGTAGTAAATTATTGGTTACAGTCCCAAGTGACGCACTAAGACAACAAGTTGGAGAGAAGTTTATTACGTTAGGCTTACTAAAAAAATTTGGAATCGTAAATGAAAGTATACGATATCCTAGAGTCGGAATCTTACATAATGGCTTCCAATCGGTTGAGGAATTAGATGATTTTATAGGTAGTTGTAATGTAATAGTAACTAATATGCCATTAATTTCAATGATGAGTGAAGAACAACAATTGCTACTTTCTGAAAAATGTACACACATATTCATTGATGAGGCCCATCATATTAAAGCAAGTACATGGGAAAGTTTTCGAAAGAAATTTGATGATGAAAAAATTATTCAATATACAGCCACACCATTTAGAAATGATGGGAAAAATTTAGATGGAAAAATAATCTTTAACTTTCCCTTAATTGAGGCACAAAAAGATGGATACTTTACTGAAATTGAGTTTTTACCAATCAAAGAATACGATTTGAAATTAGCAGATAAACTAATTGCTGAAAAAGCTGTTCTAAGATTAGAAACAGATTTAGAAGAAGGTTTCCCCCATATTTTGATGGCAAGATGTGCCGATAAGAAAAGAGCTAAGGAAGTATATAGTATTTACAAACAATATGAACATTTACATCCTGTCTTAATTTATTCTAAAATCCCTAATAAAAAAGAAATATACAATGATATTTTACTAAAAAAACATAAGATAATTATTTGCGTAGACATGTTGGGGGAAGGATTCGATCTCCCAGAACTTAAAATAGCTGCTCTCCACGATATAAAAAAAAGTTTACCGGTTACTCTACAATTTACAGGACGCTTTACACGCACAAAATATGATTCGAACTTAGGAAAAGCAGCATTTATAGCCAATATAGCCGATTTAAACGTTTCTGGTGCTTTGGAAGATTTGTATAGTAGTGACGCAGATTGGAATGAACTCTTAGCAGATTATAGTAGTGCCTATATCGATGATGAAATGGAATACAAGTCCTTCTTAGAAGGATTTGCTAATTTAAATCAATCTATTTTTTCTTTTCAAAACATTAGACCAAAACTAAGCACGGTGGTATATAGAACTCAATATACAGACTGGAACCCGAAAGAAATAAAGTCTATTTATACAAAGAATCAAAACTATGAATATGTATTTTATGACGAGAATCCCGATGAAAAAATAGCTATAGTTGTATATGCTAAAAAGTCTAAATTAGATTGGTTATCGGATAAAAACACCTATAATTTAACGTGGAATATGTTGATTTTGTTGTGGAATCCAACAGATAAATTACTATTTATAAATAGTACAGATAATTCAAGCTTATATAAAGATATTGCAGATAAAGTAATAAAAAATCCACGTTTAATAAATAAAATGGAGGTATTCAAGGCTTTATATAATATTAAACGAATTAAGTTGCAAAATGTTGGATTAAAATTGCATCTAGGTAAAGATATCCGCTATAGAATGAGTGTTGGAAGTGATTTAGGAGAAGCAATACCACTAATGGAGAAACAGAGAAGTCAAAAGGCTTATGTTGTTGGGGCGGGATTTGAAAACGGAGAACCAGTAAATATAGGATGTTCTTATAAAGGGAGAATTTGGACTAAATTACAAGGCAATGTTAAAGGGCTAAAAGTTTGGAGCGATAATATAGGAAAAAAAATATTAAATCCTGATATTGATCCCAATCAAGTGTTAAGTGAATGCCTTGTACCAACTATGATTTATGAAATGCCGAAATTAGTACCGATAGCAATAGATTGGGATTATGAAATTTTATTTGAATCAGAAACTACATGTATTTTCACATACGGTGAAAATACTTCTAGAAATTTATCCGAGGTAGAACTACAAATTCAGAATTATGATGTAGATGAAAAAATAACTTTTAAAATAACGATTGGTATACACGAAGCAATCATTGAGTTTAATCTATCTAAATTAATAGAGGAAGATTTAGTTATTCCAGATCATACTTTTAAGATTATTTCTGCCGAGGCTATCATAGTAAAAAAGGGTACTAGAACATTTAATCTAGATGAATTCTTATATGAATATTTACCCACATTTTGGTTTGCGGATGGGTCCTCACTTACAGGCAATGAATTTATTCAGTTAAAGCATACGGTCAATCAGTACCCTAAAGAGTTGTTAATTTCAAGGGATTGGAGGGGGACAGAGTTATCTAAAGAATCTCAACAGGTTGATCCAAAAAGGACCGATTCTATCCAATACAAAATGATTGAGTATCTTAAAAGTGGTGATTATCAAGTCATTTATGACGATGATGGTTCAGGAGAGATAGCGGATATTTTAACAATAAAAGAAGAAAATAACTTGTTAACCATTCAATTATATCATTTGAAATATGCAGCTGGAGGAAAAGTATCTAATAGTATCGATAATTTATATCAAGTGTGTGGACAGGCTCAAAAATCAATTCATTGGAAATATAAAAAAGGGGAGGAATTCTTTAAGCATTTGTTAAGAAGGATACAAAAAAATAGAGATGGAAAAACTTGTTCAAGATTAGAAAAAGGAACTAAAGAAGATTTAGAAGTTTTAAAAGATAAAGCAAAGAGACGAATACCTATGCAATTTGAGATATTTATTGTTCAACCAAGTATTTCTAAAGAAAGAGTAGGTGAAGATATTTTAACCTTGTTAGGGGTAACAGAAAGTTTCATTAAAGAAACAAGTGGCATAAATGTAAAAGTTATTTGTAGTGAGTAAGTATAAAGGAAAATAATTATTATGTGCTTTTTATCTCTTTGCCAACAGTACATTCAGGTGTTAATACTGTGAGCGTCATGGTAATTAAAATTTTTATTGTAGGATGAATGTGATGACTTTATTACATCTTCTAGATTATTTTTCACCACCATATTCATTTACCGCATTGTGAAGCGGTCTCATGTTGAGCTATCATAACATTTTAAGAACGGATTCTAAATGAAGGAATTGCGTTCTTTTTTTGAAGGAAAATTAGGTAATAATGTTGAAATAGATTAATTATATTCACCATTCAAGGAGGAATAGTATTGAATGCAGTTGACGTATGGGAAAGTTTATTAGTAGAAAGCTTGGAAAAACCAATAGAACTAAAAACAAAAACTGGTCTTAATTTCAAATTGGTATCCAATGGCAAGATTTTGACAGTGTATGAATCAGAGATGGTGCCATCTAGTACACTAAAAAGCCCTCGTACTATATACAAAGATAATTTTATAAAAGTTTGCCCTTACTACGAAAGATGGATGGCTGGTGAAAAAGGGATAAGCAAAGAAATTACTGCAATTACAGGTAACTCTGTTTATATAATGGCAGCAGTTAGCTATCAAATAGATCAACGATAAGTATTAAATGAAATATTAGTAATCTATGTAAAGATTAATTAATCAAATAAGAAAAGTTTACAGGAGGTAGAGCTACGTAATGAATCAAGAACTTTTAGAAAAGAAATTAAGATCAATAGGAAAAGAAATTTTTGTTGAGTATTTTGAAGAATTTAGGGATTTAAATGTTGATAGGGAAGAATTGTCAAAAAAGCTTCTAAAAGATAATCCAAAGGCCATTTCCTTAGATGCTCAAAAAACAAGAATTTCAAATGCCAGGAAAATATTTGAGTTAAAGATGGAAAAAGAAGCTCTAGAAAATATTGTGAAATCTGATAGATTAAAAGATAATATTCGAGAGAAGGCAAAGAGAATAGCAAACACTATTATAAATGTTTAACTGAATTTCTAGGGCCTATCATCGATTATGTCGTTAAAATTGTTTTGCAGAAAGAGCAATAATTAGTTGTCATTGTCATTGATTAAACATCAAACAATGGCTCTATGTCTGGTTGTATTTTAGTCCTATTTAATCTTGAAACTATTGGCTATAGTGCGGATGCGAATAAGACAGCAGAGTTTGTTTATCAAGCAATCATAACGATTAAAAAAACATCTAGTATGTTAAATTACCCTCGTTTTATATACAAAGACAATTTTGAAAAAGCCTATCTTTACTATGAAAATACCAACCCCTGTCTCAAAAGGACAGTGGAGTAGTATTTTATCTAGGGCGTAACTTCAGCTTAAAGTTGGGAACCTAGATACTGCTGCTGTTTAAGACCTGAATTTTTTCAACCTGTTATTAGCTACTTAGCGTCTGCAGTTTCGCCTACATACATCATGACAAGTACAATTGGCCGTAACAAATCGAAACTTCTACGAAAAGTTACGCAAGAAATCGTTCTCACTTCTAAGGCTCACAACTCGGTCCCAAAACAGTAGTTAAGACCTTGTCGAATAGTTGCTATATTGACTCGTTGATCAGCTCATCTGCCAGACCTCTTATTTTTCATGTCGAAACTACTAAAACAACAGCGTTTTAACAGAGGGTGCGGCTCTGATCTGAGCCAGATTTCTAAATGTATGTCCAATATGGCGGTCTGTGAAGGAGAATAAGAAATGGTAGATGAAATTTGCTATTGGTGTGGTGAAAAGGCTGTTTCAATGGAGCATGTTCCACCGAAGTGTATATTCCCAGAGGATAAGGATGTTAAAGAGATTTTTGAAGGGAATTTTAGAAAGAATTTAATTACAGTTCCTGCCTGTGATCTGCATAATTTAAAGAAATCTAATTTAGACGAATATTTAATGGCAATTTTGTCTGCCAAAGTAGGGAATAATGGTCTAGCATATGTTCAAACCAAGACAAAGTTACAAAGAAGCTTGAAAAGAAATAATAACTTACTTGATATTGAAAAAAATGAAGTGATTAAAATTGGAGAAAAAGAATTTCCAGTATCATGGGTAAAATTAGATAATGAAAAATTAAAATTCTCATTAGAGTCAATTGCTAGAGGATTATATTTTGATGAAAATAAACAGAATTTTAACGGGAAAGTATTAGTTTTATCGAACATATTTAATAATAAAGATTATCCTAAAGAAATGAAATTCAATAAAAACTCGATAGGATTAATTGAAAATGAAAGACCCTCATGGAGAACTGTAGTGTCGGGTGAAAATAAAAAAGTATTTACTTATCAATTTAGTCCAATTGATGGTTTTAAGTGTCAAACATTAATTTTAACCTTTTTTGAAAGAATTAATATATATGTAATTTTAAATGGAATGACCGATGTGGATAGAGAAAGATACGAAAATCATTTTAACTTCATAGGGAAAGTTTTATGGGAGGAATAGAAGCTATTATCGTTTTGAAATTTAAGCCAAATGGCCGAAGGAGGACTTTTTTTGAGAGTGAAAGCTGCTAAAAACTCTATTATCGGATATTCGTATCAAAAGTTAGTAGCATTTTATTTCTTGGCAATTATGGATGTTGAAAGGGAATTTAATGGATTAGAAATTGAGGCAGATGTTGATCATAATTTTGATGACTTAGTACTTATAAAAAAAGATGGATCGAGTATTTATTGTCAAATGAAAGATTTCCATACCGTTAAGATTTCTGATATCAAAGTAGATGGAGATAATGTGAAAATTAAATCTAGCCCACATAAATTTTCTAACGCAGAAAATGTAATTTTTATTAAGAGTATAGATTTGGAACCTAATTCGAGTGTTATGGGGTTCCCAAGTTATTTTAAAGATAATGTTCACATTGTTTCTATTTCTAGAGAGGAAATAAGAGATAAGCTCGAATCATTATATGAAATTGATCGAACAAGAATGTCTTTAATAGAAACGTTTTTTGAGCGAAGGTTTGATGAAAGGACATTAGTGATAGCTATTCATGAATTGCCACCAATCCAAATATATTCTACTGAATTAATCGATTCTACATTAGAAGTACAAAAAATTGAAATTGATGAAAATGAAGTGATTTTTGTTGAAGGGAAACCAGGAATAGGTAAAAGTCATTTGGTGAACAATTTAGAAGTAAAAAGTTCTAAGATAATTTATAGATTTTGGATATCTAACCAGGACCCCCAATATCAAGATAGATTAAGATATGATAATTTCATTAGTAATATTACAAAAGAACTTTTTAGTAAACTGGCTAAGAAAAGTTTAGATGAGATTGCTTTCGAATTAAATGCTAGATCAATTACACTAGTTATTGATGGACTTGATCATGTGGAAAATTATAATTCAATTGAGCTTCGCCGATTTATTGAATTTATAAATATCTTGGGTAGTAAAGATGTTAAAGTGATTGTTTTCTCTAGGCCACTTAGAACTGCGGTTGAATGGAAGAAGTATAAATTACATAATTGGAATAATGAACAAACATCATATTTTTTAGCAGAACAATATCATTTATCTGAATATAAAATCATTGAAGAAATTTACAGGATAACGCAGGGATATCCAATCTTAGTGAGATTTTTAGCTAATCATTATAAGGAATATAAGGTTCTACCTGAGTTACCTCAATTAAAAGATCTTAATGAATATTATGAGCTAATTACTAATAATTACAGTAATAAAGAATCTCTCGCAATTTTTTTAACTTCTAATTCGTACTTTATGTGTTCGGAATTTGATGATTTATTGGGAACATATGGAGGTGTCTTAATAAAACAGATTATTAAAGATCACCCTTATTTATTTGAGATTAAACTTAATCGAATAACACTTATGCATGATAGTTTAAATACCTATCTTAGAATAAATTTATATAAAAATGAAACTGTCGAGGAAATTATTCAGGAGATAAAAAGAAAAGTATATAATTCAATACTTCTAGGAGAAAAAAGATATATTAGCAGATATAACTTTTTTGAATTTAGTCATGATGAACATGTAGCAGTTATAAAAAAGTATGCTGATATAGATTTTTTTGATGAGTGGATACAAGGAACTGTTGACATTGAAGCAATTCAAGAATTCTATAAGCAGCTAAGACATAGTCTTAATAAGATTAATCCAAATAGCTTAACAGTTTATAATTACTATGATTTATCAATAATTATAAATATCTTGGTTAGAGATCATATTTCCAGTTTAAAACAGTTTTTATATGTTTATGTTAACACATTGTTATTCAATGGCTATTCTGAGGAAGATGTAACGAGTAGTGGTTATCTTTTTGGAATGTTAGACTTCGTATTAGAAGGAAACTATAAGGTTTTAGAAAATGTTACATCAGATGATTACTATGATACAAGAAAATTTTATAACGAATTACTCTCTGAAATAGAAGAAGAGGATAAATATTTTTATGGACTATATAATCCAATAAATTTTAAAAATGTGGAGAAGGTATTATTAAATAGAAGTGAATTTGATTTTAGAGATATATTAATTGAACTTTTTATTGGGATTTATATTCATAAAGTTGACAATAACGAGAAGTTCCAAAGTTGGAAAATAAAAATACACGATTTTATTGATAATAAAGAAGATATAACATTTTTTGTAGAAGCAATTTTATTAGAATATGGCCATAAATCATTTTTTGCTCATTCTATACTTAGCGCTACTAAATATAAATTGAAAACGTTAGGTTTATTGTTTACTGAAAATGAATTTTTAAATTTTACAATGGAGGAATTTATTGAACATTTTAATAGCGAAGACTCCTATAATTTATTATCTTATATTAAGGATTATTTTAGACTAAGTTTATTTAGAAAAACTAGAATAGATGTTCCCTCTGTATATAAATTATTTACAAGTTATTATGCTAGAAAAGACTATACTGTAAATAACATTGGGAAAACTCTACTTTTATTTCAAAGAAAAGGTTATTTAGAAATTGAAAAAAGCGTAGAAATAATTGATTCATTTCAATCTAAATCCGAGAAGGGCATTAGGCATATATTGGATCAGTATGTTGAAATGCTTAATTCTGAAGAATATATGTATTTTATTAAAAATATATATTTAAAGAACTCTGAATTAAAATTGAATATCTTCCATTTAACATCAGAAAAAATAAACTTGTTAAATGATGAAATGGTCTGGCAAGAGTTTTATGAATTAATAGATGCACATAATTATTCTAAAATGATAGAGTATTTTGATTTGGAAAGTTTACTGTATTCTAGGTTTTCCAAGAAAGCACTTAGTTTATTGTTAAAGTACAATTATAAAATACTTTTAAAAAGCACTTCGAATTTAGAGATATTTAATGGAGAATATGAAAGTTTAATTCAATTAGTTCCTGAAAACGACTTTGGAAGTAAAAAAGCTGACTTTAGCAATTACGAAAATGGATATTTATCAGAAGAAGATAGAGAATTTATAATTTCTCAAGGTTTATCACCAGTAGAGATTGCTTCATTACCCGATGGATTTTATAGTGCTTTTAGTGAATTAGAATTGTATAGACATTTCGAACGTATACAACTAGAAAAAGATTTATGTGCTATATTACATGCCGCAATATGTAGTAAAATATATAGTATTGATAAGAGTTCTAATCTATTTGAGATGACTGGGAATGTTCCGGTGTTCTTAGAAGAATTTGTTCAAGTTGATATCGACTTTAAAAAATTATTTAGAAGTTTCTCGAAGTTTATAAAATTATCAGGAGTAAATTAAAATGAATACCTTGAGTGTAAATAAAAATGCGTACTCAACCTCTATACACAAACCTTGTTATATCAATGTTCCAAGAGATACTTAAAAGTACTCCTGGGATTTTATTAAATCACTGACAAAATCAGTGGTATCAAAGTCTGCATGGGATGTTAAAGAAATTTCTCAATTACAGGAGGTACTTCAAAATGAAGAAAATGGTCTGCAGTTTCTTGTATTTTGAAGACAGGAATTAGAGCAGGTGAGTTATGTGCTTTAACTTGGTCTGACGTAGATCTTAAAGCTGAAACAATAACAATCAATAAAAGTGTTGATCGTAAGTGGGGTGTACTCATAAGTAGAACTACACGCGTGATTAATTTGCCAGAAGAATTAATAGAAGAGTTGTCTTTGTATAAAAAACGACAAGAGCAAGCGAATGAAGGAAAAAACATATGCTTACTAATAACAAGGGAGATCTTTTGTCTCCTGATTTGTTGAAAAGACAATTTAAAGTTCTATTAAGAAAAGCAGAAATAACAAAAGAAATATCCGTAAATGATTTACGAGGGATGTACAATTACTCAAAGATATAGAAAAACTATTTATTGTATTCATTGACTATGAGTTATGTAAAATAAGAATTTATGTATGTATGCACCTTATTATGAGTTCAGCTGAAAATATACGTAATGCTTTCCATGTTGTTTATACGAAGTTTTTTTATCATAATATAAGGAGTTGATGAAGTGAATTTTGATCCTTTTTATGACGAACTTGAAGATTCTTTAATAAAGGAGTTTCCTATCTTACTTACTTGTGGCGAGGCCATAGATATTGGTTGTGGTAGGGGATGGCTAACAAGACTCTTAAATAATAATTTTAATTTAAGAGTACTTGGTATAGATAAAAGTAGAGAACACATCGAGTTTTGTAAAGCTAATGCTAATAGTATAGATCTAAAATATGAAGAAAAGGATATAGATGAGTTATCATTCATCTACTTTTGAAAATTCCTTTTCATTTATTAGTTGTCATAATGTATTAGGCTATCTTCCTGCTCCAAAAGAGCAACTACACAAAATGCATTCATGGCTTGAATCTAATGGAATATTTTCTCTTATAACTCGCAGTCCCTCAGGGAGGTTTGCAGAGGTTTATGAACAATCCAAATCTGTGGATTTCGCTTTGTGGAGATATAAGGAGAAGATAATGAAGGGAAGTTTTGATGAACGATGTGAATTATTTATACCTAATGATTTGGTGAAAATGATTGAAGAAACAGGATTTTCAATTTTAAAAAAGCAGGGACTGTACTCGCTTGAGAAATATCTTCCTGAAGGTTATAAAAAATTGATAGAATGGATTCCTCAACATGAAATAGAAGAGCATTTTTTTCAGTGGATCTTGTGTAAAAAAGAATAGAGGATTATGTTTAAAAAGAAACTAAAAGTAGAATTTCTAATTATAAAATAAGTCAAGTAAAGGAAATTAAAACAATAAAACAGCTACCCTGTGTTAGAAACATTAATAGTTTAAGAGTTCTAATTATTGATTTAAAGTTTATTAAGTATATTGTACACTTGTATTATTTTAACACCAGATTCTAGTAAGATGACTGGGCTATTTGGACTAAACTTAGGTGGGGATATTTTGAAACTATATAAAGAAAAAGATTATAGAATTTTATCTATAGATGATGAAGAAAAATACATACAAATAAGAGATTCTGAACTCACTGGAAAACGATTTGGAAGGGTAAATAAATTTAGAGAATATCCAAAAGCTGCACGTCATTTTGAACATCTTTTTCCTAATAATTACTTGGATATAGTAGAGTTAAAAGACTCTGAAGCCATTAAAACTATGTGTACCGAATACCAAAAAAAATTAGATACAAATCCTAATGAACAAGAAATGTTAAATTTCATAAACGAAAATGAATACTACATTTTGATAGCATCTATATTTAAATTCTACAATTTCGGACATCACGAAGCCTATCTATTTAAGGAATTCCCATTGGCAGGAGCGCATCGAGTAGATTATTTATTAGTTGGAAAAGGATCTGGAGGTTATGAATTTATATTTATTGAATTAGAACACCCGTCAGATAATGCTTTTTTATCTACAACTGCAGACTATGCTCAATCCTATAGAAAGGGAATCAATCAGGTCAATGATTGGAGAAGGACATTGGAAGTACATTTTAATAATATGTCCATAGAATTTAATAAAGCTATTAAAACTAATCAGTCTTTACCAAATGAATTCTATCTAAACGATTCATCAAGGAGACATTATATTGTTATTGCCGGGAGAAGAGCGCATTATAGGTGTAGTAGTGAGAAGGCCTATGAAATACGAAGAAATGAAGAAAGAACGAGTGGTATTAAGATTCTCCATTATGATAATTTAATTGATTACACATTAGAACTCATAGGTAAAGATTCTTTCTAATTTTTAACATTCGTTCATTTCATAATTATGTGGAATTATTAAATGCTTGGAATGTTAATGTATTTATGGGAGCAGTAAGATAATAAATCTAAATAAAGAATTAAGACTAGTTTAAATAAAGATATCATACGAAATAAAGTATGAATTTACATAAGGTAGGGGACAAGTAATTTGACTACTCTCGAATATAATAGACTTTCAGGAAGAAGACAATATTTATCAATCCAAAAACATCGTCATAACGCAAGAAATGATTATAATAAATGGAAAAGTTTTGATTTAGAAAAGAAGACTTTTGATAATGCAGATTATGGTGATTTTAATAATGTTCACTCTCCTGAAAGATCCTCTTGGACAGATAGTGAGAATAATCTATGGGGTTTTTTAGAAAACTACGATATAGTTGGCACAAACAATGAACAATTTGGATATTTCCCTGTTGTAACAAATAATTTTGATAGATGGCATGGTTATCCTATAATTCCTTTTACTAAAGGATACGAAATAGATGAGAAACTGTTACATTATTGGATTAGCGAGGGATATATAAATGAAGACGATATTCCGAGGTTAAAAAAACGGAAACGATTATGATAAAGGAGCAAATTTATGGATTATAATATCCCAGGCTATGTTTCAACTATGCTAGTTTATAATTCTACGGTTTTTACAGCTTATACTAATGGGGAAATTCAAGCTACTCCGCTTCCTAATAATTGGTTTAAACCTTATAGAAAAGATATCAAAACATATACCTTTCAGTTACAAAGCGATGAAAAATATATTAATGATATGTTAGGGTACAAGGGAGCATTATATGTGACGACTCCTAACCAACTACATTGCTTTAAATTAGAAAATGATAAATTAATTAAAGAAGAACAATATTTGAAAAAAATAGTTGAATGCACAAAAATAAAAATCGATTATAAAAGTAAGCTTTTATTTGCTGTTTCAGAAGACAGAGGATTGGTAGTTATTAATATATCTAATCCATTCTCACCTAAATATATTTGTGATATAAGCCTAGATAATTATTTTGGAGAAGGTAATAATGTAATTTCAGATATGGATTTGTGTGAAAATATAATTTTTTTAGCATTACGTGGTAAGGGAATATTAAGAATAGATTACTATAATAAAGAGATTAAAGATTCTCTCTGGTACTCTACTGTAGAGAAAATTAAACTCCAGGATCCTCAAGATGTAAAATATAATAAAAATAATTTACATTTATATATCGCAGATGCTGTAGAAGGATTAATTGTTTTAAATACATTAGATAATAGTATAATTGATACATTTAAATTACCGAATGATGATTTTCCAGTGAAATTGATTATAAATGGTAAAAATTGCATTGTACAAGGAAATAATGGTCTTTACATGTATCAAGTTAATGAAAGAAAAATATCAACTATTTTAAATTATAAAGTTGGAGAAGTGATTAAGTATTTTAACAAGATAATTTTTTATAAAAATAGAAAACTTAATTTAATTGTATTTGGTAACAAAGTAGACAATGATAATGAAGAGATGTTTTCAAAGGTATACAAGTATTATAAAAATGAGTTAAGTGTAGTAAAAGGATAAATTTTTCTCTTGCCTCCGTAAGCAATTTTTAAAAAACATAGTCAAAACCGTGGTCAGAGATATTAAAAAGGCCTGAAAAACGCCTAAAAACATTGATATGACAGCGTTTTAGAGAGGCATGGGTTGAAGTCCCGCCGTCTCCATATATCGAAATCATATGATTTCATACAGTGTCGTGTGACATAAAGCATAAATCTTCCGTTTGGAAAGTTTATGCTTTATTTTATTTCGGGAAATTATTGTTAGCAACACGTTGAACTCACTAAAGGGGACAGAGGTTAGAGGGTTGAATGGATCGGGTCTGGTGTATGAAAAATATACGCAATACTTTTAAGACCTTTTTGATGTTATTAAAAAAGGATAACAAATTATTACCCTTAAGAAATTTGATATGCATCCCAATCTTTAAGCATGATATGTAAAAAGTCATCTTTTGTACATTGAGTTTCACTATATCCTAAATCTTTTCTTATTAGAACAATAAGTTCTGCTAATAAGATAATAATCTGCTTTGATTCATAATTAGGTGTATTCACAGTTAATCCGTATCTTCTCCATTCTACAAATTTTTTTACTGTTACATCAGAAGCAAAGAAAAATAATTTAGTGCCTAAATCTAACATTTTTTTGTTATGTTCTTTTTGAGTTTTTTGGTCTGTTCCCAACTTTCTAACATAGTCCTTATCCGTCAGATTGAGTAAAAGGTATTCAACTAATTTAGCAAATTCCTGAGTTTTATGAATATGTAATTGTGATTCATTTATCTTCATTAACTCTAAATCCGTTGTTAATTTGTTTCTAAATTCTTCTAACTGTTTATTTAAATCAAGTTCAAAGGCTTTTAAGTTTTTTGCATGTACTTGATCAGGCAATTTTTTAAGATAGGAATATAAAAACCAACCACCAAATAATATAGTTAATTGTAAAATTGTTAACAAAATATCCATTAAAATACCACCAGTCTTTTTTACTAATTATATCATCGAAGGTTGGAGATACCATATATATTATTGTTTGACACATGAGATTTGAATAGTGTGAGTCAAGTATTTTTTTACAATTGACAAGAAGAATTAAGGAAGGGGTATTTGATAAACCATAAGATTCGATAACTAAAAATAAGAAATAGCATCAATGATTGTCCAAAATATACTTAGAATAAATAGATTAACAATAAAATCTGTTCTAGTTATATATTTCTTCATACCATCTCCTTCAAAATTAATTCCCTATATAAAATAATGGTAAATATAGAATTATATGTATCGCATGGTCCTGAAAACTTGATATAATAATACCATATAGTTTTGTTTAAATTCTGAATTTAAATTGAGTTTTATAATAAATTATTTCTTTTGATACATAGGAAGTAGGTACACACATTGCCAGCAATCGAAATACTATCATGGTCATTCAAACAAGAAAGCATTAATCAAATCAACAACAAAGAGCAATATTTAAATTATCCAGTCATTTACGTGTTAAATGGCAATAAGGAAGCTTACATAGGTGAGACGGTTTATTTTAAAAATCGGATGAAGGCACATTTAAAAGTACGTAAAAATATCGACCAAATTAATCTCATTAAGCATGAGAAGTTTAATCGTTCGGCAACGTTCCACTTAGAGACGAAACTCATTAACTACTTTCTAGGTGATGAGAAATATACTCTTCAAAATAAAAGTAAAACGGCAAGTGATTTTACCCACAACTACTACAACAAGCCATATTACGATCAACAATTATTTAAGGAACTTTGGCAGAAGTTGCATGAACAAAAGCTTGTCGACCATGAGTTACATGTAATCGAAAACAAAGACATTTTTAAATTATCTCCATTTAAAGAACTATCCCTAGAACAACTCGAATTAAAAGAAAAAGTACTCGAATTTTGTGAGAAGCAGGTAAAAGCAAATACAAGTGAATATGGCAGCTTATTAGTCATTGAAGGTGAGGCTGGCGTTGGAAAAAGCGTCGTGCTAAGTTCGATTTTTAATACGATTCAGGAACGTGCGGAGGAAGCATCCACTAATCTTTTTGGTACAGAAAATTATTTAGTCGTGAACCATGAAGAAATGTTCAAGACGTACAAAGGTATTGCGAAACAAGTGAAACATCTAAAAGGGAAGAATTTTGCAAAGCCAACACCTCTTGTAAATAAGTTGCAAAAAGAGAGAAAAAAAGTAGATATCATTTTCGTGGATGAGGCACATTTATTATTAACGAAATCTGATACGTACAACAACTTCCACGGTAACAATCATTTAGAGGAACTACTGAAGTTAGCTAAAATAGTTGTCATTATTTATGATCAGGATCAAGTGTTAAAGTTGAAAAGTTTATGGGGTGCAGCAACGTTACAGCAATTAAAGAAGCTTAGTACCTACCATGAGGAATACCAATTAACAAACCAGTTCCGTATGCAAGCAAACGATGATGTGATTAACTGGATTAACTCTTTTAAACGTAAAAAGTTAAAGCCATTTCCGAAAGATAAAAACTATGAATTTACAGTGTTTGAAAATATGAAAGATATGCACGAAAAAATTAAGGAGCAAAACAATGCATTTGGTCTAAGTCGTGTTGTATCAACTTTCGATTACTTACATAAAAAAGATGGAGGTACATATTACGTGAAAGAATCCACCGGTGAATATAAAATGCCGTGGAACACAACGAGTACCAAATACACATGGGCTGAAAAAGCAGAGACAGTTAATGAAGCTGGCTCGATTTATACAATTCAAGGCTTTGATTTAAATTACGTTGGCGTTGTCCTTGGCCCTTCTGTACAATATGATGCAACCAAAGATGAAATTGTTATTGATACAAGTAAATACATGGATAAAGGTGCTTACACAGGTACAGAAGGTATTGAAAATATTAATGAAGCGAAAGAAAAAATCGTTCTTAATTCCATCAACATTTTGATGAAGCGTGGAATTAGGGGGCTATATATTTACGCAAGTGACGGAGCATTACGTGAAAAATTATTAGAATATCAAAAGACGATTGAAAAACATGAGTAACTTTAAGAAATTACCCTGTACTAGAAAGCTTCATGTTAATTCAAACAATCGTGAATGGGAGAGGGTTCTAATTATGAGGGAACGTTTGAGAGTATAGTGGTAGGGAGCTTTAGAGTGTCAAACCCAACTGTACAACTATGCTAAATCCTTTCGCATGAATCCGGCTGTTAGCTCTATCCAAAACTAGATAATATGGATTCTAAACTTAGGGGAGAATAATTAAAGTATATAAAAATCTCCAATCACTTGGAGCAGTAATTTAAGTATAATAAAGCATAAATTTTCCGTTTGGAAAGTTTATGCTTTATTTTTTGTGGAAAACTTACACTTTAATATTTGTGTGACAATCATTTGCTTATAACTCTTCTAACAATACATTCAGTTCTACCACCTTGTGTAATGGCTTTTTTGTGTCCAAGATATTGACGTAGATCCAATGGGCAAATTAATTCTTTTCTGATATACGTTGCGGTTTCCAGAACTGCTCTAGTAATATGACAAGAATCGTTCCAACAAGAAGGCCATTGCTGACGATATCCTGGATGACCGCTGGCAGTGTGCTGAAAAGACCGGTCGGCAGGAACATGATGCCAATGCTGATCAAAAGCGTAATGCCAAGGATGGACAGTCTGCGCTGATCGAGTATTTCCTTCGTAAGTGACGTTAGCGCAATCGCAATCATATTAATGAAAGAAGCCATCAAAGCTGCATTCGCAATCGGACCTGGAAGAAGAGATAATACATGGACGATGGACGGAATGAGTGCGAGAACAGCAAGTGCCATGCTCGCGAACAGGAATGGCTGGATCTTCTTCTCACCAGTCATTTGCAAGAAGCCTGCCGTGACAGGGAGCGGCACGACCACGAGCGATGAAAAGCCAGATGCAAGAATATGAGATATGCCGCCTGTAAACAAACTGCGATTGATTGTCGACTCGAAATTCTTCGAATCATTGCCAAGAGATTGCCGGACCGCGGTAACCGCAGCAATCGTATTGGAGATGAGCAGGAAAGAAAACAGAATTGCTGTAACAATCATCCCAGCATTCAACTTCGGCAATCCCCAAGCAAGCAGTTCCGGAACTTGGAATATCGCTGACTGTGTTTGCGTACTGATTGATGCCTTGCCCAGGACAAGTGCAACGAGCCATCCTGCAAGAATACCGATAAGAACGGCGTAGCTCTTCACCCAGCCTTTCCCCTTGTTGGAGAGCAGGATGACAAAGATAAAGACGAAGAAGGCAATCGCTGCCATGCCATAGTCAGGTACAGCCGGGTCCCCTTTTACTGCAAGCATCCCTTCAAGGAATACACCACTCAACTGCAGAGCGAGCAGCAGTAGAAACGTTCCAGTAACGAGCGGACTAAAGAGAAACAAGATTTTTTGCACAAGTCCACTGATGCCGAGTACGATTAAAAGAATACCTGCAAAGAACACAGCCCCCATAAGGAGCGGCAAAGCTGTCTGCGGGTCACCAGTCTGTTGGATCGCCATTGCTGCCAGCATGACGAATATGCTGACCCATGAGCCAGCAGGACCGTCTGCAAGAGGGAGCCTGTGACCGATGAATCCTTGAAGGAATGAACTGATTCCGACGATGAAGAAGACACGCTGCATGAGCGAGGTGATTTCATCAATGGAAAGGCCGAACGCCCCGCCAATTACAATCGGCAGAGCAATCGCATTCGCCAAAAGGAAGATGAACCATTGGAACGTACTAAGCGTTCCGTTAATATATTTCTTATCCAAAACATTCACCTGCACAATCTATGTAATTTCAGCTTTGGGAAAAATCTGGCCATGATCAAGGTTTTTCCTGATTATGGCCTTTTTATTTTGCACCCGCTGTTAACAAAATTTCTTCAATTTCTTTAAATCCTCTAACATGGGCATGCTGCAAAGGGGTCACGTTGTTTTTATCAGGAAGGTTTACATCAGCCCTATGCTGAATCAGTTCTCTAAAGATATTGATCTTTCCATTTTCCATGGCCTATTGGCTTTTCTCTATCATTAGAATCGCACCCTTGAAGCGGAACAAGACAACTTATCAATCCAATTAACCTTTTCAACATATAAAGTCTCCCCCTAAAGTGTAGGTGTAGGTATGCCCCCTGTATCCTTATACGGAATACGAGAGTTTGATAATTGATAAATCATAAAGTAATGATATTCTATTTGATATCATATGGGAAATATTAAAAAAGTAAGTTTTTCTTATCTTTTTCATATACAAGGAGGTTTCAGTCATATAAGACAGTTACGGTATTTCATAACGGATTATGGAAGAAAGGTTTCAGCTGCAGCCAAAAGATTACATATTTCACAACCACCGCTGAGCCAATAATTAAAAGTGATGGAAAAAGTGTCAGGGACAAAATTAGTGGAGGATGATCAGGATATAGCAGAATTGCAAAGGGATTATCTGGAGCTAAATGAGATGAATGTCAATATCGTTGCCGATGGATTAGTTGGTTTAGAAGAAGGGCTCACTGGAAAATATGACTTAATCATACTGGATATCATGATCCCAAGTATGACCGGATTTGAAATTTGTAAAAGATTACGTGAGGAAGTGGATACACCTATTTTGATGGTATCTGCTAAAAAGGAAGATATCGATAAAATCCGTGCGCTTGGATTTGGTGCGGATGATTATATTACGAAACCCTTTAGTCCTAATGAGTTAGTCGCTCGTGTAAAATCACACTTAAATCGTTTTGAGCGTTTAACAAAAGGACCTCAGTCAATATCGGATGAAATCTTAGAAGTAAATGATGTTCGTTTGGATGCAAAATCACATAAAGTATTTTCCTTTGACCAAGAAATTAATTTGACGACAAAGGAATTTGAATTATTGAAATTTCTCATGAAGCACCCAAATCAAGTGTTTAGTAAAGAAGATTTATTTGAACGAGTTTGGGGTTTGGATTCACTCGGTGATACATCAACCGTTGTTGTTCATATTAAACGACTGCGAGAAAAGATAGAATTCGATCCGAAAAATCCAGTATTTTTAGAAACAATCTGGGGTTCTGGGTATAGATTTAATAATAACTAAAAAGAACCCAATTTCTTTATTTATTAAGGAGAAATTGGGTTTTTACTTTGTCATTTTCTTAGTTGGATGTGCAAAATAAAACCTAAAGTGATTACTTTATACAGTTTGAATCATTTCTATAAAATTTTGAGCAGCCTTGGATAAGTTATGATCTTTGAGCCATATTATTCCAACTGATCCAGTCAACTTGGTTGTGCTTGATATCCGATAAGCATTTACCGGATATCCTCGAAATCGTTGAAGTAAGGTTTCTGGAACGATAGATGCAGCAAAGTCAGCTGTAACTAGATCCATCAAAAGACTAATATCAGAACACTCCCCAACAATATTAGGTTGTAGTTTGAAACGGGAAAACGCTTCTAAAATCAAGTAATGCACACCTAGTCCCTCTGTACTTGGTAAGAGGAGAGGGTGATGTTGAATATCAGTAAGTGAGATTTCTTCATCAAATGATGGATGTTCCTTAGAAGTGACAAAATAAAATGGCTCGTTACATAAATGAAGTACAGAAAAATCGTCTAGATTTAGTGGCATGCGGATAATTGCTAATTCTACAATTCGGTCCCTGACTAATTGGCAAAGATGGGAAGATTCATTTTGTTGAATTTTATATGTAATCTTTGGGAATTGTTTTTGAAATTGCTCAAGAATATGAGGCAATCGGTTAATAGAAAAGGTGTTTACTCCAATAGTGAGCCTTCCATTTAAGCCTTTACCAACTTCCATTACTTCTGTTTTGGTTTCCTCCATCAATTGAGTTATTTGTAAAGCATTTTTGTATAGAGCATTTCCTGCCTCTGTCAGTTCTAAATATTTTCCACTTCTCTCAACTAATTTTGAACCGAGCTCCTTCTCCATAGCTTTCAGTTGCTGGCTTAATGGTGGTTGGGACATATGAAGTCTTTTAGCAGCAGCAGAAATCTTTCTTTCTTCTACAATTGCAATAAAATAGCGTAGTTGCTTAATATCCATCATTAACATCCTTCCATTCTATATATGAAAAAAATTAGTAAAGCAAATTTTATTAATATTTTTCATATGAGTATTCTGATGATAACATGTTTATAAAGGAGGTGCAGGCTATTATGAAGCTGAAAGGGATTAGTATAAGTTTCCTCGTAGTTATGCTTACCGCATGTAGCACGACTCCAGACTCAGAAGAAGGTTCACAAATAGAAAAAAAGGGGGGAACTAATGTGGAACAACAGTTAGTTTCTGCAGCAACAGAAGGAGACATAGAAACCGTTTTAGAATTATTAGAAGGCGGAGCAGGTATTAATGCGACAAATAATCAGGGAGTTACGGCTGTAATGGCTGCGACGCAAAAAAATAATGTAGATACTGTTAAGATACTTATCGAACAAGGGGCAGACATAGATATCCGCAATAACAATATGGATAATGTGCTTTTATATTCTGGAGCAGAAGGTTTGCTGGAAATCGTGAAACTTGCTGTTCAAGCAGGAGCTGATACAACAATCACAAATCGTTTTGGTGGAACTGCGCTCATCCCAGCTTCAGATCGAGGACATGTGGATATTGTGGAGGAGCTTTTAACTAACTCTGATACGGACGTGAATCACCTTAATAACTTCCATTGGACTGCATTATTAGAAGCAGTCATTTTGGGGGATGGAAGGAAAAATTATCAAGAAATCGTACAATTATTAGTTGATCATGGTGCTGATGTCAATATTAGTGATAGAGATGGGGTTACCCCATTAGAACATGCGGAAAGACGTGGATTTAAAGAAATTGAGCGTATTTTGAAAGAAGCTGGTGCATAATCGTCATATTTGAGCATGAAAAAGTGGTGACTAAAATGACAAAACAAGAATGGAAGAAGAAAGCGATCAAATTAGGAAGTGAAAATGACCGTAAGCACCAGTTGCATTAGGTTGTGATGGTTTTTACGATTCTTGGAGTCATAATTTTTCTCGAGATATTTTAGAAAAAGTGCATAATTTTTGTGACTATACAGGGAAATCGGAAGAACGTTCGTTACGTCAGAGTTTAAGTTTAATTACGCAAGGTGTGACTCCACTGAATATAGAAAGTACACAAGAATGGCCAAAGATTGGTGAGGAAGCAATTTTTGTATTTGTGGATGCTAGTTGCAGTGCAGAAGCAGTTGCCAGACTACCGAAAAAAAGATTGTTGATGCATAAAGGTAAGTTGTACAAATCAAAACATTAGAAGTGTGTAGATGAAAAACATCTAATGAATTGTGTACATGCAGGAAACAGGGAGCCGAGAGGTATAAAGACTGTAGGGATTTACTTGATAGGTAGAGACTTGTTTGTGGTCGGTACCCTTTGTTGAAGTAGTTGAGTATAAGAAGAGTACTTAACAAGGAACGGGCATTCCATGTGACTCTAAAAATACAGTTACATTTGGAGGGAAATGTAACTGTATTTTTTGTGTTCGAAAATTTATTCTCTCTCGCCTCTTCAAAAATTTAAGTAATGCACTTTTGGTGAAAATTTACCACATGGCCATATGCGAACGAACGACTAACATTACCAATCTTCATGCAATCGAAAGATAATATTACAAGCAACGTAAGCCTATCAAACGTCAAACAATTTAATGTTAGCTTAAAACCTTTATGAAAATGGTTATTAAAGTGTTTTGAAGAGAGGGAGGAGGCATAATAGTTCCCTTAAATCATTATTATAGAATGATGTCGTAGAGAAATAAAAATTTCTATTTATAAGGAGTCTAGTATAATGATTATATTGCGTAATTATTCAAAACTAGGATTATACATTTTGATTGATAATAATACTTATTCAATCATCAAAACGGAGGGCAGCCATAGAAGCAGACAAGGAATTGGGGGAATAAGTGAAAGTGGCCAGGTAGTAGGCATTTATGTTAAAGATCATAAACTATTTTTCTTCTATAATGGACAATCCTTTGAATCAGCAGTACATGACTTGAATTGTACAAATAAATATATTTCCGATTTAGAGAGAGGCTTTCATGTAAATATAGGAGGACAGGATATTTGTACTATCGTTTATGAGCCTTTTATCGATCCGGGAATGATTTATTATGACGCAGATCCAAGAGTTTGATGAATTGTTGTATTTAAGCGAATTATTAAAGAACGAGGGTTCTATTAAGAAATTCATGGATGGAATGGGTATAATTAAAGAAGAATAAAAAGTGGAAAAGTTCCCTGAGTTAGACATAACTTCAAAACAATTATGCATAGTTTCTAATTTGCATATGACACAGGGAGCATACACTCATAAAAAATAAAAAGGAGATTAAAACTATGTATCGAAATATTCTTAGACATCCGGGACCAACTCCAATTCCTAAAAAAGTAGAACTAGCAATGGCTCAGGATATGATTAGTCATCGAACGGAAGAATTTGTTAAGCTATATCGAGAAACCACTGCACGTGTGAAACCTATCTTTGGGACGAAGCAGGATATTTTGCTTATTCCTTCAGGCGGTACAGCAGCATTAGAAGCAGCTGTGTTAAACACTGTTTCGCCAGGAGATGAAGTAGTCGTCATTACAGTAGGCGCATTTGGAGATTATTTCGTTTCAATCTGTGAAAAGCATGGCTTGCAAGTACATAAACTTGAAAAAGAGTGGGGACAGGCCTGTACCAAGGAAGATCTGATTGACTTTTTAAAGCCGTTATCGAATGTTAAGGCCGTGTTTGCGACATATAATGAAACTTCTACAGGAATCTTAAATCCTATCGAGCAATTGGCAGAAGCAGTACGCAATCATTCGGATGCGCTTTTTATCGTGGATGGTGTGAGCTGTATCGGGGGTGCCCCTGCAGAAATGGACAAGTGGGGTATTGATATTTTGGTAACAGGTTCTCAAAAAGCGATGATGCTTCCTCCGGGACTTGCCTTTGTAGCTGTAAGTGAAAGGGCATGGAAAGTGATAGAAGCTAATCACACTAATGCCTATTATTTAAATTTATTAAGCTATCGTGATTGGGCAGAAAAAGGAATGACCCCTAATACTCCAGCGATTTCGCTCATTATGGGACTTTCCGCTGTGTGCGATTTAATAGAAGAGGAAGGCGGATTTTCGAAAACAGTTGAACGCCATGAGATTATGAAAAATATGGTTCGGGAATCTATGAAGGCCCTATCCATTGAATTGTTAACAAGTGATGAGTATGCATCACCAACAATTACGACGATCCGGACCCCAGAAGGATTGGATCTTGCAGACTTTTTAAGCCATTTAAAGAATAAGTATCACATTGATTTTGCTGGTGGTCTTGGTTCTCTTCAAGGCAAGGTTTTCAGATTCGGACATATGGGATATTGCTTACCAAGCGACATACTTCAAGCAGTTTCTCTAATCGAATCAGGCTTGCAGGATTTTTCCTATCCATTTGAGGCTGGAGCCGGAGTAAGTGCAGCACAGCGTGTTTTCTTGTCCTCATCAGGAAAGTAATATGTTATATTTGACCGATTGATGCTCAAACATCATTCGGTCTTTATTTAGTTTACTAATATCTTTTGCTGTATACCAACATTCATGTTTGTTTCTAGCACAGGGACCAAACGATTATCTTGCTTTGTACGGAGATTATTAATCTTGTATGAAACAATCTATTAATAACTACAAATGATATTTTTTATTCATATTTTTAAGCATTGCATGTCTAACTAAATTCCTTTTCACTGTGCGCATAACCTTTATATATCTAAGTTGTTTGCATATTTTAGGGAGAGGGGAAGTTTATATTAATTGTCTTCTTTGATCAATTTATAGGAGGGAGGAATGGACATGTTGTTTTTTGAAGGTGAAATAAAGAAAGTAAGTAAAAAAGTTGGACCGTCGGGATGGGGTACAATGCGATTACAAGACCCACGCTTAAATGGGCAATTACGGAAGGATCAGATAGCCAAGGAGTCGGAAGCAAGAAATGCAACGAATCGTCGAAATCGATTATTGAAAGGATATGACTGATTAAAATATAGCTGTGTTAGAAACATTCATGTTAATTCAAATAATCGAGAATGTACCAATTTTCATGTTTGTTTCTGCCACAGGGGAAAAATCAAAAATCTATTTAAATCGATAGGAGAAACTACGCAATAATTGAGTTTCTCATTTTTCTTGTTCAGAAATTCACCTAAATTACACATACAGAGCATTCATCACGATGAACAACCAAATCATTAAGACGGGACCACAAAAGCAGATTTCAGCAAAATGGATGAACATGACCTTATCATAGCTAGGCTCTGCTTTTCGAAAACCAAAGAAATCCCCTTGACTGATTATATAAATAAACGCACTGACCACCATGAGACAGGATAGTAAAACCGAAATGCTTGGTAAGGAAGTGACATAGCGTGAGTTGCCTCCAGTCTCCATATAGAACGGAATGCCCCAATGCTTGCTTAATACAAAGCTTACAATGACTAGGATGTAGATGAACAGCGAAATGTTGAACGGATGCTTGCGGTAATCGGTCAGCTCAATCATTATTTTCGTTTTTCCTTTATAATCCCAGTTCACTTCCACTTCTACTCGATCGCCTTTTAATATATACACAAACCCTGCCAAAACAACTCCACAAAATAAATACAGCCAAAAGAGCTGAAAAAACAATGTCCAGCTATTAAAATCTGTCCCTGTGATAGAAACATTCACATTAATTCAAACAAACGTGAAAGTTGTAATTTTACGATTGTTTCTGACACAGGGAAAAAAAACAGGTTAGGGAGTATACTAATAAAGTAAAAAGGTTTACTTCAGTAAAATAAGGTATTTTATTTTTGTTGAATAGATTCTCTTTAAAGACAAGAAAAGTAGGTGAACAAAGTGGGAAAATATCAATTGGATACCAAAAGTAAGATGGCTGTGGCAAAGTATCATGAAAAAAACAAGCCTGCCATATTTGATAAAAAGCAGCAACTTGAAAAAATACGCGCGGAGTATTTGAAAAAAAAACAAACAGATAAATAATATGAATGAAAACATAGGAAGACTAAAAGCTCCCTATGTTTTTCTTATTCGATGTTCTTTTTTCTCCGTGTTCAATGGGGATATTCATAATAGATGAGATCCTTTTTTGACTCTTGCAACAATTTCGTTTTCACTTTCTTCGATAAATGAACTACTACTTGTTCTCAGTTCATTTACTTCGCGTGTTGCTCCAATTTTTGAACGTTTCATCTTGTCTTTAAACAACAATCTGATTAGCTCCTCACACTCTTCGTCACTTAAAACATTTCCTAACATCACGATCAATGGTTCTTCTAATCTAGTGATAATGCCAATCTCTCTGTCTGTAATTAAATTCTGTCCCTGTGATAGAAACATTCACATTAATTCAAACAAACGTGAAAGTTGTAATTTTCACGATTGTTTCTTACACAGGGAACAAAAAATGAACCCACCTCAAAAGCCACACGCTAAAAATTTACATATTCCATAGTTACTAAATGTAAATCTTTACTAGTTTTTATTTTCTAAATACTTCGTATAATGAAAATATAAGGAGGTGTAATAATTGGAGGACTCACTTTATGATACAATGCCAACAGAAATGTTAGCAGGATTTTTTTATCAAATAAATCGAAATATAGATAAAGGCATTTTATCCGATGCAATGTATTACTCAGAAATTAAGCTAATTGAACGTGCTGCTAATAGAAGAGGAATCCCACTGAAAAAACTCTATGAACAAGGTTCACGTTTAATCGAATTGGAAAAGGAGGGGAAAAAACAAGCACAAGCACAGATATACCCCCTAAACATACATAGAAGAAAAGGGTTGTGAGGTTCGGCACAATAATCTACACAAGCGAGGTAGGTAGCATCTCAACGCAGCAATGCAATCTAGCATCCTATTAAAAGTCACTATCATAAGTAACCACAAAAAAAGAAGCATATAGAAGTAGCTAGATAGAAGGTAAGGGAAACGATAGAACACACCTAAGAACAACATCAGTGAAGTATTGGCAAGGCAAGGAGAGAGAACGGCAACCAACAACAGCAGAAGAAACAAACAACAACTAAACAAGGCAAGTAAGCTCGGATCATGTTGTTAATTATGTTATTGGGTATTGGGGTGGGGTGATTTTGAAATTCATTGAATTCGGAATAGGAAACATATGGAAAATTATGACTGAAACAGAGTTAGAAGATGGCACGGAACATGAGGAGAAAGGCATAAAAGGACCAAACAGTTTTAATAGCAGATTTAAAAGAAGGTTTTAAAAGACAAAAGAAAAACCGTAACGAAATTAAAGTTATATTTGGTATAGTCAGTGGTTAAATCCTGTTTCACTAACGTGGTACGTTACTTCAAGATGGTTACTTTGCCATTTGATTGTATGAATTCTTTCATTTAACCATAAAAATAACCCATCCTTGAGTTAACGATCCAGATGGGTTATTACTAATTTAATAGCCGATCCCCCTTGAAGGGAACCTACTTTTCACTTTAATTTTTGTTTCCTCATCCACTGCGTTGCAACCCACTTCTCACCAGTGATAACAGGCGTACCAGCATGTAATGTTAACTCATTTAAAGTTTGATCGTTATAAAAATACTCGAAATAAACGGCCATCCCTTTTTTGGGGGATACTGAAAAATTCAGTTTAGGGAAAAAAGTTTCTCCGCCTTGTTCTACATCGTTTAAGTACATAACGAGTGTACTAATTCTATTATTGTTCGCTGCTTTACTTGTTGATGAAAAGAAATCATAATGGGCTTTATACTCTTGACCAGGAGTATACTGAAGGATTTGAATGCCTTCTCCATGTTCAATCGGTATATTCATGATAGCTGAAATCCTTTTTTCGACTCTAGCAACAATTTCATTTTCACTTTCTTCGATAAATGAACTACTACTTGTTCTCAGTTCATTTACTTCGCGTGTTGCTCCAATTTTGGAACGTTTCATTTTGTCCTTAGATAATCTGATTAGTTCCTCGCACTCTTCGTTACTTAAAACATTTCCTAACATCACGATCAATGGCTCTTCTAATCTAGTGATTATGTCGATCTCTCTATCCGTAATTATTTTATTTCCAACGTGATCAAATATAGTTTGCTCTCTATTCTCTGTTCTCATCTTCAAAGCCCCTCTTAAACTATTAAATTTTTTAAACTACTAAGTTTTGGGTAATGACTATACGTGTTAAGGTCTTCTTTTACTTTAGATGGGTATGCACTTATACTGATTTTTGGAATAAATTTCATTTTATTTTATCATAATATTATTATATATCGCAACTTTGTGAAAAAAATATCAAAAGGGTTTTTGGAAATATAGGGTCTTAATAACCAATCCTCTTGAAGAGAATCTACTATTTACATTTGACCGTTTTATGCGCAAATAGCAAATGATCTTTTTTAATTGTCCTCACATGTTACTCTGAGTATTGGTTTGATTTGAATGACAGGGTGAAATTGAATTATTTAAAAGGAAATAGTGAAAAAATATATAGTTAGGATGGTGTTATATGACAGAATCTAAAAAACATAAACTTATTATTTTGATTTATCCTTTGTGGAGACTGTAATAAGTCACAACGCTAGATCGAAAAAGATAGAATTCGGGGAAGATTCTTGCTTGGTGGAATCCAAAAGATGTATTGGATATGATTATTAATCAACTGTAAAAGTAATGATTCCGATTGGTTTGAAATGCTAATTATCTAGCAAGTAAATTGAATAGTTAGATGGAAGAACAGAGAGACATTTTCTCTGTTTTTTTGTTTTTTCCTCTAATTAGGCTTAATTACCTTTGTGTATAAAATATATGCGAAAAAAAGGAAAATGGGAAAGTGTTGATCTCATCCTGTTTTTTGGGGGATGTATAATCCACACTCATGATAGACAAATTAAAAATAAATTGTAAGCCGGTACAAAGAAATGATAAGCAATGAAAACGTATTATGTTTTTCTATAGGGCATGTGTGACTACACATTTTCGTCCTCATCTTTCATCTTATAATACCCTTCTGAAGTTTAGATATTGCAATTAATTATTACTTGTATATTGAGAAAATTAACTAGTGACGTAGGGTCATTCCAAAGAACTGATTTTTCGAGAAGAGGTGAAGTTGATGACTAAAAAAAGTGTGAAAGAAGTTAAAAAGGGGATAGGCTTAGGGGCTACTTCCGCGATTGCATGGGGTGTAGATACTGTATTGATTGGCTTCATAATAGCGAGTACCCCATTTAAGGAAGCTGTAATGCTTGCTCCACTTATTGCAGCGTTCATGCATGATTTTTTCTCTTCACTTTGGATATCTTTACTTATGATTGTAAAGGGCGAATTTATACATGTCTTAAAGTTGTTTAAAACGAAGAGTGGCGCGATTTTAGTATTAGGAGCATTGTCGGGTGGACCTTTGGCAATGAGTTTTTATTTTCTTGGTATTCAATATGCTGGAGTAACTTATGCAGCAAGTATTGCTTCTATATTTCCGGGCATAGGAGCTGTGCTTGCTTTCTTTTTTTTGAAGGAAAAAATGAACAAAAAAACTTGGTCTGGCGTTGCTTTGAGTATTATTGGGGTAATTGTATTAGCATATATGCCAACCAAGTTTGACACCGAAAGTAACTTTTTCATCGGAATACTGTTTTCATTAGGGGCCGCCATATTTTGGGGAATTGAAGGGGTAATCGGCGCTTGGGGAATGAGAGGAAAAGATGTCGTTCCGCTATACGCGATTAATATAAGGCAAATTACTTCCGCTCTCAGTTATGCCATCATAATTGTACCATTTATTCATGGTTATCCTTTAGTATTTGAAGCAGCGACATCTAATATCGTATGGATCATCGTTATAGCCGGTTTTTTAGGAACTGCTAATTATTCTTTATACTATTCGTCGATTAATTTAATCGGAGCAGCTAGGGGGCAATCACTCAATAATACGTATGTGTTTTGGGCGATCGTAACCGAGATTGTGTTTATTGGTACCCCGATTAGTTTACAATTTGTCGCAGGTGCGATCATCGTACTTTTAGGTTCTATACTCGTATCAGGAAACCTAAAGAAGTAAAAAATTGATTAGGTCAAAGCAATTATTTAGAGGATATTAGGATGAACGGATCATTTTATATGGTGCGTTCTTTTTTATTTGTTTATGGTAAATTAATTATTATAGTATTTACAACAAGCAACAGTTAAGACTGGCTAAGATGACTTTATATCTCTGAATAGTCCAGAATTTAAAATCTAAAAAAGTGAGGTATAAAAATGAAAAAAGAAATTGAAGAGCTAACATTACTTCTACTTTATTTAACGTCCTGGAAGGAAGAAGATGTTCCGGAAACAATACGAAGAAGTTGGAAAGGCTATTCATTTGATGCGCTTGACCAATTGCAGGACCGGGATTATTTACGTGGTGGCATAAAATCAAAATCTGTATATTTAACAGAAGCAGGGATTGAACAAGCAAAGCAGCTTATAGAGAAATATATTATGGGAGAGAAGAAAGATGAATAATTTACTAGCATTCAATGAATTACATCAATATTTAATGAGTTTTCAAGTAAGATGTACGATTGCTGAAAAGAATTTAATTATAGGTTATAAGCCATTTTCATTTGTTGGTATTCAGCCCAAAATTGCAACATTACACGGAAGTAAAAATTATCAATGTTTAATACTTCACGTTGCTCCAGGAGATAAGAAGACCGATTTAGGTAAACAACTTCAGCGAGAAATTCAAGGACAGCTAGCTTTTGATATTACCGAGCTAAGAAAGTTCAAATTGAAAAATAATGAAGTATTTGTTCCACTAGAAGTAGTAGATACGAAGGAAAAAATGAAGGTCTTAAAAGAGTTTATTCAACAATGCTTTGAACAGAGGAAGAAATAACAAACCGGAAAGCAAATGAAGAGGTGCGACTCATGAAATGCGGAACAAAGTGCTTTACAGTTCATGCTGAAATTAATGGCAAGTTGCAAACAATACCAGTGACAGCAAGGACTTCTACCCAAGCAAGGAAAGTTATAAGTCTAGAGTACGGTGATCAATTAAAGATTATTGCTGTGAAGGCTAAAACACAATCCTAACACAAGCTTGAAAAGGAAATTATAATTTGCGATGAGAAATCGCGATTTTACTTTTAGAGAATTGAACAGGTTGCTAGTCTAATAAATATTAGAAAACCATTCAGTGAAGCTATTGATAATGCGGAGATAGATAGATATTTAGAATTAATAACTTACATTGGTATTGAAATTACTAGATGTAGAGCATATGTAGATGGTTATGAAAACAGGGCGAAAAATTGAGAGGGTATACATGGGGGAGGGCTGCTCTAACCAGATCCTCTTCTCCATGTAAAATCTTGCTCTAAATTCTCTGCGTTTTTCTAATATGATATACTGTCTAGCAAAGGGAGTGGTTAGGATTGTTCAAAAAAATAAGTAAAATGTTCCTCGTAGCTGTTTTGGCGTTGGGTATTACAAGTTTTAATAATATACAAGCAGAAGCATCCACAAACAAAGTTATGTGGGGAAAAACAGAATTAAAACAAGGACAAATAGGTAAGGTAACAATTCTAGCAGATACGAATTTAGTGAAAATAGGTTCAAATGGATCACTTAATAAAGTACGCACTCTGAAAAAAGGCGAAGAATATAGAGTCTATACGTATAAGGGAACAAATGGCGGTTTATATGGTTTAGGAGCAAGTAGCTACGTACAAAAAGGTGCTCAAGTGAAATATGAAACTCCATCTAAAGGCAAACTTGCATTGCTTAATAAAGAAGTAATTGGTGGGCTTACACCGAAGGCAGGGATGAAGCTTGTGTATTCCCCTAGCTTTACCGAGCATACACAAAAGGAATTTACTACTAATACTTCATATGATTCTATAAATGATATAACGAAAGCTTTGTTAATTTATAAAGGTAATTCTATTGATGGTTTTACTTATATTGAATTAAAAGATCGCCTGGTGTTTGGTGTCAGTCATACAGATTGGATATTACTCGACATTGCTTATCCATTGACTGAAGGTAAACAAACGAAAGAATATTATACAACAGGAGCTGACAGTGAAGGTTTCTATCATGTAAATGTAGAAAGTACAACTAGCACAGTTAAAGTAAAAGCCGGAACATTCCAAAACGTTGTAGTTGTTCGAGTTAACAATGGGGATACGTATTACCTAGCACCAGGGATTGGTATTATCAAGCTTGTTGATAAAAACGGTACCCTTAAAGCAGAATTATTATCATTCAAATAAACCAAAAACCAGACTACAAGCGGTTCGCTAAGTCTGGTTTTGTTTTATAGCTTCAATGCTTCTCTATTCACTTTTTCCATAAATTCTTGTACCACTTTATTATTACTTTTTTCGCTACCCAATTTAAGCATAGCACGTCCTACAAAATTCACGCCTTTATTTTGACCCTCGTAAATGAATTTTGTATGATTGTCATCCATTTTATCCAATGTAAAACTAAAAGTAATTTCAAAAGCTTTTCCTAATACAAAGCTAATTTTTTTGTACTTTTTCTCTGGTAGGTCTTCATATGCTAATGTTTCCACAATATAAGTCTCTACCCGCTTTCCTTCCCGATAACTTTGTCTATGTTTTGCCCCTACCTCATTTTCCTGCTTTTCTATAAGAACGTGATCTTCTACTTTGTCCATGATTTTATGAATGTTTTTATCCATAAATAAGCTCCATACTTCCTCAATATTCCTCTCTATTATTGCCTCTTCTTTCCACTTGATCATTGTTCATTCTCCCTTCCTGATTCAAGAAATTCATCTAGTTCTTCTAATTTAGTTGTTAGATTTTCTATTTGAAGTGATATATTCATTCTTTTTTGTTGCAAAAGCTTCTCCAAATTTGCAAACGATTCATCTTCCATCACAGCAATCATTTCTTGTATAGTAAATCCAAAACCCTTTAGTTTCACTAAAAGGATAGCTAGAAAATAGCTACCATCATCGTAGTAACGGTATTTATTAACCGGGTCAATGTATGCTGGTTCCAGTAATTTAACTTCTGCATAGTATCGTAAGGTCTCTTTGCTTAACCCAGTTACCTCTGCAAATTCACTAATTTTATACATTCTATGCCTCCCTTTTTAGTATAAACTGTGGGGTGCACCACAGAGTCAATCCATTTTTACTAATGCTTGAAGAAAAAGAAGGGTATTATTAGGATAAGTAAAACCTCTTCGCTAAAAAAACAGAACTATAAGAAATATTATGTTGTAAACAATAATTTGGTAATATACTACAATAGTAATTTTCTGTCTTGGATTTATAAGTAACATCTGTTTACAGCTATACTAAGATTATAATCTGAACACATTATTTTATTGGAGGTTTATGAATGAATTTCGTTGGAAGTATATATAAAAAGATGAACTCCAAGCACAAAATCTTTCTCATCATACTGCTATGTTGTTTTATAGGTTCCGTTATTTTTGTTTTTAATAACCATTCCTTTTATGACCAACCAATAGGTAAGGTCGTAAAAACAACTATAGAAGATGTGACGAAAGTAAATGATATAAATGGCAATGAAGATGCAGTATATACACAACATATTATTGCAGAATTATTAAATGGAGAAGAAAAAGGAAAGGAGATTCATTTAACAAATGAATACTCCGAATCCAAAGCCTATGATCATGAGTTTGAAATTGGAAATGAGTTATTTATTAAAATCGATCAGCAGGTGGAAGAAGGTGCAGAATTAACGGGGACAATTCAGGAAGTCAAGCGAGATAAATATTTAATGATGATTGCATGGGTATTTATTTTTGTCTTACTGATTGTAGGGAAAAGGCAGGGACTGTTTTCGTTCATTAGTTTAGTATTTAATGCCGTGCTTTTATCATATGCATTGGATATTTACATCCACAATTCCAGTCAAAGTCTGTTATGGATTTGCGGAATAAGTGTTATTTTGTTTACGGTCATTTCTTTGTTGCTCGCTAACGGTTTAAATGAGAAAACATATGCAGCTATTATAGCAACCTTGCTAGGAACTTTTATTTCACTATTAATTACGTACCTCGTTCTATTAGTAACAGGTGAAAAGGGACTTCGATATGAGGAAATGCAATTTATTACACGACCATATCGAATGGTCTTTATGGCAGGGTTATTCCTCGGTTCTTTAGGAGCTGTGATGGATGTAGCGATTACGATGTCTTCATCGATTTTCGGGTTGTACGAGAAAAATAACAACATCTCCGTAAAAGCACTGATTAAATCGGGAATGGAAATCGGAAAAGATATTATGGGAACGATGACTAATATTTTGTTTTTTGCTTATGTAAGTGGTTCGATTCCCACGCTTATTCTCTATTTTAAGAATGCCGCTCCATTTGGTTATACGCTTTCCCTAACGCTTTCATTGGAATTGGCTCGAGCATTAGCTGGAGGGATAGGAATTGTGTTGACTATTCCAATTGGTCTCTATACAACATTATTTTTCGTGAATAGAAAGAGGGCGAGACGATGAATGTATTAGTGGTATTGGCGGGGATATTATTCCTATTAATGACCCTTATTGGCGGAAGAAAAGGAGTACGATCTTTTTTCGCTTTGTTTTTCAACTTTGCTGTCATCATCATAACCGTCATTTTAATGAACGATCCGAATGTTGATCCGGTGATTTTAACATTAATTGCATGTGTACTGATCAGTTGCATCAATCTTTTCTATATTAATGGAGTGAACAGTAAAACAAAAACAGCTTTTCTTTCCACGATTATTTGCATTGTTATTTTACTATTATTTATTATCTTCATTACGAATAAGGCAATGATTCAAGGCTTTGGGGAAGAGGAAATAGGGGAAATTGGAGCTTTTTCTTTATTAGTCGAAGTAGATTTTATAAAAATTGCAGTGTCAGTAATTATTATGAGTACGATAGGTGCGATTACAGATACGGCTATAGCAGTATCCTCCCCTATGCGGGAAATCCATTATCATCATCCAAACATTAGTCGAAAAGATTTGTTCCTATCTGGATTGTCTATTGGGAGAGATATATTAGGAACAAGTACGAATACGCTGTTTTTTGCGTTTTTTGGAGGCTATTTAGCATTGCTCATATGGTTTAAAGACTTATCGTATTCTGTTGGGGAAATTGTCAATTCAAAGATTTTTAGTTCAGAAATGATTACAATCTTTTGTGCTGGAATCGGAGTAACACTAGTTATCCCGATTACTACGTGGATTACTGCTTATTTTTTTGTGAGGAACAAAGAAACAAAAGAGAAAATCACATAAAAAAGATGCGTTATTCCTTGTGAAAGATAAGCATCAAAACAACTCGCATTTTAACCTCCAAATATAATTTATCACTAATAATTGTATCTGGAGGTATTTTTGCATGCATATTTATCTATCACATTGTCGAAACAGATATAGAAAATATCCTTCATCCACCAGTATTTTACAAAAAATAACAATATTAAATTTTATAAAATTGTGTTAAAATAAAATATCAGTCTACTTGAAGTTAAAATAAGTACATATTATTTCAACGGGGAGAAATGATTGTTTGTTTTTTAACAAGAGAGTTATAAGAAAATTTTGGGGGATAGTATGATGAAAAATTTATTAGTTAAATGGAATCAAGTGAGCCTAGTAAAAAGGATCATTATCGGTATTATTATCGGTGTAATCTTAGCTCTCACGCTTCCTAATGCCGCAAGTGGGATTCCCATTTTGGGTTCATTATTTGTTGGTGCATTAAAGGCAGTTGCGCCAATATTAGTATTATTCTTAGTGATGCATGCGATAGCTAGTCATAAAGCTGGTAAGAAAACGAATATGAAATCGATTCTTGGTCTATATGCTATTGGTACACTCCTTGCTGGGGTTGTCGCTGTAATAGCAAGTTTTATGTTCCCAGTTACGTTAACACTGACAACAGGAGCAGAAGACTTATCTCCACCAGAAGGTATTGTGGAAGTTATGAAAACATTACTATTTAACGTAGTTGCTAATCCAATTGATGCGTTAGTAAATGCTAACTATCTTGGTATATTAATGTGGGCAGTCGTTCTTGGAATTGCATTGAAAAGTGCGAATCAAAATACGAAAGACATGTTAGGTAGTTTTTCGGATGCTATTACTAAAGTAGTACAATGGGTGATCAATCTAGCTCCTCTTGGTATTATGGGGCTTGTATTTGATGCAATTGTAACAAGTGGTCTTTCTGCTTTAGCTGAATACGGTAGATTAATTTTAATTTTAGTTGGATGTATGTTGTTTATCGCGCTTGTAGTGAATCCGTTAATCGTATTCATTTATACGCGAAAAAATCCTTATCCACTTGTTTTCATGGTTTTAAGAGAAAGTGGTATTTATGCATTCTTTACACGTAGTTCCGCTGCAAATATTCCGGTAAATATGAAATTAGCTGAAAAACTTGGCTTAGATGAGGATACGTATGCAGTGTCCATTCCGCTAGGTGCTACGATCAATATGGCTGGTGCAGCTGTAACAATTGCTGTACTAACGCTTGCAGCAGTAAATACGTTAGGAATTGAAGTTGATATTTTGACTGCAATTCTGCTTTCTGTTGTTGCGGCTGTATCTGCAGCAGGTGCATCGGGTGTTGCAGGAGGTTCCCTTTTACTTATTCCACTAGCATGTAATTTATTTGGCGTTCCGAATGACATTGCTATGCAAGTAGTCGGTGTTGGTTTTATCATCGGGGTTGTCCAAGATTCTTGTGAAACTGCACTGAATTCATCTTCTGACGTACTATTCACAGCTACAGCTGAGTACGCTAAAGAACGTGTTGAAGGTAAAGTGGTTACAATGAATTCCTAGACACTACGATTACAATTGAAAAAATAAATGGAATGCGATTGAAAATTTCAAAGCCACGATTACCGAAGATGATTCGGTGATTGTGGCTTTTTGAGTGGGTAAAGTTTTTGGGCACGAAAGTGGAGTCTGGTTTAATTGGATGAAGTTGTGGTAAATAGTGAGGGAACGCACAAAAGATGTAAAGATAATAGTTGAATTTGTAACAGGAACGCATATGTCCCAAATTCACTTTGTTTATTTAATTTTCTCATTTTTAACTGCTATCCAAAAATATAATATTTCTTTATCAATATGGGTAACATTTTATAAATAGTATTTGGACATAATGAGTAATAAATGTATACTTAGTAAGTTGAATGGTCAGACGTTCAACCTTAGAACATTACAACTTTGTGGAGGCATTAAATGAATTATTTAATTTCAATCGTAGGCTTAATTGTCGTTCTGGGTCTTGCCTGGATTGCAAGTAACAATCGTAAAGAAATAAAAATTAGACCAATTATCCAGATGCTCATTCTTCAGGTAATATTAACATTCTTATTACTGAATACAAAATTTGGATTGATACTTATTAAGGGAATCGCAGCTGGGTTTGAAAAATTATTAGATTTCGCTAATGAAGGAATTAATTTTGTATTTGGTGGCCTTGCGAATGAGGGGCAAGCTCCCTTCTTCTTAACAGCTCTACTTCCTATCGTATTCATCTCCGTTCTGATAGGGATTCTGCAGCATATTAAAGTGCTTCCTTTCATTATGAAATGGTTAGGTTGGGTAATTAGTAAAGTAAACGGTATGGGGAAATTAGAATCTTACAACGGAGTAGCATCTGCTATTGTTGGACAATCTGAAGTTTTTATTACCGTGAAAAAACAGCTTGGACAATTATCACCTCAGCGTTTATACACATTATCTGCATCAGCGATGTCTACTGTATCGATGTCTATTGTCGGGGCTTATATGACGATGATTGAACCGAGATATGTCGTAACGGCAATCGTGATTAATTTATTTGGAGGATTCATCATTGCTTCCATCATTAATCCTTACACTGTAACAGAAGAAGAGGATCTCCTTGTTGTCCAATCAGAAAAACAAAGCTTCTTCGAAATGTTGGGCGAGTATATTTTAGATGGATTCAAAGTTGTCATCATAGTTGCGGCGATGTTAATTGGATTCGTTGCATTAATGGCAGGAGTAAATACCTTATTTGATATGATATTTGGGATCTCATTCCAAGAAATTATGGGATATGTCTTTGCTCCATTTGCGATTTTAATGGGTATTCCAGTTTCAGAATCAGTAACAGCAGGCGGAATAATGGCTACCAAATTAATTACAAACGAATTTGTAGCAATGCTCTCATTAAATGAATTAGCGTCCAACTTAAGTGAACGATCCATCGGAATTATTTCCGTTTTCCTTGTTTCCTTTGCAAATTTTTCTTCCATTGGAATCATTTCAGGTGCTGTAAAAGGGCTACATGAACAACAAGGAAACGTTGTTGCACGATTCGGTTTGAAACTTTTATACGGCGCAACGTTAGTAAGTGTTTTATCAGCGATCATTGTAAGCTTTATCCTATAATCTTATAAAAAAGAAGATCCGCAGTCGTTGCTGGTCTTCTTTTTTGTATTAAACCATCTCCAGCTTTTTCTTTTTTCTGTAAGCGTCAAATGTTACAGAAGTATATGTGGAAGATTTTTATAAGAATAGTAGTGAAACTTCTAAATTTCTAGAAGAGCAGGCTAAGATGAATGAGGATTTAATGAAGGTTAATGAACAAGACTAGCAACTATTGAACGAAATAAACAAAATGGTTTTATTAAACTTAATAAAATAAATATTATTATTATTTACTTTATATTCTAATAGTTGTATGATAATGTCAAAGTATACGACAGCTGCTTTGTATCGCATCTAGATTCTGTCTCTACATCGTTACTTTTTAATATACTATTGGGGGAACGGATGAATGTGGATCATAACTGTTTACACGAATGAAGGTAGTATTAAGATGTTTGAATTTAAGGATGAAAAAGAAGCAAGAGAATCAACTCAAAAGATAAAAGATAATAAAATTCTCTCAAATGTTATTTATTTTAACGATGATTTAGTAGAGGCTGTTATTTAATGGGGATTGTATAATTACGAGGTTGACTTAGGGATATATGTGTTTATGTCTCCACCATTTCGTGCAAGATGGTGGAGAGGTATAACACAACCTGGGGCAGCCTCGTTTTGTTCGTACATAGTAAATGAGTAGTAATTATGGGAGGACATCATGACTTTTACACCGATTACAAAGTTCATAAATAAAAGAAAACAAAGCCAATTTCCATTTGTAGAAACTTTATATGTGGTATATTATGTGGTTTTTTATTCACTCTATTAAATTTACCATTGTCATGGATACTTATTTTATGGCAAATGATCCTTACTATTTTGGAGTGTTGCCAATCTTAGCTGAAACTGCGGCAGCTTACGGTGTGGATCCGGTAGAGATTGCGCGTGCGTCGATATTAGGTCAACCAGTCCATGCGATGAGTCCATTAATGGCTTCTGCTTACTTACTCGTTGGTATGGCTGGTGTGGAATTTGGAGACCATCAAAAGTTTATCATTAAGTGGGCATTAGGGTCATGTTTTGTCATGATTATCACAGCAATTGTCTTGGGAGTTATTACGTTCTAATTTTGACTAAGTCGAATCGAGTTGCTTATTTAGAAAAGAACACAAAAATCATCTTCGCTTTTTAGCAGGAGGTGATTTTTTGTGTTTTTTAATATAGTTACCCTTTGTTAGAAATTTTATTTTGAAGCGTAAAAAGGGATTAAAATTCGATTTTGGTTCTATTTTTACGTTGAGAATGGAGTAGTTGTGGAATTAACACATTTATGACAATTTACTTCCAAATGTCGTTGTTGTATCGTGAAATATAGAAAGAAAATACAACTAATGACAACGGGGTGAGACCTATCAATCGAAAAGCGCTTAGTAGAATTCCACTATCAAAACTAATGGACCTAACTGTCGACTATGCTTTTAAACAAATGTTCGGAAGTGAGAAAAACAAAAAAATTACAATCGTTTTTCTGAATGCCATTTTGCAACGAACCGGTCGCGATACAATTAAAGAAGTTGAATTTAAAAGTCAAGAAGTAGGAGGTGAATACAAAGACGATAAACAGTCACGGTTAGATATCGTCGTTCGTACGCAAAAAGGTGAACTAATTAATATTGAAGTTCAATTATCCAACGAACATAATATGCTCAAGCGAACTCTTTACTACTGGTCGAGGCTCTATACTTCGCAGTTGTCTAAAGGGATGGGATATCATACACTATTACCAACAATTACGATTAATATTTGTAATTTTACTGTATTCGACCAAAATGATTTCTACCATAACACTTTCCGTTTATATGAAGATTCGACAATGCAGCGTATAAGCGAATCGGATGACGTGCTGGAAGTCCATTTCATTGAAATGAATAAGTTTTTAAACATGTGGAGACAAAATGAATTGAATCCCTTTGATAATATTTTAGTTCGCTGGTTACTGCTACTCGGCATGGTCGATGCACGGAAAGAAAAAGTTTATGAACAAATCTATCAAGAATTGGAGGAATTAGCAATGAAAGACGAAATGCTAGCCAATGCATTCTCCGCTTGGGAAGAACTAAGCAAATCCAAAGAAGATGTATTCGCATACGAATCACGCTTGAAATACATCTTGGACGAAGAAGCAAAGTTAGAAGACGTAAAATACATGGCTGAAAAAAAGGGGAGGGAGGAAGGGAGAGAAAAAGGAAGAGAAGAAGGTAGAGAAGAAGGTAGAGAAGAAGGTAGAGAAGAAGGTAAGCAGGAAGAAAAAGAGCATACAGCACGAAGTTTACTAGCTAAGAAAATGGATGTAGATTTTATTGCAGAAGTGACAGGATTAACCATTGAGCGCATAAAAGAGATATCCCTTTCCTTAGATCAATAATAATATGTTAATTCAAACACATAAGTAACGAACACTACTTTAAAAGGGCGCTTGGTAAATATATATCCCTTTATCCAGTAGGTGCAGTCTTTATACTTGTATAAGTAAAGAAACGCAGGGCAAGCAGCTTAGATAATTAGTAATTGAGGAATATTTCAGTCTAAAACAAGATCTTGAAAGTGATGGTACAATAGGAATTCAGATAGATTAGGTAGTTTGAAATCTAATTGAAAGGCAAAACTATCGGAGGTGTTTATATGAATAAAAAATGGACGATTGAACAAATACGAGATTATGTCTCAAAAAATTCAGAGAGTGAATTATTATCAAAAGAATATACGGGATTCTCGCAAAAACTACAGTTTAAATGTTCGTGTGGAAATGAATTTGAAAAAACGTTTACAAAATTTAAAGGGAGCAATCAGAAAAAATGTTCCAATTGTCAAGAAGCTAGACCTTCTCGATGAATTTTTCGGATGCATGGAACTTTAAAAAAGCAGACCAAAGCATTTAAGCTGAGGTCTGTTTTAGTTGACTGAGATTATGGAAGAAAAATCTCTTGGTCCATATTGCATAAAAAAGGGCTCGGTTCGCCTACGCTATATAGCTGCAAATAATGCATAGCTCGAGTGCAGGCGGTGTAGAACAATCTGCGAACACTCTCATCACCGTATACTTGTGCTGATGCATCATAAATGAGGACGGCGTCGAATTCGATGCCTTTTGCCAAATAAGCTGGTATGACGACAATGCCTTGTTCATATTCAGTGGAGCCTTTCTTTACGAGCTTAATTTCATCCACGTTTTTCAATGCTTCGTATGCGATCATGCTTTCCGCAGCGGATTTGCAAATAATCGCAATCGTATTATATTGCTGATGGCGCAAGTCTGCTATTTTGGAAGCAATGGAGCGGTGTAGTTCTGCATAATCTTCCAATTGTGTTAGCACAGGTGGCTCTCCGTCGCGTTCAAAAGCTGTAATACTCTCGCCGCCAGTCACGAGTCGACGTGTAAATTCAACGATTGGTTTGGTTGATCTGTAGCTACGGGTCAAAGTTATCATATCCGTTTTATCCGGTCCGTATAAGTCTGTGAGCGTATGGAAATCACCAGTTTCGCTGGCATGAGCGAATATCGCTTGGTTAAAGTCGCCAAGCACAGTCATTTTTGCTGCAGGAAATAAACGCTTTAAAAACTCAAATTGGAATGGGGAATAATCTTGAGCTTCGTCTACAATTACGTGTTTAATCGAGCTGTTCATCTGAAATCCTTGAATCAACTCTTTTAAAAGTAAAAATGGAGTAGCATCTTCGTAATAGAGTTTACCTTCATCAAGCATTTTCACTGACAATAGACAAATATCATCCCATTTGTCGGGTGTTTTTCCCTCTATCCATTGTTTGATCAGTGTTGGATCAGTGAAAAGCTGCTTGTAAATTCCCTTCATATGAATAAAATGTAGCGACTGAATCTGTTTACGTAAGGACTTCAACCTTTTACGAACGATTAAGCGGCCAAGTGCTTCGGTTTCGCTTTCATAATTGTCAAGCATCTCTTCTGTAAAGCCTTGTTGTTTTTGTAAAAGGGTACGAGCCTTTTGGTAATCTTCGTTGCTGAGTAGCTCAATTTCTTCTTGTACCCATGGTTCCGTCAGTTCGTGCTTCTCTGTTTCATCCACCTGCTCGGTTAGCCATTCCACCAATTTTTCAATCCTACTATAAAAGCGAAGCGATGTGTCACTACTATAAAACCTATCTGTAACTTGTTCAGCTGTAACGATTGGTTTTCCTCTAAATTTAATTCCTTTAAATAGCATGCCGGATAATTCTAGTGATTCCCTGTAAGCTTTAATCGCCTCAAAAAAAAGAGGGGATGCCTTGAATCGGATGCTGGCAGTCCTAGCTTGGTAGGATGAGGTATTCGATGCAGTCAATACAAATTCCAATTGCTCGTAGCTATTCTCTATTTGAAATGTGTCGCTTAAGCGATGGTTCAAGTAATCTTGGAATGTGACTTGCTGCATATTTTCTTCTCCGAGTTCAGGCAATACAGTAGATACATAGCTGTTAAACATTGCATTAGGAGAAAATAGAATAATTTGATCGGCTCTTAGGCTTTCACGGTACTTGTAGAGCAAGTAAGCAATCCTTTGCATAGCGGCAGATGTCTTGCCGCTACCAGCGGCGCCTGACACGATGAGCAAACGTTTATGATCGTGCCGTATGATGAGATTTTGTTCTTGTTGAATGGTGGCAACTATGCTGTGTAAATGTTTGTCTGTGCCTTTGCCGAGCACTTGCTGTAAAATTTCGTCTCCGATTGTGAGACTAGTATCGAACATCGATTCGATGACACCGCCATGAATGATATATTGCCATTTTTGTTCTAGCATGCCGTGGATAGTTCCACCGGGCGTACTGTATTTGGCAGGACCAGGTGGGGAATCGTAGTAGACGCTCGAGATTGGCGCTCGCCAGTCATAGATTAGGAAGTTTTCACCGCTTGTATCCCTAAGCGTGGAGACGCCGATATAAATACGTTCTGCATTTGAAGTTCCTTCTTCGGTGAAATCAATCCGACCAAAATAAGGTACTTCCTGCATGCGACGCAGTGCTGATAACTTATTGAAGGCTTGTTTGTGAGTGCTTTGAGTGATGGAAAGATTCTGAGCTTGTTGTCGCAAGCTGATGATCGTTTCTAGATAATCGTCGAAAGTATCTGTGTTCACTTTGACGTCATCCCAAAAGTATTTGCGGAAATCGACGACTTCATTACGACGCCGAGTAGCCTCACCTTCCAGCTTGCTGATTTGTTCCGTAATTGTCTCCATTACGCTGTCTACTCGTTCTTGCTCCTGCTGAAATTCTGTACCCATATCAAGCACCCCTTTATAAAATAAAATAATAGTTGACCGAATGAAAAATATGATGTATAATGAAAATAGGGAAATTATGAATTATATAACTAATGAAGTGTTTCTATATTAATTTACCACAAATCCTTGATTCTATCAATATATATTAAATGATTGACGTTAATCGTTTATCAAGCAAAAAGCTACGATCACCAAGTCCAGTTGGTGATCGTAGCTTTTTTATGCTTTAGGAATTATAAAATTATTATTATGTGGATAGCTTTATCTAAATATATTGAAGTTATGCCACTTATAATTGGGCATTATAGGGATACTGCGTACTACGGATAGAAACTCCGGATTTGGTGTGTTGAGCGGTCTTTTTGTCGCGTTGGGGGTAGTCTTTGTCGTGTTCGCAGTGGATATTGTCTCGTTCAGCCATATATTGTAAGACTATAACAGCTACCTTGAGTCAGAAACATTCATGTTAATTCAAACAAACATGAATGTTGTGATTTTCATGTTTGTTTCTGACACAATGAACAAAAAAAATACCTTTTTATATTGTATTCTTGCTTCCTTCCAACACGTCTTCCAAAGAATTAGCTAAATGAATCGATTTTAGATTTTTGCAAGCAAAATATTGCATTGCACCTGCTCCACCAATATAAAATTCAGTTTGACTATGTTCTGCAGCAAATTGGTCTAGGCTGTGAAGAAGTTTTGGATTTCGCTCAAAAGGAATGGTCGTCGTAGCTGAAAGTAATACGATTTTTGGTTTTAGTTTTTTCACTAACGTTTCGATAGCGCCAGGAGCTGGGGAAGAGCCAACTAATATGGCCTTCCACCCTTTCATCATAAATTGCAACAATAGGATATGTAATGGAATTTCATGGTACTCATTTGGCAGACAGGCACCCATTACTAACGGTGCATCTTCACGGTATCGGTAATTTCGACGAATTTGTACTAAAAAGTCTCGTACAACCATACTGGAAACCGATTCTTGATATTCATCCCATTCTTCTTTTTCCCATCTGTTCCCTACTTCATGAAGAAACGGAAGTATAACCTGCTTTAAAAACTTTTCTAATCCATAACGATGATATCCTTGCTGTAGAATATAATTTAATTCGATTTCGTCGCAATATGTTCCTTTTTCAAGAAGCTGAAACACAAAATCATTAAAACCTGCATACGGTTCCTTCGACTCTATCTCCAACTCTACCTCTACAGAATCATGAGCTTCTTTAAGAAGTAATACTGCTTGTTTTAGGGAATATCCTTGTTCAGACAATGCCTTTACTTTTAATAATGTTTTGACATCTTGCTCGCTATATATTCTATAACCATTTTCTAATCGATTCGGTTGTACAAGCTCATATCGTTCTTCCCATTTGCGGATAACTTGTTTAGACAGACCTGTTACATCCGCCACTTGTTGTATAGTATAAAGCCCGCCTTTGCGAGATTGTGTCATGATCTTCATCCTCTCAGCTTTATTTTCAAAGCTGTATCATTATTACATGCTATTTTATACATTAAATCATTTCATCTAGTACAATGTTCAATCAACAACATTATACAATAATATGACAACAAAAAGAAACTTTGTTACCTAATTGCGAAAGCACTATCTATACTGATACTTGCAATCGCACCTCAATTGGTAAACAGATCATCCCCTTTTCGACTTTACTTTAGAATTCTTCATTTCATTAAAATTTAGTTGTACAATGTTTTATTTAAAAGTTATACAAACGTTTGACAAAAGTGAATAACCTGTTAATAATAGAACTAGAAGCTTTTGTTTCATTCACTGAAGTAATATAGATGAGGAGAGATGGCACTTGGTACTACTTTTTAGAAAAAAAAGACCCAAAAATGAAAAAATAAATGCTGACATATCCACAAAAGACCCAATAATACAATTGGATTCCTACCCAGAATTACTAACGCAAATGAAACTGATTGGGTTAACAAAACAAGACCTGAGCCAAATAATATCATTTCAACCACATGTAACAAAGGGGATTATGGACATAGTATCTGTTTTTTACGAACAAGTATTAGCTGTACCTTCCCTTCGGCAAATCATTGAAGAACGCACACAAATAGAACGGTTAAAGAAAACTGTTGGTACATATATCATCGAGATGTTTAGCGGTGAGTTCAATGAAACTACTATTGAGAAAAAGAGAAAGCTAGCACAGATGCATTTTAAAATTGGATTAGCCCCTAAGTGGTATATGGGTACTTTTCATCAAATCCAAGCAATTATTATTGAATTAATAAACCAAGAACAACCGAACCATGAACTAAGAGAAAAAACAATGCTTACAGTTTCCAAACTCATCAACTTTGAAATGCAAATTGTATTAGAAGAATACGAGAAAGAAAATGTTAAATTACGACAACAACAATATGACATCGTAAAATCGGAATTAAAAAGTAAAATTTCTAACGTCAGTGAAGACCTCGTCAATCTAACAGAAGAAACAAACACTTCTCTTGTACAAATAGAAGCAAATACTTCTCGTATTCGTGAAAATGTTCATTCGAAAGTTGTAAGTTTAAAACAGATTCAGAAAGATGCAAAGGATGGAAATGAACTTGTGAAGCAGTTGCAGACACATATGCAGTTCGTTACAAGTAGCACAGAAGACGTGGTGAGCATCGTAAATGAATTGAAGTTATCTTCCGATGAAATCTTTCATATAGTTAGCCTAGTCAAACAAATTGCGGAGCAAACAAACCTATTAGCACTGAACGCTTCTATTGAAGCAGCAAGGGCTGGCTCTCATGGAAAGGGCTTTGCAGTCGTTGCACAAGAGGTCAGAAAGTTAGCAGAACAATCGAATAGCTCAGTTGGAGAAATTACAACACTTGTCCAAACTTCTACCAAACTAACAAACAAAGCAGTAGACACGATTTCCGAGATGAAAAAGAGTGTTGCAATTGGATTAGAAAGCTCGATGGAGACAAGTGGAAGATTCAACAAAATTCTTCATTCGATTGAACAAAACAATCAACATATAGATCAAGTTGAGTCGGAAGTGACAGAGCTAGTCCAAGTGATTAAAGCTATTTCGAGTGACACTAGAAATGTAGCAAACACAGCCGACATCCTGTATCAAACGGCGACACAATTATAAAATACATGAAAAGGAAGTGACTTTATGTTTTTAGCCTGGAACGAAATTAAAAAGAACAAATTACGCTTCTCATTAATAATAGGAGTACTAATGCTCGTTTCTTATTTAGTATTCTTCCTATCAGGTCTCGCTACTGGACTTGCAAGTTTAAATAGAGAATCTGTAGACAAATGGGACGCAACTGCTATAATATTATCGGAAGAATCTGATAAAAGTTTGCCGCAATCATCTATTACAACGGATGAAGTTGATCATATTGATGGAAAAGAGACAGCAATTCTTGCTCAGTTGAATGCAATCGCAACTAATGGTGACACCAAACAAAACATATCTCTTTTTGGCATTGATAAGGAAGAGCGTATAATGCCAAAAGTGACAGAGGGGAAAGAATTCTCTAAGGAAAATGAAGTGATTGCAAGCGATGCATTGAAAGAGGAAGGATTTGCAATAGGGGATAAGTTAGAACTATCTTCCTCAGATGAAAAACTTACGATTGTTGGATTTACTAATAGCGCACGATTTAACGGTGCTCCTGTTCTATATAGTGAGTTATCAACCTTTCAACATGTAAAATTTGGAGAAGCGGCCGAAGCGAACGGAGATAAAATTAACGGTATCGTCGTATATGGCGAGAATGTATCCTCTATTTCTACATCAAATGAAGATTTAGAGGTAATTGAAATTGAAACATTTATTGAAAATTTACCTGGCTATACAGAACAGGCACTAACACTAAATTTTATGATCTATTTTTTATTTGGCATTTCTTCCGTCATTGTAGCGATTTTCTTATATGTATTGACTGTACAAAAGATTAGCATGTTCGGTGTGATGAAAGCACAAGGGATATCCAATGGGTACTTATCTAGATCTGTTATTGCACAAACTTTCTTACTAGCATTCATAGGAGTAACTGTAGGTTTTGTATTAACACTAACTACTGGAACGTTCCTGCCGAGTGCTGTACCGGTAGCATTTGATATACCAACTATGATTTTTTATGGAGTGGTATTAACAGTTGTAGCTATTCTCGGAGCAGTATTCTCGGTATTAACCATTGTGAGAATTGATCCGCTAAAAGCGATAGGAGGATAATAGTATGGCGATATTGGAATTAAAGAAAGTGAAAAAAACGTTTGGCTCAGGTCATAAACAGGTGGATGCACTTAAAGAAACTAATTTTACTGCAGATATCGGGGAACTCATTGCAGTAATAGGACCATCTGGTTCTGGAAAAAGTACATTTTTAACAATTGCGGGGGGCTTACAAAATCCTACTAGTGGCGATATTTTTATTAATGAGCAAAATCTATCTGATTTTAACGAGAAAAAACGTTCCAAAATCAGATTGAAAGAAATTGGCTTTATCCTGCAAGCCTCTAACTTAGTTCCATTCCTGACTGTTGATAATCAAATGAAGCTATTAGACAATGTGAAAAAAGACAATATGTCAAAAGCTGAACTAGAAAAATTATATGATGATCTGGGCATACGTGACTTACGTAAGAAGTATCCTGCAGATCTATCAGGTGGGGAACGTCAACGAGTAGCTATTGCAAAAGCATTATACAGCAAGCCATCTATTCTTCTTGCGGATGAACCAACCGCCTCTTTAGACTCCGACCGTGCTTATGAAGTGATGGAACTATTGAGAAAAGAAACGAAAAGTAACAAAACAACGACAATTGTCGTAACACATGATGTTCGATTAATTGAGTACTGTGATAAAGTCTATAAAATGACAGATGGAGTGCTAAAACTGGAAGAAAAACAAGCAGTTTTGGAAAAGAAATCATCTTAAACAGCTACCCTGTGTTAGAAACATACATGTTAATTCAAACAAACGTGAATGTTATGATTTCCATGTTTGTTTCTGACACAGGGACCAAACACTTATATATATTAAATGATTGACGTTAATCGTTTATCAAGCAAAAAGCTACGATCACCAAGTCCAGTTGGTGATCGTAGCTTTTTTTTATTCATTAATTGTAAGGTAGCTTCGCTGAGTATCCTTCTTCGGAATAGTTATTCTTAATACTTCGTTGTGAAAAGTGGTTAGTGCTTCTTTTTCAGGAATAATAAATGGAAGGGAGACAATATGCTCTCTTCGCGAATAAAATTGTTTTCTCCCAGTATGCGTTTCATATTTAATTTCTTCTTGAAGGGAATCCTCAATCCCAATTCTTAAGCGATTGCGGATAATCTCCAATTGAATTTGGTTTCGATTGCAGCCTGGTAAGTTTACTTCCACAATCACTTCTGAGTCCGTTTCAGACGTGTTAACTACAAGAGCGGGTGGGAGAGTGTTCATGTGGTTAAAAAATTGATTGAAAAATGAATCCATCTGCTGTAGCAAATTCCAAAGTGGTTTATCGCTAAAGGGCGTTGTATTGACGAAGTGATCGTTTTTCTCTGTTGGCAAGTTGTCATTTCTAAATGTCATTTTCATGCCTCCTTCAATAATTGATACTCATGCATAAATTATGTAGAAGCGAAAGAATGGTAGTGGGCTAAACGGAATGTAATATGTACAGGTGAATAAAATTTTCTTTACTTTTTTACGATGATATGATTTAATTCATTATACCAACTAAATCGTAATTATTACGATTTAGTTGGTGCTATTTTAATGTGCAGCTAGGGGTTTTTAGCTGTTTGTGCTTGTGAAAAACATAGCGAGGAGGAGCAACCATGAGAGTGAATATTACATTGGCTTGTACAGAGTCGGGCGATCGCAATTATATTACAACGAAGAATAAACGTACCAATCCGGAACGTATTGAGCTAAAGAAATATTGCCCGCGTCTACGCAAAGTAACGCTTCATAGAGAAACAAAATAAAAAATAGACATTATAGGAGGCATTACAATGGCGAAAAAATCGAAAGTAGTTAAAGACAAAAAACAGCGAGAATTGGTCATCCGCTATGCAGAACTCCGTAAGGAATTAAAAGAAAAAGGGGATTATGCTGCGCTCGGCAAGTTGCCCAAAAACTCGTCACCTACTCGATTGAAAAATCGTTGTGAAGTGACTGGAAGACCAAGAGGCTATATGCGCAAATTCAATATGTCCAGAATTGCTTTCCGGGAATTGGCACATAAAGGACAATTGCCTGGTGTAAAGAAATCGAGTTGGTGATCAGCATCATGTCTAAAATAAGGGCTTTCGTTCCTGGCTATAACAGTTGGAGAGAAGGATAAGAGGCTCTTTCGTTTCTAAACGTGAGGTGAGTAATTTGAATGAACGGCTCATGGAGTTTTTGTTACGAAGTGAGGTAGCAAAGCTTCCAGATGACAAAAGAGAATTTTATCAATTTATTGTAAAAACAGAAGATCGTTTAGCGGAAAAAGCAGAGACCGTAGATGAATTTTGCCAGCTTTTACTCAAGCATTCACCCTTTCACTTGGCGGTATCTCGTTTTAACTTGCCTTACGATCAGGTTGTAAGATGGATGGAAGAAATAGATGGAGAGCTCCATGAAAAAATGGAAGCTCGATGTCAAAAAGTAGAGTGGATAGATTACACCAATCACTTTCCACAAGCAGAGGGCAAACGCATTTTTTTATTTATGAATTAAAAGTGGAACTTATACTCGAGATGAACCAAAATAATAGATTATATCCTTTCAAATCGATTAGGTCTATTTTAAGTAAACATATTAATGAACAATATCCTGTTGGCCTCGGCAAGAGTCACCACTTGGAGCGAAAATCAAAGGATATTGCTTACTTATTCAGTATCAACTCACTAAAAATAAAATTTCCTCCGTTTTTGGACCTTTTGAATCCAATATATGGTATAGGGCAACAGATTGTTCATTG
>NZ_VDGG01000017.1:50009-75213 GCF_006861775.1 Psychrobacillus soli | reverse complement strand
TTATTTTACTCATAATGATTTCTCCCGTTCAAAGTTCGTAAATTCTAGTATAACGGGGTTTTGAAAAAGAAAAAACCCCGAATAGCTACACTTTTTCTAAAGTGTCTACTATTCGGGGTTCAGTTCAGAAATATTTCCACTCACTCTTTTTAGTTGGAAAATATGGAGGTTTAGTTGGAAATATGAGATGTTTAGTTGGAATTTTTAATAGTTTAGTTGGAAAAGTCGAGCATTTAGTTGGAATATCCATATTTTATGTCATAAAAAAGAGTGCAGCCAATTATCAATCGGCGCACTCTTTTTCTGTTAGTTTCTTATTTATATAATTCATAATCGGAATAGCAATATCTTGTCCAGTTGTTGCGAAATAAGATCTAGCTCCGACCGGGTCTTCGATTTCATTGAACAGCCAATTTCCGTCAGGAAGCAGTAGAAAGTCTATCCCGATGTAATCACTTTTCAACGCTTTTGCGATTTTTTGTACATCTGCTACTTGTTGTTCATTTAATAAATATTTTTCTACGGTACCACCAAGTGTGAAGTTGGATTTGAAGCTGTTTTCTGCACCGATGCGTTTCACAGCACCTACTACTTCCTCTCCTAACATAAACACACGGACATCTGTCGCGTTTGTTTCGATATACGTTTGTGCGATGATCGTTTGGGACTCGTGTTGTTCTAGGAAGACAGTAGCATCTTCTTTTGTTTGAACAAGTTCTACCTGTGTTCCACCATATCCATCAACCGTTTTTAACACAATGGGATATTCGCTAATATCGGTTATACTTTGTATTGTCTTAGTCGGCACAGCTGCTATTCCAAGAAGCTGTACGAGCTGAATAGCTTTTAATTTATCGTTAGCTATGACATTTACCTCTGCACGATTAAACATTGGGATTCCGCGTTGCTCCAATTGTTTAGATAATCTCGGATTTCTTGCGCGGAAGAAAATAAAATCAGCTTCCGGTATAGAAGAATGGTCGTTTATAACAGAAAGCTCCAAACCATGCGTTTTTGCAGCGGATATTAGCCGATCTATAAAACTTCTATTTCGTTCAATTTCTTTTAACTCATATATTAATAATCCTTTCATATAGCAAATGCTTCTACTTTAGAAAGTATATAACTAATCATAAAGTCTCCTACGTTGATACCTGTTACGTTGTAAATATTGCGGATATGGGCAACCCCATTTACTTCACATACTAATGGCTCTTCATCATCCCCAAATAATAAATCGACTCCTGCGAATTCTGCGTTTAGAGCAGCCGCTGCTTGGATGGCCACTTCTTTTTGTCTTTCTGTCAAAATAATAGGAGAAGCAGTCCCACCATTTGTAATATTGGCGCGGAAATCTGTTTCAGAATGACGATGCATGCAAGCGACTACTTGTCCACCGACTACATTAACGCGAATATCTCGTCCTCGACTGTTGCCGATGAATTCTTGAAATACATATTCAATTCCACTCAATTCTTCTACTTTTTCGAAAAATTGTTCTCTTGTTTCGATTAAATAAACGCGCATGCCAAATGATCCGTGCGCTTCTTTTATAATCATAGGAAGCTGTAATGTTTCTAGTACTTGTTCATAATATCCGGTATGTTGAATCGAAAATTCCCGGTATACTTTCGGTGCGATAATCGTTGATGGCATTGGCACTTGGGCATGTGCTAGCATGATATATTGCTGTGCTTTATTGTCACAAATCTCAATGACATTAGGATCATTAAAAACAGGGATACCTTGATTTTTTAAGTATTTGGCAAGTAATATATCTTTATCAAGAAAGACGACAAAATCGGGTCTTAATGGTAAGGATTGCTGGACATTCATGAGCAGCTCATAGTTTTTTACTAATATTGCTTGAATTCCTTGTTTTTCAGCTGCTTCTTGAAGGAGGAGCGCTTGGTCGATAAATTTATCATGAGTAAGACTACCGTTGTATACAATCCAACATGTTTGCATAATGAAAGACCCCTTCGATTGCGTGTTATAATAGTGTTCATAAGAAGTTTAGCACGAAAATATCAAAGACGGAATAGGGGGATTGACGTGGAAATAACAAATTTTAATATGTACAAAAAAAAGTGGCAGGTAGAAAGTGAAACAGTGATAAAACCGGGACTTGAATCCATACAAAAAGCCTTAAGGAAATTAGGAAATCCGCAAAATAAGCACCAGGTCATTCATGTGGCAGGTACGAATGGAAAAGGGTCAACTATTGCGTTTTTAAGTGCATTGGCAAAAGAACATAATCTTTCTTTTGGAACTTTTACATCGCCAAGCATAGTGGATGTACATGATCAAATTCAATTAAACGGTGAAAACGTAACAGAGGAACAAATGGATAAGGCTTTTGAGAAAATGCAAGCAGCAGGGCTAAGTGGCATGTTAACTGATTTTGAACTATTAACAGTCGCTGCGTTTCTTGTTTTGGAAGAAGTACAATTGGATTTAGTTTTTATCGAGACGGGCATGGGGGGGAGATTGGACAGTACAAATGTTATGGAACAATCTATCGCAATTATTCCAAGCATATCCATCGATCATACAAACTTTTTAGGGGATACAATTGAACAAATAAGTTGGCATAAAGCAGGAATAACGAAAGCGAATGGCAAACTAATAATAGGGACATTACCGAAAGAAGCAAAAAATCAGATTAATAAAGAAGCAAACGAAAAAAATGCACAAATCTTGGAATTTGGAAAAACTTTTGCTTTACAAGAAAATACGTATACATATGGGAAAATAATATTCAAAGATTTACATCCACAAATGTTAGGGAGACACCAATTATCTAATATGGCCCTAGCAATTACTGCACTGATAGAAGGCGGTATTAAGTTAAATGTAAGCAACGTTCAAATTGCTGTAAACAAAGCAAACTTACTAGGTAGAATGGAGAGAATAGACGAAAATGTTTATGTGGATGGTGCGCACAACGAAGCAAGCATCAATGCACTAGTAGAAACGATTAAAGAAACGTTTCCAAACAAAAAAATCCATTTTATCGTTGGTATTTTGAAAGATAAAGATTATCTGTATATGCTACGAAAATTGGAGGAAGTTGCTTCCTCCTTTGAATTTGTGAACTTTCATCATGAAAGAGCCCTTTCGGCTTCTGTTTTATATAAACACTGTTTGCACAGTGATAAACATATTACAAAAGATATAGATGAAATGCATATTAAACATATTAATAAATCAGATATGACCATTATCACAGGTTCATTATATTTTATTACAGAATTAAGAGTCAAAATGGTTAATTAGTAGTTTAAAAATTCTATAAAATTCGTGGTACAATTAGAAATATGGAAGAAACATGCTATTTGAATTAGTTAAAATATACTAACGAGGTGGAAATAGTCTATGGATATTTCGGATAAAGCAAAAAAGAATATTTATATTTTATGGCTATTAGTAGTGCCTCTTGGTATATATTTAGCTTATGAGTACGCACCCATGCGACAAATAGATTGGGGGATTCTATCCTTATTAATCGTTTTGGCGCTACTTACGACCATTTTCCCATTTTTTATTTCTGGAACTACGATGTTTCTAGTACAGTGGGTTACGCTAGCAGTCTATTTGAATTATGGGATATTGGCGGAATTGCTAGTCATGCAATTATGTTTAATACCAATTGCTTATCACATGAAAACGAATCGAGAAAATGCGTATCGGATTGTTTATAGCTCCTTTATGTTTTTTTTAGTTTCTGTCATATGCGGAACGATTGCTCATTTACTAGGGTTTGAATTAGGCTCATTAGTGGTGCAGGATGTATTAATATACGGTTCTATTTATGCGATTTTGTATATTTTATTGAATCACTTATTTTTATATGTAAGAGAATTATTTACCGGTCAAAAGCCAAAATTTTTTACGAAAGATTTTGGATGGGATCTTATAGGATTACTCATTACTTTGCCTTTTGGCCTAAGTTTATATTTTCTTCAAAGTTATGTAGGTACTAGCGCTTTTTGGTTGCTTGGGATTCCTTTTATATTAATCACCTTATTAATAAGACTGTATAGTGATTCGGAAAAAGTGAATAGTGATTTGAACAAAGCTAGTGAATTCGGACATGAATTGGCGGAGAGGATGACAAGCAAAGAGATTATCGATATGTTCATCGAAAGAATTGCCAATATGTTCCCAATGGATGCTGCTTATATTGTCGATGATTTATATGGAAGTTTCGAGATACTGCGCGCAATTGAGGATGGAGAAAACAAAGACCTACACTTTGCGCATGAAGAGCTTGAAAAAAGCCTAGCAGGAATTGTTTACGAAAAAGGAGTTCCAACTTTATACAATAAGCAAAGCGAATGGATTCATATTAAGCCGCCATTTTTAAATTTAGAAATGCAAAGTGTGATGGCCGTTCCTATTTACCGTAACCAAAAAATAGAAGGGGTCTTAGTGTTAGCATCCCGCAATAAATATTCTTTCGAGGCGTATCAACTTAAAATTATCCATTTGCTATGTTCCTATTTTGCAGTTTCGGTGGAAAAAGCCAAATATGTAAGAGATGCAGTTGCCAAAAGTGAGCGATGTGAATTAACGAAATTGCATAATTACCGTTATTTAGATAGACAACTGGAATCAGATATGGAAAAATTGTCGCTCGGGCAATATAATTCTTTGTCACTAATCATGATGGATATAGATAAATTCAAGGCAGTCAATGATACATTTGGACACCACAGTGGAAACCTTATTTTGCAAGAGTTTGCCCAAATTATTAAAAGAGAAATTGGAAGTGGTGGTACCGTTGCAAGATATGGCGGAGAAGAATTTGTTATCTTACTTCCGAACTATACAAAAATCGAAGCGCTTAATATAGCAGAACAGCTTCGTCGTAAAATAGAACAAACCCCGTTTATCGTCCAAGCTGATTTAGACCGAGCAGCTAGTGAGAAAATCATTTTCATTACGGCAAGTATTGGTGTTTCCACGGCACCTGATGATAGTGATGAAGGAATGTCGCTCCTTCGAAATGCGGATCGGGCTTTGTATACTGGTGCTAAGCAAGCGGGGAGAAATCGAGTTGCGGAGTATGTGAGATAGGGGAAATTAAAAGCGAGAGAATCCAGCGTTAAAATGGATTTTCTCGCTTTATTCTACCTATAAATAATGTTTGAGGTAATATCTTCTTCTGTTAGTGAAGAGCCATTTTGGATTTCATATGTTGGTTGAGTGACAATAGGTGCACTACTTATTCCGCATTCCTTGTTGAATTCATTATTATCATAATAAAATACATGACCCAAGTTTTTACCTGATCCGAGAAAAATTATCTTACTATGATCTTTAGGTTGTACCCAATCCTTGATATTTTCGTATTTTCCATTTCTAATGCAAAGCTTCGAACTATTGGAAACTACTAGTCTGGCATTGTTTCCTCCAGAAGAGAAGTTAATACTGTCAACGACAACAGTAGAATTATTATCAATTACAGCTTCAGAATTTTGAATTCTGAAAGTTCCTTTTCCTCCAACAAGAAGTGTACTATTGTTTAGTTTAATTGGTTGATTAAAAGATGCATCTTTGCCAACTTTAGCGATGCTATCAACAATACCGCCATTAATAAATCCAAATGTGGCAGTACCTTTTACACTAATACTGCTTTCATTTTTAATACCTTGATTGAAAGTATCAAATGTAGCATTATTATTAATCAGAATGTGGCTATACATCATCGAATTAATAATTTTAAATGTTGTTTCCTGTTCAATTTGAATTTTGCTACTTACTAGAGAATTGAAATTGTTAAAATCAGCGCTATCTGCTAATATACTCAAATATTTAGCATCTATTGCATTTTGTATTGTTATTTTTTTTAGGGTATATAGCTCTACACGATCAGATTTTTGATCAGTTGAATTAATTAGATTGTTAAATCCACCAATTGAAATATTATCCTTACTCCATATTAGAAATCCAGAGGGATTTATCGCATTGGGGATAGTTACTTTCCCACTCACATAAAAATTAATTCCTTTATGCAAATTGTTTAAGCTGGTTGTTTTCATATCTCCATTAACATAAATGGCAGAGTTAGCATTTGAAGCTAACCCATTCCCGCTAAAATTTTTACTTCCATTTGTATAAATAATAGAGTTTTTTAATGCTGCAAGGTTACTAAAATTATTGTCCACACATGTTTTATCAATATAAGAACTTCCACAAGAGGAAACTTCTTGACTAGGAAGAACAGATGGAAATGGTTGTGGTGCATTTATTAAAGAATCAAACGTAATGTTTAATGAATTTGGTGGCGGATCTGGCTGTATGGGAAGTACTCCAGAAGTTTCCGTAGCAGTTGCTAGATAATACTGATCAGGAATTTTGATAGTTGCTGATATTATTTTAGATTTACTGCCATTGTGTATTGATCCCGCTACTTCAATTGTCCAAGACCCGTCACTACCTCTATTTACAGAAAAATATCCCTTAGTGGGATTATCCTCAGGAATTTGAAAAAATATTGTTTGAGATAGATCAGAAAAATATACCTTTTCTCCTTTTGAATTATTAAGAAACAATCCAATAGATTCTTCAAGCTTCAGCATTTGTGTCGCCAACACACTGTCAATTATATCTTGGGTTAATTCATTTTTTACTCTTAATTCAGTTAATTTATTGTAAGTATCGTTTGAATATTTTGATATTATATTTAATATTTTTGCCCTATAATATTCAACTCCCATCTCAGTTATTGCCGTAACTTCATAAGTATCATCAGTCCGTTCTACTTGTTTTTGTTGACTTAGAGCTTTTATTGTAAAAGTTGCAGAGAGTAAAATTACTACACTAATTAGAACGATTGTAAGGAGAAGGGTATAGCCTTGTTCATTATGAACTTTCTTCATTTTTTTCACACTCCTTATTTTAATTTACTAAATGTCGTTTCTACTTGGAATTTTACAGAATCATTTGTTAAAGACTCTAAAGTTAACTTAAATTTGAATTCTTTACTAGGAATAATTGTTGATGGTTCTAAAATGTATAGAATATTTTTCTTGTGAAAATCTTCATGTTTATTAACATCGTAATTTACGGTTAAAGTATCGTTGGCGTTAGTTATACTAGTTATTTTTGATTTTGTATGCAGCTGCTGTATCGTATTCACAATCAAATTTGCCTCTTGTTGCAATTGATTTTTAGTAACTTCTCTTTCATTAAAATTTAGGGCATGAAAAAAGAAATTCCAAATAAGGACAGAAATTATTCCGAACAAAGCAAGTGCGGCTAACAATTCTACTAAAGTTATTCCCTTTTCGTTGAGTCTTTTTGCCATAAGAAATCTCCTCTAAGTAAAACTTTATTTCTTTAGATATCCATAGGTTGTTGTTAATATTCTATCATTAGAATTCATAACGTCTATTTGCATCCTATATAAAGCTTGTGGCGCATTTACATCGGGTGTTGGCCAAATGGTAATCTTGGCTTTAAAAGATTGATTATTTGAATTGTATGTTCCTGAAATTATTATATTTGGGGAAGTACCAATCTTAATTGCATTCTCTAAAGGTAAATTATTTAACGCTATTGACTGATCGTATTTTATTTTCTTCATACTTACCAACAACTCTTTCCCCACATTCGCTGCATCCAAATTCCCCCCATTTTTATTGTTTATATTTGCCATTTGAGGGAACATGGATAGAAACAAAGAAATAACAACTGTCAACAATACGACAGATGCTAGTATTTCAACAAGCGTGAATCCACTAGTATTTTTATTTCTATTTAACATAAAGTGATCATCCTTTTGCTTGTGAATTTTGTAAATTAAAGATTTATTTTGTAAATAGTAGGATTCTATATACTATACTAAGATAGAATGCCCATTTTTACTAGAAAGTCTCTATGAAGATATTGTAAAGTAATTTTATTTTCTTCTATTAACTCTTGTAATTATTAGCTTTATAATATATAAATAAGTAAAAAGAATCAATAAATATCTTGTCGAATGATAATTGTGCTTTAATGTGAGACCTTTCGCCTATATTGGACTGATTTTACATAATTCGTTATAATTATTATATTACTTTATTTATGGAAGATAAAATAGATATATAAACTCATACATGCTGTTAGTTATAGGAAGGTGTACTTATGAAGGTCATTTGGAAAACGTCTATATTAATTATTTTAACATCATTTCTTTTGTATTTATGGTCCAGTAACTTCACACCTTTGCAACAACAAGTACAAGCAGAAGGTGAGAGCTCGGGATCTACTATTGGTGGGCAAGAAGTAGACTCTCTTAAAAAGGAAGAGATTATTTCCTTATTGAATAAGAAGATTTTGGAATGGAAACAAAATTCGACTGTGTTAACTGGCAATAATGTTGAAATTGAGATAGAACCAGAATGGTTTACTTTTGATGTGGAAGCATCCGTCACTCAGTATTTAAATCAAGTAGATACACCTTGGTTCGCATTTTGGGAATCCCCGCCAACTGTTCACATTCCATTGCAATTTTCAATAAATCCAGAATTAACAGCTTTAATCGCAGAAAATGTACAATTGAATACAGATGAAACACTTGCGAATATTACCAATCAGGTTGGAGTATTATCTACCGAACCAATAGAAACTGTTGCGTTAGATTTCTCTATGTTTGAATCTGAGCGAATTGCATTTGAGTTAGAAAATATTTCATTCAATACGAGCGGTTTAACGAATATCGTGTCTGCTTTAAATGAACAAGTTATTGGGAGTGGGGAAGTTTTTTCTCTATTAGATCATTTAAGCGATGTAAATCTAGGCGCGAGTAATGAAACCGTAGATTTTGTTGCTTCTGTTCTATATAGTGTAATACTTCAAACAAATTTTGAAGTATTAGAACGCCATTCCCAAGGGGCACTACCAGGTTACTTACAACCAGGAGTCGAAGCTAAAATACGTAAAAACTTGAATGTAGATTTTAAATTTGTAAATAAGGAAACTGTACCTGCCATATTAAAAATACAAATTAAAGGAACAGATTTATTAATAGAAATATATTCTGTTCCATTAGATACGGAAGCGACATATCGTTTGGCAGACAAAGTAGAAATAAAACCTAGAACAATATATCGCTATTCAGCTAATTTAAAAGTTGGAGAAGAACAATTATTGCAAGAAGGTAAGGCCGGTCTGCGAATTTCAGTGTATCGAACTATTTCAGATAAATCAGGACCTTTTGAAAAAGAAGAATTGATAGACCAAGATTATTACCCACCAGTAAATAGAGTCATTCTTAAGTCGTCTTTAGTTCCAGCAGTACCTACTGTAACCGATCCGGACTTAAATATTGATCTAAATGGTGATGGATTACCAGATATAGAGACAGTTCCCACAACTCCTAATCCGTCTGTAGAAGAAACAAATGACGAGGAACAACCAGAAATCGATGAATCTACTGGATTACCAGAAGGAAGTTATTATGATAAAGCTGGGAACATCATCAATCCAGATTCGAAATAGCCGTATAGGGAGGAAAGATGATGAAAGCAAACACTCGTAAACGTTTAGGAGACTTATTAGTTGAATCACATGTTATTAGTAACGAACAATTAGAGTATGCATTAGTGACTAAAAGTCGGGAAGAAAAACTGGGAGATTTTTTGATAAGAGAAAACTTATTAACGGAGCAACAGTTAATAGAAGTACTTGAGTTTCAATTAGGGATTCCACACGTCAGTTTAAACCAATTTTCTATCGAGCCTGAACTTATTCAATTAGTCCCTAAGGAACTAGCTAAACGTACGAATATTATGCCAATACGTAAGGATAAAAATAAGTTATTAATCGCGATGGCTGATCCAATGGATTACTTTGCGATTGAAGAAGTTCGTATGGCAACAGGTTGTCAAATTGAGACAAGTATTGCTGCAAAAGATGATGTATTCCGAACAATTACGAAGTACTATGATTTGCAAGAGTCTATGGACCAAGCATTAGTTGATATGGCGCCAACTGAGTTGGAAAATGACACGCAAATTACCGATGAAGATTCACCGATCGTACGACTAGTGAACCAAATTGTTGCGAATGGTGTTGCCCAACGTGCAAGTGATATTCACTTTGACCCGCAAGAAACGGAATTACGTGTTCGTTACCGGGTAGATGGCATGTTGAAAACAGAACGTGCACTACCTAAGCATATGCAAAATGTCATTTTAGCTCGTATTAAAATTATGGGTAATTTAAATATAACGGAAAATAGAGTTCCCCAAGATGGGCGTATAAAATTAACAGTTAATATGAAACCAGTTGACATTCGGCTTTCAACTTTACCGACAATTTACGGCGAAAAAGTTGTTATGCGTATTTTAGATTTAAGTAGTGCATTGAATAGTACTGAAAAACTTGGTTTCAATAAAAAGAATTTCGATACATTCAGTGAAATGATTAAAAAACCAAATGGAATCGTCTTGATTACTGGTCCTACTGGTTCAGGGAAATCCTCTACTTTGTATGCAACATTAAATGAGTTAAACGGCGAAGATGTCAATATTATTACTGTTGAGGATCCAGTGGAATATCAATTACAAGGCATTAACCAAATTCAAGTTCGAGAAGAAGTAGGACTGACGTTTGCTGCAGGATTAAGATCAATTTTGAGACAAGATCCTGATATTGTCATGGTTGGAGAAATTCGTGATTTAGAAACAGCTCAAATTGCTGTGCGAGCGTCTTTAACAGGGCATCTCGTATTAAGTACGCTTCATACGAATAGTGCTGTAGAATCTGTTTCGCGTATGAAAGACATGGGAGTGGAGCCTTTCTTACTTTCCTCGTCCCTCGTTGGAGTTGTTGCACAACGATTGGTTCGTAAAGTTTGCCGTGATTGTATGCAAGTACAAAAACCAAATGAACGTGAAAAAATTATATTCGCTGAACGTGGTATGGAAATAACAAATGTGTGTCGTGGTAGAGGATGTCCTGCTTGTAATAATACAGGCTATAGAGGTCGGGTCGCTATTCATGAAGTACTTGCTATGGATGAATTCGTAAAAGATGTTATTTTAACTGGAAAAAGTACGATGACACTTCGAAACCATATGAAGGAAAGTGGTTATTTTAATTTACTAGAAGATGGATTATTAAAAGTGCAACAAGGGTTAACAACGACGGAAGAAGTGCTTCGTGTTGCAACGGCAGATTGAGGTGGATGGGATGAAAATTTCGATTATCAGCTTATTAGAGAAATCTTTTCAGGATAGGGCATCCGATCTTCATATTACCGTAGGACTGCCCCCAGTATTTCGGGTGAATGGTGCATTACAAACTTTCGGTGATACTGCCTTGGATGAATATGATACAAAAGAAATGTTAAAAGAACTGTTGCCTGCTTCCAAAATTCAAGAATTTGAAGAAAAAGGAGAGCTAGACTTTAGTTATGAAATACCAGAGCAATGCCGTTTTCGTATTAATGCCTACCATCAACAAAAACATGTATCTATCGCAGCACGTATGATTGATTCGAAAATACCCGCGATTGAGACACTTGGAATGCCAAATGTGCTTTATAGCCTTGCGGATAAGCCACAAGGACTTATATTAGTAACCGGTCCTACTGGATCTGGGAAGTCAACGACGCTTGCATCGATGATCGACTATATTAACTCCACACAGGCGAAACATATTATTACACTAGAAGATCCAATAGAATATGTACATACCCATAAAAAGTCTGTCATTAACCAACGCGAGGTAGGAGCAGATACGCAAAGTTTTGCGAATGGTTTACGTGCCGCACTTCGTCAAGACCCAGATGTCATATTAGTTGGAGAGATGCGTGATTTAGAAACGATTTCTACTGCTATTACCGCAGCTGAAACAGGTCACTTAGTTATGGCAACACTTCATACAAGTAGTGCTCCTACTACTATTGATCGAATCATAGATGTATTCCCTCCGCACCAGCAAGGGCAAATTCGTATTCAATTGGCGAATGTCTTACAAGGAATTATTTCTCAAAGGCTATTCGTCCGACAGGATGCAAAGGGGCGGATAGCGGCTACTGAAGTTTTAGTGCAAACGCCGTCTGTAGCGAACCTTATTCGAAATGAAAAAGTACATCAAATTCAAAACGTCATGCAAACAAGTCGGGCACTCGGCATGCATACGCTCGAATCATCTATACAAAATTTGGTGACTACAGGTAAAGTTTCACTGGAATCTGCCAAGCCATTTATGAATGTAGGTGAGTATTGATGGTTGTGTTTAAATACAACGGTCGAACATCTCAAGGGACATTGAAAAAAGGAACTGTAGACGCAATAAACAAACAAGCGGCCATAACAAAACTTCGTGCACAAGGCATTAATCCAAGAGAACTGGAAGAGTCGAAAAGTATTTTGCACAAAGAGCTTTCCATTGGAGCAAAAGTGAAGAACCAAGATTTCGTTATTTATAGTAGACAGTTTGCAACGTTAATAAGAGCTGGGGTTTCCATTTTAGAGTCTACTAGAATACTAGGAGAACAAACTTCCAGTAAGCCTTTGAAAAAGGCATTGCAAGCAGTCGAAGAAGATGTAAAATCTGGTTTGTCATTTTCGGATGCAACAGCTAGATATCCTAAAGTCTTCCCTGCGTTATTCGTCAATATGATTCGTGCAGGGGAAGCGACTGGGAATCTAGATGAATCATTAGAGAGATTAGCATATTCCTATGAAAAGCAATTTAATTTGAAGAAGAAAGTCCAGTCTACAATGGCATATCCAGTCGTTTTGCTCGTTCTAACTGTGTTTGTTGCAGGGTTTCTAATGTTAACGATTGTCCCTCAATTTGTATCCATGTTTGAAGATATGGGAGCGGAATTGCCGACTATCACAAAAATGGTCATGGGTATTAGTGGAATACTGCAATCATCTTGGTATATTGTTTTGGCGTTGATTATTATCGTAGCTATCTTATTTAACTACTTATATAAGAATAATAAAGCATTCAATTTTACTATAAATATTATATTATTAAAGATTCCGATTTTCGGAAAACTACTTCAAAAGTCTGCAATCGCTCGAATGACTCGAACACTTTCTTCGTTATTCAGTAGCTCAGTGCCTATTTTACAAGCACTAACAATTGTAGAAAAAGTAATCGGTAATCCAGTAATTGCAAAAGTAGTGAGAGAATCTAGGACAAGCCTAGAACAAGGAAGCACACTAACAGCTCCACTTGAAAAAAGTTGGATTTTTCCGCCACTTGTTACACAAATGACGGCAATTGGTGAACAAACCGGTTCACTTGACTATATGTTAGAAAAAATTGCAGTGTTTTACGAAGACGATGTCGACCGCACAGTAGATGCGTTGAAATCCTTAATCGAACCGCTAATGATTGTGATTTTGGCAGCAGTTGTAGGGACAATCGTTATGGCCATTATGGTACCGATGTTCAGTATGTACGAACAAATTTAATCATTGTCTTCCATTAAAGGAGGTGATAAGTCATGAAAACAATGATGAATGAAACACCTAACGAAATGATCAATACTAATTCTAGGAGGAATAATAAAATGAAAAAATTCAAAAAAATAATTAAAAATCAAAAAGGTTTAACACTTATCGAGCTTCTAGCGGTAATTGTAATCTTAGGTATTGTAGCAGCAATTGCTGTACCATCAATTGGAAATATGATTAACAATTCAAGAGATAAAGCTATTTTAGCTGAAGCTTCTAGTATTCTTGCAGGGGCGAAACTTGCAGCTCTTGACGGAGTTTGTGATCCCGAAGATTCTACTAAGCCATGTAATGAAACTACGATTTCTAATTTTGTTGAAGGAATAACTAATACAAAAGCAAATGCTGCTCCTACTTATAGTATTACAAGAGTGTCTGGTGTATATAGTATAACTTTTGATAAGTTTGCTGATTTAAATGATAATACTAAGTTTCTTGCGGTTGATGATGGTACTACTGCAAATAAAATTACTGAATCAAATCTAAACTCTTTACTTAAATAATTAATTTGACTACAGCAGCTCTATCTGCTGTAGTCTCATAGTTTCATATTTGAGCAAACGAACAATTCGTTTCCTGAAACGTGAAACTAATCTAAAATAAGATAGATAGAATTACAAAGGAGGTAAACGGCTATGTTCAAAAGTAAAAAGAAACGTTTTGTTGCTTTGGAAGTGGATGAATATGTCATCCGGGCAATCGTTATGAACAGCCTAGATATAAAACAAGCCGTTGTGTATGAACATCCTTTAAAAGCTGGAATCATGGAAGGTGATACGATTCGGGATGAGATGGCTTTATTTGATGAATTGAAAGAGCTTGTATCTGCATGGGGGATCAAACGACATGATGTCCGCTTTTTTGTGCCCGATAGTTCGGTTATGATGAAGTCATTTGAACATCCTGCTGATGTAGTATCTGCTAAGTTAAAAGCATATGTGGAAATGGAGCTTGGACAAACGATTCATTTACCTTTTACGAATCCGCTAATCGATGTGTATGATGCAAAGCCGAATGACGGGGAAGCGACTCTTTTTGCTGCTCCTTCCGAAGAAGTGGGTAAAATGGCAGGTTTATTAGATGACGTATCTTTAACGCCTACAGTCGCAGATGTACGGACTTTATCGACCATTCGTTTTTTAGAAAATATGAATGCTTTTACTGATAAAAAGAGCTATCTTGTCACGGATTGGTCTATTGCTGGGGTATCGATTAGTATTTATACACCAGGGGAGTTGGAATTTCTCCGCTACCAAACAATTGATACTTCTATGCAAAAATGGAAGAGTCGTCAAGTAGATATCGGGGAAGTTCAATTTTCATATGATGGTGAAATAGAAGAATATCGTATGCAATTAATCGATCAAATCGCTGAAATCGATCGAATTCTCAATTTCTATCGCTTTTCTCTTTATAAAGGGGAAAAAGCAGTAGATGAATTGATCGTGTTAGGAGATTCACCAGATATTAGTTATATATTAGGTGAAATTCGAGCAAATTATAATACTCCAGTTACATATATAGGGGATGCTGAAGTGCAAAAGATGTATCCCAACTTCAAAGCAAGACATGTTCCGCTTATTGGGCTTGTACATAAGGAGGTAAATTAATGGTTCCTGAAATTAATTTATTGCCAAAAATAGAACGTAAACAGTCCAGTAACCTCGTTATTATTTTGGGTATCGTTATAATCGTTGCCATGATATTATTTTTGAGTATGCAATTATTCTCGTTAAAGAAAGATATTAATGCTTTAACGTTGGAAGAAACGCAAGTAGTGGCAGAACGAGATGTTTTAGCGGCACAAGTTTCTACTCCAAATACAGAAGAACAAGGGAGTCTTTCTTCTTCCGTTGCATTTGTTGAAAGTGTTTCGTATCCAGTAAGCCCACTAATCGATGAAGTGCATGGATTATTAGTGGAAAACACTTATTTACGAGATTATCAATTTCAAGAAACAGCTGTGGACGTTGTGGCAGACTTTGAAACAATGAATGATTTGTCTATTTTCGTGGAAAAGTTATTAAATAGTGTTTATTTTATAGATGTACAAGTACAGGAAATTTCAAGTTTTGAGCCATCAGTGGGCACGGATGAGACTTCTGACACTTCGGAGACTAATTTTGATGTGCAGTCGCGTTATTCCACAACGATTAGTCTGATCATTGACCAGGCGTATTTAAGTGCAGGAGGTGCCCGGAATGAATAATCTAGTAAGTAATAAAAGAACGGGCTCTCTATTATTAGTTGCACTGGTTGTTGTAATCCTCGGTGCTATTTATTATTTTGTCATTTATCCTTTAAGTGAAGAAAAAAACTCGAAGGAAGTAATTGTATCTAATGTCCGCAATGAAGTTGCTGTTTTACAAGAACAGTTAACAACTCCAGAAGTAGAAGAGGAGCCCGAAGAGCATACATTTACTTTGAAGAAAAAAGTTCCGCTCACTCGTGAGTTAGATAAGTTAATTCGTTCGATTGAAGAGATTGAACTCATTAGTGAATCCAAAATTGTGTCTGTGAATTTTAATAATTATGATGAGGTTGTTGCGGAATCACCACTTGTTCCAACGCAAACGCAAGAAGAAACGAATGAAGAGAACACTCAGACAACAGATATAGCAGATTTAACAGATACAACTACTGAAACAGAAACTCCAGTTTCACCAGTTGCAAATATTATACTTCCTCCACAATTAAAGCTCATTACTTTTAATATATCGGTTCTAACGAAAGACTATGATCATTTCATGCAGTTTATGGAAGAACTTGAAAAAACGGAGCGTATTGTACGAGTGGATCAATTAAGTTTTTCTTTACCTGGAGAAGAACAGTTTTATGTAATGGATTCAGTCGATGCGATTTTAGCAGAAATTCAAGTAACTACGTTTTATTATGATGGCGAGTAAACTGTATATATGTTTACTCGTTTTTTCTTGAAATTATAAAAATGGATAGGGAGATAACCGATGACTTTATCTCAAATGACTATTTATATAGCTGTTTATATCTTACCAGCGCTCTATTTGTTTGGTATGGCATGTGTCGTGATTTCTCAGCAGCCGAATAGGCTTGAAAATCGGCTTGTTGCTGCGATTGTATTCATTTATGGTCTGTTATTTTTGGAAGAATTTTTTAGACATTTATTGCCGATTAGTTATAGTGCGGCTATATCGAAGTTGTTTTTGGGGAACTTGGGGCTTCTCGTTGTAGGTATTACGTTTCATCTATATACATATTTAACTTTTTTTCGAGAGAGTGTGAAGAAAAGTGTGTATGTATATCTTTTTTATGTTCCTTTTTTCATCGTCGTGATTGCTTTATTATTTGATGTTAATTTAATTTCTAATACTGAGTTTGTGTCCGAAGGCATATGGTATGTTCCTGTTTTCAATTTGCAGTATTATGTTACGATCACAATAGGTAATGTGTTTATCGCATGCATGTTCTTCATCCTTGTTGCTGGTTATTTGAAAACTTCAATAGCCCACCAAAAAAGTTTACTTCGTTTTTTAATGATTAGTACCGCTGTTGTGTTCATGTTGAATATCGTTTTAGGGTATACGAATTTTGGGGAAAATGTTCCGCCGTATACGTATATATATGAAGGGCTTATTTTCTCTATTTTCCTGTCTATATCCGTTTTGCGTTACGGGTTATTACCGGATATATCAAAACGATATGAAACGTTATTTAACTTAAGTCCAATTGCCATAATGACTGTTAGTAGTAGTTGGGATATTTTAGAGATAAATGAATATGCAAAGCAACAACTACGGCTTCATCCGAAAACTACTCCTAATTTTATGCAGTTCGTTCAAACGAAAAACAACCAAAACTTGTTGCGGAAACTTACTTTTGACCTCCAGGAAAATGAAATAATACATGACTACCGAATGACTTTTGAGATGCCTCAAAGGAGAAGGGTAATGCATGTAGCGATTGACGCTTCCGTTGTTCAAATGAAAGAAGATAAAATCTATTACTTTATGTGGCGTGATGTGTCGGAGGAAGTAGAAAAAGAGAAAGTTATTATGCATTTGGCTTATCATGATACTTTAACAGAATTACATAATCGTACTTATTTTGTGATGAAAGTACGTCATATATTAGCGGAAATGGTACGTAACGAAAATGGAAATGCAGCAATCGTATTGCTCGATTTAAATAACTTTAAAGAGATTAATGATGCATATGGTCATGCGGTTGGAGATGAAGTGCTACGGCATGCGGCAAATTTATTGAAAAAGTTAGCTCGAAAAAGCGATTTAGTCGCCCGTTTAGGTGGAGATGAATTTATTTTATTTTTGCCCGATTATGAGACGGATGCATCTGTTTACGAATGGACGACTAGATTAAGATCTATGTTCGCTACAAGTTCATATGAAAACCCTGCTATTTCTGTGCGTGTTGAACCTAGTATTGGTATTGCGTTTTATAGTGAAGACCTACGAACTTTTGAAGAGTTATACCATGTGGCGGATTTAAATATGTATGCGGATAAAGAATGTATTAAAAATGGATTAAGGAGCTAAAGAATGGTTACTGTAATTACTGTGTTGTTTTTCATATATGGAATCGTATTCGGTTCCTTTTTCAATGTAGTTGGTTTACGTGTTCCTAAAGGGGAATCGATTGTAAAACCACCTTCGCATTGTACCATTTGTGATCGTCATTTGACTGCAGTTGACTTAGTTCCTGTTTTTTCATTTCTTTTTTTGAAAGGGAAATGTAGAGGATGTGGGACGAAAATTCACTGGATGTATCCAGTGATGGAACTTGCAACTGGATTATTATTTGCGTTTGCGTATAGTCAAATGGGCTTGTCCATTGAGCTATTAGTGGCATTATTATTTATATCTTTGCTTGTCATTATTACTGTTTCCGATATTGCATATATGCTTATTCCAGACAAAATTCTGTTGTTTTTTTTAGTACCTCTTATTATCGTTCGAATATTTTCTCCGCTGAATCCGTGGTGGGATAGTATTGTAGGAGCTGCTATGGGTTTTGGGGTATTATTTTTAATCGCAATGTTGTCAAAAGGTGGTATGGGCGGAGGGGATATTAAGCTATTTTTTGTTATTGGTGTAGTTCTTGGTGTTAACGACACATTGTTAACATTATTTTTGGCTTCCGTCATCGGAACAGTTATTGGTATTATCACCTTGAAAAAAGCAAAAAAAGGACGGAAAACTCCTATACCATTCGGTCCATCTATTGCGATTGCTGCAATTGTTGCTTATTTTTATGGAAATTCGCTTGTCGATTGGTATGTAAATTTGTTTTTTTAACTCGATAAATTTTTTGGACGAGCCGACATAGGTCTCGTCTTTTTTTACGCTGTTCGTGATAAGGTTGTGAAAAAAGAGGTGATGTTATGCCGATTAGAAGGCGAAATCCAAGAAAGAAGATAATTTTAGCCGGCGTTCAAGGGCTTATCATTGGGGTAGTAGGCGTTTTACTATTTGGTTTTATCCTTAACTTAGCAAATGATAAAAAAGTAGAAGTTGCAAAGGAAGAAGATACGACACCAGCTGCGGAACAATCTACAGACGGGAAAATAGAGGTTGCTGCAGATGGGACATTGTCTTTCCACGCAAAACAATATGGTATGTTCTCTTCGAAAGAAAGCGCGCTCAATTTTATGGCAACGCAGCCTACTCTAGAAAAAGCTAGTGTTGTCCAAGTGGAAAATCAGTTTTTTATATGGAGTGATTTATTTCTAAATGATGCGCCTACTACACAAACGGAGGCTCTACCTAGCTTTACTAAAAAAGTGCTTGTTTCTACGAGTGGATGTGAGAATCCAAAAGTAAAGAAAGTAATGAATATTTTACAAGAAGATAATATCTCTATAAATTTTTTTGACTCCATTGTAAAAAAAGAAGATTACCCAGATGATTTAATGACTATCGTACAAGCGGTATCAACGCTTTCCAATGTTTCTTCTGTGATGAGATTACATGTTTTTACGCATTATTTAGAACAGAACACTTGCGTAAAATTGAATTTTTGAGCTAAAAACAAAGGGGAAATGAAATAGTTTTGTTTTTAAGACAATTTTCCTTTTTTCAATTTTTTTGTATGCTATTGAAAAGGAGGAATTTTAAATGAAACTAACAACCCATTATTCTATTATTTTAGCGAGTGAGTCACCAAGAAGAAAAGAACTTTTTAGTAAATTAGCCATTCCATTTGAAGTGCAACCGGCAAAAATTGATGAAACAGCAGAAGGAGCACTTACGCCGGAAGATTTGGCCATTTCCATTGCGTATAAAAAAACAGTGCCAATAGTTAGGGCAAATCCGAATGCTATTGTAATTGGAGCAGATACGACTGTTCACCTTGGAAAAGAGTTACTAGGCAAACCTACTAATGAGGAACAGGCAAGAGAATATTTAAAAAAACTTTCTGGTCGCACACATAATGTAGTAACTGGTGTCTCCATTCAAGGATGCGGGACAAGTATCAGTTTTGCAGAATCTACGCTCGTGACATTTTATGAACTAACTGATGAGCAAATAGATGCTTATGTAGCGACGGGAGATTCATTGGATAAAGCAGGTGCCTATGGTATTCAAACGATGGGGGGCTTATTCGTAGAAAAAATCGAAGGTGACTACAATAACGTTGTAGGTTTACCTATTAGTCGTTTGTTTCACACGTTACTGACGCTTGAAGTAATTGCCTTTGAAAAGGAGTTAAGCAAATGACAGTCGACTCTCCAAGTTCATTAATGATTCGCGATGTTCATATAGCGGATCGCCCAAGAGAAAGGCTTATTCGGCAAGGTGCACAGAGCTTGTCCAATCAAGAACTTATTGCAATCTTGCTTCGTACAGGTACGAAGCAAGAGTCTGTTCTACTTCTAGCAAATAGAGTGCTTAACTTTATCGAGCAAATTCAAGAATTAAAAAATACTACCTTGGAAGAAATGATGTCCGTCAAAGGGATTGGAGAAGCAAAAGCAGTACAGCTTCTCGCTGCAGTTGAATTAGGTAGAAGACTTGCTCAACAACAAACGGACGAAAAATTTACGATACGCTCTCCGAAAGATGCCGCAAATTATTTAATGCCAGATATGACTTCGCTTAAACAAGAACATTTCGTCGTTCTTTTCCTTAATGTAAAAAACCAAATCCTCCATAAACAAACGATTTTTATCGGTTCCCTTAACGCTTCCATAGTACATCCAAGAGAGGTGTTCCGCGAAGCTGTAAAACGTTCAGCTGCCTCGATAATTTGCGCGCATAACCATCCTAGCGGCAACGCTTCACCTTCACCTGAAGACATAGATGTAACGAAAAGATTAATAGAAGCAGGACTTATAATGGGGATCGAAATAATCGATCATGTGATCATCGGAGATCATCAATTTATTAGTCTTAAAGAAAAGGGGTACATGTGACACTGTGCATTTTTCTTTCTATCCGTTATAATGGGAGTTATGACTTTAAGACAGCGAAGTGAAACTTGCTTGAGATAGAAAGGGAGTAAAAATTGTGTTTGGATTTGGATCAAGAGATTTAGGAATTGACTTAGGAACAGCGAATACGCTTGTTTTTATTAAAGGAAAAGGAATTGTACTTAGAGAGCCTTCAGTTGTTGCAAAAAATGTGCAAAATGGTTCGATTGTTGCAGTAGGGAATGACGCAAGAAATATGATTGGTCGTACACCTGGTTCTATCGTAGCGATTCGCCCGATGAAAGATGGGGTTATTGCTGATTTTGATACGACATCTGCTATGATTGAATATTATTTGAAAAATGCGATGAAGGCATCTGGTATGTCATGGAGCAAACCGAATGTCATGATTTGTGTACCATTTGGTATTACTTCTGTGGAACAACGCGCAGTTATTGATGCAGCGAAACAAGCTGGAGCACGTGATGCAGTGACGATTGAAGAGCCATTTGCTGCTGCAATCGGTGCAAATTTGCCAGTTTGGGAACCTACAGGAAGTATGGTCGTTGATATAGGTGGGGGAACTACCGAGGTAGCAGTTATTTCACTTGGTGGTATTGTGACAAGTGAATCTGTACGTGTAGGCGGAGACGCGATGGATCAAGCGATTACAAGCTATGTTCGCAAAACGTATAACTTAACAATCGGAGAACGTACTGCCGAAGCAATTAAAATGGAAATTGGTTCTGCAAGAGTAACAGACGGCGAAGAAAAAATGGACATCCGTGGACGTGATTTAGTTACTGGATTACCGAAAACAATAGATATTACGTCTACTGAAATTGCAAGTGCATTGCGTGAATCTATCGCATCTATTATCGATGGGGTAAAGAAAACTTTAGAGCAAACACCTCCGGAATTATCTGCGGATGTGATGGAACGTGGTATTATGCTTACCGGTGGGGGAGCATTACTGAAAAATTTAGACAAAGTAATTAGTGATCAAACAAATATGCCAGTATTTATCGCAGAAGATCCATTAGATTGTGTTGCTATCGGTACAGGAAAAGCACTCGACCATATGGGCTTATTAAAACGTCAACAAACTAGAAGTTAAGGAGAAGTGAGTTATGCCACAATTTTTTTCAAATAAGCGATTAGTTTTGCTGCTTGTAGGGATGATATTTCTTGTGGCACTCATCAGCTTTTCTTTGCGAGATCGAAATCATGCATCGTTACCTGAGCAATTAATTAAAGATGTGGTCGGTTTTGGACAAACTATGTTTTCCAAGCCGACCCAATATGTTACGGGGATTTTTAATAATGTCGAATCTTTACTTAATACATATGATGAAAATAAACGGTTGAAAGCAAGATTAGAAGATTATGCCACCTTACAAGCTAGTGTAAATGATTTACAGTTAGAAAATGAAGAAATACGTAAGATAATAGATAAAGAAGAAAGTCTTCGTGCATTCAATCCAATCCAATCTACCGTCATTGCGCGGAACCCGGATCAATGGGAAGAAAAGATTATTATAGATAAAGGGGAAATACACGGCGTAGATGTGAATATGGCAGTGATGACATCCCAAGGGTTAATAGGAAAAGTCATCTTGACTACTCCATATACATCGACCGTGGAACTTTTATCTACCCAAAATCCTAACTATCGTGTTTCAGCAGTTATTGCAGATGAGCAAGAAGTTTTTGGATTAATTGAAGGATATGATGTAGAGCGTAAAGAACTTGTATTAAAAAGAATTGATTCCGAGTTCGAAGTGAAAAAAGGGCAAAAAGTAACTACTTCTGGTTTAGGTGGAATTTTTCCAAAAGGAATCTTAATCGGTGAAGTTACTGAGGTAACAACTGATGATTATGGTTTAACCCAGCTTGCATATGTAAAACCTGCAGCGAGCTTTTCTATTTTAGATCACGTCATTATATCGAAACGATCTATAAATCCTGTAGATGGGACAGATGGTGGAAATACGGAAGCTGATTTAACAGAAGGTGCAGGGGAAGAATCATGATTCGTTATGTAGTAGTAATTATTTCGGTTCTATTGTTTTATATGGAACCGATTTTTGGACTTTTTTCACCTATTGAATTGAACGGGGATTTTTATGTACTAGTTCCTCGTTTTTTAATCATATATTTAATATTTATTGCCATTTATTATGATCGAAAACGGGCGATGCTATATGGGTTGATTTTTGGGCTCTTGTATGATGTCTTTTTCATTGATATTATTGGATTATATTCTTTTATTTTTCCGTTAATGTGTTTAGTAGCTAGCTTTATCGTAAGGTTTGTACATCATCATTTACTTGTTGCAACTATTTTAACGCTCTTATTAGTAGCTGTAGTGGAAATAGTATTGTTTTTGTTTTATACATCTATCGGTATTAAAGCAATGACGTTTGCGGATTTTTACCAATTTAATCTCATTCCAACAATGATTGCAAATAGCGTATTTATATTAATGTTTGGTTGGGCGTTTAAATATATTCTTCTAAATCGGTTTAATCAAAAATTATTACTTCTTCAAAAATAATCGTTTTTGGTTAGACGGTAGATCTGAGGTGACTTGATTGACGAAAAAGCAGTTAATATCGATTAAAGGAACAAAAGAAGGGCTTGTATTACGTCTAGATGATCAGTGTTCATATACAGAGCTTTTAGAAGAGCTAGCAAAGAAGGTATCTGATGAAGGATTTGAAGGTCAAGCGGAAGTGCTGTTACAGCTAGGATATCGATATTGCAATGATGAACAAGCAAAAGAAATTATTAACTGCGTGCAACAGACGGAGCATCTGCGCGTAACGAAAATTCAAAGTGATGTAATGACCGTCGAAGAGTGTAATAAAAGATTACTAGAAAACCAATCCGAAACGTATGTGGGAATTGTGCGCTCAGGCCAAATCATTACTGCGATTGGAGACTTGGTCGTTATTGGAGATGTAAATCCGAATGGTCGTGTTATCGCTGGTGGTAACGTATTCGTTCTTGGACGATTAAAAGGTATTGCGCATGCAGGGGCAAACGGAAACAAAGATGCGGTTATTGCTGCCTCCTGGTTAGAAGCGACACATCTGATTATTGATAATGTCATTGAAACGATGACAGATGAGTTAACTGTTCTTTCCGAACACCCAGAAATGGAATGTGCCTATTTACATACAAATGGATCGATCGCAATTGATCGCCTGCAAGAACTACGATTATTAAGACCAAATCTATCAACATTTAAAGGAGGAAGCTAATGTGGGAGAAGCAATCGTAATAACTTCTGGGAAAGGTGGGGTCGGTAAAACGACTACAACTGCAAATCTTGGGACTGCATTGGCTCTACAAGGGAAAAAAGTTTGTTTAATGGATACAGATATCGGGTTAAGAAATCTGGATGTTGTCCTTGGACTTGAAAATAGAATTATTTATGATTTGGTAGATGTTGTGGAAGGTCGCTGTAAAATACATCAAGCACTTGTAAAAGATAAACGTTTTGAAGATAGATTATACTTATTACCAGCAGCCCAAACAACGGATAAAAATGCGGTAAGTCCAGAGCAAATGAAAGAACTTGTAAATGAGCTGAAACGAGATTATGATTACGTATTAATCGATTGTCCAGCAGGCATTGAGCAAGGTTATAAAAATGCAATTGCAGGTGCAGATAAAGCGATTGTCGTGACGACACCAGAAATTTCTGCTGTTCGTGATGCAGATCGTATTATTGGGTTGTTGGAACAAGAAGAATCCATTGATCCGCCGAAATTAATCATCAATCGTATTCGTCAGCATTTAATGGCAAAAGGCGAAGCGCTTGATATTAATGAAATTACGACGCATTTATCTATTGATTTATTAGGAATTGTTGCAGATGATGAGAGTGTTATAACTTCTTCTAATAAAGGAGAGCCGGTTGTAATGGATCCATCTAATAGGGCAGCACTTGGCTATCGAAATATTGCTCGCCGTATTTTGGGGGAATCCGTGCCGTTAATGTCCATGGACATGCCTAAAAAAGGCGTAATTTCTAAACTTAAATCAATGTTTGCAAAGTAACATGCATAAGGAAGAAGCTATCGACTAATTAATTTAGCGGTAGCTTCTTTTTTGTTTTATAGGAAATTAATAAGTAGATGGTATACACTATTTAGGGATTGTGTGGCAACGCCTTCGTGACCAACATCCTGTTGGCCTCGGCAGGAGTCGCCGCCTACAGTGAAAATCAAAGGAAATTGCTTACTTATTCAGTATCAACTCGCTAAAAGCAAAATTACCTCCGTTTTTCGACTGTTTGAATCCAATAAATGGCTTA
>NZ_VDGG01000017.1:0-49999 GCF_006861775.1 Psychrobacillus soli | reverse complement strand
TGTGAGAGCAACCAAAATGCGGATGAAAGCAACCAATTCTTAAAATAGCAAGTTGACTTGATGGGAAACTAGGATAATTTCGGCCTATTATAGGAATAATATGGCTTAAAGCCCGCGAATTCTTCAGCTAGCATCTACAAGACCGGTTTGTTGGATTGGCAGTAGATAATGTCTCTTCCAACCATATTTTGTGAATAATAGACCGTGATCAGTTAGTACTTTCCATGGATTTTCGCTGTAGTCGGACGCTCACCCGGCGGAAAGTGCCTGTCTGCAGCGAAAATCACAGCGGACACTGTTTAAGACACATTAGCCCTAAAGTATGCAAAACGGCATATCTAATGTCGTTAGATCATTTATGTTTGTTTATTTATTTTCTGTTCATTAATTTGTACTTGCCATCATACATTCCTACTAGGGGGAATGTTATGCTTTCGAAACGAAAATGGGTACTTGCGTTACTTTTTGTATTAGTCTTTTTTATAGTGGCAAACCTAGAGGCAAATAATACATTATCGACCAACTATACAACAACGTTATTAGAGCCACAGAAGCCCGCAGAGGTGTATAAAAAAGTGAAGGCATGGGTAGAGCAATCGGATAAAAAAATTAATGTGAGTGCGCCTGTGACGAACCCTCCTTTAATCGAATATAAATCGATTCAACCTCTTGGTGAAGGAGCCATTTTAGCTGTTGAAGAATCACAGGATTTGTATGCTTCAGAAAATGGATTTATTATTTTTACTGGATATAAGAAAAACACAAGTAAAACGATGTCTATTTTATATGATACAGGGGAAACGGCAACATTTGGATTTGTAGAAGAGTTTCACCAATTGCCATATACATCGGTAAGTCCAGGAGATATTTTTGCGACCGTTGAGAACGAATTACTATATATTGAAGTGGAGAAAGATGGAAAAAAACTAGAAATGAGCGAACTTGTTGATTGGCTAGCAGCAGCTTATGAATAAGCAAGTCTTTAAAGTGCATCCTATTATGATTCCGTTTTTCCTCTTTTTTTATTTATCAGGGGAAATCGCTATCTATTCGATTGTATTTGGTTCCTTGCTTATTCATGAAGTTGGGCACTTAATCGCGGCAAAATTAGTAGGGATAAAGGTGCGATCTTGTACGATTTTACCGTACGGCGGAGAGATTAAAATGGAGCAATTTTCGAAGGTGTCAAAAAGTGGACAGCTTTTCGTTATTTTCGGTGGGCCATTTTGTACACTTTTAATTATGGTTTTTAGTTATTTCATTGACTTTCCGCAAGATCGATTTGTATTTTTTACACAAGTAATTATATTATGTTTAAATTTACTTCCGATTTATCCATTAGACGGTGGACGGGCTTTAGATGCCCTTTTTCCGGATAAATATGAGATGCTAATCGGCTTTTCCATTTGGAGTAGTAGCCTTATTTTTTTCCTTAGCTTAGCTTATTTTCCAAGGGCTATATCGGTTTCGCTCATTTTTTTGTTTATCGTTTTGCAAAATTATTCTTATTGGAGATTTCGAAAGTACAAGCTAGCATTTGATTGGATTACGAAAACTACTTGACGAGGTATTCTATATGTGATAATATTCAAATGTTATTGTTTGTAGCAGCACCCGTTGCTACAACCGCTCTGAAAAGGTTCAAGCATTCAGGTAACTGAATCACCTTTGTAGAAGGCGAGTCTTAGTCTAAGAGGAGGTGCAAGTATGTACGCAATTATTGAAACTGGTGGTAAACAAATCAAAGTTGAACAAGGGCAAGAAATCTACATTGAAAAATTAGATGCAAATGCTGATGAAGTGGTAACTTTCGACAAAGTTTTATTCGTAGGTGGAGATGATGTTAAAGTTGGTGCTCCATTCGTGGAAGGTGCTACAGTTACAGCGAAAGTTGTAAAAAATGGCAAAGCTAAAAAAATCATCGTTTTCAAATACAAAGCGAAAAAGAATTACCGTAAAAAACAAGGTCACCGTCAACCATACACTAAATTAGTAGTAGAATCTATTAGTTTATAAGATGATTAAAGTGACTATAGTTAGAGATCAATCAGGTCTGATTCATTCATTTGAAATGAAAGGACATGCTGATTTTGCAGAACATGGCAAAGATTTAGTTTGTGCAGGTGCTTCTGCTGTATCATTTGGTGCAGTGAATGCAATTATTGCACTTACAGAAATTACACCTGTTATAAAGCAAAAAGGTGACGGAGGCTATTTATACGTCGAAGTACCGAGCATATCAAATTCTGAAAAAGCTGCCAACATACAGTTAATATTAGAAGCGATGATTGTTTCTTTGCAAACGATTGAGCAAGATTATAGTAAGTATATAAAAATAACCTTCAAAAAGTAGGAGGTGGAACATATGTTAAGATTAGATCTTCAGTTTTTCGCATCCAAAAAGGGAGTAGGTTCGACTCGTAACGGTCGTGACTCTCAATCGAAACGTCTAGGCGCTAAACGTGCTGACGGACAATTCGTATCAGGCGGATCGATTTTATACCGTCAACGCGGTACTAAAATTCACCCTGGTGAAAACGTTGGACGTGGTGGAGATGACACACTTTTTGCGAAAGTTGACGGTGTAGTGCGCTTTGAGCGTTTCGGCCGCGACAAGAAAAAAGTAAGTGTATATCCTGTAGCTCAAGAAGCTTGATGATAAGAAAAGGACTGCATTTATGCGGTCCTTTTTTTTAGGTTAGAGCAATAATAAACTATACCTGTTATACTAATAAGAACGAAAGCATAAAACGGAGCGTGGTTACTAAGATGGACAATAAAGAGATAACGTTAAACAATGTAATGCGCCATTCTATGCATGATTTTCTAAATAGTTTACATTTAATACAAATGAATTTAGATATGGGCAGAATTGAAGAAGCAAAAAATCTAATACGCGCTTATTCTTCAAAATGTAGTCAGTTTTTTGATATTAACAATATCGGTCTATACAAAACAAACGAATGGTTACAAACGTTTAGTATGAGATATAATAAAATGACTTTAGTTGTTCAAACATCTCTTTTAACAAGTGGAGCAGAAAAATATGACGCTGCACTTCGGGAGTTCTTAGATTGGTTTCTTCAATCCATTTACCCGAATCTTAGAGGATATGAAGAGCAATTATTTAAAGTTCATATTAAGACGGATGAACAACTAGAAATCCAAATAGATGTCCAAGGTAATTGGTCTTCTTTTTCGTGGATGGAAGAGATGTCTAGTGAAGCGCTTTTTCACGTAGAGAAACAGGTAAAAACAGAAACTGAGTTAAAATTTATACTAATTGCAAGTGAAAGATTGGAGTGAAATAAATGTTTGTAGATCACGTGAAGGTTTATGTTAAAGGTGGAGACGGCGGAGATGGAATGGTTGGATTCCGTCGTGAAAAGTATGTTCCTATGGGCGGTCCTGCTGGTGGGGACGGAGGAAATGGTGGCGACGTTATTTTTGTCGTAGATGAAGGTTTACGTACATTAATGGATTTTCGTTATAAGCGTATTTTCAAAGCAACTCGTGGAGACCATGGTGGAAGTAAAAATATGCATGGTGCAAATGCAGATGATTTATTCGTAAAAGTTCCTCCGGGTACTGTCGTAACGAATGAAGAAACTGGAGATGTTATTGCAGATTTAGTAGAACATGGTCAAAAAGCAATTATTGCTAGAGGTGGACGTGGCGGTCGAGGAAATTCAAGATTCGCAACACCAGCAAACCCAGCGCCAGAGCTTTCTGAAAAAGGAGAGCCAGGTTTCGAGTTAAATGTTGCATTGGAACTTAAAGTATTAGCTGATGTTGGTTTAGTAGGATTTCCAAGTGTTGGTAAATCTACTTTGTTATCCGTTGTATCGGCAGCGAAACCAAAAATTGCTCCATATCATTTTACAACGATTGTGCCAAATTTAGGAATGGTAGAAACAGAAGATCATCGTAGCTTTGCGATGGCCGATTTACCAGGATTAATCGAAGGGGCTTCTGAAGGAGTAGGATTGGGACATCAATTCCTTCGTCATATTGAACGTACACGTGTAATTGTACATGTAATTGACATGTCGGGAATGGAAGGTCGAGATCCTTACGAAGATTATTTAACGATCAATGAAGAGTTAAAACAATATAATCTTCGCTTAACAGAAAGACCCCAAATCATCGTTGCAAATAAAATGGATATGCCAGATGCAGAAGAGAATTTAAAAGCATTTAAAGAGAAAGTGGGATCTGATCTAAAAGTGTTCCCAATTTCAGCAATTTCTCGTCAAGGATTGCAAGAACTATTGTTTGCCGTAGCAGACTTATTAGAAGTAGCACCAGAATTCCCATTAGAACAATTAATGGAAGAAGAAACGCAAAACTCTGTTATGTACAAGCATGAAGCGAAAAAAGATGATTTCGAAATTTCAAGAGATGATGACGGTGCATTCGTATTGTCTGGCGGAACAGTAGAAAGACTATTTAAAATGACTGATTTCAGTCGCGAAGATTCTATACGCAGATTTTCTAGACAGCTTCGTGGGATGGGTATCGATGATGCGCTTCGCGAGCGCGGTGCAAAAGATGGCGATACGGTGCGATTATTACAATTTGAATTTGAATTTATCGAGTAGGAAAGAAGGGGAACCGCATGAAAGACGTAACTGGCCAGCGCTTTTATTTAGTACGGGAGGATGTACTAACCGAAGCAATGCAAAAAACTTTGGAAGCAAAACATCTTCTCCAATCTGGGAAAGTATCTTCGATATGGGATGCAGTAAAAGAAGTAGATTTATCCCGAAGTGCTTTTTACAAATATCGTGATGCGGTTTTTCCGTTCCATTCGATCGTTCAAGAACGAATCTTAACGGTATTTTTGCAGTTAGAAGATCGAGAAGGGACCCTTGCAAGATTATTGCAACTTGTAGCGGGGGCGTCTATCAATATTCTAACGATTCACCAAACAATACCGATTCAAGGTAGAGCAAGTGTGACGTTATCTTTAGATGTAACCGCAATGACAAAAGAATTAGATGAGTTTTTAAACGAAATGAAGCGACTGGACTTTGTAGAATCAGCAGAAGTAATCAGTTCTGGTGCTTTATAAGTAATGCTTTGTTAAACTATACTGTTGATTTCCGTTACAGGCAGACGCTCGTCACTCGCCCGCGAAAAGCGAATGCCAGAGCGTCCAATTCTTGTAGCGGATATTTATCGAAAAATATATTTGTGTGACAAACTTTCAGTGCCCTAAGAGCAAGGCGCTGGAGCTAGACAAAGTAAGGGGGATTACGAATGTCAACTCAACAAGTGGCTTTCCTTGGACCGGAAGCTTCTTTTACACATTTAGCAACGCAAGTTTTATTTCAACACGAAAAGTTAGTTCCACTTCGGACTATACCAGAATGTATAGAAGCAGTGACAAGTGGAAAAGTAGACATTGCTGTCGTACCGATAGAAAACGCTTTAGAAGGTACAGTACCGCTGACAATCGATTATTTATATCACGAAGCAAATGTATCGGTCATTGCGGAAATACTAGCACCTATTCAACAACATCTAATGGTTCATCCATCGAACGTAAAAAGATGGGAAGACATCCAGACAATCTATTCTCATCCGCATGCTTTAGCACAATGTCATAAGTATTTGTCTTATCGATTTGGTAAAGTACCACTTGAACAATCGACTTCGACTTCCGCCGCGGCAAAATACGTTTCTGAAAATGAACAGAATTGTATTGCAGCTATTGGAAATACTTCGGCTGCCACTGAATATGGCCTACAAATTATGGAACATAATATTCATGATTTTCATTTTAACCATACGAGGTTCTTTGTCCTCTCTAAAATGAAAAAGAGTATCTGGCAAGCAGGTCATACAAAACAAGTAAAAACGACTATTATGCTTACATTGCCAAAAGACGATCGATCTGGATCATTACACCAAGTGCTTTCTGTTTTTGCATGGAGAAAGCTCAATTTAAGTAAAATTGAATCGAGACCTTTAAAAACGGGACTAGGGCAATACTTTTTTATTATGGATGTATTAGAGGACGATCAGGTTCCAATGATGCGAGGGGCTATGGAAGAGCTAGCGGCTTTAGGTTGTGAAGTGAAATCGCTTGGATCTTATTATACATATGAAACGAAAGAATCTGCAGATTAATGAACAATAGATAAAACGCTAGATAGAAAACGGATTGTTTTCTGCCTAGCGTTTTTTTGTTATTGCTTAGCTAACCTTCGCGCTTGCCGCACCTCGCATGAGCCAACTCATGACTTCGGTTCATGCGGCCGGGCGCGCTACGGCAAATGTATCCGCTTAACTGGAGAAAATTGTCCAATAAAAAATGCGCAATGTTTATAAATAATGCATCACAATTGTCGCCGTCTCACTCGAAGTAAACTTGTTATTTTAAGATTTGGTTGCTTTCACTAGCAATTTGATTGCTCTTTGTACTGATCTAGTTGCTCTCGTAATAGAAATGGTTGCTTTCAATGACTGGTTTGTTGCTCTATGCCATTTTCTGGTTTTATTTATTCTAGAATTACATAATATTGGGATTTATTGAGCTTAGATGCTGATTAGTCAGCACATCACAGCGGACACCTCTTACGACGCACTATCCCTATTATGTACATCCAATTCTCATTTACCATATCGGGGCAGGGACAAGCGCTTCCTTTTTTGTCATTCTTCTATTAAATACCCTTTTTTTCTTAGTGCTTCTATCCCGCGATTTAATATTTCTTCTGTTGAAGCGGAAAGTAGATGTAAGTGAATACCTGAAGTAAGCTCCAATAAGAAAGAGGCTTCTGTTTCTCGTACCTTTTTTAAGAACATCTCTACATCATGGCGATTGGACACCATAATAGAAGAAGTGATTTCGCCGTATACAGGATGTTCTACGGTCACATTTTCTACCGTCACCCCGGCATCTACAAGTGTTTGAAGTTCATCTTCTGAATCTTTCGATTGGTGATTGCAGGCAACTCTTTTGTGTACATATGCATCATCTTCTTTGTTTGGCAATAACATATATCCTTGACTCGTCGAAACAATTGGGATATTCGTAGCTTTTAGCAGCGTAATATCATTTACGATGACTTGCCGGCTAACATTTGCTAATTTTGCAAGATCTGAACCGGTAACCGGTTGGTTCTGCTCTCTTAAATAGGAGAATATCCAATTTCTTCGTTCTGCACCTTTTAATTTTTTCAATAATAACTCCTCCTAACTTGCATAACGACCTAGCTCCTATTCATAAGTTTATCATGAAGGGTAATGCTTTTCTAAAAAATCTGTGTCCAATTTAGGTAGTTGCACATAGTTTAAGGAGAAGGGAAGGAGGAAGACTGTGCAAATTCATATTGTTGAAAAAGGTGACACTCTTTGGAAAATTTCAAGAAGCTACGGTGTTTCTTTTGAAGAATTAAAAAGATTAAATGCACATCTCGCAAATCCAGAATATATCGTTCCGGGTATGAAGATTTTTATTCCAGATACAAAAAAAATGGAATCCATCAATCATCCATATAGCGAGAATCGCCCAGTTAAAAAAGAAATGGTGAAGAAGGAGGAAATGAGGCCGCATCCGGTTCCGCCAAAAGCGCAGCAAGTACCACCGAAAGCACATCAGGTACCACCGAAAGCGCAACAAGTACCACCAAAAGCACAACCAATTCCACCAAAAGCTCAGCCTGTACAACCGGTTCCAATAGTACCGCCAATTCAACCAGTACCACCAGTTAGGCCGCAACCGATTCCGTCGTATTCGCTACCATATCATATGATGCCAGTTCCAGACTTAGATATGACACCATCTCCCCAAGGCTGGAGACTAGTGGAGTCAACATCTATCCATATTCAAGCAAATTTTAATGAGCGTGAAAGACCAGCACCAGCACCACCAGTTCAGCCTGTTCCACCGGTTCAGCAACCAACTCAACCAGTAGCAAAAGAGCCATCTCCAATATTCGAAGAAATGTATGCATGCCCACCAGAACAAGATTTTTCATATATGCATATGCACCCATTTATGTACCCGCAAATGCACCCACAAATGCAAGCACATTATGGAGGGTGTCCATGTGTACAAATTTGCTACGTACCGGTATATCCATGCCCACCATATCCACACCACCGCTTTTAACAAGTGAGTTACTATATTAAGCAAATAAAAAAAAACGTCTGGAAATGGAATAATGAAAATGGGGTATTTTCTGTAAAGAAATATCCTTCTGAAGAACAGGCAGAAAAAATTCGTTTCATCCACAACAAGTTACAATATATTGAAAATCCATTTGTATTGCCGGTAATGGAATCTCCTCAACTGGATTTCATTATTCAGCCATGGTTTAAAGGGACACATACTGTAAATTACAGTAATGAGGAGGATCGGAAAGCGGTCTACTCGTTACTGACTCGTTTGCATAAAACGAACGAAATCATTGCATGGGAAGATAGCAACGTACTTTTTGCATTTAATTTGATTTCCAAATGGCAAAATCGTTTATTAAAGATGAAAGAAATATCTTTTTTTGTTGAATCGTTTATAGGGGTAAAAAATACGAAAATGCTGTTAATGTATGGTGATATGGCATTAAAAGATATGAAAGCATTTAATATGAATGATCGGACTTTATTACATGGAGATGTTGTGCATCATAATTTCTTATCGGACAGTTCCACTTATAAAATAATCGATTTTGATCTTGCCGTAATTGGACCGAAAGAGATGGAAAATATTTTGTGGATGCATCGTGTGATGTCCGAAATTGACTATGATATTTCTTTCCTTTTGAATGAGTTTCCAATGCTTGAACAAGTCGTATGTAAACATAAAGCAGCAATGATGTATCCGAATGAAATGTATAGAGAATGGCTTTATGCTTTTGCTTTACCAGTAGATAGAAAACAAAAGTTTCTCGATCAATTAGTTCCATATACGAACAAAGCATTAACGGAATGGCCTAATTTATGCTATAATTTAAGTAAGCTTTAAGTGAAATCTAGTTGGAGTTGGTCGCTCGTTTTAAGAGCGGCCTTCTTTGTTTGTACATCCAGACTCCTGCGCATAACTCGTCTCCCCTCGGAGTCAAAGACAGGCGCTTACGATTTTGATCGTTATGGTATACTAGAAGTATTGATTGTGAGGGATTTAAGGTATGTATGATTACTTAAAAGGACAGGTTACACGCATAACGCCTGAGTATGTTGTGTTGGAGTTGCAAGGGATAGGATATCAGCTGTTTACGCCCAATCCATTTGCTTTTAGAAAGAGTGAAGAAATAATCCAAGTATATACACATTTCCATGTTCGAGAGGATATACAACAGCTAATGGGGTTTGCGACTTTAGCGCAACGAGAGTTGTTCCGAAAGCTCATTCTCGTATCTGGGATAGGACCTAAGGGAGCACTTGCAATATTAGCAAGTGGTGAACCGACACATGTCATCCAAGCAATTGAGCGAGAAGATGAAACGTTTTTGGTGAAGTTTCCGGGAGTCGGAAAGAAAACGGCACGTCAAATGATTTTAGACTTAAAAGGGAAGTTGCATGATCTCATGGATTTGGAGCAAATCGAATTTGTGGATGATGAACCGACATTATTTGCGGATAGTTCTACAGACCATGAGCTAGAAGAAGCGATGCTTGCACTTACAGCACTCGGATATTCTGAACGTGAACTCTCAAAAGTTCGTCCAAAATTAAAAGACAATAAAGAGCTTCAAACAACCGATGAATTTATGAAAAAAGCATTGCAATTATTATTTTCCGGGAAATAAGTAAAGCGCAAGCACGGGATCAATAAAGAAAGGGGGTTCTTGGCATGACAGAGCGTGTGATTTCAAGCGAAATATCTAATTATGATGAACCATTTGAACAATCGCTTCGTCCACAATTATTAAAGCAATATATTGGACAAGATAAGATTAAACATAATTTAGAGATTTTCATAGAAGCAGCAAAAATGAGAAGTGAAAGTTTGGATCATTGTCTTTTATATGGACCTCCAGGACTCGGTAAAACGACACTTGCTTCTGTAATTGCGAATGAAATGGACGTTCAAATTCGTATGACTAGTGGGCCAGCTATTGAGCGACCAGGTGATTTAGCAGCTATCGTTAGTTCGCTTGAACCGGGCGATGTATTATTCATCGATGAAATACATCGACTGAATCGTTCCATTGAAGAAGTGCTATACCCAGCAATGGAAGATTTTTGTTTAGATATTGTTGTAGGAAAAGGTCCCGCAGCAAGAAGTGTTCGGCTAGATTTACCACCGTTTACGCTAATTGGTGCAACGACAAGAGCGGGAGCATTATCTGCTCCACTCAGGGACCGATTCGGTGTATTGCTTCGACTGGATTATTATGATGAGGAAGCGCTTACGTCGATTGTTATGCGAAGTGCAGAATTATTCAATGCTTCCATTGATTTTGAATCTGCAGGTGAAATAGCAAGACGTTCGAGAGGAACACCTCGTATAGCAAACCGCCTATTAAAACGTGTGCGAGATTATGCACAAGTGCGTGGAAATGGTCATATATCATTAATTCTAGCAAGAGAAGCACTCGAGCTTCTTCAAGTAGATCCAAGAGGTTTAGATCATATTGATCATAAGTTATTGATAGGAATGATCGAAAGATTCAGAGGCGGTCCTGTTGGCCTAGATACAATTGCCGCAAGTATTGGAGAAGAATCTACGACGATAGAAGATGTATATGAGCCGTATTTATTACAAATTGGGTTTATACAAAGGTCCCCTAGGGGAAGAATAGTAACGCCACTTGCTTACGAGCATTTAGGAATGCCGTTACCGATAGAAAGAAACGACTAATAAAGGATGTACGCCAGATGAGAGTAGAAGATTTTGATTTTGATTTACCAGAAGAACTGATTGCACAAACGCCATTACTGGACCGGACAAGTAGTAAGCTATTAATAGCGGATTATCCAAAGAAGGCGTATACACACAACCATTTCTCCGCCATTTTGGATGAATTAAACGAAGGGGATTGCCTCGTTTTAAACGATACGAAAGTAATGCCTGCCCGTTTAATGGGAGTGAAGGAAGAGACTGGTGCGAATGTAGAAGTGCTTTTATTGACACAAATAGAAGGTGATCATTGGGAGACCCTTGTGAAACCGGCAAAACGCGTCAAAATAGGGACGACGATTGTATTCGGTGACGGGCTACTGCGCGCTGTTTGTACCGATATAAAAGAGCATGGCGGACGTATATTCCGCTTTGAATACGACGGTGTGTTTTTTGAAGTATTAGACCAGCTTGGCGAGATGCCTTTACCTCCGTATATTCATGAAAAATTGGAAAACAAAGATCGTTATCAAACAGTTTATGCGAAAGAGCAAGGTTCGGCCGCAGCACCAACTGCTGGATTACACTTTACAGAAAATTTATTAAGTGACATTCGAGCAAAAGGTGTTAAAATAGCCTTTGTGACACTTCATGTAGGACTTGGAACTTTCCGTCCTGTAAGTGTGGATTCTATCGACGACCATGAAATGCATTCGGAGTTTTATCGCCTATCGAAAGAAACAGCAAATACGATAAATGAAGTGAAAGAAGCGGGCGGAAAAATAGTTGCAGTTGGCACTACTTCTACAAGAACGCTTGAAACAGTTGCGTCCAAATTTAACGGACAATTGCAAGAAGACAGCGGTTGGACTTCTATTTTCATTTACCCTGGATATGAATTTAAATGTATTGACGGAATGATTACGAATTTCCATTTACCAAAGTCGACGCTTGTAATGCTAGTGAGTGCACTTACTTCAAGGGATTTCATCTTGTCCGCATATAAAGAAGCAATTGATTTGAGATATCGATTTTTCAGTTTTGGAGATGCAATGTTTATAAAAGGAAGGAACTATTAAATGACAGCAGTTACGTATGAGTTAATAAAAAAAGATAAACAAACAGGAGCCCGTCTAGGTATCGTGCATACGCCACATGGTTCGTTTGAAACACCAACATTCATGCCTGTTGGAACACAAGCTACGGTAAAGACGATGGCACCTGAAGAAATAAAAGAGATGGACGCAGGTATTATATTAAGTAATACGTATCATTTATGGCTACGTCCAGGTCACGATATTATTCGCGAAGCTGGTGGATTGCATAAATTTATGAACTGGGATCGTGCTATTTTAACGGATTCTGGTGGTTTCCAAGTATTTAGTTTGAGTGATATGCGTAAAATTGAAGAAGAAGGCGTTCACTTCCGCAATCATTTAAACGGTGACAAATTATTTTTAAGCCCTGAGAAATCAATGGAAATTCAAAATGCATTAGGTTCAGATATTATGATGGCATTTGATGAATGTCCTCCATATCCGGCTAGCTTTGAATATATGAAGGCTTCTGTGGAACGAACATCACGTTGGGCGGAGCGTTGTTTAACTGCACATACAAACACAGATAAACAAGGGCTATTCGGGATTATCCAAGGCGGAGAATATGAGGAATTACGTCGCCAATCAGCAAAAGATTTAATTTCGATGGATTTCCCAGGTTATGCAATTGGGGGACTATCGGTTGGTGAGCCGAAAGACGTGATGAATCGTGTACTTGATTTTACGACGCCTCTAATGCCGGATAATAAGCCTCGTTACTTGATGGGGGTTGGCTCTCCCGACTCGTTAATCGATGGGTCTATACGCGGTGTAGATATGTTTGACTGTGTGTTACCAACACGAATAGCTCGCAATGGTACATTCATGACATCGAAAGGTCGTTTAGTCATTAAAGGAGCAGCGTTTGCTCGTGACTTTGGACCGATTGATGAAAAATGTGATTGCTACACATGTAAAAACTATTCGAGAGCGTATATTCGTCATTTGTTTAAAGCGGATGAAACATTCGGACTGCGTTTAGCATCGTATCATAATCTTCATTTCTTAATGAAGTTAATGGAAAATGTTCGTCAAGCAATTCGAGAAGATCGCTTACTTGATTTTAAAGAAGAGTTTTTTGAAGAATATGGGTATAACAAACCAAATGCAAAAAACTTCTGATTCTTGTATACTATAAAGAGATAAAAAGGAGGGGAATAATATATGGATACATTGGTAGGCTTATTACCGATAATTGCGATGTTTGCAGTGATGTGGTTTTTCATCATTCGCCCAGCACAAAAACGTCAAAAAAATACAGCTTCAATGCAAAATAGTCTAAAACGTGGAGATCAAATCATTACAGTTGGTGGTTTACACGGCAAGATAGATGCAGTGGACGATCAAACAATTTTTGTAGTAGTTGCAGACGGCACTCGTTTACAATTCGAGCGCGTTGCAGTTGGACGAGTTGTTTCAGAGTCATAAAAAAAGTAAAAGAACTTACTCAAATATACGAGTAAGTTCTTTTTTTCTGGGCACAGTAAGGATGAGGTGATCATGTGCAAGATATACTCATCATAATGCTTCGTACGATTATATTATATTGGGTTATACTAGGTATTTTGCGTATAATGGGAAAACGAGAAGTCGGAGAGTTAAGTATTTTTGATTTAGTCGTTTTTTTACTAATAGCAGAGGTTGCGGCCTTTGCTTTAGATGATCCACATAGTAATTTTATTCATGCGCTAGTGCCAATGGTTATGTTATTGATTATTCAAATTGGCGTTTCTTATTTTTCATTGAAAAGTAAAAAGTTTCGAGATGTAATGGAAGGTCAACCTTCGATCATTATGAAAGAAGGGATTATTATTGAAAAAGAAATGCGAAAACAACGATATAATTTAGATGATTTACTGCAACAATTACGAGAACAGCAAATTGGATCCATCCGATCTGTTTCGTATGCTTTTTTAGAACCTTCTGGAAATTTATCCGTATTTAAAAAAGATGAACAACAATATGTTTTCCCGCTTATCATAGATGGAGATATTCAACAAGACCATCTGGAACGAATCGGAAAAAGTGAAAAATGGTTATGGGAAGAATTAGAAAAGCAATCGATTACGAACGTAGAAAAAATATTCTATTGCAGTTATGAAGAAGAAGCACTTTATATACAACTTAAAACTTCCTTTTAGTTGTCCGAACAATTTTAAGTATCACAGCTATTTCCTTTCGCTTTATTTGTCTAGTTAACACTAATCCGATTGTCAAAAAGGCTAATGTATACAAACAATCGACGATTAAAGATTGATCGCCTATAGCAAGCAGAAGTGGTCTTGCAATAATGGTGATTAAGAAAACAACATATGGAAGCACAAAAAATGAGAAACCAATTTGTGCTTCTTTTTTTTCTTTTAACGAAGCGATATGTAAAAACGATGTGATTAATACCCCAAAACCAATCGCAACAACAGCTCCCTTTTCTTGAATAGAAACTTGGGAGGCAAGAAAAAATAATAACAATAATTTCCCAATGCCACCATATAAAGAATTTAAAAAAGCGGCTTTTGAATTATCCAGCGCTTGTAAAATGGAAAATAACGGACTTTGAATATAATAAAAGAAAAAAACCGGTGCCAATATTTTCATGTAAATAGTGGAATTTTCTACATGGAAAAGAGTGGAAACTAATTCGCCACCATGCAAATAAAATAAAGTCGCTGCGTAGCAACCAGTCAATGTCGAGAACTTCAACGATAAATGAATTCTTTCTTTTAGAAGGGAGAGATCCCTCCTTGCAAATGCATCGCTTACTGCAGGAATGAGCACAATTGAAAGGGCATAAGGAATAAACGACGGAAACAATACTAATGGTATTAATACCCCGGAGATTACCCCATATAATGTAGTCGCTGCAATACTTGTCATACCGGTAACGGCAAGTGCTTTGATGAAAACAATTGGTTCTAAAAACCAGGTAAAAGATCCAAATAATCTAGAACCAGATGAAGGTAATGCAATCGCGAGCAGCGGTGATAAGGGATAAGAACTTGTTGCTTTTGCATACTTTTGCTTTGTTTTCCATTTATCATATTTCCATTTTAAATAAAGTAATGATGCAGCCTCAGCAAGTAGAGTCATACCCATTGCATATGCTGCGGCTTCTTGCGGTGAAGCAGAATTAAGTAAGAACGGTAATGCAAAAGTGATAAGCAATATACGTAAAATTTGTTCTAGCAACTGTGCCACTGCAGTTTCTTCTAATCTAGCAATTCCTTGGAAAAAACCTTTAATAATACCACTTGCAGCTGCTAACGGTACGATTGCAATACATACATACAAAGTCATCGTAATTGCATCGTTTTTCAATAAGTTACCAGAAATCATTGGCGTGACAAATAAAAATAATGGTGTGAATATTACTGTAGTAGCAACTGTTAAAACAACGGAAGTTCGCATAACGGAGAAATACTGAGAAATCGCATTTCTTGTTCGCAGCTCTGCGACTATTTTAGCAATTGCAACCGGGATTCCAAGTTGTATAATAGATAGAAAAAAGATAAAAGCTGGATAGGCGGTCGAGTAAATACCAACTACTTCTTCGCCGGTTAACCGGACAAACTGCATTCGATAAATAAAACCTAGAAACTTAGATAAAAAAATGGAAAGCATTAACACAAGAGAACCTTTTAAAAAAGTCGACAAATAAACACTTCCTTCTCAAATACAGGAACATCGTTTACAATAACAATATGCTTACTTGTTAGTACATTATTCGTTAAAAGAGGTGTAGTATTTTGGAAAACACATACGAAGACATTTTTACGCACGTACTACCAGCTTTGGAAAGTAAGAAGAGTGAATTTGAAGTATATCAATACACCACAGTGACGGAAAGCGATATATGGAAATATTGTGTGTCCAAAAAGTGGCGCAAAAAAGACATTGCTACTTTGCCTTTACACCAAATTGTCAATGATGTGCTTTCGATTTCACCAGCAGAATATATGACGTTTGAACAAATTGATCAATTTAAAACGGCTAATTGGTTTTCAGAGGTCAATCAAGAAGAATTGCAACTATTATTAAATCCAAAAAATGTAGATGCATAAAGTAACCGTTATTTGACAGTGAGCGCATCGTGTTTCATAATAAACATGTTGCGTTTTTTTGAGGAGGAATACATACATATGAAAACTAGAGGGCGCCTAGTTGCGTTTTTATTACTTATCGTTATTTTTGCAGGGACAATCAGCCCTACGGTTAGTGGAGTACTAAATAATATTAAACTTGGCTTAGACTTACAAGGTGGTTTTGAAGTACTTTACCAAGTAGAAGAGTTAAAAGATGGACAAGTAATTACGGATGAAGTAGTATCGGCTACTGCATCAGCACTTTCGAACCGGATTGATGTATTAGGTGTAAGTGAGCCTAGTATTCAAATCGAAGACGGTCATCGTATTCGCGTTCAGCTTGCTGGAGTGGAGGATCAAAACTCAGCAAGGGAAATTCTTTCTACACAAGCGAATCTAACTTTCCGTGATTCAGATGATAACATTATGTTAGATGGAGCAGATTTAAAAGAAGGTGGAGCGAAGGATGCCTTTAATCAACAAGGGCAACCAATTGTTACATTAGAACTTAAAGATGCTAGTAAATTTGCAGATATAACATCCGAAATTGCGGCTAAACCAGCACCAGATAATGTATTAGTTATTTGGATGGATTTTGAAGAAGGCGTTGATTCCTACGCTGCGGAAGTGATGAAGCCAAAACCAAAATTTACATCCAATCCACGAGTTTCTCAGCGCATTAATTCTGATAGCGTTGAAATTTCAGGTGCTTTCACTTTAGAAGAAACAAAGAATTTAGCAGGTGTTTTAAATGCAGGAGCACTACCGGTTAAGTTAACTGAAATTTACTCTACATCTGTTGGTGCTCAGTTCGGTGAAGAAGCATTAAATAGTACAATTCTTGCTAGTATTATCGGGGTTTCCGCTATTTTCATTTTCATGATTTTCTATTACCGTTTACCAGGTGTAGTAGCAGTTATATCTTTAGTAGTTTATATTTTCTTAATTTTAGTAATTTTTGATTGGATTAATGGTGTATTAACACTTCCAGGTATTGCAGCGATTGTACTCGGTGTGGGTATGGCCGTGGATGCCAATATCTTGACATATGAACGAGTAAGGGAAGAATTACGAGTTGGTAAGTCTGTTAAAAAGGCATTTGATGCCGGAGCAAAAGAGTCTTTCTCAGCGATATTTGATGCAAATATTACGACTCTTTTAGCAGCAGCCGTATTATTCTACTTCGGTACTAGTTCTGTTAAAGGATTCGCAACGCTGTTAATCATAAGTATATTAGTTATTTTCATTACTGCGGTTTGGGCATCACGTGTATTATTAGGGTTACTCGTTAACAGTGGTTATTTTGATAATAAACCAGGGTGGTTTGGTATTCCGAAGAAACGTATGCACGCTCCGGAAGATGAAGTAGATACACTTGACTTAACGACGAAATTTGACCGTTTTGACTTTGTGCACAGTCGTAAAATTTTCTATATTGCTTCGATTACTTTAACGATTGCTGGGATTATTATCTTAAGTGTCTTTAAGTTGAATCTTGGTATAGATTTCTCCAAAGGTACTCGCGTAGATATTCAGTCTACTGAGTCGTTAACAAAAGAATTTGTTTCGGAAAAACTAGATAATATTGGTTTATCTTCTGATGATATTGTACTTTCTGGAGAGAATAATGAAATAGCGGTAGTAAGCTATAAAGATGATTTCACTCAAGAAGAAGTTAAAACGTTAAAAACGGCAATGACCGAGGAGTTTGGTATTGATCCAAACGTAAGTAGTGTATCTCCTACGGTTGGGCAAGAGCTTGCGAAGAATGCGGTTAAAGCACTACTTTTTGCGGCGTTAGGTATTGTAATTTATGTTGCATTTCGTTTCGAGTGGAAAATGGGCCTTGCTTCCATCGTTTCGCTACTGCATGATGCATTTTTAATGGTTGCGATATTCAGTATCCTACGGTTAGAGGTAGATATTACATTTATAGCTGCTGTACTGACGATTGTCGGGTATTCGATTAATGATACGATTGTTACGTTTGACCGTATTCGCGAAAATTTACATCGTAGCAAAAAAATTACGACTGAAGAAGAACTTGCAACAATCGTAAACAAATCATTACGTCAAACGCTTGGACGTTCTGTAAATACCGTGTTAACTGTTATTTTAGTAGTTGTTGCGCTTCTAATATTTGGTGCAAGTGGGATTCAAAACTTCTCGATTGCATTGTTAATTGGTTTAATCGCTGGTACGTATTCTTCGATTTTTATCGGAGCTCAGTTATGGTTCGATTTGAAAGTGAAAGAATTACGTAAAACAGGTGGACTTGATGTGAAAAAAGAAGATAAAACATGGGGTTCTGATGAGCCAGTAGTTTAAGTATGATACATTTTGGGAACAGAGACTATATTCTGTTCCTTTTTTTTATGGTAAAGTAATAAGTAAATGGGGTGCCTGTATGAAGTTTCAGTGGTCGCTTTTATTTGGACTTTTATTTGCCGTTATTATTGCTTTGTTTGCTGTGTATAATGTTGGGGCAGTACCTGTCAATTATATTTTTGGTACAGCTGACTGGCCACTTATTTTAGTCATACTTGGTTCAGCATTATTAGGGGCATTATTAAGTGGTACGGTTGCAATCTATCGTTCCTTTGTTCTTTCAAGAAAAGTGAAACATCTGGAGAAAGAAATGGAAAAGAAAGAGGCTTCCATTAGTGCTTTGCAGAATGAATTGATTGTTCATCAAGAGCAACTACCAAAAGCAACGGAAGTAAAAGACGAAAATACGACAAATTAAGTAGAAAACCTTTTGGCTTATGTCAAAAGGTTTTCTAACGCGTTTAATAATACATAAGGAAGTGAAGAAATGATTCAATCTCAAAAAAAATGGCTTATTTCAAGACCAGATGAACAACTTGTACATGAACTGGAAACTGCACTTTCGATACCAAGCGTTTGTGCGAAAGTGCTAGTATCAAGAGGTTTTAAAAGCGTTGAAGATGCTAAGCAATTTTTATATATTACAGAAGAACAAATTCATAATCCATTTTTATTGAATGGAATGGATGCTTTAGTGGCTCGTGTTCACCAAGCGATAGGTGCAGGAGAACGTATAATGGTATACGGTGACTATGATGCGGATGGCATAACTAGTACAACGATTATGATGAAAGTATTAGAGTTGATGGGTGCGGATGTTCTTTTTAAAATACCCAATCGATTTATTGACGGTTACGGTCCTAGTGAACGCTTATTTCAAGAAGCATTTGATGAAGGAGTCACTTTAATAATTACAGTAGATAACGGTATTTCTGGGCATGCAGCCATTCAATTTGCGAAAGACTTAGGAATGGATGTTATTGTAACGGATCACCATGAACCAGGAGAAACGTTACCGCCTGCAGATATTATCATTCACCCAGGATTGAAAGACGCAACATATCCATTTTCTCATTTAGCAGGAGTAGGGGTTGCTTTTAAAGTTGCTCATGCGTTAATCGGAGAAATACCGAAAGAATTCTATTACTTAGTAGCAATCGGAACAATAGCGGATTTGGTTTCATTGACAGGAGAAAACCGTTATTTTGTCCAACAAGGAATAAAACAAATGCAACGAACCGATTCTATAGCAATAGAGGCGCTTGCTAATGTGAGTGGTGTAGAAATATCCACGATCAATGAAGAAACAGTTGGATTTATGTTTGGTCCACGCATCAATGCAGTAGGTAGACTAGGTGAGGCGGCACCTGGTGTTGAATTATTTTTAACAGAGGAACCAAACTATGCATTAGCGATTGCCAATATATTAAACGAAAAAAATAAAGAACGGCAAGCAATCGTCAAAGAAATTACAGATGAAGCAGTGGAAATGATCGAGAATGCGAATGTCATAGATGGCCCTAGTGTGATCGTAGTTGGTAAAAAAGATTGGAACCCTGGGGTACTTGGAATTGTCGCTTCCAAACTAGTGGAAAAATATTATCGACCTGCAATTGTTCTTGGTTTTGATGAAGAAAAGCAAATGGCAAAAGGGTCTGCTCGTAGTATTGAAGGGTTCCATATGTATAAAGAGATTGCGAAAAACAGCGACATTGTACCCCATTTTGGTGGGCATCCGATGGCAGCTGGTATGACTTTATCATTAGAATATGTAGAAACCTTCCGAAATCGATTAAATGAACAAGCTAAAATAGCTCTAACGGACGAGCAATTAGTACCGATCGTTTCAATAGATGTTCCACTTGAAATGGAAGAAATTTCAACGGAATCGATTGAATCACTTCAAAAGTTGGCTCCATTTGGAATGGATTTTGCTAAACCTGTCTATTGTATAGAAAATGTAGAAGTGTCATCTGTACGTAAAATTGGGTCTGCGCAAAATCATGTGAAAATGGAACTGAAACAAGGAATTACATTATTAGATGCTATTGGATTCGGTAAAGGAGATCTTGCAGACGAAATTGCACCAGCGGCAAAACTTTCCTTCATCGGAGATTTACAAATTAATGAATGGAACGGACGCAAAAAGCCACAACTGATGATTCAAGACGCAAAAACAAATGAATGGCAGCTTTTTGATATTCGAGGAATACGTCAAGAGAAACGCTGGTTACCAATGATTCCGCTTGAACAAACTATTTTTGTAGCGTTTCATGAACAAACTATTGCTCACTTTCGATCGGTAATTCCGAAAGATATATGGCTTGTTGCTGAATTATTGGAGCAACAAGTACACGCTGATTTTGTCACTATATTAGATTTGCCGTCTGATGAAAAAGAACTTAATCAATTATTAGAATACCAAGAGTGGCAACGGATTTATGCGCATTTCTATGCAGATGAATCTACGTATTTTGAAGGATTACCGACCCGCGATCAATTTAAGTGGTACTTCTCCTTTTTAGCAAAGCGTAAAACATTTGCATTAAAACAACATATACATGAATTAGCCAAACATACAGGTTGGAGTCAAAAAACAATTAATTTTATGTCAAAGGTGTTTTTTGAACTTAATTTTGTTAGAATAGAGGGTGGGTCGTTGGTTGTGAATGAAAATCTTGCTAAACAAGATTTATCGGAAGCGCCAGCGTATCAACAGCGTGCAAAAGAAATTGAGCTTGAACAGAAGCTATTATATGCGCCATACATTGAACTGAAACAATGGTTTGAAGAGCGAAGAGCAGGGCAAACCGTTCCTGAGGAGGAGCAAAAATGGATTTAAAGCAATATGTAACAACGGTTGAAGATTGGCCAAAACCAGGTATTAGTTTTAAGGATATTACGACAATTATGGATAACGGGGAAGCATATAAGTATGCAACGGATCAAATTGTAGAATATGCGAAAAAGGTAAATGTTGATATTATAGTTGGACCGGAAGCGCGTGGATTTATCATCGGATGTCCTGTTGCTTATTCACTTGGAATAGGCTTTGCTCCAGTCCGTAAAGAAGGAAAGCTTCCACGGGAAGTAATTCGTGCTGAGTATGGGTTAGAATATGGTAAAGATATTCTTACTATGCATAAAGATGCGGTTAAACCTGGACAACGTGTACTAATTGTAGATGATTTACTAGCAACTGGCGGTACAATTGATGCAACGATTCAATTAGTAGAAGAATTGGGCGGGGTCGTAGTAGGTTGTGCATTCTTAATCGAACTTACATACCTGGAAGGACGAAAGAAGCTAAAAGATTACGATATTTGCACATTAATGCAGTACTAAATAAGGGCGGACTTTACAAGTCCCTCTTTTTTTTTATAGAATATAACTTATATATCATTTTAACTTTATTACGCCAAGGCGTATTTAATAAATATAAACGAAATCAGGTGAGCTTAGCATGGCAAAAGATCAAGTGAAGACAGCAGAAGATGTTTTCGATACACTTTCCAATTATATGAACGAAGAGCATGTGAATTTTGTGAAAAAAGCATATGAACTTGCAGAGCATGCACATCGAGAACAGTTTCGAAATTCTGGTGAACCATATATTTTACATCCAATTCAAGTAGCCGGAATCTTAGCTGATCTTCAGATGGATCCAGAAACCGTTGCAGCTGGTTTTCTACATGATGTGGTAGAAGATACCGAATACACACGAGAAGATATTGTTTCAGAATTCAATGAAGAAGTGGCGCTTTTAGTAGATGGCGTTACAAAACTTGGCAAGATTAAATATATGTCCAAAGAAGAACAACAAGCAGAAAATCATCGTAAAATGTTTATCGCTATGGCACAAGATATTCGAATTATCCTTATAAAGCTTGCGGACCGTTTACATAATATGCGTACGTTAAAACATTTACCAGAGGCGAAACAACGTCGTATTTCCAATGAAACCTTAGAAATTTTCGCGCCACTTGCGCATCGACTAGGAATTTCTGCGGTGAAGTGGGAATTAGAAGATACGGCATTACGTTACTTAAATCCACAACAATATTATCGAATTGTTAATTTCATGAAGAAAAAGCGTACGGAGCGTGAATCTTACTTAAAAGATGTCATGAATGATATTCGCAAGCAACTAGATGAGATGGAAGTAATTGCAGATGTATCAGGTCGCCCAAAACATATTTATAGTATTTATCGTAAAATGGTTGTCCAAAACAAACAGTTTAATGAAATTTATGATTTGCTCGCAATGCGGATTATTGTTAAAAGTATAAAAGATTGTTATGCGGTTTTAGGTGTTATCCATACATTGTGGAAACCGATGCCTGGAAGATTTAAAGATTATATTGCCATGCCAAAGCAAAATCTGTATCAATCCCTCCATACTACGGTAATCGGGCCTAATGGGGATCCGCTAGAAGTGCAAATTCGTACAGAAGAGATGCATAATATTGCAGAATACGGTGTTGCAGCTCACTGGGCGTATAAAGAAGGAAGAAGAGTAGAGGTAAGTAAACAAACCATTGATTCTAAACTGACTTGGTTTAGGGAAATCCTTGAATTTCAGCAAGAATCGTCGAACGCAGAGGAATTTATGGAGTCTTTAAAATTCGATCTATTTTCCGATATGGTGTATGTCTTTACACCGAAAGGGGATGTTGTCGAGCTTCCAGCTGGTTCAGTACCGATTGACTTTGCTTACCGAGTGCATTCTGAAGTTGGAAATAAAACAATTGGTACGAAAGTAAACGGTAAAATGGTTCCGCTCGATACAAAGCTAAAAACAGGCGATATTATTGAAGTGTTAACGTCGAAACAATCATTTGGTCCTAGTAAAGATTGGCTAAAAATTGCGCAATCTTCTCAAGCCAAAAATAAAATCAAACAGTTCTTTAAAAAACAACTTCGTGATGAAAACGTGTTGAAAGGGAAAGAACTAGTAGAAAAAGAAATTAAAGCACAAGAATTTGACACAAAAGAAGTATTAACTTCTGAAAATATTAAGCGTGTTTGTGAAAAATATGCGTTTGCAGGGGAAGAAGATTTATACGCGGCAGTTGGTTTTAATGGAATCACCGCACAACAAGTAGTGAACCGTTTAGCAGAAAAAATGCGTAAAATTCGTGATCAAGAAGAAGCACTCGAAAAAATCACAACAGAAATGAAAGCACCTACTATTAAAAAATCGACCGAATCAGGTGTTATCGTAAAAGGGATTGAGAATCTATTAATTCGCCTTTCTCGCTGTTGTAGCCCTGTCCCTGGCGATGAAATTGTCGGGTTCATAACGAAAGGAAGAGGCGTATCGGTTCACCGTGCAGATTGTCCGAACGTACAAAGCGACGATGCCCATTCCAGAATTATCGAAGTTGAGTGGGAACAGTCCGATGTGCCGATAAGAAAAGAATATCAAGTAGATATTGAAGTGTCCGGATTTGACCGTCCAGGATTACTCAACGAAGTATTACAAGTGGTCAATGAATCGAAGACTAATATTGCAGCTGTAAATGGTAAAACCGAAAATGACATGGCCAATATCCATTTAACGATTCTCATTTCAAATATTGCCCATTTACACAAAGTAGCGGATCGGATTAAACAATTACCGGATGTATATTCAGTTCAACGAATTATTAATTAAAGGAGTTACCGTATTATGAAAGTGTTGCTTCAACGTTGTCGAAATGCCAGTGTTACAGTAGATGGACAAGTAACAGGGAAAATTGATCACGGTTATGTATTATTAGTTGGCATTACTTCAACCGATAGTGATAAAGAAATAAATTATTTAGCAGATAAAATTGCTGGTTTGCGATTATTTGAAGATGAGGAAGGGAAGATGAATCATTCCATCAAAGAAGTAGAAGGTTCCATTCTTTCCGTTTCCCAGTTTACATTATATGCAGATACGCGAAAAGGTAGAAGACCGAGTTTTACAGAAGCAGCCCGTCCAGAGATAGCGAAACCATTATGGGAATTATTTAACACGAAGCTTCGTGAAAAAGGATTTACGGTGGAAACAGGTGTTTTTGGTGCAATGATGGATGTAACATTCACAAACGACGGCCCAGTGACCATTATGTTAGAAGCTTAATGGATATGTTGAATATCCAATGTATTAATGCAGATTGTTCAAGTAGGTTTTCGGAGTACTTTGGACTAGAATGTTTAGTCATACTGTTTTACCGGGATTTTTAAATACGATAGGAGCGCTAGCTGTGCTAGCGCCCCTATCGTATTTTTTTCGGTAATCCTATTACTCACATTCGACCGTCGTACTCCTATAACATAAAGAAACAAAATGCGAAGCTTTATGTTAATGAGAGAATAGCTTACTTTCTTATTCATTATTAGGCAGCCAAAGATACAATTTTGGCTGCTCACCGCTTGTTTATTGGTTTCTTTCTTACTATTTTATAAAAAAGTGTCCCTAGGATAATTAGTATCACCGATGCAAAGGTGTATCTTTTCAAAAAAATAAGCAAGAGACTTCCTGTTCGAAAGCAAATGTGCGAGCGAAATTGTATCTTCGCAAGCTCTCTTAATTGAAAGTATATCCTCTTATCTTATCCAAAGAAATTGCACTTATCACTTGAACTTTTTCGGGTAGTGACGGACAAATATCCGCCACAGGATTATCTGAAAAGGTGGTTTAGGGGTGTGACGTTGTCACACCCCTAAAAGTTATTTTTATGATAATGGTGTAGCAATTATTTCGTCCAAAGAGAACCGAAACTTACAAGTGAAATCCTTTGTCTTTTCTTAATCACTGATCATCAAAGTAATTAATAATTCCATTATAAATACCATGTGTCGCTTGTTCTCTAAACTGTCTAGTCGTGACATTTCGTTCTTCCGTAGGATTACTCAAATATCCTAGCTCTATTAAAATTGCATTTTGTCTATTTTCGCGTAGCACTAAATAATTACCTGGTTGCGCACCACGATCTCTAAGTGAAATCGTATTACCTAGTCCAGCATGTACATATTCCGCTAGTTTCTTTTGATAGCTATGCATGTAATACGTTGTATACCCTCGAACAGTGCTATTTTCCACTGCATCGTAATGTAGACTAATAAATGCATCAGCAGCTGCTTGGTGACCGATGGAAACACGTTTTCGAAGATCAACGTATACATCCGATTGTCTCGTCATAATGACATTCGCACCTGCTGCTTGTAATTTGGAAGAAAGTAACTCTGCAGTTAACAAAGTAATATCTTTTTCATCTGTTCCAAGAGCTCCCGTAGTTCCACGATCATTTCCGCCATGACCAGCATCAATCACAATGGATAAACCTTTGAGCGTCCCCTTTTTTCTTGGTTGCTTATTTTCTTGTATCGGTAAGTCTGTGCTAACAATAGAATTGGATGCCGACACGACCCAACTTGCAGCATATGCTATTGATTTGTTCTCCAAAATGATTTTATACCAATCGTTTACTTTGTCTGTTACTTCAAAAGTTTCCCCGGCATCTACCCGCTTTACAACTGCACTATTTGTCGTGCTGTCTGAACGTAAATTAGTTCCATTGTATAAAATAGTGATTGTATTAGTCGATTCGGAAGACTGCGTGGATTGCATTTCATTTGAAAATGTACCATAAAAGCTGTATACCCAACCACTTTTTCCATTATCCAATTGTACTTTTACCCAATTATGATCGGTGTCAAGTACTTCTAATTGTGTTCCTTTTGTCACTTGTCCAATTTGTTTGGACGAAAGATCTGCTTGTGTCCGAACGTTTAGTATATCTACAGATACAACAAATTGTTTCTCTAAAGAAGGAGTTTTAGAGTTCGTCATACCGTTCGGAGTTTGTTGTGCAACCGTAATATATGCCCCGTTTACCCAGCCTTTTCTACCTTGAAAATCAATTTCAATCCATTCACCTTCTGATTTGTAGGCAGGTGTTTGGTCTCCCTCACTTAGCTGACCGATAACGGCAGAGGAAGTAGATGGCTCTGTTCGTACATTTAATCGGTTTACTTTTGAAACGATTAGTTTATTCGTCATTTCGATCGTTTCACTTGATGTATACCAACTGGCAACCCAACCAGTCGTGGTGCCATATTTAACCTGGAGCCAATCATTTTCTTTATCGATAACAATTAGTTTGTCATTTTGTGTAACTGCTCCAATTGTATCGTATGTAAGTCCCGGGCCAGATCGAACTTTCAACGAAGCAACATTTACGCTCACTTCGTTTTCCTGTGCTTCTACTGGAAAAGTTGGAATAAGTAGAATGACAGCAAGGAAAAAAAATGTTATTTTCTGCAGTATTTTATTTTTCACTGAATCACTCCCACTACCATTGTAAATATTCTGATATAAAATTTCTACCTTTTCTTCAAAAGGGTTGACTTATTTCGCTTCCGTTATTAAGATAAAGTATAATTAAAAACTATAATAAACCGATGACCGAAAAAGTAACTGTTTCAAACGGATGGCAAGAGAAGGAAAGACGTGGCTGAAATCTTTCCTACAGACGAACTCAGTGAACAACATTCGAGAGGATTTTTGTCGAAAGAGAATTTTTTTAGTAGGCAAAAACGGAGCTGGCCGTTATCCAGAGTTGAGAGGGTCAGTTTTTTTGACCAACTAGGGTGGAACCGCGGAAGCTTATATAAGCTCTCGTCCCTTGCTATATGCAAGGGATGAGGGCTTTTTTTATTTTTATTCAACGAATGTCGAAACACGCGTTGAATAAAGATAAAGTCTCCGGCGGATGGCATAGATTTTGAATCGAGTATGCTCGATTCAAAATCTGGACGCAATTACGCCAAGGCGTAATTGATAAGCAAAAAAAGGAGGCAACAGCCATGGATATTAAAGTACCAAGAGGAACGCAAGATATTTTACCCTCCGAAACAGGGAAGTGGCAAGTAGTAGAAGAGCTAATAAGAGAAACTTGTCGAATGTATCAATATAAAGAAATTCGAACACCAATTTTCGAGCATACGGAGCTATTCACAAGAAGTGTTGGAGATACAACAGATATCGTCCAAAAAGAAATGTATACATTCCAAGATCGCGGGGACCGTTCGCTTACGCTTCGTCCGGAAGGTACAGCATCTGCCGTGCGTGCATTTGTAGAACATAAAATGTTTGGATACCCAGACCAACCGGTGAAATTGTACTATATGGGACCAATGTTCCGTTACGAACGCCAACAAGCTGGACGATATCGTCAATTTGTTCAATTTGGAATTGAAGCAATTGGTAGTGCAGATCCGGCAATCGATGCGGAAGTAATTTCACTTGCGATGTCTGTATATCAAAAAGCGGGCTTGAAAAAACTGAAGCTCGTTATAAATTCGCTTGGTGATACGGAAAGCCGGGTAGCGCATAAAGAAGCATTAGTAAATCATTTTGAACCGCATATTGCAGAATTTTGCTCGGATTGTCAAAATAGATTGCAAAAAAATCCACTTCGCATTTTAGATTGTAAAGTAGATCGTAATCATCCGTTAATGGCAACTGCTCCTTCTTTAACCGATTATTTAAATGAAGAATCAGCTGCTTATTTTGAAAAAGTGAAAGAATATCTCAGCTTACTGAATATTCCTTACGAAGTAGATCCTAATTTAGTTCGTGGACTTGACTATTACAATCACACCGCGTTTGAAATTATGAGTACAGCGGAAGGTTTTGGTGCAATTACAACACTAGCAGGTGGTGGGAGATATAACGGACTTGTAGAAGAACTTGGTGGACCCGCTTCACCTGGTATTGGATTTGCGATGAGTATTGAACGATTATTACTTGCAGTAGAAGCTGAGAACAATAAATGGGCGGATCTTTCTACTTTAGATGTATATGTAATTGGTATGGGGGAAGCTGCAAAGAAAAAAGCAGTCGAGCTTACATATGAATTACGGAACAACGAGATTACGGCGGAAATGGATTATTTAGATCGAAAAATAAAAACACAAATGAAATCTGCAGATCGTCTAAAAGCAAAATTAGTGCTCGTAATCGGGGATGATGAACTCGAAAAGCAAAGTGCAATGCTAAAAGACTTAGCAACAGGAGAGCAGCAGCTTGTCCCATTTAGCACATTAATTGAGCAAGTAAAAATTAGTATAACAACACAAGTGGAGGCAAAAGAACAATGAACAGAACACATACAAGTGGACAGTTAAATGAACAACATATTGGCGAGTCCATCCAGCTAATCGGTTGGGTACAAAAGCGAAGAGATTTAGGTGGATTAATATTTGTTGATGTTCGGGATCGTTCAGGACTAGTACAAGTAGTTTTTAACCCAGAAATTTCGGAAGCGGCGATCGAAGTTGCAGATAAACTTCGCAATGAATACATTATTCAAGTGACTGGAACTGTAATTGCGCGTGCGGCCAATCAAGTAAATCCTAATATTACTTCTGGTGCGATTGAAGTGCATGCAACAGAAGTAGTCATTATTAATGATGCTAAAACGCCACCGTTTGCTATTGAAAACCAAACAGATGCCGGAGAAGATGTTCGATTAAAATATCGTTACTTAGATTTAAGAAGACCGGTTATGTATGACACATTCAAAATGCGTTCAGATATTACAAAAACGGTTAGACGTTTCTTAGATGATGAAGGGTTTTTAGAAGTAGAAACACCTATTTTAACAAAATCTACACCAGAAGGAGCGCGTGACTATTTAGTTCCTAGTCGTGTGCATAATGGAGAGTTTTATGCATTACCGCAATCTCCTCAATTGTTTAAGCAAATGTTAATGGTAGCTGGTTTTGAACGTTATTATCAAATTGCAAGATGTTTCCGTGATGAAGATTTACGTGCAGACCGTCAGCCTGAATTTACACAAATCGATATGGAAATGAGTTTCCTATCGATGGATGAAATTTTAGAGATGAACGAGCGCATGATGAAAAAAATCATGAAAGAAGTGAAAGGTATTGATGTGACCATTCCTTTTGCACGCATGGATTACGATGAAGCGATGGCTCGTTATGGATCGGATAAACCTGATGTACGATTTGGTTTAGAGTTAGTAGACTTATCGGAAACTGTAAAAGATAGTGCATTTAAAGTATTCGCTGCTGCAGTAGAATCCGGTGGTCAAGTAAAAGCGATTAATGTGAAGGGAGCAGCAGCTAATTATTCACGAAAAGATATCGATGCTTTAGGTGAATTTGCAGGGATTTACGGTGCTAAAGGTCTTGCTTGGTTGAAAGTAGACGAAGAAGGACTAAAAGGGCCAATCGCTAAGTTTTTCGAAGGAGAAGCACAAGCGAGCTTAATCCAAACATTAGAAGCCTCTGCAGGAGATTTACTGTTATTTGTAGCAGATAAAAAATCAGTTGTAGCTGATTCACTAGGAGCACTACGCTTAAAACTAGGAAAAGATTTAGGATTAATCGATGAAAATCATTTTGAATTTTTATGGGTTGTTAACTGGCCATTATTTGAATACGATGAAAAAGAAGGTCGTTACTATGCAGCGCATCATCCGTTTACACGACCATTCGACGAAGATCTGCCGTTAATGGATACGGATCCAAGTAAAGTGCGTGCGCAAGCATATGACTTAGTATTAAATGGTTATGAGCTTGGCGGGGGATCATTACGTATTTATTCGAGAGATGTACAAGAAAAAATGTTCCAAGTACTTGGATTCGCTGAAGAAGAAGCAAAAGAGCAATTTGGCTTCCTAATGGAAGCTTTTGAATATGGAACTCCTCCGCATGGTGGAGTAGCATTTGGATTAGACCGTGTCGTGATGCTTCTGTCAGGTAGCACAAACTTACGTGATACAATCGCTTTCCCGAAAACGGCAAGTGCTAGTGATTTATTAACACAAGCGCCTAGTCCAGTAGCACAAGCCCAACTAGAAGAGTTAAATTTAAAGTTAAAATAAAACGCAATGATAACAGGTGACCACTCAGCAGTTAGAGTGGTCTCACAGTTAAGAATAAGAAAAAAGTCCTGAATTTTAAAGTTCAGAATAGTCGGTAAACATCACGATAAAATGATTGATGTTTCATAAATCGTATGCTATCATACAAGTAATACGAATCCTGATGTGTTCGCAACATGCAATCAGTTTTGACCGAACAATTTTTATCGTCGGGAGTCTAACTTTTATTATGACTGACATGCCCTACATAAGGGACGCCAAAAGTAATAAAGAGGACACCCACCTGCTGAGTGCGGGTTCAAAACGATACGCTTTATATTGTCGGCACGATTGGGATTCGTCCTAGATTACTAATGTCCCTCTAGCAATTTTTGCTGGAGGGTTTTTGTTAGGCTTAACTTGACTCGGCGAATAATAACTGCTCGTGCGCAAGCTCGTCGCAAAAAAACATGTGCTGAGTCAAGTTAATCCTCCGGAGGATGTCACAAATTTTGTAAGGAGTTAAGGAAGGCAGTCTAAGTTCGCGACGTCCTGTCGCAACGACTGCATGACCTACCTCCTGTAGGCCTCAAGCGCAATTCAAAATTTGGACGCAATTACGCCGAGGCGTAATTGATCCGTACTAATTCGATACAGATGGAGTGTTTATATGTTACATCAATTTTCAAGAAACGAATTATCAGTAGGAAAAGAAGGCGTAGATTTAATCAGAAATACGACAGTCGCTATTTTAGGTGTCGGCGGGGTAGGCTCTTTTGCGGCAGAAGCATGTGCAAGAAGTGGAGTCGGTCGAATTATTTTAGTGGACAAGGACAATGTAGATATTACAAATATAAATCGCCAATTAGTAGCATATATGTCTACAATTGGTCGTTCGAAATCAGAAGTAATGAAAGAGCGAATTGCTGATATTAATCCAGACTGTGAAGTAATTGATATGCATATGTTTTATACGGAAGAAACGTATGAACAATTTTTTGCGATGGATATAGATTATGTAATTGATGCATCTGATACAATTATATATAAAGTACATTTGATGAAAGAATGTTTAAAACGTGGTATTAAAATTATTTCAAGTATGGGAGCAGCAAATAAAACAGACCCAACACGTTTTCAAATTGCCGATATTTCCAAAACACATACAGATCCAATTGCGAGAGTGATTCGTACTAAATTACGTAAAGAAGACCATATTACAAAAGGAATTCCAGTTGTATTTTCGGATGAAAGTCCGATAGTAGTACGGGAGGATGTTGTGGGAACTGTTGGAAAACCAGATGCAGCCATTCGTAAAGCAAAAATGCCGCCATCTTCCAATGCATTCGTCCCATCTACAGTAGGGTTAATATGCGCTAGTTGGGTGATTAATGATATTACTAGAAACATTCATATCAATCGAGTGAAGTAATTAGTTGCAGTTTTTTCCTTAACCCTTATACTTAAAATTAAAGCACTAAGGAATGAGAGGGATAGACAATGACAGAATCGACCAATCAAGAAGCACCAAAAAAGAAAATGTCTTTGCAAGAGGCAGTAAAACAAAAGCTAGAAGAAAAGAAAAACCAAGCGAACGGTGGCAAATCGCAAGCGAATGGACCAGCCGCTAATCAAAAGGCAAAAAGCCAAATGACGAAGAAAGTAAGTAATACACGTCGTAAAATGGGTGTGTAATGAAGAGCTCCGCATGAAAAAACCCTCGTGCGGAGCTTTTTTGTTGCTTAGGGAACTACAACAATTTAGACATGTTGCTAACTTGTCAAGTAGCATAAGGTAAACATTATATTGCACGTGATATAGGGAATATGTGTTGTAAAAAGCATTATCAGGTGACCGCTGTGATTTTCGCTGCAGGGCGTACGCTTACCGCCGGGTAAGCGATGAGCCATCCCCGTCGCTTAGGCGTACGCCTCAGATGTCTCATTTGCTCCCAGCGGAACAAAGGCTAAGTACGCCACATCGTGTGGCAACGCCTTCGTGACTAACATCGTGTTGGCCTCGGCAGGAGTCGTCGCCAGCAGCGGAAATCAAAGGAAAATTTCTTACTTATTGAGTATCAGCTCGTAAAATACATAATCTAGTACAGATTTTTGATTGAGTGAATCCAATAAATGGCAGAGAGCAACAAAACAGACATCAAAAGCAACCAATTCTATTCCGAAAGCAACCAAATCAGCATGAGTGCAACCAAATTGCTGGTGAAAGCAACCAAATCTTAAAATAGCAAGTTTACTTGGATTGAGATGCCAATGGCTAAGACGCACTTTCCCTATTTTATGGATCATTCCATTCATCTTTCCCATTTGCTTTTTGTTACGGGGAAATTAGGTTGGTTGTAAAAAGAAAATAATCCAAGCTAGACATTTGTCCAGCTTGGATTATTTTTCTTTTTTAAACTTTTCTAAACGATTATAAATCGCAGCGAGTCGTTTTTCTTCTCCAGCTTCAATTGGTTCATAAAATCTTGTTCCGACTAAATTATTTGGTAAGTACGTTTGATTGACCCAGCCTCCGAACGTTCCAATTTTATGATCATGTGGATAAATATACCCTCCGTGACCAAGTTCTGCTGAACCTGCGTAATGCGTATCTTTCAAATGGTTTGGTATATCACCCGTTTTCCCTACATGAATGCTCGCGATTGCAGCATCCAGTGCTGAATAAGCTGAATTAGATTTCTCCGATAAACACATAAGTACAACTGCATTTGCTAGAGGAATTCGAGCTTCTGGCAGACCAAGTCTTTCAGCCGACTGTATTGCTGCGAGTACTTGTGGACCAACAGTTGGATTTGCAAGACCAATATCTTCGTAGCTCATAACGAGTAACCTTCTTGATACCGCCACTAAATCTCCATTCTCAAGTAAATGGGCTAAATAGTATAGTGCCGCATCTGTATCACTCCCTCGAACGGATTTTTGCAGTGCGGATAATAAATTATAAAAATGAGATCCTTTTTTATCACCAAAAACTCCGACTCGATCAACTAAACTGTTCAGTATACTATCTTCAACTTTTGTTACACCGTCTTCTTCAAAGCTTGCAAAAATAGTCGATTCTAATAAGGTTAATGCTTTTCTAGCATCCCCATTTGCGGCATCTGCAATTTTCTTTCGTTGTTCCTCTGTAATGGCAATAGCCATTTTCCCTAGCCCTTTTTCTTTATCGAGTAAGGCCCTTTCTAAAAGCATGTCCACATCTTCGGTTGTAAGTCGCTTTAGTTGTTTTATTTCACCGCAACGTGATCGTATTGCTGGGTTCACATCGTGAAAAGGATTTTCCGTCGTAGCCCCAATTAATATGATCGACCCATTTTCCACATGTGGAAGCAGTGTATCTTGTTGTAATTTATTAAAACGATGTATTTCATCTAAAAATAAAATAACTTTTCCGCTAATTCGTGCATCTGCTACGACATCTTCTACATCCTTTTTCCCTGCTTTTGTTGCATTTAGTGCTACAAAAGGAAGTTTCGTCGTACCAGCTATTGCAAAAGCAAGGGAAGTTTTGCCGACGCCTGGATCTCCGTACAAAAGCATCGAAGGAACATGCCCATTTTTGATCATTTTATATAAAGCTGTATCTTTTCCAATAACATGCTGCTGACCAGCTATTTCATCTATCGTTTGAGGTCTCATACGATATGCTAAAGGTTCGTTGTTCAAAACAATCCCTCCTTGTTCAAACGTTTGTTCTTTAATTATACCGAAGTTTGAGTGGAAAGTCATTTTAAAGTCGTTATACCGCGGAATTATGCTATACTAATAAAAGTATTTTTTAAATTTAATGAGGTGGAATATATTGAAATTTTCAACAAAAGGACGATATGGTTTAACGATTATAGTTGCTCTAGGAAAACAGTACGGAGAAGGGCCAATTGCGCTTCGAACAATTGCAGCAGAGCATAATTTATCCGAAGCGTATTTAGAACAAATTGTATCTCCTTTGCGAAATGCAGGACTTGTTAAAAGTGTGCGCGGTGCTTATGGGGGTTATATGCTATCAAACAAGCCAGACGAAATAACTGCTGGCGATGTTATTCGAGTTTTGGAAGGACCGATTCAAATTGTAGAAGGCATTGAAGAGGAAGAACCACCACAACGCGAATTGTGGATGCGTATACGAGATGCAGTAAAAAATGTGTTAGATACGACGACAATTGAAGATTTAGCAAAATATACAGAAGATAATCCAGACGATACTGGATATATGTTTTATATTTAAGGAGTCTTTTAAATGACTAGAATATATTTAGATCATGCCGCAACTACACCAATGGCAGAAGAAGTAATCCAAACATTTACCGCAGAAATAAATGAAGAATACGGAAATGCATCGAGTATTCACCAAACAGGTAGAAATGCAAGAAAAAAACTAGATCAATCACGAATCATTTTTGCTAAAAGCATCGGGGCACACGAAACAGAAATTACGATAACAAGTGGGGGAACCGAAGCGGATAACTACGCTATTTTTGGGACTGCTTATGCTAGGGAAAATGAAGGAAAGCATATTATTACGACACAAATTGAACATCACGCAGTACTACATGCTTGCGAGCAATTAGAACGTGCAGGTTTCGATGTGACGTATTTACCGGTGAATAAAGAAGGAATAGTCGAGATAAATGACTTGAAAAATTCGTTACGAGACGATACTATTTTAGTTTCTGTTATGTATGCGAATAACGAAGTCGGGGCGATTCAACCAATTCAAGCAATCGGGGAATTGTTAAAGGATCATCCTGCTTATTTCCATACAGATGCAGTACAAGCATACGGTAGTGTTGAAATAGACGTGAATGAATTACATGTCGATTTGCTAAGTGTGTCTAGTCATAAGATTAACGGACCAAAAGGGATCGGTTTTTTATATGGGCGAAAAGGTATTATGCTAAAGCCTCTATTTTATGGTGGTCAACAAGAACGAAAAAGACGTGCAGGGACAGAAAATATTCCAGCGGTCGTCGCTTTTGCAAAAGCAGTCGAACTAAAACAAGCGAACATACAAAAAAGCGTTACCGATTATGTTCAATTGAAACAAGCTTTCTTAAAGCAACTAGAAAGTAACGGTGTCCAGTTCACTGTAAATGGATCGAAAGAGAACGTGTTGCCACATGTCTTGAATATTAGCATTCCAACAACAGATGTGGAAACATTTTTAGTGCAACTCGATTTAGCTGGAATTGATGCTTCTAGTGGTTCAGCATGCACTGCTGGTTCCATCGATCCTTCTCATGTGTTAGTTGCTATGTATGGTGAAAATACACCCGAACTTCGAAATTCTGTCCGCTTTAGCTTTGGGATAAATAATTCAGAGCAGCAAGTAATAGAAGCTGCAAATAAAATAAGTAAAATTATTCTAGGATAATTGAAATGAGTGAGTAAAAGTGAAAAAAATAGAAGATACACGAGTAGTGATCGGGATGTCCGGTGGCGTTGATTCATCCGTTGCAGCTTATCTATTAAAAGAACAAGGGTACGACGTTATCGGTATTTTCATGAAAAACTGGGATGATACAGACGAATTTGGCGTTTGTACCGCAACAGATGACTATGAAGATGTTATCAAAGTATGTAACCAAATAGGTATTCCGTACTACGCAGTGAATTTTGAAAAACAATATTGGGATAAAGTATTTACGTATTTCTTAGAAGAATACAAAGCAGGAAGAACGCCAAATCCAGATGTTATGTGTAACAAAGAAATCAAATTTAAAGCATTTTTGGAGCATGCATTAGCATTGGGTGCAGACTATTTAGCAACTGGGCACTACGCTCAAGTAGAAGTAAGAGATGGACAAACTCGCATGCTCCGCGGAAAAGATAATAACAAAGACCAAACTTACTTCTTGAACCAATTAAACCAAGAGCAATTAGAAAAAGTCATGTTTCCAATTGGTCATTTAGAAAAGAAAAAAGTTCGTGAAATTGCATTAGAGCAAGGTTTAGCAACTGCAACGAAAAAAGATTCAACTGGTATCTGTTTCATCGGAGAAAGAAACTTCAAAGAATTTTTAGGGCAATATCTTCCAGCTCAAAGAGGAGTTATGGAAACGATGGATGGCAAACAAATGGGGCACCATGACGGGTTGATGTACTATACGATTGGGCAACGTCATGGTTTAGGTATTGGTGGTTCTGGAGATCCATGGTTTGTTATTGGGAAAGATTTAGAGCGAAATGTATTATTAGTAGGTCAAAATATTAATAATGATGCCCTGTTTTCTACAAGTTTAACAGCAACGAATCTATCATTCACAACAACACTAGAAAAACCAACATCCTTTGATTGCACAGCAAAATTCCGTTACCGCCAAGAAGATGTGGGCGTTCATGTAGAACTTCTTTCGGAAGGCAAAGTATTGGTGACATTCGATCAACCAGTTCGCGCAATTACACCAGGACAAGCAGTTGTTTTTTATCAAGATGACGAATGCCTTGGTGGAGCTACGATAGATGAAGTGTTCAAAGATGGATTGAAGTTGGACTACGTCGGGTAACAGGAGGTATTAGAATGGACTACAATGAATTAGGTATTCAGGCAATACAAGAAGAAAATTATGAAAAAGCAGCAGAATTATTCACGAAGGCGATTGAAGAAAATCCAGATGAAGCGATTGGCTATATTAACTTCGGAAATCTGCTAGCTTCCATGAATGAGAATGATCGTGCGGAACGATTTTTTCAAAAAGCAATTACACTAGATGAGCACGCGGCAACTGCCTATTATAGTCTAGCAAATTTATACTATAATGCGGATCGTTTCGAGGAAGCTGCAAAACTTTATGAAAAGGCAATTGCAGGTGGAATTGAAGGGGCAGATGCCTATTTTATGCTAGGGAAAAGCTTTGAAAAAGAAGGACATACGAAGCTTTCCTTGCCATATTTACAACGTGCTTATGAACTAGCATCCGGAGATATTCAAATTGCACTTTCCTATGGTATTGCGCTAGCAAGTATGGAAATGTTTGAACAAGCGGAACCCCTGTTCAAAGAAATTTTAGAAGCGGATGCAGAAAATGCAGACGCGCATTATAATTTAGGTGTTTTATACGCGGTTTCTACTTCGGATACAGATGCCGCTTTACATCATTTAAAAGAAGCTTTTACAATTCAACCAACTTATGATCAAGCACGTTATGTGTACGACATGATTTCTTTACGTAATTAATATGACAATTTTTGGAGGCGGTAGTATGACAAACGAAATGAACAGTGAAAAGCAGTTTATCTCGGGACGTCCTATCGTCTCTATTTTTCATAATCCCCAAAACCTATTTTCCATTATCAAATTAAAAATAAAATCTACGAATACTACATATACCGATAAAGAAATAATTGTAACCGGTTATTTCCCTTCACTTGTTTTAGAAGAAGCATATAAATTTACTGGATTTATTAAAAATCATCCGAAATATGGTGTACAGTTCCAAGTGGAAACATTTCAAAAAGAAGTGCCGGCAACGGAACAAGGAATTGTCCATTATTTGTCGAGTGATATGTTCCCGGGAATTGGACGTAAAACAGCTGAAACAATTGTGAAAAAGCTTGGATCTAATGCTATCAATAAAATTTTGGACGATCCTGCTGCCTTAGATGTGATTCCGAGACTGGCAGAAGAGAAAAAACAAACGCTACGTGCCGTTTTAGAACAAAATTTAGGTTTAGAAAAAGTAATGATTCAGCTAAATGAATGGGGTTTTGGACCTCAAATTGCGATGAAAATATATCAAGCATACCGACAAGAAACGATTACGGTTTTAACGAAAAATCCATTTCGTTTAATAGAAGAAGTGGAAGGTGTCGGATTTGTACGTGCTGATGAGCTTGGTTATAAATTAGGTATTAAAGGAAATCACCCGGATCGTATTAAAGCGGCCATTTATCATTTACTGCAAACTGCTTCTTTAAGTGAAGGACATGTCTTTTTATATGCCGAGCAGTTGCTGGAATCGGTTAAAAAGCTATTGGAAAGCGCCCAAAGAGAAGAAATACCGTTCGAATCGATTACAAAATGTTGCATTGAACTTGCGGAAGAAAACCGAATTGTTGGGGAAGTGAATCGTTTTTATATCCCTTCTCTTTATTATTCGGAAGTTGGTATCGGTTCTAAAATCGAAACGTTACTCGGTGAAAATGATGCACATCATAAATTTCCTCTAGCAGAGATGAAAAAGCATTTAGGCGGTATTGAAGAACGATTAGGCGTGCAATATGCAACTACTCAAGTAAAAGCGATTGAAACAGCCTTAAACGCCAGTATGACGTTATTAACGGGGGGACCGGGTACAGGGAAAACAACGGTAGTCCGAGGAATCGTTGAATTGTATGCCGAACTTCATGGGCTTTCACTTGATCCAAAAGAATGGGCAAAAGACAAAAAGCCCTTTCCTATTGTGTTAGCTGCTCCAACTGGTAGAGCAGCGAAACGTCTAAGTGAGTCAACCGAATTACCTGCTATGACTATTCATCGGTTGCTAGGATTTAATGGTCAAGAAGATGATGATGTGGAAGGAAAAGAAATAGAAGGCAAACTAATCATCATAGATGAAACTTCCATGCTTGATACATGGCTAGGACATCAACTGTTAAAGGCAATTCCAAAAGATGCGCAAGTTATTTTTGTAGGAGACCAAGATCAGTTGCCCCCAGTTGGACCTGGGCAAGTATTAAAAGATTTGCTGGCATCTAAGCGGATTCCAACGGTCGAGCTAAAAGATATTTATCGCCAATCAGAAGGATCCTCTATCATTGAATTAGCCCATGAAATGAAAAAAGGATCGGTTCCACAAACTTTACTAGACAAAACGAGGGATCGTTCGTTTATCAAAGCTTCCACGGAACAAATACCAAAAGTAGTGGAGCAAGTACTGAAAAGTGCTTTATCCAAAGGACATTCTATCCGAGACATTCAAGTACTAGCTCCGATGTATAGAGGTCCAGCTGGAATTGATGCGTTAAATAAAATGATGCAAGAAATGGTCAATCCAAATCCTGATGGAACACGGAAAGAAATGATTTTTGGAGAAACAATCTACCGTATAGGGGATAAAGTACTACAACTCGTCAACCAGCCGGAAAGTAATGTGTTTAACGGAGATATGGGGGAAGTTGTAAGTATTTTCAGAGCAGCTGAAACTGTTGATAAAAAAGAAATCCTCGTCGTTTCATTTGATGGTACAGAAGTGACGTATGAAAAAAATGATTTAAACCAAATTACATTAGCCTATTGCTGTTCTGTACATAAATCGCAAGGTAGTGAGTTCCAAACGGTTATTATGCCAGTGACGCGCAGCTATATGAAAATGCTACGGCGAAACCTATTGTATACAGGAATTACGAGAGCTAAAAATTTCTTAATATTATGTGGGGATCCGGAAACTTTTAAGTATGGTGTGGAGCGGACAGATGATTTGCAGCGTTTAACGACACTAAAAGATCGATTGATTGGAAGTGAGGAGTCAGTAGTGCAACCAGTTGAATCGGAAGTTCCAAATTCCGATGAACCGAAGGAAGAACTCCTAGACACTACTTTTTTATCAGCAGATAACTATCATTCGATCGATCCATTAATCGGTATGAAAGGAATTACACCTTATCAATTTATGGAGGCAGACAATTGACATTAGGACGATTGTTTTTTATAATCAATTGCATATAACGAAAATGTTGACGGAGAAAGTACGATTGTTACCTGACAAGAGAGGGATTCCACGGCTGGAAGAATCCTCAGTGCATAACAATTAGGAAAGCTACTCTTGAGTGCAGTTAAAACCTGCCGTTTTGCCGCGTTAAGGCTTCTTAAGAGACATGTTTGGCAACAGCTAATATGTAACTAGGGTGGTACCGCGAAATAATAGCTTTCGTCCCTTTTTGGGATGAGGGCTTTTTTTATTTCTACAAAATTAGGAGGAATTAGGATGAAACAATTAACAGGTGCGCAAATTAGACAAATGTATTTAGACTTCTTTATCGAAAAAGGACATACGCAAGAACCATCTGCTCCACTAGTGCCGATTAATGATCCATCTTTACTTTGGATCAATAGTGGGGTTGCAACTTTAAAAAAATATTTTGATGGACGTGTCGTGCCAGAAAATCCACGTATTACGAACGCTCAAAAATCTATTCGTACAAATGATATTGAGAATGTAGGGAAAACTGCTAGACATCATACGTTCTTCGAAATGTTAGGTAACTTCTCAATCGGTGAATACTTCAAAAAAGAAGCGATCGAATGGGCATGGGAATTTCTGACGGATGAAAAATGGATTGCTTTTGATGCAGAAAAATTATCAATTACGGTTCATCCTGAAGATGAAGAAGCATATAGTATTTGGAGAAACGAAATTGGTATTCCGGAAGAAAGAATTATTCGTCTAGAAGGAAACTTCTGGGATATTGGAGAAGGTCCAAGTGGTCCGAACTCTGAAATTTTCTATGACCGCGGAGAAAGTTACGGAAATGACGCAAATGATCCGGAGTTATATCCAGGTGGAGAAAATGAACGTTATTTAGAAATTTGGAACTTAGTATTTTCTGAATTCAACCACAATCCAGACCACACGTACACACCACTACCAAAACAAAATATTGATACTGGTATGGGTCTGGAACGTATGGCAAGTGTTGTACAAGATGTTCCTACTAACTTTGATACAGATTTATTTATGCCAATTATTCGCCAAACAGAAAGTATTTCAGGAAAAGCATATCGCCAAAACGATGAAGATGATACTGCATTTAAAGTAATTGCTGACCATGTTCGTACAGTGGCTTTTGCAATTGGTGATGGAGCGCTTCCATCTAATGAAGGCAGAGGGTATGTACTTAGAAGATTACTTCGACGCGCGGTCCGTTTTGCAAAACAACTTGGCATCGACAAACCATTCTTACACGAGCTTGTCCCTGTTGTTGGAGAAATTATGCAAGATTTCTACCCAGAAGTTACAGCGAAACAAGAATTCATTATGCGTGTTATGAAAAATGAAGAAGAACGTTTCCACGAAACACTGCATGACGGTTTAGCGATTTTAGAAAAAGTAATCGAAGAGCAACATGCAAAAGGGGAGTCATTCATCCCTGGAACGACTACGTTTACTTTATATGACACATACGGCTTTCCGATTGAATTAACGGAAGAATATGCAGAAGAAGCAAATATGACAGTAGATCATGAAGGCTTTAAAACAGAGATGGAAGCACAACGTTCTCGCGCTCGCGCTGCTCGTCAAAATGTCGATTCAATGCAAGTACAATCAGAAGTATTTAGTAAACTTCATGATGAAAGTGAATTCATTGGATATGACACACTTTCATCTACAACGAAAATCACATCGATTATTCTTGGTCAAGCACTAGTGAAATCTGCAAGTGAAGGCGATGAAGTGAAAGTTATTTTGACACAAACTCCTTTTTATGCAGAAAGTGGTGGTCAAATCGCCGATCATGGAATCATTGAAAATGAGTCGTTTAGAGGATTTGTCAAAGATGTGCAAAAAGCACCAAATGGACAAAATTTACACACTGTTGTGATCGAATCAGGGGAAATGATCAATGATGCATCGGTTAATGCAAGCGTAGATCCATCACTACGTGGTCATACGATTAAAAATCACTCTGCAACGCATCTATTACATCAAGCTCTAAAAGACGTTTTAGGAACTCATGTAAACCAAGCAGGTTCTTATGTTGGCCCTGATCGCCTGCGTTTTGACTTTTCTCATTTTGGACAAGTTACAAAAGAAGAGCTAGAGAAAATTGAACGTATAGTGAATGAAAAAGTGTGGGATAATATCCCGGTAGTTACTGGATTCCATAATATAGATGACGCGAAGAAAATGGGTGCAATGGCATTATTCGGGGAGAAATACGGTGATATCGTTCGCGTTGTCCGAATGGGTTCATTCTCTCTAGAACTTTGTGGAGGAGTTCATGTACAAAACACTTCTGAGATCGGGTTCTTTAAAATCCTATCAGAAAGTGGAATTGGAGCAGGTACTCGACGTATTGAAGCTGTTACAGGTAAAGGTGCTTTTGAAGTTGTCAAAGAGGAAGAACATGTACTTGCAGAAGCTGCAAATTTATTGAAAGCACAACCAAAAGATATCGTTTCGAAAGTAGCGCAAACATTACAAGAATTAAAACATGCGCAAAAAGAAAATGAATCACTTTCTGCAAAAATCGCTAACAGCCAAGCTTCATCTGTACTTTCATCTGCTCAAACAATAAATGATATTACCGTATTGTCTGTAAAAGTAGATGCAAAAGACAATAACCAACTACGTCAAATGATGGATGATTTAAAACAAAAACTTGATAAAGCAGTGATCGTGCTTGGAGCAATTGATGGGGATAAAGTAATGATTTCGGCAGGAGTAACAAAAGATTTAGTTGGTGGAAACTATCATGCAGGCAATATCGTCAAACTAGTAGCAGAACAATGTGGTGGTAAAGGTGGCGGTCGCCCTGACTTCGCAATGGCTGGAGCAAAAGACGGCAGCAAATTAGAGTCTGCTTTAACTTCTGTTTACGAATATATGAAAACTATCTAAAAAAATTAGGTATATTTGATACTATTTCCAATTTCGGTTATACTGAAAGTCAGATAAGTAATGTTGCCTACTAAAATCGAAAGCGAGGTGCTGATCATGAGTTCATTTGATAAAACGATGAAATTTAATTTTCCTGAAGAATCGATGGAACAGGAAGTCAAACATGTGATGCTACAAGTACACTCTGCACTAGAAGAAAAAGGGTATAATTCTATCAATCAAATTGTAGGCTACCTACTATCTGGTGATCCAGCTTATATTCCTCGCCATCAAGATGCGCGTAATATGATTCGAAAATTAGAACGTGACGAGATTTTAGAGGAATTAGTAAAGTTCTATATTAAAAAAAATAATGAGGCTTAAACATGCGAATAATGGGTTTAGACGTCGGTTCCAGGACAGTTGGCGTTGCGATAAGTGACGCACTGGGTTGGACAGCACAAGGTATTGAAACCGTCAAAATTAATGAAGAAGAACTAAATTTTGGTTTGGATCGTATTGATGAATTAGTAAAACAACATGAAGTAACAGAATTCGTCGTTGGTTTTCCTAAAAACATGAACAATACTATTGGTCCTCGTGCAGAAGCATCTGAACACTATGCGAAGCTACTAACCGAAAAATACAATTTTCCCGTAACGATGTGGGATGAAAGATTGACAACAATGGCTGCAGAACGTATGTTAATAGATGCAGATGTTAGCCGTAAAAAACGGAAGCAAGTAATTGACAAGATGGCTGCTGTAATGATATTACAAGGTTATCTAGACAGAAAAAATAAATGAGGTGACTGCAATGGACCACGGTCAAGAAAATATTACAGTAGTAGATGAAAATGGCAACGAGCAACTTTGCAATGTACTGTTCACATTTGAATCAGAAGAATTTGGAAAATCATATGTACTTTACTATCCAGTAGGGGCAGAAGAAGATGAAGACGAATCAATCGAAATTCACGCATCTTCCTTCACTCCAAACGAAGAAGGCGAAGATGGAGATTTACTTCCAATCGAAACGGATGCTGAGTGGGATATGATCGAAGAAATGTTAAATACATTTTTAGATGAAGAAGACGAAGATTAATTATTCGACAAAAAAGGAAGGAAAGAGGTTCTCCTCATTCCTCCTTTTTCTTTTTGGACATTATCTAGTATAATGAATTGGAATAAGGGGGGAAACCCGTGGAAAACGAATCAAAAAAAGAGATAATGTTTGATCGGATGAAAAAAAAGAAAAAAGAAGTGAAACTTGTCAGAAGAATTGTTTTGGTTATCGTACTTTTTCTCCTAATTGTAAGTGGAGTAGGTGGATATATTGCTTATAGTTACGTGAAAAGTGCATTAGAACCAGTAGATCCAACTTCAGAAGCTATAGTAGATGTAGATATACCAATTGGTTCTGGCTTGGACACCATTTCCGCAACACTTGAAGATAATGGTATTATTAAAAATGCGAAAATATTTAAATACTATGCGAAATTTAATAATGAATCTAATTTTCAAGCAGGACAATATAGTTTAACGAAAGCGATGACTTTGGATGAAATTATCGAAAGTTTGAAAACCGGTAAAGTATATAGGGAGCCATTGTTTTCGTTGACAATTCCAGAAGGTCTAACTTTGGAACAAATAGGACAAGTTATTGAGAAGAAAACTGGTCAGTCCGCCGATGAATTTTTTGCTCTTGTAACGAGTGATGAATTTGTTGATAGAATGATGGTTAAGTATCCTAATTTGCTATCTGCAGAAATTAAAGCGGAAAATGTTCGTTATGCATTAGAAGGTTATTTATATCCTGCAACGTACCCATTTTTCGAAGAAAGTCCATCTTTAGAAGTAATAGCTGACACGATGATTGCAAATACGGAAAAAACGGTATCAGCATACTATGACCTTTTGCAAACAGAGGAAAAAACGGTACACTGGTTGTTGACATTTGCATCGCTACTTGAGGAAGAAGCTACTGCACAAACAGATCGTGAAACGATTGCTAGTGTCTTCTATAATCGATTAGATATCGATATGCCATTACAAACAGATCCGACCGTTTTATATGCACTAGGTAGCCATAAAGATCGGGTGCTATTTGAAGATTTGGAAGTGGACAATCCTTATAATACGTATCAAAATTTAGGTTTACCGCCTGGTCCAATAGCGAACGCAGGAAAGTCATCTATTGAGGCAGTGTTAAATCCAACGGATACTGATTATTTTTATTTCCTTGCTGACAAAAAAGGAGAAAATCACTTTTCCGAAACTTATGAACAACATCTTCAAAAAATTGACGAATATTTAAAATAATATACTGCAGGAGAAGGAATGAGGTCGCATTCCTTCTCCTGCTATGCTATTATAAGATATGTTTTTTACATACAAAAAGGGGTTAGCTTGGAATGAATGTAAGTGATGAATTTTTAAAAGATTTGATAAAACCTCGCTCCGCTATTTTTATGGAAATGGAGCAATATGCAAAAGAAAACCATGTTCCCATTATGCAGTTAGTCGGGATGGAGTCCTTACTACAACTTCTTTCCTTACAAAAACCAATGTCTATTCTAGAACTAGGGACAGCAATAGGCTATTCATCTATGAGAATGGCGACGAAGCTAACGGATGCGTCAATCGTAACGGTAGAAAGAGATGAACAAAAAGCAGAACTTGCCAAAAATTATATAGAGAAAGCGAACTTGCAAAATCGTATACAAGTCATTATTGGCGATGCTTTAGAAATTTCAGAAGAGCAATTGGGCAATCGAACATTTGATGCAATTTTCATTGATGCAGCAAAAGGACAATATAAGAATTTCTTTGAGAAGTACGCTCCATTTCTAAATGATGGTGGCGTTATTTATTGTGATAATTTATTACTTAATGGCCTATCAGAACTACCGATGAGTGAAGTACCTAGACGTAAAAGAACGATGGTACGCAACCAACATCAATTTATGGAATGGTTGATCAATCATCCTGATTATGACACGGCATTTCTACCGGTCGGCGATGGCATGCTAGTAAGTATTAAGAGGTGACAGGATGAAAAAAACAGAGCTATTAGTTACGCCTGCAAATTTGGAACATTTGACTGAGTTAATCGAAGCTGGAGCAGATGCTTTTTTAGTTGGAGAGCAGTTTTACGGTTTGCGCTTAGCTGGAGAATTTTCATTGGAAGATATTAAAGTTGCAAGAAAACGAACAAAAGAACATAATAGAAAATTATATGTTGCGATGAATGGAATTTTTCATAACGACAAAGTGGATGCACTTGTTCCGTATATGCAAAAACTTCAAGAAATCGGTGTGGATGGCATAACATTCGGGGATCCAGCAGTTATTATAGCGAGAAGAGAAGCGGCGGTATCTATTCCGTTACACTGGAATACCGAGCAAACAGCCACGAATTATTTCACGGCTAATTATTGGGGCAAGCGTGGTGCGACGCGCGCCGTTTTAGCTAGAGAACTAAGCTTAGATGAAATAGTGGAAGTGAAAGAAAATGCGAACGTTCAAATTGAAGTACAGGTACACGGAATGACTTGTATGTTCCAATCGAAACGTTCGTTACTAGGAAATTATTTCTTGTTCCAAGATAAAACGATGGAAGTAGAAAATCGCTCCAAAAATAAAAACATGTTTTTGCATGATAAAGAACGTGCAAACAAATACCCGATTTATGAAGATGAAAACGGCACACATATTTTTAGTCCGAATGATATGTGTATGATCGATGAGCTGGATGAACTTTTGGATGCAGAAATAGATAGTTTGAAAATAGATGGAATTTTACATGATCCATCCTATGTTACAACTATCACAAGCTTGTATAGACAAGCAATCGATGCATACGAGCATTCAAAATCTAGCTATAAAGAAATAAAAAAAGAATTGTTCAAGCAAATTGAAGCAATACAACCTCCACTAAGACCATTAGACACTGGATTCTTCTTTAAAGAAACGGTCTATTAAGAAAGGAAGGTTATAAGTGACGGTTACTAAATTAGACAACATAAGTGAACTTGTAAATGGAAAACGCGTTATTACTAAAAAACCAGAATTACTTGCACCGGCAGGAAATTTAGAAAAACTGAAAATTGCTGTCCATTATGGGGCAGATGCTGTTTTTATAGGTGGACAAGAATTCGGACTACGGTCCAATGCAGGTAACTTCTCGATTGAAGAAATGCGTGAAGGAGTAGAATTTGCGAACCAGTATGGTGCGAAAATTTATGTGACAACGAATATATTTGCGCATAATGAAAATATGGATGGGCTTGCAGCATATTTGCAAGCTATTGAAGGTGCGGGTGTAACTGGAATTATTGTCGCAGACCCATTAATCATTGAAACTTGCCGTACCTTTGCTCCGAAGCTAGAATTGCATTTGAGCACGCAGCAATCATTATCGAACTGGAAAGCAGTACAGTACTGGAAAGAAGAAGGACTTCATCGGGTCGTACTTGCTCGTGAAACGACTGGCGATGAAATTCAATTGATGAAAGAAAAAGTGGATATAGAAATTGAAACATTTGTGCACGGTGCGATGTGTATAGCATATAGCGGCAGGTGTACGCTTTCTAATCATATGACTGCACGGGATTCTAACCGTGGTGGTTGCTGTCAATCATGTCGTTGGGATTATGATTTATATGAACAAAACGACGGGATGGAGCACGCATTATTCAGTGAAAATGATACGCCATTTGCGATGAGTCCAAAAGATTTAAAACTATTGGAATCCATTCCAAGAATGATTGAAATGGGCATTGATTCTTTAAAAGTGGAAGGCCGTATGAAATCGATTCATTATATTGCAACGGTAGTTAGCGTTTACCGAAAAGTGATAGATGCGTATTGTGCAGATCCAGAAAATTTTGTCATGCAACACGAATGGATAAAGGAGCTTGAAAAATGTGCTAATCGTGAAACAGATACTGCATTTTTCGAAGGAGAACCAAGTTTCGAGCAACAAATGTACGGTGTACACGATAAAAAGCTAGGCTACGATTTTGTAGGTCTCGTGTTAGATTATAATGATGATACACAAATCGTGACACTTCAACAACGGAATTATTTCAAACCAGGTGACGAAGTAGAATTTTTCGGTCCGGAAATTGAAAATGTTCGAATGAAGATAAGTGAAATCACGAATGAAAAAGGAAGAATATTGGATGCAGCAAGACATCCTTTAGAAATAGTACAATTTACATGTCCAGTGAAATTGTATCCAAATAATATGATGAGAAAGGGGCTAAAATAATGTCTAATAGAACTCCTCTTATCATTGGAATCACAGGTGGTTCCGGTTCTGGGAAAACGAGTGTAACAAATGCGATAAGCGATGTATTTAAAGACCATTCAGTTGTCGTAATTGAACAAGATTATTATTATAAAGACCAAAGCCATTTAAAATTTGAAGAGCGTTTAAACACAAACTATGATCACCCACTTGCTTTTGATAATGACTTACTTATCGAGCATATTCATGATTTATTGAATAATAAAGCAATAGAAAAACCAGTGTATGACTATGCACAGCATACGCGTTCGAACGAAACGATTACGATAGAGCCAAAAGACGTAATCATATTAGAGGGAATACTAGTGCTAGAAGATGAGCGTCTCCGTAATTTAATGAACATAAAATTATTTGTCGATACGGACTCTGACTTACGAATTATTCGTCGAATTTTACGAGATATTCACGAAAGAGGTCGTACAGTAGAGTCAGTCGTGGAGCAATATCTGACAGTCGTTCGCCCTATGCATAACCAATTTATAGAGCCTACAAAAAAATATGCAGATATCATTATTCCAGAAGGCGGACAAAATGAAGTGGCAATCGATTTAATGGTTACAAAAATAAAAACAATTCTTGAAACTAACGTTATTGTATAATATGATGATTGGTGATTGACAATAATTTCATGAAATTCATATCATTTAAATGTTCAGCATATGAATGGTACATGAAGATGTTTTAAGTGTGTATTTAAAGGAGTGTATGGGAAGTGTCAACAGAGAAACAATATCCAATGACCGTTGCTGGTAAACAAAAATTAGAAGAAGAATTAGAAATACTGAAGACGGTTAAACGTAAAGAAGTAGTAGAACGTATTAAAATTGCGAGAAGCTTCGGGGATTTATCCGAAAACTCGGAGTATGATTCAGCGAAAGAAGACCAAGCATTTGTAGAAGGTAGAATTTCTACACTTGAGTCGATGATTCGTAATGCAGTTATTATTGAAGAAGAAGGCAATAATGATACTGTAACACTTGGGAAAACGGTAACATTTATCGAAATTCCTGATGGTGATGAAGAAACATATACAATCGTTGGTTCAGCAGAAGCAGACCCGCTAGAAGGCCTAATTTCCAATGATTCGCCTATTGCTAAAGGATTACTTGGCAAAACAATAGGAGAAAAAGTGAAAATATTGACTCCAGGTGGAGAAATGGACGTAGAAATAAAATCAATCTCATAACAAAAAAGAGGTAAACGATTATGTTTGCCTCTTTTTTGAATGCTTTAGGAAAATAAATAAACTAGACAATTGATTAAGTTCCTAATAAAAAATAATGTACGTCATCATATAGGGATACTGCGTGGTAGTGGGTTGAAAATGAGTGTCCGCTGGGATTTCCGCTGCTGGGCGGACGCTTTCCGTGGGGTGAGCGATGAGCCTTCACCGCCGCGCCTGCGCGCGTCCGTTGTGAAGTCTCATTTTGCTCACACAGAGGAACAAAGGCTAAAAACGCCACATCGTGTGGCAACGCCTTCGTGACCAACATCCTGTTGGCCTCCACTGGAGTCGCCTCCCAGCAGCGAAAATCCATGGGAANTATAAACTATTATAACCATAAAAGGTTGAAATCTAAATTCAAGATGAGTCCTGTACAATACCGTACTCATCTTGCGCAAGCCGCTTAACTAAAAAATCATGTCTAACTTTTGGGGGTCACTACACTAGCGCGTACGCGCGTCCGTTGTGAAGTCTCATTTTGCTCACACAGAGGAACAAAGGCTAAAAACGCCACATCGTGTGGCAACGCCTTCGTGACCAACATCCTGTTGGCCTCCACTGGAGTCGCCTCCCAGCAACGAAAATCCATGGGAATTGCTTGCTAATTTTGCGTCCACTGTTATCAGAGCTTTAAATTGATCAGATTCCCTACGCAATATTTACTAAAGCTAATTAGAAAATGCTTTCTCCAAATAAGTAGAGCATTTACTTAGGATAAAGTTCGTTTCATACAACTATTTAT
>NZ_VDGG01000016.1:96301-134270 GCF_006861775.1 Psychrobacillus soli | reverse complement strand
TTAGACCGGGTTGTCGCGTTCAAAGGAAATATTGTCTCGTTCAACCATTTATTTTTAATATTAGATTCTGATAAGTTAGTCTTTACCATAGATTTTCGATGCAGGTGGCGACTCTTGCCGTGGCCAACAGGATGTTGTCGTCGAAGGAGTTGCCACACGATGTGGTGCTCTTAGCCTTTGTTCCACTCTGAGCTTAATGAGCCATTCCAACGTACGCGTAAGCGGCGGTGAAGGCTCATCACTCACCCCACGGAAAGCGTCCGCCCTGCCCCCTACACTGTCTTGACTGCAATGATAATCCATACGTAGAAAAACGTTTTATGCTTTATGCATGAAACGTTTTTTTGGCACATATATTAGATTGCGAAGAAAGGAGACTATCCATGTCAAATCAACTTTATGAACAAATAGCAGAGAGAACTAATGGAGATGTGTATATTGGTGTTGTAGGTCCAGTCAGGGTAGGGAAATCTACTTTTGTCAAACGAGTAATGGAGCTCGTAGTCATTCCGAATATTCAAGATGAAGCGGAAAGAATACGAGCGCAAGATGAGCTTCCACAAAGTTCTCCAGGTAACGTCATTATGACCGCAGAACCAAAATTTGTCCCAGCACATGGAACGAATATTCATCTTGGAGAAGATCAATTACGACTACAAATTCGGTTAGTGGATTGTGTTGGCTATATGATCGATGGGATTAACACTGGTTCTGGGGAAGACGGACAGAAACTAGTACACACCCCTTGGCATAGTGAAGCAATTCCATTCGAAGAAGCTGCTCGAATTGGGACAGACAAAGTAATCCGTGACCACTCAACGATTGGGATTGTTGTTACAACGGATGGTACAGTAAATAATATTCCGCGAAAAGCAGCGGAACAAGCAGAAGAGCAAATCATCTCGCAATTAAAAGAAATTGGCAAACCATTTGTTATTGTATTAAACAGCAAAACCCCGGGTCATATTGACACAATACAATTGAGTGAAGAGCTACAGAAAAAGCATGAAGTGCCTGTAATTGCAGTGGCAGTTGATCGAATGACTGCGGAGGAAATTCAGTACATACTCCAACAAGCACTTTATGAATTTCCAATTACGGATATTGAAGTAGTAAAGCCAGATTGGACGGATGTACTGGAACCGGATCATTTTGTGAATAATGCAATCACTTCTTCTTTACAAGAATGGTTACAAATTGTATCTAAAATGAAAGATGTAAAGGAACTTGCCGCTAGGTTTAAACAAGTGCCATTTATTCAATCAGCAGAAGTTGTAGAAGCAAATCCGGGTCGGGGGTCTGCTTGTATTCAAATTGGATTAAAGCCGGAAGTGTTCCAAGAAGTGTGTGATGAGTGGTTAGAAGAACCGATTCAATCCAAAAAAGATTGGCTTTTATTCGTCAAAGACGCGTCTACAGCGAAAAAAGCATACAATAAATTTTCAGAAGCATTAGAAGCTGCTAAAAATCACGGCTACGGCGTATCTCTTCCAACTATTCAAGATTTTCAACCTTCTGCACCAGAAATTATTAAACAAAATAATTTTTATGGGGTAAGCCTAAAAGCAAAAGCGGCTTCGTTGCATATTATTCGTGTCGATATGGAAGCAGAATTTGCACCGCTCATCGGCTCAGAATTTCATAGTCAGCAATTATTAAAAGATTTAAAACATGGGTATTTGCATGACCGAGATGCGTTATGGCAAACACAAGTTTTCGGTACTTCCTTAGTCGAAGTGATGAAAGAAAGTTTACGTTACAAAACAGAGAGCGTTTCAGCAGTTGCGAAGAACAGAATGCGTCAAACGATCGAACGAATGGTAAACGAAGGCGATAGAGGAATGGTAACATTCATACTGTAAATATGATACAGGGCTTTTCGCGACTATGCGAAAAGTCCTGTTATTTTGTGAAAATCGAGTTTTTTTAAGGAATCTTCCCTAAACACGTGCAAATAGTGTTGCGAAGGGATTTCTGTTGTGATACTCTTTTTACAGGATTAAAGCTATCTTCCTTTGAGAGGAGGTGAATGGTATGAATAAAACAGAATTAGTAAACGCTGTTGCGGAAGCTGCAGAACTTTCTAAAAAGGATGCTTCTAAAGCTGTTGAAGCTGTATTTGAATCAATTCAAGCTGCTCTTGCAGATGGAGGTAAAGTTCAATTAATCGGCTTTGGTAACTTTGAGGTTCGTGAACGTGCAGCACGTAAAGGACGTAACCCTCAAACAGGTGAAGAAATCGACATCGCTGCTAGCAAGGTGCCTGCTTTTAAACCAGGTAAAGCACTTAAAGACGCAGTTAAATAACTGATGTTGTAGTACATAGAACGGTTATTATGAAGCTTGCTTCATGGTAGCCGTTCTTTTCAATTACAGAATGCGAAGAAAGAAATGGCCAAGATACATAAATCAATTTCGCCTTGGCATAATTGCGTCCAAATTATGAATTGCGCTTAAGGCATACAGGATGTTGGTCACTCAGGCGTTGCTGTAGGACGTGGCGATCTTAGCAAGAGTTCCTCAATTCAGCGGGGAGTTAAACTTCCTGCTAAATCAAGTGAAAAATATTTATTATATTCGATTCGTATGCTAAGATGCTAATGGTATGTATAGTTTTGGTCTAGGGGGTTAACAGATGACAAATGTCGATCTGAAAAAAATAGAAGAAGCAGTAAAAATGATTTTAGAGGCAGTCGGAGAAGATCCGGAAAGAGAAGGATTACTCGAAACGCCTAAACGTGTTTCTAAAATGTATGCAGAAATGTTTGAAGGCTTACATCAAGATCCAAAAGAATATTTTAAAACTGTATTTAACGAAGATCATGAAGAACTTGTGTTAGTTAAAGATATTCCATTCCATTCCATGTGTGAACATCATCTCGTTCCTTTTTACGGGAAAGCACATGTAGCATATATTCCACGCGATGGAGTCGTAACTGGATTAAGCAAGTTAGCGAGAGCTGTCGAAACAACTGCAAGACGGCCGCAATTACAAGAAAGAATTACATCTAGTATTGCTGAAGATATTATGGAAATGTTAAATCCACATGGCGTTTACGTTGTCATTGAGGCAGAGCATATGTGTATGACGATGCGTGGGATTAAAAAACCAGGTGCCAAAACAGTAACCGCGGTAGCTAGAGGGATTTTGGAAACAGACGAAGTAAAACGCTCTGAAATATTAACTTTTATTCAAATGCAGTAACTGTTTTGGAGAAAGTTTTAGAATATGGTATGATGAAAAAAGACTGTTTTCGTAAAGGAGATTAAATAATGTCTAGTTCAGATTTTATCGTGATAAAAGCAGAAGAAGATGGTGTGCATGTTATTGGGCTTACCCGTGGCACGGATACAAAGTTCCATCATTCTGAAAAACTAGATACAGGTGAAGTTATGATCGCCCAATTTACAGAGCACACATCTGCGATGAAAATTAGAGGAAAAGCATCTGTTCACACAGCAAACGGTGTTATTCAAAGTGAATCCAAAAAATAAAAGACCTACACGAAAAATATAGTAAGCGCGGTTGGGAAATGGAGTAAAGTGTATGAACGAAGCAATGATCACACAACAGGTAAAACAATATAAAAGCGATATTCTCTTGCAAATCGGGCAAAGTACTTTGTTAAACTATACAGGGGTTCCTATCATTGACGAAGAACGTTTGTTTTTTACACTTTTACCACTACTCAATGGGGAAGAATGGAACGAATCAGAAAGAATTTCTGTTTTCGCCATCTCTCTTATTTTTTCGGCACTTGCGGCACATGATTTAGTGAAAGAACAAAATGCAACGTCGAGAGAACAGCAATTACAAGTGTTGGCAGGAGATTATTACAGCGGAAAATACTATCAGCTGTTAGCAAAAGATAAAAAGATAGATTTAATTCGACAATTGTCAGAATGTGTCACTACTATTACCGAGCACAAAACGAGATTTTACGATCAGCAAAACTATACGTTTGAACAACTGGTCGGGTCGATTCAGTTGATTGTTAGTAAACCGATTGAACAATTTATGGAATACTACTCATTTCATGAATATGTATTTTTCATGAAAGAAGCGTTATTACTAGCATCATTGAAAAAAGAGATTGCTGCTTACGAACGACTAGAAGCTACTTTATATATCGATAAATCTTCTGTCTTGAAATCGAATATAAACTTACTTCAAGCGGAAATGAAAAAAATAGAAAACGATTTAATACAAGACGTCCGTTCTTCGGAATTATTAAAAGATCATGTCAAACATGCAATCGTAGAACGTGTAACTAAACGTTCGCTGGAAACGCAGTTGAGAGAAGGTTAAACGGTGGGAAAATCAAAAGAGCAACATGTACATGAAGTATTTGAGAAAATTTCAGATAACTATGATTCGATGAACTCTGTGATCAGTTTTCAACAACATAAAATTTGGCGTAGTGACACGATGAAAGCAATGCAAGTGAAAATAGGGAGTTCCGCATTAGATGTATGTTGTGGAACCGCTGATTGGACGATTGCTCTAGCAGAAGCTACTGGGCCAACTGGAAAAGTAACAGGGCTAGATTTCAGCCAAAATATGTTGAATGTTGGGAAAGAAAAAGTGAAAAACATTTCTCAAATTGAATTATTGCAAGGCAATGCAATGGAGTTACCTTTTGAAGACAACACATTCGACTATGTCACGATTGGTTTTGGACTTCGAAATGTACCTGATTACAAACAAGTTCTTAGTGAAATGAATCGTGTGGCAAAACCTGGTGGTATGATTGTCTGTCTAGAAACATCACAACCAGATTCGAGAATTTTCAATGTCGGATTTCGACTATATTTCCGTTATATTATGCCGATGTTCGGTAAACTATTTGCAAAAAGTTATAAAGAGTATTCGTGGTTACAAGAGTCAGCGAAAGACTTTCCTAATAGAGCGGAGCTAACGAAGTTATTTGAACAAGTTGGTATGAAGCATGTAACGAGTAAGCCATATAGTGGTGGCGCAGCAGCAAGACATATTGGTTTCAAAAAAGATATTTAAGTGGGAGAAGGTTTGGATCTGTGGATAAGATGAAGTTGAAATTACTTTATTCCGATTTAAAATCGGATTTAGAAGTCATAGAAAAAGAGCTAGCAGTAGCTGTGAATTCTTCCTCTCCCTTATTGAATGAAGCCTCTCTTCATTTACTTCTCGCTGGAGGAAAACGAATTCGACCCGTTTTTGTTCTACTTGCAGCGAAGTTCGGTAATTATTCGATTGAATCCATTAAAAATGTTGCTGTTCCGATAGAACTGATACATATGGCGTCTCTAGTGCATGACGATGTTATAGATGACGCGGAAACAAGAAGAGGTAGGGAAACGGTCAAAGCACAGTGGAATAATCGAGTCGCAATGTATACAGGCGACTTTCTTTTTGCGAAAGCAATTGAATACATAACAGAAGTACAAAATACATACGCACATGAAGTGTTATCTCACACTATGATTGAACTTTGCATCGGAGAGATTATTCAAGTGGAAGATAAACGCTTTTTAGACCAAACAGTGCGAGATTATTTAAGAAGAATAAAGCGAAAAACCGCCATCTTAATCTCTGCTAGTTGTGAACTAGGAGCTATTGCATCTGGAACGGATGCTAAAACGGTAAGGCATTTAAAACTGTTTGGCTATTATGTTGGGATGTCCTTCCAAATTATCGATGATATATTAGACATTGTTTCGACAGATGAACAATTAGGTAAACCTGCTGGAAGTGATTTACTACAAGGAAATATTACATTACCGGTGTTATATGCAAAAGATGAGCCTGCTGTAGCTCCATTACTTCATGCGATGTTGGAAGGAACGATTTCTGCTACCGATCAACAAAATCTATTAAAGGCAATTCGATATTCGGATGGCATGACGAAAGCCAAACAACTAAGTAATATATATTTACAAAAAGCATTAAACGAAGTAAAACAATTACCTGCAAATTCTGCTAAAAAATCATTGCAAAATATCGCGTTATTTATGAGTAAACGTAAGTTTTGATTGAAAATAGTAGATCTTAGTGATACTATTTTTAACGGTGGAGAATTTTAGTCCATTATTTATATTTGAGGAGTGTTAATCATGGAAAAAACATTTTTAATGGTAAAACCTGATGGCGTACAACGTAACTTAATCGGTGAAATCGTAAGTCGTTTTGAGAAAAAAGGATATCAATTAGTTGGAGCAAAATTAATGCAAATCCCAACTGAATTAGCAGAACAACATTACGGCGAACATAAAGAACGCCCATTCTTCGGTGAATTAGTAGAATTCATCACTTCTGGACCAGTTTTCGCAATGGTTTGGGAAGGGGAAAATGTTATTTCAACAGCTCGTCTTATGATGGGTGCTACAAACCCGAAAGAATCAGCTCCAGGAACAATCCGCGGAGACTTCGCAGTAACTGTTGGTAAAAACATTATCCACGGTTCTGACTCACCAGAAAGCGCTGAACGCGAAATCGGTCTATTCTTCAAACAAGAAGAACTAGTAGCTTACGCTAAAGACGCTAACAACTGGATTAACTAATAAAAAAAGCAAAAGTTTTATTGAAGGCAGACGAATGTTCACATTTGTCTGTCTTTTTCTATATTCGAAACGAACCGATTGCGATATACTAGATATAGGTCTTTGGAAAGGAACGATGTCAGTTGCCAGATTATATTAAATTTGTAGATTCCATTAAACAAAAAACAGGGATTGATCTTGCTGCGTATAAAGAAGCTCAAATGAAACGACGCCTCACATCCTTGTATGAAAAAAAAGGATTTAAAAACTTTGTCGATTTCTTTCAAGCACTAGACAAAGACAGAGATTTATTGAATGAGTTTTTAGATAGAATGACGATTAATGTATCCGAATTTTATCGAAATGCAAAAAGATGGGATGTATTAGAACAGAAAATATTCCCTAAATTACTTGCCGAAAATAGACGTTTAAAGATATGGAGTGCCGCTTGTTCGACTGGAGAAGAGCCTTATACAACTGCAATGGTACTGTCTAATCACCAATCACTTTCGCAAATATCCATACTCGCAACAGATTTAGATGAAAATGCCATTCACCGTGCGAAAGTTGGTATTTATCCGGAGCGTTCACTTGCAGAAGTTCCATCTAATATGAAGTCCAAATATTTCGAGAAACAAGCAGCCTTTTATAAAGTGGACGATTTGATTAAAAAGACCGTTACATTTAAAAAACATAATCTATTAAAGGATACATATGAAAAAAATTTCGATTTAATTATTTGTCGCAACGTGATGATTTATTTTACGGAAGAAGCAAAAGATCAAATATATCAAAACTTTAGTAACTCACTCAAGCCGGGTGGCATTTTATTCGTTGGTAGTACGGAACAGATTTTCAATCCAGGGAAATATGGATTTGAAACGGAAGACACATTTTTTTATAGGAAGAAATAAACTGTTTTTTTCTATACTTTGAAAGAGATTTTATGTTATAGTGGAATATAAATACTTTAGCGAGTTGAAGGGGGAAAGTGTTGTGCGTTATTTAACAGCAGGTGAGTCACATGGACCACAACTTACAGCAATTATTGAAGGGTTACCAGCACAATTAGAAATTACGAGTGAACAGATAAATAAAGAATTGAAACGTCGCCAAGGCGGTCATGGTCGCGGAAGAAGAATGCAGATTGAAAAGGATACAGTAGCCATTACTGCAGGAGTCCGCCACGGAAAATCTTTAGGCTCTCCGGTTTGTCTTGTCGTAAACAATGATGATTGGAAACATTGGACAAATATTATGGGCATTGAACCACTTGGAGAAGAAATAGATCCAGAAGATATTAAACGACAAATTACAAGACCACGTCCAGGGCATGCGGATTTAGTCGGAGGAATGAAATACGGTCATCGTGATTTACGCAACGTATTAGAGCGTTCTTCTGCACGTGAAACGACTGTACGGGTAGCAGTAGGAGCAGTAGCAAAACAATTATTAAGCGAGTTAGGAATCTCCATTGTTGCTCATGTAACGAAAATTGGTGGAATTGAAGCGAATTTAGATTTAGCTACCGGCAAAACAATCGAAGAGATTCGTGAAATTGTCGAAGCGGACCCAGTCTATTGTTTGGATTCTGAAGCTTCTGAAAAAATGGTCGAAGCGATTGACTATGCGAAAAAAGCAGGAGATACAATCGGTGGTGTCGTGGAAGTCATCATTTCAGGGATGCCTGCAGGCGTAGGTAGCTATGTACATTACGATCGTAAGCTTGATGCGAAACTTGCAATGGCGATGATGAGCATTAATGCATTCAAAGGTGTAGAAATTGGATTAGGGTTTGAAATGGCGAATTTATTTGGTAGTCAAGTACACGACCAAATTTCTTGGAGTGAGGAAGAAGGGTATACACGTGATACGAATCGCCTAGGCGGTCTAGAAGGCGGTATGTCGACAGGAATGCCAATCGTCGTAAGAGGAGTTATGAAACCAATCCCGACACTTTACAAGCCATTACAAAGTGTTGATATTGATACGAAAGAACCGTTTAAAGCAAGTATTGAACGATCAGATAGCTGTGCAGTACCAGCGGCATCTGTAGTTGCTGAAGCGGTCATTGCATGGGAAATTGCGCAAGCCGTATTAGATACATTTAATGGCGATAAAATGGATTCATTAAAGGCAGAAATAGAAAGACATCGAGCTTATACAAAGGGGTTTTAAATCGTGAATATCCCAGTAAAAACAACCGATGCTTCGTATGATGTGCATTTAGGTGAAAATATATTACATGATTTTTGTGGACAGTATAAAGCGCTACTAGAAAAAGCAGATCAGTTAGTGATAATTACGGACGAGCATGTTTGGAGTTTGCATGAACAATATGTTCGCGAGCATTTTTCATTCCCATTTAAAGTTTATATCGTGCCTAATGGAGAAGCGTGTAAAACGTTTGACTCGTATTTTGATGTCCAAACATTTTTATTGCAAGAAAGCTGTTCGAGAAATTCGGTACTATTTGCATTAGGTGGAGGAGCAGTAGGAGATTTGACCGGATTTGTTGCGGCAACATTTATGCGCGGGATCCCATTTTATCAAATACCTACGACCATTTTAGCGCATGATAGTGCGGTTGGAGGAAAGACTGCCATCAATCATCCGAATGGTAAGAATATGATCGGTGCTTTTTATCAGCCGCAAGCGGTTATTTACGATTTTCATTTTTTAGCTACTTTACCTGAAACAGAAGTACGTTCAGGTCTAGCGGAAGTGATCAAACATGCGCTCATTAGCGACTCTAAATGGGTAAACGAGTTTTTCGAACTTCCTAGTATTAAATCTATTGAAAAAGAAACGCTACTTAAATGGATTGAAAAAGGAATTCGAGTGAAAGCGCATATCGTGGAACTAGATGAAAAAGAGCAATCGTATCGCAAATATTTAAATTTTGGCCACACATATGGACATGCAATCGAGGCTACTGTTGGTTATGGGAAAATAACGCATGGCGAAGCAGTGATGATCGGTATGATTCCTGCGTTAATGCTAAGTGAAAAGAACGGAAATGTAGCAGTAGGCTATACCGAAAAAGTATATGAAATTGCGAATAGACTAGGATACAATTTTCAGCATGTACTTAACTGTTCGTTTGAGCAATTAGCTGCATTTATGTTAAAAGACAAGAAAACAACGAATGGGGAACTCCACTTTGCGTTACTTCAAGAAATTGGGGAGCCAATTGTCCAAGTTATTTCGATGAGTGAAGTGCAAGCTTGTGACGAGCAATTAAGAAAGTGGATCAAGGAGGGGATTTAGATGATCAGAGGAGTCAGAGGCGCCACAACGGTAACAGCAGATTCAAATGAAGAAGTATTGATAGAAACTGCACGTCTTGTGCAAGAAATGGCGAAAGCAAATGATGTACAACCAGAAGACATTGCATCGGTCATCATCTCAACGACGACAGACATTACGTCCGCTTTCCCTGCAAGAGCAGTGAGAAGCTTAGAAGGATGGACATATGTACCTGTAATGTGTACACATGAAATGGATGTTCCAAACGCGTTAGAAAAGTGTGTAAGGCTTTTAATGCATGTTAATACAAATAAAGAGCAGCGGGATATCCAGCATATCTATTTAAACAATGCGGTTATATTAAGACCTGACTTAGTGAAATAATATAAAGAAACGGGGACTTTTGAGATGAAATTCAAAAAACAAATTGCCGGCTTACAAGCATACCAACCAGGAAAAACAACAGACGAAGTAAAAAAAATGTTCAACTTAGAAACCGTAACTAAACTTGCATCCAATGAAAATCCTTACGGAGCATCTCCTAATGTAAAAGAATACTTAGATATTGCAAGTATTGACTATGCTATTTACCCAGATGGCTATGCGTCAAAACTTCGCACAGCTGTAGCAAAACATGTAAATGTTTCAGAAAAGCAATTACTTTTTGGAAATGGTTCAGATGAGAATATATTAATCGTTTCAAGAGCACTTCTACAACCAGGTTTAAATACAGTAGTTGCAGATGTAACATTTGGTCAATACAAGCATAATGCAATCGTAGAAGGAGCAGAAGTTCGTACCGTACCATTACTTCCAAACGGGGAACATGATTTAGATGAAATGGTGGAAGCAGTCGATGAAAACACAGCGATCGTATGGATTTGTAATCCGAATAATCCAACGGGAACCCTTATTGCTAGCGATAAAATTAAAGCATTCGTTGAAAAAGTACCGAATGATGTATTAATTGTTCTAGATGAAGCTTATACAGAATACATAACAGATGAAACATATGAAGACTCGATTCATTTATTAGACAAACACCCAAACGTTTTAATCATGCGTACTTTTTCTAAAGCATACGGCTTAGCTAGTTTCCGCGTAGGCTATGCCATTGGTTCAGAAGAAGTAATAAGCCAATTAGAGCCAACTCGTGAGCCATTTAATAACACAGTATTAAGTCAAGAAGTTGCTATTATCGGATTAGCGGACCAAGCGTTTATCCAATCATGTCAGGAAAAAAATAATGCTGGAAAAGCTCAATATGAAGCATACTGTGCTGAACGTAATTTCAATTTGTATCCTTCACACACAAACTTTGTGTTCATGGAAGTGAAAGCAGATAGCGATTCAGTATTCCAAGGTCTGATGAAACGTGGATTTATCGTTCGAAGCGGAAATGCGCTTGGTAAACCTGGATACCTTCGAATCACAATCGGGACAGAAGAGCAAAATACTGAGTTACTACAAAAATTAGATGAAGTGTTAAAAGAGGAAGGCGTTTTGTAATGAAGCAAACGATTTTCATTATTGGGCTTGGCCTAATAGGAGGCTCACTAGCACTTGGTTTAAAGCGGAACGAGCATGTGACAGTAATCGGCTATGATGCGCATACACCGTCGCTTCGAACAGCCAAAAGAATAGGTGTTATTGATGAAATGGCAGTTCATTTGAAAGAGGCCGCTGAAATTGCGGACATTATCGTTTTTGCTACCCCTGTAAATGAAACTATTCGATTGATGAACGAGATATTGGCGTGGGATCTTAAAGAACAAGTCATTGTAACTGACACAGGTAGCACTAAAAATGAAATTATGAAAGCCGCTATATCTTTAAGAGAGCAAGGTATTACGTTTATCGGCGGTCATCCAATGGCCGGCTCGCATAAAAGTGGGGTAGAAGCAGCTAGAGCGCATTTATTTGAAAATGCGTATTATTTGCTAACCCCATTTCCAAATGAAAATAAAGAAGAAGTAACGATCCTTACGAATTTGCTGCAAGTAACAAAAGCGAAAATTGTCCAAGTGAAAGCAGAAGAACATGACCATATGACAGCAGTTGTCAGTCATTTTCCGCATTTAGTTGCCGCTTCGCTTGTGCACCAGCTCGCAGGGGAAAATGAAAAATTCCCATTCACGAAACAACTTGCAGCAGGGGGGTTTCGCGATTTAACACGAATCGCCTCGTCCAACCCAATCATGTGGCGAGACATTACGGTTCAAAATCGCAGGGAGCTTAGTAATCAGTTGCAAATGTGGACAGAAGAAATGATTAGACTGCAAAATTTGTTGCTTCACGCAGATGAAGAAGATATTGAAAAATATTTTCAAACGGCTAAACAAGTACGAGATGAACTGCCGATTACTGCACAAGGTGCGATGTTTTCTGTATTTGATTTATATGTCGATATCCCCGATTATCCAGGGGTTATTTCGGAAATCACGGGCTACTTAGCAAGAGACCGTATTAGTATTACGAATTTGCGAATTGTGGAAACTCGAGTCGATGTTTTTGGTATTTTGGTCATTAGTTTTCAAACGATGGATGATCGTGCAAAAGCAGTCGCATGCATTGCAAAAAATACAACATTTGAAACGTATATTTCTTAGGAGGGTAATCATTATGGAGAAAATATTAGATTATGCACAGCCTTCCTTACAAGGCGTCTTGCGAATTCCAGGAGATAAGTCTGTATCCCATCGCTCTATCATGTTTGGGGCAATGGCTGAAGGTACTACTACGGTGGAAGGCTTCCTACTAAGTGATGATTGCTTAGCGACAATCGACTGCTTCCAAAAGCTTGGTGTCGAAATTGAGGTAGACGGGGAAAACGTTCGTATCAAGAGTAATGGCATCAAAGCGTGGAAAGAGCCTAACGAGATCTTATATACTGGTAACTCCGGTACAACAACGCGCCTAATGCTCGGAATACTAGCAGGTTCGAATGTTTCATCTGTTCTAATTGGAGACGAATCGATTCAAAAGAGACCGATGAAACGAGTGACGGATCCGTTAAAGCAAATGGGAGCGAAGTTAATTGGACGGGAAAATGGGCAGTTTACGCCAATTGCGGTAGAAGGAACTAACCTAGAGTCTATCCATTACCAAATGCCGGTTGCAAGTGCACAAGTGAAGTCCGCTATTCTACTTGCTGCATTACATGCACAAGGAGAAACAATCGTACAAGAAATGGAAACTTCTCGTGATCATACGGAAAAAATGCTGCAACATTTCGGCGCAGACATTAAAGTCCGAAATAAAACAATCCGACTGCAAGGTGGACAAAAACTTACTGGAACACATGTCGTAGTACCAGGTGATATTTCGTCTGCAGCATTCTTTTTAGCAGCAGGAGCAATTGTCCCTCGTAGTAAGCTGACGTTAACGAACGTAGGCTTAAACGAGACGAGAACGGGAATTATCGATGTCCTACAAGCAATGGGTGCAAATTTGTCGATCAATGATTCCGAAAATACGAGCCATGAAGAAATGGGAACAATCGAAATCGAGACATCTTCTCTAAAAGGGACAGAAATCGGCGGCGATTTAATTCCTAGACTAATTGACGAAATTCCGATCATTGCCTTACTTGCAACACAAGCAGAAGGTAAGACGGTCATTAAAAATGCCGAAGAACTAAAAGTAAAAGAAACCAATCGAATAGATGCCGTTGTCAATGAACTAAAGAAGCTCGGTGCGAATATTACGGCAACGGATGACGGAATGATTATCGAAGGGCCAACACCACTGCATGGTGCAGAATTAGTGACGTATGGCGATCATCGTATTGGCATGATGGGGGCAATCGCATCTCTGATTACTTCAAGTGCTGTTACATTGGATGATCCAGCATGCATCTCAGTTTCCTATCCAAACTTTTTTGAACAATTGGATAGCGTGCGAAACAGTTAATAAATAAATCTTAACAGACCAAGGACGAGTTAAAGTCTCTTGGTCTGTTTTTTGGCTATTTTGTCGTTCTAGAGGGATAATGCGCAAAAGTCACACCAAGTAAACTTGTTACTATGAGGATTGGTTGCTCTCGGCTATTTATAGTAAATACTGCATAAAGTTGGATTTAGCGCGGCGGCTTAATATTTCGCATTATAGGGATACTGCGCGGTCACCTAATAGGTCTTTTACCACGCAGTATCCCTTAAATAGGTCGTAACTACACATTTTAATGCACTCCTACACAAGATAATGCGAGGAAGCATATTGATGAATTGTCAACAATGATTTGAATACATAGAAAAACTTAGGATATGGAACATCTTGATATTTTCATCTAAAGAAAGATGTGTCTTTTCTATCAAGTTTTTTTCTTGTTCATAACCGAATGTTCTTGTACGATAAAGACATAGAGAAAGTATGGTGATGATATGGAAAAAATGATGCCTTTTATCCGAGCAATGGAAGAAGGAGATATCGAAAAACTGGGTGCACTTATAGAAGCTTTTTTATTAGCAGGAAATCCAGACGAGCAATATGAACTAGCCGATTTATTAGCCCAATACGGTTTTTTACAAGAAGCAGTGCAAGTATTAGATCATTTACACTATTTGTTCCCAGAAGAAAGTCAGTTGAAAATCGATCAAGCACAGCTTTACTTAGAAATGGATAAAGAAGATGCAGCACTAGAATTGCTTACGACGGTTGACAAATCGAGTGAAGCTTATCCTCAAGCACTACTTACATTAGCTGATTATTATCAAATGATCGGACTATATGAAGTGGCAGAGCAAAAAATTAATGAAGCAATCGGCATTTTGCCAAATGAGCCATTACTTCTTTACGCAAAAGGCGAGCTCTTACTGGAAACTGGTAGATATTTAGAAGCTGCTAGAATAATGGAAGACTTAATCCCAGTAAAAGACGCAATTCCAGCAGTTGACTTATCTTTAAAGCTTGCGGAAATTTATAGTGCGGGAGCAGCGTATGAAGAAGCGATTCCATACTATGAAGAAGCATTACAAAAGGAAGTTGCACCAGATGTTTTATTCCACGCGTCATACGCTTCCTTCCAAGTACAGCATTATGAAACAGCTGTGAAGCATTTAGAAAGTTTACTGGAAATCGATCCGGATTATTTCTCGGGTTATATGTTGCTGGCAGAAACGTATGCGATGCTAGAAAAAAATGAAGAGGCATTAAAGGCGATAACAGATGGTATTGCCCGGGATGAATTTGAAAAAGAATATTATTTATTTGCAGGTAAAATTTCGCTTAAATTGGGTAGAGTGAAAGAAGCAGAATCATTCTTGCGAGAAGCAATTGTATTAGATCCAGAATATATGGACGCAATTTTTATTCTTTCTTCATTATTTTCGTCAGAAGAGATGGATGAGGAGTTAATCGAACTGTATGAAACGTTGAAAGAGCAGCACTTTGAGTGGTCTTCTATGTATCCATTTATCGCTAGTAGCTATGAGCGTTTAGAATTGTACGATGAAGCATATGCATTTTATAAGCTAGCATATACTGAACATAAAGAGGATGCTGCATTTTTAGAAAAATACGTCTATTTCCTGCTTGAAGAAGGAAAACGAGACGAAGCACTAGAAGTAGTAGCGGTATTGCAAAAATTACAGCCTGAAAATAGTACATGGTTTGACTTAGTGGAATAAAAAAAGGAAGGAGAGGTTACGTGACTGCTTCTGTTTCAGTTGGGGAGAAAAAAGAATTTGTTCGCTGGTTTTTAAAAAAGTATCAAATGAAAAGAAGAGAGTGCGTCTGGATTTTGAATTACTTAATTAGTCACGAAACATTGTTGAATAACGTCCATTTTGTAGAGGAAGCACATTATTGCCCTAGAGCGATGATTATGTCGGTAACAACATCCTCTGGTATCCCTTTTCGCTTTTACAAGGGCAGTGTGATGACGGCAGATGCAGAAAAGTCTTTTCATGATCTACGTCTGCATCCTGAAGAAGATATGTATATTCAATTGAATTTTCAAATGCTTCCACCAAGCCCGGAGTACTTAGCGGTTCTAGAAGAAAATCCTTTTATGCCAAAGTATTTGCATATTAGTGAAAAAGATAAACGAATCGCAGAGGATATGTTAGCGGAAAGTCTTCATTCATTTCAAGTAGAACAATTAAAAAAACAAATTGATGAAGCAATCGATGAAAATAACAAGGATAAGTTTCTAGAACTTTCAGCATTATGGAAACAACTACAACATAGAGGAAATTAGGAGAGATTACCATGCATTGGAACGGAAAAGATAGTGCAGTATTTCAAGCACAAAAAGAATATATAGATACAGCAGTGATCCCATTAATAGTCATAGACGGTTCGGAGCATGGATTTCCATTTGCTGCCTCCGCAGCGGATTTTACGTTATCTTTGGCGAATATAATTGAAAATCAGTTTAAAGGAAGGATAGTTTTATTTCCTTCCTTCTCTTATACAAAGACTCAGGACAAGCAGTCATTGCTAGAAATTTGGAAAGAGGAACTAGCAAAAGCGGATTTTAAATACATATTCTTCATCACATCTGATAGAGAGTGGAGTACAATGGGGGATGAACATGACGTGATTTGGACACCCTCTGTTCCACTAGATTCGATGGATCAAAAAATGAGAAATTCTGTATTAGAAGATCAACTACGACAACTCATTCCAATTTTCGCGAAAAAATGGGCGAATTAGTGACAAATTGTTGCAAGAAATGTTCACAAAGTTCATAATTCATGTCAAAGGAATATTGACCTTCCTTTTTTATTGATATATCATGGATATGTCCTAGTATTATTATTTCAAGCAAGTATGTCCATTGGGCTGACCTTTAAGTAAGAGGGGGGAAAAGGATGAGTAACAATAAAGTATCAAGACGTCAATTTCTAAGTTATACATTAACAGGTGTTGGCGGTTTCATGGCAGCAGGAATGCTTATGCCAATGGTACGTTTTGCAATTGATCCTGTATTGCAAAAATCAGAAGGTGGAGATTTCGTATTAACGGAAAAGAAAATTGCCGATATTACAGAAATTCCCGAGCGTGTAGACTTCACTTTTGAACAAGTGGATGCATGGTACAAGTCTGATATAACAAATGCTGCATGGGTTTACAAAGAAGGAGATCAAGTTATTGCACTTTCTCCAGTATGTAAGCATTTAGGATGTACGGTAAACTGGGAAGGTGACCCAGCTCACAAAAATCAATTCTTCTGTCCATGTCACGCAGGTCGTTACGAGAAAAACGGACAGAACGTTCCAAAAACACCACCTCTAGGTCCGTTGGATCAATTTGAAATTCGTGAAAATGACGGTTTCTTAGAAATTGGAAAAGCTATACCTAACACATTAGTTTAAAAGTAAGGGGGTACGACATCAGTGCTTAATAAAATCTATGATTGGGTGGATGAACGTCTAGATATTACACCTATATGGCGTGATATTGCAGACCATGAAGTGCCAGAACACGTAAACCCTGCACACCATTTCTCTGCATTTGTTTATTGTTTCGGAGGATTAACATTCTTCATTACAGTTATTCAAATTTTATCCGGTATGTTCTTAACTATGTATTACGTACCAGATATTGAAAATGCATGGGAATCTGTTTTCTACCTTCAAAATGAAGTAGCATTCGGTGAAATCGTGCGTGGGATGCATCACTGGGGAGCGTCACTTGTTATTGTTATGATGTTCTTACATACATTACGTGTATTCTTTACTGGTTCTTATAAAAAACCTCGTGAACTAAACTGGATGGTTGGAGTATTAATCTTCGCTGTTATGTTAGGTTTAGGATTTACGGGATACTTACTACCTTGGGACATGAAAGCATTGTTCGCAACAAAAGTAGGTATTGAAATTGCTGCATCCGTTCCATTTATTGGCGGAATGATTAAAACGTTACTCGCTGGTGATGAGCATATCATCGGTGCACAAACATTAACAAGATTCTTTGCGATTCATGTATTCTTCTTACCAGCTGCATTATTCGGTTTACTTGCGGCACACTTTATCATGATTCGCCGTCAAGGTATTTCTGGACCACTATAATGGGTAAGTGGTACGGAGAATTCTTAATAAGGAGGGGACATTATGCATAAAGGTAAAGGTATGAAATTTGTTGGTGACTCTCGTGTTACAGATCCATCTAGCAGACCAAAGAAAACTCCGAAAGACTATTCTGAGTATCCTGGTAAAACAGAAGCTTTCTGGCCAGACTTTTTATTGAAGGAATGGTTAGTCGGTGCTGTTTTCTTAGTAGGTTATCTAGTATTAACTGTTGCACATCCGTCTCCACTTGAACGTCCAGCTGATCCAGCGGACACAGGATATATTCCAGTACCAGACTGGTATTTCTTATTTTTATACCAGTTATTAAAGTATGAATTTGCATCAGGACCATTTAACGTTATTGGAGCAATCATTATGCCAGGTCTAGCTTTTGGTGCACTTCTATTAGTACCATTCCTAGATACTAGTAAAGAAAGATCTCCATTTAAGCGTCCGTTACCAACTGGTTTTATGCTTCTTGCTCTTGCTTCAATGATTTATTTAACTTGGGAATCAGTAGTTAACCATGACTGGGAAGCTGCTGCAGAATACGGTAAGATTAAAGAAGAAGTTTCAGTAGAATTTGATGAGACTTCGGAAGGTTATGAACTGTATCAAGCATCGTCTTGTATCGGTTGCCATGGTAATGCATTCGAGGGCGGTTTAGGTAAGCCATTAATCGGTTTAGACTATACTGCTGATGAAATCGTTAACATTGCACATGAAGGTTTAGGCGGAATGCCAGGTGGTACTTACACTGGAACTGAAGAAGAGCTTCACAAACTAGCGGAGTTTATCACAACGCTACAACCAGCGGAATAAGATAACATGTAAGCTAGACATAATAAAAGTAAAGAGAGTCAGGAAACTGACTCTCTTTTTTACTTACCTTTCGAAGGAGAGTTTCTATGAAAGAAATGATAACGTATGGGAAGTTAGTGCTCTTTAATAAGTCATTCATGTGGTTATTGTTCCTAGTGAATCTATTAGGTACGATTTACGGTTACATTTGGTATGAAAGCCAGCTCTCTGTGACGGAGCCTAAATTTCTTCTTTTTGTTCCGGATAGCCCAACTGCAAGTTTGTTTTTTACAATTGCATTACTCGGATGGCTATTAAAGAAAAACTGGAAGTTAATTGAGGCACTTGCGCTTATTACATTGGTTAAATATGGTGTATGGGCAGTGGTCATGAACATTTGGACATATATCGAGACTGGTTCCATTGGTTGGATGGGATGGATGCTTGTCGCTTCTCATTTTGCGATGGCATTACAGGCAATACTTTATATACCTTTCTATAGATTTACTTTCGTACATATTTTTATTGCAGCTGTTTGGACATTGCATAACGATGTCATTGACTATGTATTCGGCCAAATGCCCGTATATCGTAGTTTAAGTGAATATTCTAATCAAGTTGGCTATTTTACATTTTGGTTATCGATTGCTTGTATAAGTATTGCAATTGGAGTTTATCAAAAAAGGTCAAAGCGAATTAGTTGAATGAATATGGATAACCTATTAAAATAATAAGTATAGATAAGAAAGGGGAAATGATTGGTGGTTTCTTATATCATATATTTTGCGATAATTTTGTTATTGCCTATATATGCACAGATGAAAGTGAAAAGGACGTATAAAAAGTATTCTAAAGTACGCTCGACTTCAGGTATGACAGGTGCACAAGTAGCAAGAACGATTTTAGATGCAAATGGTTTATATGAGGTAAAAGTTGTCGAAAGTAGTGGTTTTTTAAGTGATCATTACAACCCAATGACTAAAATTGTAGCATTGTCTTCGCATAACTATCATGAGGCTTCCGTTGCAGGGTCTGCTATTGCAGCACATGAGGTTGGGCATGCGATTCAACATAAAGAAGCTTATTCCTTTTTAACATTACGTCATAAATTAGTACCTATTGCGAACATTTCTTCCAATGCATCATGGATTTTTGTCATGATTGGTATATTTGCTTCCATGAGTGGTATGTTGTTACTTGGTATCTTGTTGCTTGCCGCTGGTGTCGTGTTCCAAATTGTTACGCTTCCAGTGGAGTTTAATGCGTCTAATCGGGCGATGGACCAAATGGTATCGTATGGTATTATTCGTAACGAAGAAGAGCGTCATGCAAAGAAAGTATTAAATGCCGCTGCTTTAACATACGTTGCAGCTACTGCAGTCGCTGTACTCGAGTTACTACGTTTAGTATTAATTTATACAGGGATGTCTAGAGACGATTAATATTTAAAGTAAGCATTGTTCAACGTAAATGTACTTTTGGATTGCTTTGGACTGAACGAGAGTCCTACACCATTACCAAGATTTCAAAAATAGGAGGGATGCGACAAGTTCGCATCCCTCCTATTTTTCGGTAATTCTGTGGTTTTCGTTCGTCCGTCGCTCTCCAAAAAATAAACGGTGATTATATAGCATTAAGTCTGTCCAAAGACCTCCGAATACGATTCAAAAAAAGTTTTGTACTTAGAGGGTTCTTGCATGTTTTCTCAATCAATCGGCCTTTTCTCCTCATCGAGCGTGAATCCTTCTCCCATCACATCATTCGTTTCTGTAACAGAAACAAATGCATGCGGATCAACTGCTGTAATAATCGATTTTAGGCGAACTATTTCATTTTTAGCAATAACACAATATAAAATTTCACGTTCTTTCTTCGTATAATGTCCATAACCTTTTAAAACCGTCACTCCACGGTCCATTTCGTTCGTTATACGGTTTGCAATCGCATCTTGGTACTCAGAGATGATAAACGCCCCACGCGCCGCATAACCACCTTCTTGTACAAAATCGATGACACGTGCTCCGACAAAAACTGCTACTAACGTATACATCACAGATCTAATATCTAAAAATGTAAGCCAGGAAAGTAAAATGACAAACGCATCGAACATGAACATCGTTTTTCCCATACTCCAGCCGAGATACTTTTGACCGAGCCTCGCGATAATATCAACGCCACCAGTAGTTCCACCAAATCTGAAAATAATACCTAAACCAACACCAACGAATACCCCTGCAAATAAAGAAACAAGGAACATGTCATCTTGTAACCCGATTTGTATTTCGTACAGATGAAATATTTTTAAAAATACAGAGACTGCTACGGTACCAATTATTGTATATGCAAATACCTTTCTACCTAAAAGTTTCCACCCAATGATAAACATTGGAATATTTAATAGTAAGTTCATTAACGCTACATCCCATTTGAAAACAAAATATAGTATTAATGTAATACCGGCAAAGCCGCCTTCACCAAGCTCATTTTGCATATTAAAATGAACAAATCCAAAACTATAAATAGCGGATCCTATTATAATCATGATGATATTTTTAAATTTTAAGCCAAGCCCCATTGTTCCACCCCTTTTTATAGTTCATACTAAAGTTATTATCTTTTAATTAATTGTTTTTGACAACTGGTGTATAAATTTATTACGATGAAGGGAGGAGAGTGAGAAAAATGTCGGAAAACAAAACATTATCTGAACTTCAACTTGAAGTAGATGCATACATAAGTCAATTTAAAGAAGGATACTTTCCTCCAATGGAACTTTTAGCAAGATTAACAGAAGAACTTGGAGAACTCTCACGAGAAGTTCAACATAAGTATGGCACGAAGAAAAAGAAGCATACAGAAGTAGAGAAAGAACTGGCAGACGAACTCGGAGATTTCTTTTTCGTATTAATATGTTTGGCAAATGCAGAAGGTATAGATCTACAACAATCTTTACAAAACGTATTGCATAAATACAATACACGAGATAAAGATCGATGGACAAAAAAGGAGGACTAACTGTGGTTATTAAAGTAGCAATAGCAGGACCAAGAGGTAGAATGGGAAAAGAAGCAGTAGCAACCATTATTAAAAATGAGGAATTTCTTTTAGTAGGGTTATTAGACCATAAAAAAGAGGAAGAAAATGTAGGAAATAATATTCCTATTTTCACGTCACTTGAAGAGTTAATCGAACAAACCGAACCAGATGTATTAGTGGATTTAACCATTCCGACAGCTGTTTTTGGACATGCGATGACCGCCCTGCAATATGGTGTAAGGCCAGTTATTGGTACTACGGGCTTTACTGATTTACAATTAGATGAAATACGCCAAAAAGTAGAAGAAAAACAGATCGGTTGTTTGATCGCTCCAAACTTCTCAATTGGAGCAGTTCTAATGATGAAATTTGCCCAAACGGCAGCAAAATATTTACCGGATGTAGAAATAATTGAAATGCATCACGATCGAAAAGTAGATGCTCCATCAGGCACTGCTATCAAAACTGCTCAAATGATTCAAGATACAAGAAATCCATTTGAACAAGGACATCCGGATGAAGAAGAAATATTTGCTGGTGCAAGAGGTGCCAATATAGAAGGAATGCATATTCATAGCGTCCGGTTACCTGGTTTAGTCGCCCACCAACAAGTCTTGCTTGGTGGGGAAGGACAACTCCTCACAATTCGCCATGACTCGTTTGATCGTACTTCGTTCATGTCAGGTATCGTTTTGTCGATTCATGAAATAATGAAACAAAATACACTTATATACGGCTTAGAAGAGATTATTTTATAGGAGTGACGGGCATGAGAATTGCATTAGTAGCACATGACAAGAAAAAAGAAGATTTAGTCCAATTTGTAATGGCGTATAAATCTATTTTAGAAGAGCATGAATTATTTGCAACAGGGACGACTGGAACACGCATAATAAATGAAGTAGGATTATCGGTATTTCGATATAAATCAGGTCCACTTGGTGGGGATCAACAAATTGGTTCGGCAATCGCAAACAATGAAATGGATATGGTCATCTTTTTCCGGGATCCCTTAACTGCACAGCCACATGAACCGGACGTAACTGCATTGATACGCCTATGCGATGTATACCAAATCCCACTTGCGACGAATATGGGAACAGCGGAGATTTTATTAAAAGGTATTGAAGAAGGATTTTTAGATTGGCGTCTGTTGGAAGAAAGACGGGCTCGTTAAGGAAGTGATCGTATGCGTAAATTAAAAATAGGCATTACATGCTATCCATCTATCGGTGGATCGGGTGTAATAGCCACGGAACTTGGTAAAATGCTTGCGGAAAAAGGACATGAAATACATTTCATCACTTCAAGTCAGCCTTTTCGTTTAAACAAAATGTATCCGTCCATTACATTTCATCAAGTAGAAGTAAATAGTTATTCCGTTTTTCAATATGCCCCGTATGATATTGCGTTAGCAAATAAAATGGCAGAAGTAATTATCGATGAACAATTAGACGTACTGCATGTGCATTATGCAATGCCACATGCTGTATGTGCAATTCTAGCAAAAGATATGGCAAAATCCGATATAGGCATTGTGACAACCTTACATGGAACAGATATTACTGTATTAGGGGATGATTCTTCCCTTTCAGGTGCTATTCGGTATGGAATCGAAAAATCGGATATTGTGACAGCGGTTTCGCATTCATTAGTAAGTCAGACAATGGAGTTAATCCAGCCAGATCAAGAAATAGAAACCATCTATAACTTTGTAGATGAACAAGAATATTATAAAAAAGATCCAGGTAACTTAAAAGAATTGTTAGGAATTGCAGCGCATGAAAAAGTCGTGATTCATGTTTCTAATTTTCGAAAAGTGAAACGTGTTCAGGATATCGTGAAAAGCTTTGAACTAATTCGAAAAGAACTTCCTGCGAAGCTTCTATTAGTAGGAGATGGTCCTGAAAAACACCCAGTTATGGAATATGTTAGAGGTACTTCCATTGAACAAGATGTTCTATTTCTTGGGAAACAAGAAAATTTGTCGGAGCTGTACACAATTTCTGATTTAATGCTATTACTTTCCCAAAAAGAATCGTTCGGATTAGTATTATTAGAAGCAATGGCGTGTGAAGTACCGTGTATTGCCACTAATGTCGGTGGTATTCCTGAAGTTATTACACACGGGGAAAATGGCTATTTAGTCGAACTTGGGGATACCCAAAAAGTGGCTGAATATGGAGTTCAATTATTACAGGATCCGATTTTACATAAACAAATGATCGAAACTTCGTTAATGTTTATCGAAGAACGATTTAGTTCGAAGAAAATAGTAGAACAATACGAAGCGATGTACGAAAGAGTGGCAAAGAAATAAAATGATGAAAACTCGGTGGCCAGAAGCTTATAAAGTAATTGAAACGCTTGAAAATGCTGGTTTTGAAGCATATGTTGTCGGAGGAGCAGTCCGCGATTTTACTCGAAATATGCATGCAAATGATGTGGACGTGACAACGAATGCCACACCGAATGAGGTCAAACAGTTATTTCCCCACACGATTGATGTTGGAATTGAACATGGTACCGTGCTAGTTGTATTAAAAGAAACAATAGAAGTAACAACGTTTCGTTCGGAAGCTACATACTCCGATTTTCGAAGACCGGACGCTGTTACATTTGTTCGATCCCTTCAGGAAGATTTACAAAGACGAGATTTCACGATGAATGCAATGGCACTTACTAAGACTGATGAGCTTATCGATTATTTTGGTGGTAGGGAAGATATCGAGAAAAAACTAATAAGAGCCGTTGGGGATCCATCTAAACGTTTCGCAGAGGATGCGCTACGCATGCTACGAGCAGTCCGTTTTTCCGCGCAGTTGAACTATTCCTTGCATGCAGATACGATGGAAGCCATTCAATCTCTGCATCATTTAATCGCCCATGTTTCGATGGAGCGAGTGAAGGTGGAGTTAGAGAAAATTTGGAAAAGTGACTTTGTAGGAAATGGCATGAATTTATTTGTTTCCAGTCAACTAGCAGGAAATTTCCAAGGGGATTGGGAAACGTATCGCTATAGCTGGGAACGTTTTTCAAGCTTTGGTAATACCGCAAACGGATGGGCATTTTTTGCGCTAATGCAACCTTCAAAAAATGTAGGGACCTTACTTTCCTTTTATAAATGTTCCAATTCAGAAAAAACGCATGTGAAGCATGTGTTAGCTGCAGTGGAACAGCTAGAAAAAGGGCATTGGAGTCCCTATAATTTTTTTCAGTTTACGGAAGACGTGCTCATAGCCGCTGCAAGTTATGCAAAGCAGCTGAAGAAAATCGATACCTCTTACACCCCAAAGCAAATTCAGCAAGCAAAAGCTACTATTCCCATTTCATCTGTAAAAGAAATTGTCGTTAATGGCAATGATTTAATGGAATGGGCGGACAAAAAAAGAGGTCCATGGATTAGAGAAGTTATCGAAACAATTACAATAGAAATCGTAAACGGAAAATTAACGAACGATAGAATATGTATAAAGGAATGGTTTTTTCGTGAGTATGTCAATGGCGACTTTTTACCTTGATATGACATCGTTTTTAACCATTTAGGATAATCGAGCAAGTGACCAAAAGCGATTAAATTAGAAAAAGTCGTCCAATAGGTCACTTGCTTGCTTCACCTAATTATCAAAACTACCTAAAATCATAAAATCTACAAGAATTCCACTCATTGGATTTTCTGAACCTAATACATTAATTCCTAGAACTGTTACACCACTAATATTTGTAACATTTGCAGAGACATATTTTGCAACAACATTCTTCTCTCGCATTTGTACTCTAGGTCTTGCAATTATCGAAGGATTTGTAGAATATACGCTTGACAAGGCATAGTCAATAGTTGTTAATAATGGATTGCCATTAGGTAAACCATTGTATGTAAAATAAAGTGTAGCTATACCATTTGCGTCTGATGTAGCTTGTCCATAAACAATCCGCTTTATTTTTTGGGGATTTGACTCTCCTGATTTAAACACTTGAAACATTGTTGGTGCCAGTGAAATAAATTCAATACTCATAGCTAGACTCCCTCTTTAATACTTTGATATACAACTTTGATTAAATGTATGATTATCTATACCTTAATATTCAATGTACTTTCTGTATGACAGTTTGTGATAGTATAGATATTAATAAATAGCATTAATTCAAGGCTTTTAAGTCCCTTGATATTTAATGACAGTATACTTATATAAAGGAATGGTTTTTAGTGAGTATGTCAATGAAAGAAAAGATACTTTCCCAACTAATTAATGCAAATGGTGAACCAATCTCAGGTCAAAAGCTTGCCAATGAATTGAATATTTCACGAACGATGATTTGGAAGCATTTAAAAAGTATTGAAGAAGACGGATATGTGATTGAAGCTATTAAGAAAAAAGGTTATATTTTGCAATCCATTCCAGACATAGTCTCACAAGAACGAATTACATCTTATTTAGAAACGAAGTCTATTGGAAGAAATATAGCTTATTATCCCGTTTGTGAATCTACTCAAACAATTGCATCCGAAAAAGCAAGCGAGCAAGCACCTCATGGAACGGTGATTATTACCGAACAGCAAACAGCTGGACGGGGAAGACTAGAACGACCTTGGGATTCTTCAGCAAATAAAGGAATTTGGATGAGTGTCATCATTCGCCCAGAAATCAGTCCTCAATTTGCAGCCCAATTTACCCTCGTTTCCGCAGTAGCAATTACGCTTGCAATTGAGGATTTAACCGATTGTTCTCCAGCGATCAAATGGCCGAATGATTTATTGATTAATGGCAAAAAAGTGACGGGCATTTTGACAGAACTACAAGCAGATATGGATCGTGTACAAGCGATTATTATCGGAATCGGCGTAAATGTCAACCAAGATCTGGAAGCTTTCGACGAATCCATTCAATCGATTGCTACATCTTTAAAAATGGAATCTGGACAAGAAGTAAACCGTGCCGAACTCGTAGCTAAAATATTGTTTTATTTGGAAAAATACGCAGATATGTATGTAGAAAATGGCTTCGAGCCGATTAAATTACTTTGGGAAAGTTATAATTGTACGATTGGTAAACGAATTCGTGCCAATATGTTACGCGAAACGGTAGAAGGTGTGGCAATGGGCATTACGAATGATGGCGTGCTAGAGCTTAAACTGGATAATGGTGAAATTCGTGGAATATATTCAGCGGATATTCATTTGATGAATAAATAAATAGACCAAGCTCCCGAAAATGTAATATCGGGAGCTTTTTATCTGTAAGTAAATAACGAGTGCAACATAACCTTTTATGAGTACCACATATCCAATTGTGACCGCCACATAACTTTCGTGAGTACCACATAACCATTTGTGACCGCCACATAACCTTTCGTGACTACCACATAACCTTTTATGAGTACAGTCGCCGCCGTCTCAATCCAAGTTAACTTGTTATTTTAGAATTGGTTGCTCTAAGCCATTTATTGGATTCACACAGTCGAAAAACGTACGACCGTAGCGAAAATCAAAGCCGACACCTTTTACGATGCACTCTCCTAAAAAGGGACACTAGTACTGCTGATTTGCCCATTAAGTAAAATCATTTGGACGCCCAAACAATTTTCTGTTATTCTATAAGCGTTGGGCAGTATCGTTTGACGAACTGCACCTGTTTCAATGAGCAAGTAATTGAATAGTCTGCCTTGATCTGCATATGACAGGGACGGAGAAAACCTTTGAATTTACATTTTCTGCCCTTCTGTCCACTCTTGGAACGAAGGGCTTTTTTGCTGGTTTTCTCTCCACTTAAAAAGAGGAGGAATTTAATTGAAAACGACGAGTAATTTTGTGGAAATGAAGAAAAAAGAGGAAAAGGTTACAATGATGACGGCGTATGATTACCCAACGGCTAAATTTGCAGAAGATGCGGGAATCGACATGCTATTAGTAGGGGATTCACTTGGGATGGTCGTGCTAGGATATGATTCTACTGTACTAGTTACGATGGATGATATGATTCATCATGGAAAAGCAACAAGAAGAGGTGCGCCCAATACGTTTTTAGTCGTGGATATGCCGTTTGGTACGTATCACGGCTCACTAGATCAGTCACTTGCGAATGCTGTGAAAATTATGCAACAAACAGGGGCACAAGCGGTAAAAGTAGAAGGGGCGGACGATGTTCTCCTTGTTATTGAAAAGTTGACTTCTGCGGGAATCCCAGTTGTAGCACATCTTGGTTTAACTCCTCAATCGGCTGGTGTGCTTGGAGGATATAAGGTACAAGGAAAAACTGCCGAAGCTGCAGAAAAACTAATCGAAGACGCGAAAAAATGTGAGCAGGCAGGTGCTTGTGCAATCGTATTGGAATGTATTCCTCATCAGTTAACAGCAAAGATCTCGGAAGCGTTAATCATTCCGACAATTGGTATTGGAGCAGGAGTTACAGCAGACGGTCAAGTATTAGTATTCCACGATTTAGTGAAATACGGTAAGCACCATATTCCGAAATTTGTAAAGGAGTTTGCTAATGTTGGCGAGCCTATTACAGCAGGTATCCAGCAATACGTGGAAGAAGTAAAAAGTGGAGTTTTCCCAGCTTTAGAGCATTCATTTACAATGAAAGAAGAGCAACTAAACCAATTGTACGGAGGCACTACTTATGCAAACAGTTCAAACAATCGATGAGTTAAAACATATACTTGAAGCAAATAAAAATAAAACAATCGGCCTTGTTCCAACAATGGGGTATTTACATGAAGGCCATCAAGCATTATTAAATAGAGCAAGAAAAGAAAATGACTTTGTAGTGGCGACCATTTTCGTCAATCCTGCTCAATTTGGACCAAATGAAGATTTAGACAGATATCCACGAGACATAGAGCGCGATCTGAAAATCGCTACAGAAGCTGGAGTTGATCTCATCTTCAACCCTACGCCAGAAGAAATGTATCCATTTGAAAGCGGGATTACGATACAAGTAGGGGAGCTTTCTACCAAACTATGTGGAGAGAGTAGACCGGGCCATTTTGATGGTGTATTAAAAGTTATCACGAAATTATTTAACCTTGTGCAGCCAACGAAGGCATACTTTGGACAAAAAGATGCTCAGCAACTAGCGATTATTGAAACTTTTGTGCATGCATATAATTTCCCGGTACAAATTGTTCGTGTCCAAACAGTACGTGAAGGAGATGGACTTGCAAAAAGCTCTCGAAATGTGTTTTTAAGTGAAGTGGAAAGAGCAGAAGCTATTCATTTACACAAAGCTCTTACGCTCGCAACAGAACACTGGAAGCAAACGAACAATGTGGATGAAGCAATCGCAATAGGAAAAGCACATATCGAGGAAAACACAGCTGGTAAAATAGATTATTTTGAAGTCGTAACATACCCGCTCTTACAACAAGTTTCAGAGCAAGCTAGCCAACTATTATTTGCAACAGCTGTCTTTTTTGAAAAAGCACGTTTGATTGATAATATTCTTGTAGATGTAAAGGAAGTGTAAGAAATGCTACGAATGATGTTAAATGGTAAAATTCACCGTGCGACCGTAACGGAAGCTGATTTAAATTATGTTGGAAGTATTACGATTGACCAAAACATTTTAGATGCGGTAGGCATGCTGCCAAATGAAAAAGTGCATATTGTAAATAATAATAATGGGGCACGCTTTGAAACGTATATTATTGCTGGAGAAAGAGGCAGCGGTGTTATATGTGTAAACGGAGCGGCCGCTCGTCTAGTACAACGCGGAGATATCGTCATTATTTTATCGTATGCATATGTAATGAATGAAGAAGCAGCAAGCCATCAACCAACTGTTGCCATAATGAATCAAGATAACACAATCAATCAAATTATTCATTACGAACCAGAAGCGACTGTAATGTAATATAGTATTTTATTCATTATGCAAGCTCCCGAAGATGCAATTTCGGGAGCTCTTTCACTTTTTCAAGGGAAGTTCCTTGTTTATTTTTATAATGAGACACTTTTTAGGGATAATGCGTCGTAATCATCATCGTCTCAATCCAAGTAAACTTGTTATTTTAAGAGTTGGTTGCTCTCGAAGTAGAATTGATTGCTTTCAATGACCAGTTTGTTGCCCTAAGCCATTTTATGGATTTATATATCGAGTCAATACTTATAAGTAAGCAATTTCCATTGATTTTCGCTGCAGGCGGTGACTCCGACCGAGGCCAACAGGATGTTGGTCACGAAGGCGTTGCCACAGGATGTGGCGCTCTTAGCGTTTGTTCCTCTGTTGAAGGCATCCCTGTAAGAAATACCCCCAAAAATCCAACTTTTCTTTTTAGCATATTTTTCGTTTCTAATTCCCGAATGTGGTACAATTTTTTTAGAACATAATGGATAGCGAGTTGAGGAATAATGGAAAATCATAAATATGCAGTTGTCGATATTGAAACAACAGGCCATTCATCGACGAGTGGTGACCGTATTATTCAACTTGCAATTGTTTTTATTGAAAATAGCAAAATTGTAGATACGTTTTCAACATTTATCAATCCCGAAAAACCAATCCCATTTTTTATACAAGACTTAACGAAAATAAAAGACGTAGACGTAGCGCATGCACCACTTTTCGAAACAATCGGATCTAAAGTGTTAGATCTATTGCAAGATCATATTTTTGTGGCGCATAATATTCACTTCGATCTTCCTTTTTTGCAAAAAGAATTGAAACGAGTAGGACTTCCTAAACTTGTATGCAAAACGATGGACACAGTAGAATTTACAAAGCTTATGTTTCCGAATCTGTATAGTTATAAATTACAAGATATCGCAACAGAATTACATATTCCGTTAAATGTAGCCCATCGTGCAGATGACGATGCGTTAGCTACTGCCTATTTATTATTAAAATGCATCGAACAATTACAAAGTTTGCCTTTAAAAACAATTGAATTATTACATAAAAGATCCTTTCAGTTAAAATCCAATTTATCTATTTTATTTTTTGATGTATTAGCGAACAAAAGAAAAAAATATGATGCAGCAGACTATCCGATGTATCGGGGAATTCCACTAAAAGAAGTGGAAAAAGAGCAACCTGCTAGTCAAATATCGATTACTTTTCCACGAACGAAAGAGTTAAAAACGACGCTTTTTCAAAAAGGACTTAACCATTTTGAAGAAAGACAAGGTCAGTTTGCGTTTATGGACGAAATTCAAAACGCGTTAGAAAAACGGACGGAAACGGTATGTGAAGCAGAGACTGGAATAGGTAAAACATTAGGTTATTTATTACCTGCCGTAATTTTCGGGATGGGTCATCAAAAACCAGTCATTATTAGTACATATACGACTCATTTAATCGACCAGTTAGTGTTAGAGGAAATCCCGAAATTAAATGATATTTTAGGACTTCCAATCCGGGTGGCTAAGCTTAAAGGAATGCAACATTACATTGATTTGTATCGATTTTGGCAGCATGTGCAGTTAGATGATGAATCGTACGACGAAACATTTACGATTATGCAAATATTAGTTTGGCTAACGATAACGGATGAAGGGGATCTAACCGAGCTAAATGTTTCAGGCGGGGGTCAATTATTCGTAGATAAAATTAGAAAAACGTCGCTTTCGAAAATATTGGAAGAGCGGGAAATAGATTTTTATGAACGAGCGCTTCGAAAGAGCGAAAAATGTGATATTTTAGTTACGAATCATGCGATGATTATGGCAGATCGAGAGAGAGAGAAAAAATTATTATCACATGGCTGTGCAACAATCATTGACGAAGCACATCAAGTCATTCATGCGAGTATGTCTCGAAAAGAACGCATATTTTCTTATACGACTTGGAAGTATGTATTAGGTCAATTTGGTACATTAGATACGGACCAACTGCTCAGTAAACTCGCGGTGCTACATATACCTTTAGCGCTACGAATTCGACTGGAAAAACAATATGTAGACGTAGTCGAGTCTTTTGATCAAGCTATTTCGTCTATTACTCATATCATTCCATCTATAAAGGGGCATTCGAAAAGTACAAAAAGAATGTCAACATTAGAAGATTTAAGGTTGAACCCCTCCAGTTTCCGCGCAGTTGCAACTGCGATGCAAACGTATATTTTATCGGCAAAATCTATATTAGCTACTTACGCGAAAAATAAGCTGGATGATCAGGCTACTGTATTATTAAACGAGTGGGAATATTGGATAAGAGAACTTGAGATTAAAGTAAGTGAATGGGATGAAATATTTTTACTTGATGAAGCAGTTGAAGCGAAATGGCTAGAAATTGATACGAGAAGCATTCCGGGAAGTTTAACCATTATTAAACGACCGCTAAACTATCAAAAAGATATTAAAGAAGCGGTAGACCCTTTGAGGGCATCCGGTGCAGTCATTTGGACTTCGGGTACGCTCACGGTGCCTTCTAATCGTCATTTCATTACGTCTCAATTAGGGTTAAGTACAACTATCCCTATTCACCAATATCGAGCGGCTGCTGATTACTATAACGGAGCTGAACTATTAATCATGGAGGATATGCCAGACATTAAGCAAGTGTCTCAAAGTGATTATATTGAAGCGGTGGCAGAAGCGATTGTCCAGACGGTACTAGTAACAGAAGGTAGATGCTTTGTTTTATTTACATCGCAAGATATGCTAAGGAAAACAGTGGAGATTATACAAGATACGAATTTACTGGAAGACTATATGTTATTTGCTCAAGGGATGACCTCAGGTAGTAGAATGCGTCTATTGAAATCATTTCAACGCTTTTCCAAATCTGTCTTGTTTGGAACGAACAGCTTTTGGGAAGGGGTAGATGTTCCAGGGGATGCACTGTCGGTTATCATTATGGTTCGTCTACCATTTTCATCACCAGATGATCCTTTATATAAAAAACGTGCAGAATTGTTGAGCGTAAACGGTCAAAATCCATTTACTGCGTATTCACTTCCTGAAGCTGTTTTACGATTTAGACAAGGATTCGGTCGTTTAATAAGATCATCGAATGACAAAGGTGTTTTTATCGTATTGGATAGAAGAATAGAAACGAAGTCATATGGAAGTGACTTTTTACAGGCAATTCCTAATATTCCTATTAAGAAAGTGACGCTCGAAAATATGGTCTTAGAGCTTGAAAATTGGTATACTAATGAAGGATGAGTTTTAGAAAGCGGGTAGAAATATGGAAAACAAAATAGAAGTGCTATCTACTGTTACAGTCAATTACCAATCGGACTTATATAAACTAGTGGATGCATTAAATCGAACATTAAAACAACAAAATTTGATGTTTGGCTTAGCACTTGATAAAGAAGATCAAGAAAAGTGCGTTTTTACAATTTATAGGACATAACTGATGGTACTTAAAAGATGGCTCTTATTTATCGTTATTTTTGCAATTAGTTTAACAGTGATACTTAGTTTACTCATTTATTTTCAAGCAAAAATACCATTTAAAGAAGCGAATGAAAACGCAGAAGCATATGTAACAAAAAACAATTTACTCTCTCAAGTAGATGACTCTTACGTATATAATAGTACGAGTACTTTCTATACCGTTATCGGCAAGACTGCAAAGGGAGAAGAAAAAGCATTTTTCATCCCAGATAAGAAAACAGATGATGCCATTATGGAAGTAAAATTACAAGACGGTATATCAAAAGAGAAAGCAATTGAACTAGCAATGGCAAATGAAAAAAATAGTAAGCTGTTGCACGCAAAACTTGGCGTGGAAGAAATAGGTCCGGTATGGGAAGTAACTTATGTAAACGAGAAAGACAATCTCAATTATGTGTATCTCTTATTTGACAATGGAGATTGGTGGAAGCGAATTTCAAATTTATAACTAAACTATTGATCTTGTGGAGGAAACTATGAAAAAAATAATGATTAAAGATATGGAAAACTATGTAGGTGAAACAGTTAAACTTGGTGCGTGGCTTGCAAATAAACGCTCAAGTGGAAAAATAGCATTTCTACAATTACGTGACGGCTCTGGCTTTGTGCAAGGAGTTGTCGTAAAAGAAGAAGTTGGCGAAGAAATTTTCCAAACAGCTAAAGGTTTAACACAAGAAACGTCTATGTATATTATTGGAGAAGTGACGAAAGATGACCGCTCTTCATTCGGATATGAATTACAAGTAAAAGAAATTAAAGTTATCCAAGCTGCTGTTGATTTCCCAATTACACCAAAAGAGCATGGAACTGAATTTTTAATGGACAACCGTCATTTATGGTTACGTTCAAGAAAACAACATGCCGTTATGAAAGTCCGTAACGAAATTATTCGTGCAACGTATGAGTTTTTTAATAATAATGGTTATGTTAAAGCAGATCCGCCAATTTTAACAGGGTCATCTCCAGAAGGAACATCTGAATTATTCCATACTAAATATTTTGACGAAGATGCATATCTTTCTCAATCTGGCCAATTATATTTAGAAGCTTCAGCAATGGCACTTGGAAAAGTATTTTCTTTCGGACCAACTTTCCGTGCAGAAAAATCGAAAACACGTCGTCATTTAATCGAGTTCTGGATGATTGAACAGGAAATGGCTTTTTGTGAACTGGAAGAAAACTTAGAAATACAAGAACAATATGTAGCATTTATCGCTCAAGCTGTTTTGAAAAATTGTACATTAGAGTTAGAGAGACTTGGTCGTGATGTATCGAAATTGGAAAATATTCAAGCACCGTTTCCTCGTATTTCTTATGATGATGCAATTAAACTTTTACATGAAAAAGGGTTTGATGATATTGTGTGGGGAGATGACTTCGGTGCTCCTCATGAAACGGCAATTGCTGAAAGTTTTGATAAACCAGTATTCATCACGCATTATCCAGTAGGGATTAAACCATTCTATATGAAACCACATCCAACACGAGATGATGTTGTATTATGTGCCGATCTAATCGCACCAGAAGGATATGGTGAAATCATTGGTGGTTCCGAACGTATTTGGGACTATGATCTTCTAAAACAACGTATACAAGAGCATGGGTTAGATGAATCTGCTTATGCCTGGTATTTAGAGCTTCGTAAGCAAGGATCTGTACCGCATTCTGGTTTTGGACTAGGTTTAGAGCGTACAGTAGCATGGCTAAGTGGAGTGGAGCATATCCGTGAGACGATCCCATTCCCACGTCTATTAAACCGTTTATATCCGTAATAAGTTATAAAGCACATTGTAATATAGAAAAAAAGGGAGACGATGAGTATGCAAAAGCGAGATCGACTCCGTATTTGGACTGAGCAGGGAAATGTAACCATTTCCCAGCTTTTTTTTAGTCATTACAAAGCGATTAATATTAAAGATGAAGAAGCGATTCTTTTATTGCATTTAATTGCTTATGGAGAAGCAGGAAATCATTTTCCGACACCACAAAACCTTGTAGATCGCACGCATTTCAATGAACATAAAGTAGTTACTATCTTACAGCGCCTCGTTCAAAAAGGGCTTATCCAAATAGATCAACATAAGGACGCGGATGGCGTTCACTATGAATATTATGCTTTCCATCATTTATGGGAACTTTTACTAAATTACGTAGAACAAGAAGAAAATCATATCGAAGACGAGCAAGTGAAAGAAGAAGAAGGCGAAATATATAAGTTATTTGAACAAGAATTTGGTCGGCTTTTATCTCCAATGGAATACGAAACAATTGGCATGTGGTTTGATCAAGATAAACATTCCGCTGCGTTAATTCGATTAGCGTTAAAAGAAGCAGTGTTATCACAAAAACTTAGCTTGCGCTATATTGATCGTATTTTATTTGAATGGAAAAAGAAAAATATTAAAACAGTAGAAGCAGCAGAAAATCAAACAGCTCAATTTAGACAGCAAATTCCAGTTCAAAAACAAGTGGAACAACCATCAGCAAGTTCTGCAAAAGTCTCATTTTACAACTGGTTAGAAGAGAGAGAGTAGGTGGAAGCGTTTTGCTTACGAAAGTACAATGGCATTATTGCCTAGATGAGATGGAGCGAATGTTCCCAGATGCTCATTGTGAACTCGTTCATAAAAATCCATTTGAGTTATTAGTTGCCACATTATTGTCCGCTCAATGTACAGATGTACTAGTGAACAAAGTAACAAAAAACTTATTTCAAAAATATACAAAGCCCGAAGATTACTTAGCAGTCCCAATCGAAGAATTGCAAAATGATATCCGTTCGATTGGGTTGTATCGTAACAAAGCAAAAAATATTCAGGCGTTAAGTGAACAGCTAATTGAACTATATAATGGGGATGTTCCAGCAGATAGAGACTTACTAACTACTTTCCCAGGAGTAGGGCGTAAAACAGCAAATGTGGTCGTTTCTGTTGCATTTGATATTCCTGCCATTGCTGTTGATACACATGTAGAAAGAGTGACGAAACGCCTAGGCCTTTGCAGATGGAAAGACTCCGTGCTACAAGTCGAAGAAACATTAATGAAAAAGACGCCAATGGAATTATGGTCAAAGGCACATCACCAACTTATTTTCTTTGGACGTTATCACTGTAAGGCTCAAAATCCGAATTGCCCCGAATGCCCTTTATTATCTGTCTGTCGAGAAGGTACGAAAAGGATGAAGAAAATTGCCGGAGCGTAATTTAATCGAATTCGAAAAGTGGGATAATTTAAGGGGCCAGTTAGCTATACTTTTTAAAGAAAAAGATACTACTAGAGTGGAGCTAATGGAGCAAGGAATTCAGCTGTTAGAAGTGATTGTAGGTAAAGTGGGGGAGGCAGCTCCTATTAATTTTTCAGAACGATTTGCATTTATTAGAAACAATAAACATAATTATACCGCCTTCAAGCAATTGGACGAGCTTTTCAAAGAAACGAAAAAGAAACTTGCTCGACTACGAGCACAGAATTATAAATCATAGGAAGGAGAATGAGCGATGCGCTCATTCTCTTTTTTGTTTTGTAATAAAATGGCTAAGGGCAACCAGTGTCGCGGGGAAAGCAACCAAATTTGGCTAGAGAGCAACCAGTCCTTTAGGGAAAGCAACCAATCCCCATGCGTAAGCAACCATTTCTCAAATGGAGACTTAACTGAATGAAACTAAGTCAGAATAGCGAGTTGAATAGTAAATATATGGCAAATAACAATCAATTACGAAGTGAAAGCAACCAAATATAGCTAGAGAGCAACCAGTCCACTAGCGAGAGCAACTAACTTACCTATGAAAGCAACCAACCTCCATGCGAGAGCAACCAACTCCTACATCTGCAAGATTGATTCACGAAATTGCACTATACGCTTTAAAAAAAGAACAATCCATGTAGGATTGTTCTTTTTTTAATCTTATGGATTGGAGTCAGAATTTTCTTCCTCACCGCTAGTTCCACTCGGATCTGTATCGTCGTCAGGGTTTACTTGTTCATCGGAATTGCCATTGTTATTGCCATTGTTATTGCCATTGCCATTTCCGTTATTTCCTCCGTCGCCATTTCCATTATTGTTACCATTACCATTCCAATTTCCGTTACCATTTCCACTGTTATTCCAATCTTCGGAGTTTTCATTTCCGTCAGTTTCATCAGTAGGAGGCATTTCTTCTAGCTCTTCTTCCACGAACCCTTCTAAAGTAAGTGAAACGGAAGCTGGTTCACTTCTAACTTCACCAGAAACTGCAGTTACAGAGAATACATACGTACTTCCCGGTATGAGACTTTGTACAATCAGTCCTGTTTGATCAGTTGTTTGCAGGATTTCCGAAGGACCGTTATCAATTGCCACGGATACTTCAAATTGTACATTTTCTTCTATTTTTTCCGGTCGTTCGAAGTCCCACATCAGTGTTGCAGATAAAGTAGGATCGTCAAGCTCGACGGATAAATTGGTTGGTGCATTTAGCTCTAATTGTTCGAATTTCTCGGACACGGATGTTGGTTCTGTGCCTTTTACAAATAACTCGGTTCTTTTTAGTTCATCTGGCGTGTATTCACTCGCTAATTGGAGCGGGTTCGTACCCTTTTCAATCGTCGCTTCCACTACGGAATTTGGCTTACTGAATCTCTCTGTTGCCATATCTTCCGAAATATTAGCCATTACTTTTTTGAAAATAGTTTGTGGTAAATAACGTTCTTCATTTGTTGTCATCGGTGTTTTCATCTCTGGGTAACCAGACCAAACGGCAATCGAGTAGTTGGTTGTGTATCCAGCGAACCAAACATCCGGGAATGCACTGCTTGGTAAATTCCATTCTTTCATTTGGTTAGAGTCATAGTTCGAAGTTCCCGATTTACCAGCAATATCTAAACCACTAACAGCTGCTGTTTTAGCTGTTCCTTTTGTTAACACATCTCGTAATACATCCGTTACGATATAAGCTGTAGAGTCTTTCATCACTGCCTTCGATTCCGGTCGATAGCTCTTTTCAGTTTTCCCATCGCGGTAGAC
>NZ_VDGG01000016.1:0-96291 GCF_006861775.1 Psychrobacillus soli | reverse complement strand
CCGTTATTACCAAATGCTGCATATGCACCAGCCATTTGAATAGGGGACATCGATTTTGAAGTACCACCGATTGCTGAACTTTCATGCACTTCTCCAATATCGATTCCAAAACGATTAATAAACTCTTTAGCGTTTTTCGTCCCTACTTCTTGTAACGTTTTGACAGCAGGAACATTTCGGGAATTATAAAGGGCTTCACGCATTGTCATCGCACCTTTATATTTTCCATCAAAGTTTCGTACAACTTGCTTTGTACCGGTATATGTCATTTCTGCATCGACGATTGTTTGACCGGTAGACCAATTTAAAAATTCAACAGCTGGGCCATAATCGATTAAAGGCTTAATCGTTGAACCTGGTGATCTAAGTTTCATATCATATGCGAAGTTGTAGCCACGTTCTGCACCGTAATTACGGCCACCGCCTACTGCAGCAATCGCGCCTGTTTTCGTATCAATAACCGCCACAGCTGCTTGAATATCTTCTGTAGGGAACATATCTGAATTTAACGTTTCTTCCACTTGTTGTTGTGCTTTTGGTTGAAGCGTTGTATGAATCGTGATTCCTTCTGAAATGGTATCACCATCTCCATGTTTTTCTAACTCATCCAAAACGATGTCAATAAATGCATCATATTTTGTGTTTTGTTTTGCCACACGTTCTTCTTCAGGAAGTAAAGTATCCTCTATTGGAACTGCCTGTGCGGCTTTCATTTCTTCATCTGTTATTTTGTCATGCAGATTCATTAAATGTAGAACTGTATTTCTTCGTTTTTCAGCAAGGTCAGGATTTTTAAACGGATTATATGCATTTGGTCGTTGGGAAATACCCGCTAGAACAGCATACTGATCTAATGTCAGGTCTTTTAATTCTTTGCCGTAAAAATACTTAGCTGCTGTTCCGTATCCGTAAATTCTGCCGGACATCAGTACTTTATTAAAATACATTTCAAAGATTTCTTCTTTATCATATTTTCGTTCTAATTGAATCGATAAATATGCTTCTTGCGCTTTACGTTTTAATGTTTTTTCATTTGTTAAGAAAGAGTTTTTGATTACTTGTTGTGTTATGGTACTAGCTCCTTGTTCGCCAAAACCATGTGTGATGTTCGCAAGTACAGCTTTACCTAATCGTAAAAAATCCACGCCAAAATGTTCGTAAAAACGTGAATCCTCGGTAGCGATGATAGCATCATGCATTTGTTTAGGTATTTCATCGAAAGGTACATACTCTCTATTTTCTGCGCCAAGTGTCGCAAATAGTTCTCCGTTAGCATCTAAAAGTTTAGGGCTAATCGGATCTTTCAACGAGCTTTCATCTAATTTAGGCGCTGAGCTCGCGTAATAAGCGAAAAGAGATCCTCCTGCAATGAGCCCGACGATACCTAGTGCGACAATTGCTATCAATATACGTTTAATCCAGAACTTTACTGGTGTATTTGTCTTTTTCTTTTTTTGTTGTAATTGCTTTCTACGTTGTTCACGAGTTTGTTTTTGCTCACTCATAAACTTCTCCTCACTTTCACTTTATGCATATAAGTCATTAACTATTTTTAAATAATCAATTCTTGGTGCATATTTGGGCATAATTTCTATTGCATGTTCTTCAAACTCGGCTAATGCAATAGATTTTCTTCCTCCCGCTAGCATTCTATCCCAAAATCGCTGTAATTGGTCAAAAGGCAGATAAAAATACCTATCCACTGCAGAAAAGCGAACGAGTAAAAAACTGATACCTTGTTGTTTCACTACTTTACTCATATGTTCTACTTGATGAAGATGGACATTTTTTAAAGGAAATGCTGTTCTATTTTCCGTTTCTTTTGCTTCAAAGTCAATATATTTCCCTTCATACACGCCATTAAAATCGGTTGTAGATGGAGTCCGGTAGTAAGCTTCTTTAATGACAGCGCTACTTCTACTCGGATAATCGACTTTCACGACTTGTATTGGTATTGGTTTTTTATATATGACTGCGATTTCATGTGTGAGATAGTATTCATTTGCATCGCTTAGTTCATCTTCTAATGTTTTACCCCTATTACTAAAGGAATAGTCTTTTCTTTTCTTTGTTTCTGTTTCCTTTTTGGGCGTGTACAGTTTCCCGTTCGGATAACGAATAGCCAAGATATTCACCTCTCTATGCTATTAGTTTATCACTTTTAGGTGTTAAGACTCCACCCCGAGTAGCGGAAATTAAAGCATTCAGGCTCAACACAAGATAATTAGACGATAATAGTTTCTATTTAGTTTCACCATGGCGCATAAGATTTGCAAATTACCGTTTAAGGATATTGCGTCGTAAGAAGTTTCCACTAGCCTTCGTGCTTGCCACACCTCGAATGAGTCAACTCGTGTTGAACACAAATGGGTCTCATACTTCGACTCATGCGGCCCAGCGCATTACGGCAAGAGTATCCGCTCTATTTAACTAGTGAAAGTTGTCAAATACCTAAGCGCAACATTATAGTCCATTTGCGAAACGTTTATAAATTATGAGGAACAGTCATCTTCGTATCACTCCAAGTTAAACTTGCTGTTTTAAGAAATGGTTGCTTTCGCTGGCAATTTGGTTGCTCTGGTGCTGATTTGATTGCTTTCCGAATAGATTTGATTGCTTTCACCTAGAGATGTGTTGCTCTTGGCCATTTACTGGATTCAAACAATAAAAAATCTGCAAAAAATCTTGTTTTTAGCAAGTCGTTGCTTAGTAATAAAGCAATTTCAATTGATTTTCGCTGCTGGCTCATCGCTCACCCGGCGGAAAGCGCCCGACTCACCGGAGACACTTCATACGCACTCCGACGCATTTTCCCTACAAGAAAAGTTGTGATTCTGCAAGAACGTGTCGACTTTCTACTAGTTTTGTCCGTTGGAAAGAACGTTTGTCGAGCGGGAAGGGATTTATTAAAAAACAAGGAACATACTCTAAAAAGGGAGGTAGTAAAATGAATAAAATCGAACGTATTATTGATCAATTGGAGTTATTAGAATTTTTACTTGAAAATCGGCTGAGCGACGAACAAGATCAGTTTGAAGAAGATTTTAGTAAATCATCCTTTCGCTTGCTTGGAAAACTAGAAAAAATCGAAAACCAATTATAAAGAATGTACGTTCGTTTGCAACTAGTAATCTATGCTGTAATTTGTTACACTATTACTAGAATGCGGGGGATTAGAATGTCGTTATTGCGTTTAAGCGAACAGTTAATAAAAGAATGTGATGAAAGCATTTTGCGCTTTCAATTATATAGAGAACAAGACAAAGAACCTGATTTTTTTAAGGAAGTAAAGCCACATGCCTATCAATTAGATGAAATATTGCTTGAATGGGAAAAGCTCGTTCGAACATGGATTCAAGTGAAGCGACCAAAATATGTCCATCCAAGTCAGGTAGACTCTTTACTTGAATCCATGAAGCAATTCATCGTTCAATCGTATTATAAAGGAACGAGTAAGATGCGATTTTTAAAATCGATTCATTCATCGAAATATACATTGGAAACAATCATTCAAGCGATTAAAGAAGTGGGGGATGAGCATGCTGACTAAAAAAAGCATACAGGAATTGTTAGATGACTGGAAAATAGACCAAAATCGTTTTTCCAGAATTGAACATATTCATGTAACAGAAGAGAAAGAAGCAGTATATGCTCCATTTCCAAAAACGATGCATCCATCTATTCAAAAAGCGTTAAAAATCCGTGGAGTACATCAATTATATGTCCATCAACGGCAAGCGTTCGACGCAGCAACATCTGGAAAATCTTATACGACGATTACCCCAACCGCCTCCGGAAAGTCGCTATGTTACCACCTACCGGTTCTTCAATCCATATTAGAAGATCCAACCTCGCGTGCTATTTATTTATTTCCAACAAAAGCATTAGCTCAAGATCAAAAAAGTGATTTAAACGATTTAATCAAAGCAAGCGAGGAAGAAATATTAAGCTTTACGTATGATGGGGATACCGAACCGGGGATTAGGCAAAAAGTACGGAAGTCAGGCCATATTGTTTTGACGAATCCAGATATGCTCCATTCAGGGATACTCCCTCATCACACAAAATGGGTATCTCTTTTTGAAAATCTAAAATATATCGTGATTGATGAAATTCATACATATAAAGGAGTATTTGGAAGTCATGTCGCACATGTGATCCGCCGGTTAAAACGCATTTGTGCATTTTACGGAAGCAATCCGCAATTTATATGCACATCGGCTACGATCAAAAATCCAAAAGAGTTAGCAGAAAACCTAACGAATACAACGCATGAACTGATTGATCAAAATGGTGCACCGTCTGGGAAAAAACATTTTGTCTTTTACAACCCACCAATTGTTCATCCAGTATTTAATGTTCGAAGAAGTGCTATTTTAGAAGTACGAGATATTGCACAGGAATTATATACGAATGGCATTCAAACGATTGTATTTGCTAAAAGTCGGGTACGTGTAGAAATGCTTGTAACTTATTTACAAGCATTAGTAAGTAAAAAGATTAATGATCAAACCATTCGAGGTTATAGAGGTGGTTACTTACCTTCTGAAAGAAGAACGATCGAGAAGGGGTTAAGAGATGGTATTATTCGGACTGTAGTAAGTACGAATGCACTGGAACTTGGTGTCGATATTGGACAATTGCAAGCATGTATTATGACTGGTTACCCGGGAAATATTGCGAGTGCTTGGCAACAAGCAGGACGAGCGGGGCGAAGACAAGACGAAGCGCTCATTATTTATGTGGCACAGTCCACTGCACTCGATCAATATGTTGTAAAGCATCCGGAATATTTTTTAGGTCAGTCTCCAGAAGAAGTTCGTATACATCCAGATAATATGATTATTTTAATGGATCATTTAAAATGTGCTGCATTTGAGCTGCCATTTACGACGATGGATACGTATGCAGAGTTTTCGATTCAAGAATTACTCGCTTTTTTAGAAAGTGAAGGGGTTTTATTGAAAACTGCTGATAAATGGCATTGGATGTCGGAAAGTTTTCCAGCAAGTAATATTAGCCTACGCTCTGCTTCGCAAGAAAACGTCATCATTATCGATCAAACAATACCAACTAAAACGAGAGTAATCGGGGAAATGGATCAATATAGTGCAATGACTTTACTTCACGAAGAAGCGATTTACTTACATCAAGGAACCCAATTTCAAGTAGAAAAACTGGATTGGGAAGAAAAGAAAGCATTTGTTCAAGAAGTCGATGTCGATTATTTCACGGATGCAAATATTGCCGTAGAGCTAAAAGTATTAAGTGAAGATAAGGAAAGAGAAGCAACGATTGGAACGTTACGATTTGGTGACATTATAGTGTTAGCCCAACCAACGATCTTCAAAAAGATAAAGTTTGATACACACGACAATATTGGTTCTGGGAAAATTCATTTACCACCACTCGAATTGCATACATCTTCGACTTGGTTTAGTTTTGATAAACCAAGCGATTGGACGGAAACCTTATTATCAGATGCAATGACAGGAGTTGCCTATGCACTACATGCATTTATCCCATTATTCATCCACTGTGATGCAAAAGATATTCATGTTGTACCACAAGTGAAGTCCATTCATGCAGAAAAGCCAACTTTTTATATGTATGATAGTTATCCAGGTGGAATCGGTTTATCTGAAAGAATGTACGATCTTTGGAATGATTTAGTACCAAAAGTGACTGAGCAAGTAGAGGCTTGTCCATGTACGAATGGATGTCCCGCATGTATAGGCGCCCAAGACGCGGAGTTGAACTTGAAAAAAGAAGTGATCAAACTACTACACTTAGTACAGGTGGATGAGCATGTCGTATGAAAAAAAACTGATGCAAATGAAAGGCCTCGTGAAAAAGAATTCACAAAAAGAAGAACCTAAAAAGGAAGTGCCGATTGTTGCACTTCCTTTTTATACAGAACAATGGGAGAGAGCCGGACTAAAACTTATAAAAAATGAAAAAGGTTTTTTGTTTATGAAAGAAACTTTTTATGAGCAGTCGCATATACATGGAAACATTGGGCTACATCATTTACATGAAGCGATTACGTTTATGCAAGAAACGTATCCTGATCATCCACTGACTGTTGCACCCAATATTCCTTTTTGTTTTTACGATACGGAAACAACGGGATTGAAAGGGACAGGTGTACTCATTTTTTTAAATGGCATGTTAAAGCAAGTGGCAAACGGTTTTTTATTAACACAATATGTACTAGCAGAACCCGGTCAAGAATCCTCTTTTTTGTATGAATCAGAGTTCTGGAAAAGGACGCAAACGATTATTACGTACAATGGCAAAAGTTTCGATTTGCCTCAATTGGCATCAAGATGGACGATGAACCGAAATATGATTCCTCCACTGAAAGAACATGCGCAAATCGATTTAATGCACTCCTCTAAACGAATTTGGAAAGGTGATTTAGAACGATTTAAGCTGAAACAACTGGAAGAGCAGAAACTAGGATTTGTCAGGGAAAATGATATTCCCGGCCATCTTGCACCGATTATTTATTTCGATGCGGTGAAACATGGAGATCCTGCTAACTTAATGAAGGTGCTACTGCATAATGAGTGGGATATTTTATCACTAGTAACGTTGTATATTTTATCGGTGAAGCTATTAAAAGAAGAGGAAGTAGTGGAATCTTCTATTACGTACACGAATATTGGCAGGTGGTTTCGTGACTTAAAATCAGTGGACGCGAGTCACGATTGGTTCCAGTTCGTAATTGATGAATTCGAAGAAGCGGAAGTAAGTGTGGCGTATTATTATGTTGGGTTGCATTTAAAAAAATTGCAATTATTCGATGATAGCCTTGCAGCATTTCAAGCGTCGTTACTTAAAATAGTCGGGAAATATCGCATCAACGTTTATATGGAACTAGCAAAACTTTACGAGCATCGGAAAAAAGATTTCGAAATGGCTTTAGAAATAACGAGGAAATGCGCGGATTATCTAGAGAAAACGCCGAGTGTGGGAAGTAGAAAACAGCAATTGCGCTTGCGTCAAGATCTTCAAAAAAGAGAAGCGAGAATAATTCGGAAATTAACTATTTCCCGGGAAAGCGCACAACCTAACAAAAAGCGAGTCTCACAGCCTTAAAATGCTCCATTATTCGACATCGTTATGCTATAATAGGGTTAGTGAAACGTAACGGAAGGAAGATGCCATATGGAAACAAAATTAAAGACTTCAGATATACTTGAGAAAGAATTTAAAACGGGCCTAAGAGGCTACAATCAAGAAGAAGTTGATATTTTCTTAGATGACATCATTCAAGATTATGAAGCATATGAAAAGAAAATTTCCCAACTTCAATTAGAGATTAACCAACTAAAAGAGGAACTTGCAGAAGCACCAAAAAGAACGGCACCTGCCCAACCACAAGTAGGAGCGACGAACTTTGATATTTTAAAAAGACTTTCTCATTTAGAAAAGCATGTATTCGGCAGTAAATTGTACGAATAATTATATTAATTCATATGCATTGTAACTAGTCCAAATATCGATTATACTAGTACTACCACTTATATATCCGGGCAATCGCTGCAATGCTAGATCATTGTAGAGGAAAGTCCATGCTCACACAATTCTGAGATGAATGTAGTGTTCGTGCTTAGTGAAAAAATAAACTAAGGCAGCTAATTTAGCTGACGGCGGGATGAAGGCCTAAGTCTTATGATATGGCTGACAATCTCTGAAAGTGCCACAGTGACGATGCTGTATGGGAAACTATACAGGTGGAACGAGGTAAACCCCACGAGTGAGAAACCCAAATTATGGTAGGGGAATTTTCTTGAAGGAAATGAACGGATAGAAGAACGAAAAGCAATTTTCGTAGATAGATGATTGCCATCTACATCGTACGAGGTAATGCGCCGTTTGAGTACCGTAGAAACAAAACATGGCTTATTGGGTGTATGAGTGGCTATATTAAATAATTATGAAGCTCTCCATACAAGGAGAGCTTTTCTTTTCTAATAAAAAAGTAGGCTGGTGTGCAAAATGGGTCAACAACCACCTGTACAATTTTTTTTGTATCCAAATAAATTAGTGGAAGAAGTATTCCAATCAACTTCTGAGGGCATTATGATAACAGATCATAAATTGAATATACTACTTGTAAACGCTGCTTTTGAGAAAGTTACTGGCTATACACAAGAAGAAGTAAGAGAAAGAACTCCACGGATACTTCAATCCGGTAAACAAGACGCTATCTTTTACTCAAACATGTGGAAAGATTTAAAAAGCAAAGGTTCGTGGCAAGGAGAAATTTGGAATAAACGCAAAAACGGAGAAATTTATCCAGAAATACTAACGATAAAACGTATTACAAACACCGAAGGAAAAGTGACAAACTACTTCGGTATTTTTTCGGATATTTCTCGGAAAAAAGTGGTAGAAAAAGAATTAAAAGAACTTATGATTACGGATTCTTTAACTAAAACGATCAATAGAAACTCATTTTACAATTTATTGGATAATATAATTAGTACATCAACGAGTAACTCCTGTAAACATGCAATACTTTTCATAGATTTAGATCGTTTTAAACAAATCAATGAAACACTAGGCAATGAAATAGGGGATTTGCTTTTAATACATATTGCAAATCGTATCAATTCAATTGTAAGTCGAAATGATCTTTTCGCTAGATATGGGGGAGACGAATTTTTACTTGCAATAACAAATATTGAACATCAAATAGATGCTGCACATATAGCGCGAGATATAAATACTTTATTGAATAAGCCATTTCATATAAATGGAAATGAAATTTACATTACATCAAGTATAGGAATTAGTTTTTATCCGCAAGATGGGATAGAAGTAGAAACACTTATACAAAAAGCCGATAAAGCAATGTATTTTGCCAAGCAAAATGGACGCAGTCAGTATGCGTTTTACTTTGATGAATTAAAAACAGATTCAAAACGAATACTTTTGTTGGAATCAGAACTGAGAAAAGCGATTCAACAGAAAGCGTTTGTTATTCATTACCAACCGAAAGTATCCTTAAATACGCAACAAATAATCGGAGTGGAAGCTCTTGTTAGATGGACAAATGATAAATTAGGTGTTGTATCTCCAGCGGAGTTTATTCCGTATGCGGAAGATACTGGTTTAATCATCCCATTAAGTGAAGTGATTCTAGAAAAAGTATGCATCGATATGGTCGATTGGAGATCGAAAGGTATTCAAGATTTACCAGTCTCCATCAATATTGCGGCACTTCATTTTCAACAAGATGATTTTATGGAACGAATAAATGCAATCATTATGAAGTATAATTGTAGTCCATACCAACTGGAGTTGGAACTAACAGAACGAACGGTTATGCAAGATTCAGAAACCGTTGTCACGAAATTGATCAAACTAAAGCGAATGGGCTTTAAAATTTCGATAGATGATTTTGGAACAGGTTATTCTTCCTTAAGTTATTTAAATAGGTTCCCGTTAAACTATTTAAAAGTTGATAGCAGCTTTATTCAACAAATGACAGATTTACAAGATAAACAAGCAATTGTAGAAGCGATTATTTTAATGGCGCACAGGTTACAAATAAAGGTGATAGCTGAAGGCGCAGAAACAAAAGATCAAGTGAAACTTTTAAAGGAAATGGGCTGTGATATCATTCAAGGATATTATTTTAGCAAACCCATTCCAAGTACAGAGCTGTTGGATTTCTTAGAGTTATGGGAAATTCATAAACAAGAAAGGAATTTATAATGACAACATTTAAATTAGTAGCGACTTCCGCGATGGGACTAGAATCCATCGTTGCTGACGAGGTAAAAGCATTAGGATATGAAACAACAACGGAAAATGGAAAAGTATATTTTGAAGGGGACGAACGAGCAATCGCACGTGCAAACGTATGGCTGCGTGTAGCTGACCGAGTAAAGATTGTAGCCGCTCAGTTCCCAGTGAAAACATTTGATGAACTTTTTGAACGAACAAAAGCTGTACAATGGGAAAAGTTTCTTCCAGTAGATGCAGCATTCCCAGTGCAAGGGAAATCCGTTAAATCTACTTTGTTCAGTGTACCGGATTGCCAAGCTATCGTTAAAAAAGCTATTGTAGAACGATTAAAACTTGCATATAAACGAATTGGTTTTTTAGATGAATCTGGAGCTACATACAAAATTGAAATAAGCATTTTAAAAGATATCGCGACAATTACAATTGATACAAGTGGTGCTGGACTGCATAAACGAGGATATCGCCAAGAGCAAGGGGAGGCTCCATTAAAAGAAACACTTGCAGCTGCACTCGTGAAAATTTCCAAGTGGAGTCCTAATCGTCCGTTCGTGGATCCATTTTGTGGATCTGGGACTATACCTATTGAGGCGGCCATGATTGGACAAAACATCGCACCAGGCTTTAATCGTGATTTTCATAGTGAAGCTTGGTCTTGGATGCCCAAAACAATTTGGGAAGACGTAAGAAATGAAGCGGAGAATCTTGCAAATTATGACCAAGAACTTCAAATTATTGGTTCAGATATTGATCATAAAATGATCCAAATTGCCGAGCAAAATGCATTTGAATCTGGCTTTGCTGATCTAATCACATTTAAGCAAATGCAAGCGAGTGATTTTTCTACATCCTTAACAGATGGTGTTATGATCGGAAATCCCCCATACGGAGAGCGTATTGGGGAAGTAGAAATAATCGAGCAAGCAATTAGTGATTTAGGCCATCTGATGGGGCAATATCCATCTTGGTCAGTTTATATGCTTTCTTCCATGGAAAACTTTGAACAGGCATTTGGCAGAAGAGCGACGAAAAAGCGGAAATTATTTAATGGTTTTATTCGAACTGATTATTATCAGTTTTGGGGTAAACGTTCCTAAAAAGTAAGGGAGACTAGCTTCTCCCTTACTTTTACGTTATACACTTAACTTCATCCAGCAAACAATGACTGCTGAATAAAGTTAAAGCCTCCGGCGGATGCCACAGTTTTTTAAAGGAATTTATCGAGCGAGCTCGATAAAAACTGGGCGCAAATACGCCGAGGCGTATTTGATTGGAGCGTAGATACGAAGGCAAAATTGATGGAAGTAGGGAGTTTTACGATGAAAAATGCGTTACCATTTCAATTATCAAAAGACCGTTCTTTCTTCGAATCATTAGGAGATTGGATGGGTGACGTTCTTTATGATGAATTACCCGAAAAGGGATTTGAGTGTCGTGACGAACAAATTTTCATGGCATATCAAATTGAGAAAACATTAAAAGAAAAAAATGTATTATTTGCAGAAGCTGGTGTAGGTACAGGTAAAACAATCGCATACTTACTACCTGCCATTTCTTATGCAAGGTACACAGGGAAACCAGCATTAATCGCTTGTGCCGACGAAACATTAATCGAACAATTAGTAAAAGAAGCTGGGGATATTTTTAAGCTCCAAAATTATTTAGATATTACGATAGATGTCCGTCTCGCAAAATCGCGTGACCAATATTTGTGCTTGAAACGTTTAGAAGAAGCACAAAAAGATGGCGATAATGATTTCTTTTTAGAAGAGATTGAAGATCAAGTTCCAGATTTTGTGTACGGTCATTCCTCTCTCCAAAAAATTTATCCTTATGGCGAACGTAGCCAGTTTCCTGGTGTTAGTGATGAAGACTGGCAAAAGGTAAATTACCATCCAACACAACAATGTATGGTATGTGATGTGAGAAACCGCTGTGGCCAAACCATTCATCGTCAAAACTATCGAGAGTCGACCGATTTAATCATTTGTTCGCATGAGTTTCTAATGGAGCATATTTGGACAAAAGAATCTCGAGTGAGAGAAGGGCAAATGCCACTTTTACCTGATGTGTCTATGATCGTGTTAGATGAAGGGCATTTACTAGAATTTGCAGCGCAAAAAGCGTTAACTTACGAAGTACAAAGTGAGACATTGATCCGCTTATTGGAACGCGTAATGGTAGATGGAGTTCGAGAAAAAACATTAAATTTAATGGAAGTGTTACAAGAAACACATGACCGTATTTTTGGTCTTTTAAGAAGTGGAAGCAAAGAAGAAGAAAGCGAACGTATGAAAATAGACAAAACACCAGAACTAATTCAAGTTTGTAAACAAGCCGTTCGAATTACGGACGATTTGCTAGAAGAATTTGTGTTCGAGTCTGAGTTGTTTACGATACCTGAATATGAATTACGTATGGTAGAAGAATTTATAGAGCAATATGCGTTCTCTTTACGTTTATTTACGGAAAAAGGGGACGGTGTAGAATGGCTGGAAATCATTGATGGACATGAAACACTGATCGTGATGCCACGCCTTGTAACGGATATTTTGCACGAAAAATTATTCACTTCTCAATTGCCAATCGTCTTTTCTTCTGCCACTTTATCGATTGAAAAAGATTTTACGTATATTGCAGATTCTTTAGGCATTGAGAAGTTTCAATCGTTTTCGGTTGAATCACCGTTTGATTACGATGAAGTAATGAAAATTTATACGCATCAATCAAGTCAAGACGACAAAGTAAAACAAGTGGATGCACTTTTAGGCAATAAGCAGCAAACATTAATATTATTTAAGTCGAAAGCAGCGATGGAATATTTCCGTACTCGCTCGAACGTTTCAGCTAATATAGTATTTGAAGGAGATCGTGAGCTTTCGACGATTGTTAAAGAGTTTCAAAATGGTGATTTCGCGACACTTTGTTCTTACCATTTATGGGAAGGACTTGATTTGCCGCAAGAAGCTTTAACGAGAGTAATTATTTATGATTTGCCATTCCCATTAGCAGACCCATTATTTGATGCAAAACGATCATTTTCGAATGATCCATTCGAAGAAGTGGAGTTACCATTTATGCTGTTAAGATTGCAGCAAGGAATCGGACGTTTAATCCGTACTTCGAGTGACCATGGGGAAATCCATCTATTACTAAATGAAGAAGAAGCAAAACTAGAAAGCCGGTTTACAGGGATTTTGCCTACAACAATCTAATGTTCATAACAAGGGGGATTTGAGATGACAGTCGAACAGCAATTTTTAGATTATGTGAAAAAAATTGGTGCATACAACGAAGCTTTAGGGGTTTTATATTGGGATATGCGTACTGGAGCTCCAAAAAAAGGGCTAGATCAACGTTCTGAAGTGGTAGGGGTACTTGCTACGGATGTGTTTAATTTATCTACTTCGGATGAACTAAAAGGTTTATTAGACAAATTGGAGCTTACGCTAAGTGCAGCGGATGAAGTGACGAATCGTGTGTTTGAGGAAGTTAAAAAACAATACGATCTGAGCAAAAAAATTCCCGCAGAAGAATATAAAAAATTCGTTATTCTACAATCCAAATCTGAATCCGTTTGGGAAGAAGCAAAAGCGACGAATGATTGGGCTAAGTTCATGCCTTATTTAAAAGAAATGGTGGCAACATTAAAGCAGTTTGTAAATTATTGGGGAGTAAAAGACGATAATCCCTATAATATTTTACTCGATCAATACGAACCAGGGATGACTACGGAAGTATTAGATCAAGTTTTTGGAGAGCTGAGAAGCCGTATCGTCCCATTATTGAAGAAAATTACAGAGTCACCTAACCAACCGAAAACGGATTTCTTGTTTAAACATTTTGATAAACAGAAACAAGAAGCATTTAGCTTAGATGTCTTAAAACAATTAAGCTATGATTTTGATGCTGGAAGACTAGATGAGACAGTCCACCCGTTCGCGACAGGTTTAAATCGTGGAGACGTTCGAATTACGACTAAATACGATGAGTCCGATTTCCGTTCAGCAGTATTTGGAACGATTCATGAATGTGGGCATGCGATTTATGAACAAAATGTTAGCGAAGAATTGACTGGAACTCCTTTAGCTGGTGGAGCTTCTATGGGAATTCATGAATCACAATCACTATTTTATGAAAACTTTGTTGGGCGCAATCCGAAATTCTGGGAGCAGAATTATGAAAAACTGCAAAGCTATTCACCGGAGCAATTCGGCGATGTCTCCATCGAAGACTTTTTACGTGCTATTAATGAAGTGAAGCCTTCTTTCATTCGAATTGAAGCAGATGAACTGACATATGCGTTGCATATAATGATCCGTTATGAAATTGAAAAAGGTTTATTCAACGGAGATTTAAAAGTAGAGGATTTACCTGACATCTGGAATGCTAAATATGAAGAGTATTTAGGAATACGACCAGAAACAAATGCGGAAGGTATTTTGCAAGACGTCCATTGGGCTGGAGCAAGCTTTGGCTATTTTCCATCATATGCCCTAGGATATATGTATGCAGCTCAATTCAAAGCGGCAATGCTAAAAGATATTCCTAATTTTGATGAGCTATTTGAAAAAGGCGATTTATCGCCAATAAAAGCATGGCTTACACAAAATGTGCATCAATATGGAGCGTTGAAAAAACCGCTAGACATACTAAAAGATGCAACTGGGGAAGGGCTTAACGGCAATTACCTTGCAGATTATTTGGAAGAAAAGTATACGAAAATCTACCAACTATAATAAAGAAAAAGAGAACTAAGCCCATGGCGAAGTTCTCTTTTTAGTTACCACAATTTATATCCAATAGATCCCGGAGGTGCATTTTGAATTATTTCGATCACAGGAACTGTATAAGCAAACAAGATTAATGCAATACAAATCGTTAGCCAAATTTTCCAATTTTCAAGTGCCATTGGTGTTTTTTCTGCATGCTCCGAAACTTCCGCAACTGGAAATTCTGTTTCTCCCTTTGGAGCAAACCAGATCAAATTTGCTACTATATAAAGGATTAAAACGATCCCGATGAATAGAATTGTACCGCCAACTGCTTGCGCAATTTGATAAGGTATCCATTCAGTTGCTTGTGCAGATCCTCCGTAAGTGGAAAAATCTGACCGCCTTGGTGCACCGAATAGTCCAACAATATGCATCGCTCCTGACATAATGGACATACCAAAAGCCCAGACAATCGTTTGAATAATTGCTAATCTGTTCATTTGTTTCGTAAACACTCTGCCTGTCAAATGGGGGATTAACCAATATGCCGCACCAAAGAATGTTAACAAAACAGTGGTTGCAACAGTTAAATGGAAATGCCCAGTTACCCAAATTGTATTGTGTATTAACTGGTTCATTTGGTGAGAAGCATTTATAATTCCACCCGCACCAGCAGGGATAAACGCGACCATTCCGACAAACGGTGCAAAGAAACGTGCATCGCCCCAAGGTAATTCTTTGAACCAACCTAAAACACCTTTTCCTCCAAGTGCACGGCCACGAATTTCAAACGTTGCGAACATCGAGAAAGCAGTTAGTAAGGAAGGAATGACAACCATCAATGTCAATACAACTTGTAAGAACTTCCAAAAAGAACTAATTCCAGGTTCTGTTAATTGATGATGGAACCCTACAGGAATAGAGAACAGTAAGAATAACATAAATGATAATCTAGCAAGAGAATCTGAGAAAATTTTCCCGCCAATAATTTTAGGAATAATCGCATACCAAACCATATACGCTGGTAATAACCAGAAGTAAACAAGCGGATGACCGAAATACCAGAACAATGTACGAGAGAGCAATACATCTACTTTATCTACCCACCCTAGAGACCATGGTAATAGTTGGAATAACACTTCGACTGCTACTCCTAACGAACAAATAATCCACATAGCTAAGTTAACGACAACCATAAAAGTTAATAATGGACTAGGTTGACCTGGATTAGCTTTACGCCATTCTACATATTTCGAAATGAGTCCTGCGCCGCCAATCCAAGTACCAACGATTACTAATGCTAACCCTGCATAGAAAATCCAATGTGCTTGTAATGGGGCATAAAATGTATATAATACGGAAGCTTCGTTCAGTAAAATCATAATAGACGATGCGGTAGTACCAATCGTCATAGTCCAAAAACCAATCCAACCAAGCAAACGTTGTTTATCCGTTAATGTACCAGATGTTCTACTCACTACAGCAATTTGAAAACCAAATATGAAATATGTTGTTAAAATAAGGCCTAAAAGTACTCCGTGAATCGTTAATATTTGATAATAACCAATTCCCCAAGGGAGTGTGAACGTTCCAGAACGGACTAAAGTTTGTAATAGACCACAAAGTCCTCCAATTGCTAGTGCGATAAAAGCTACGTAAATATGTGCTAAAGCTAGTTTGCCATCTCTTTTATCTACTCTTACTAAATCCTTTGTTTTTTCAGCTATAGTTGTCATATTACTCTACCACCTTTAGCATAGACGTCATGGACGAATGTCCAATTCCGCAATATTCGTTACATAATATTAAATATTCTCCTGCTTTATCAACCGTTGTTACATACTCGGATACATAACCAGGTTCAAGAATCATGTTAATATTTGTTCCTGCTGTTTGGAAACCATGTACTACATCTTTCGTCGTTGCAATAAACTTAACTGTAGACCCAAGTGGAACTTCTATTTCAGGTGGATTATAGTAAAAAGCAGATGCGACGAACACCACTTCATAGTCCCAATCTTTTCCTTCTACTTTATGAACACCTGGATTATTAAATGGTGCAATTTCATCTACTCGTTCAGGATCCACATAAACTTTTGCACTCGGTGGATGGGAACCATAATGGAAAGCACTAAAACCAACTATAACTAAAAATAAAACGAGAGAGCTAATTCCAAATGTGAGCCACCATTTTTCATATTTATGAATATGCATAGCTTCAAACCTCCAATGAATTAAAATCGATCAATAAATAAGTAAAATGCCATGAACCATGTAACTAATATAAATATTCCGAGAAAACCGACTGAATAAAGCGTACCTTTTAAATCAGGCTCTTTCTCCCGTTTTTTCGACATTTTTTACACCTCCAAAAATTGTTTTTGTATAGTTATATCATAAATACATTTTTAAATAGAAGATGTGATAAAAATCACACAAACGGTGCTATTATGTGAATTAAGTGTGAAGATTGTATCATTCTATTATTCCGTATACCTGAAAAATAGATTAATAACCACAAAAAAATGAATATTCAGTTTTTTGTTTTTCGACAAAAAAAGAACTTCCTTAGTAGAAAGTTCTTCTTTACTAGTTGCTATTCATCAATAGTTAAAATGATTGTTAAATCGCCAACTTCTTCAATTTGGACGGGTAATTTAAACGCGTGTTGGAAACCGAATAATCTGGTCGTCCCAACAATAACAGTAGGGGGAGTAATATCAATTTCCACACCATTTGTAGCTACAGAAGTACATAAGTTACCGGCGATCATATTACCAAGTTCACCAGTAAACGATTCAAGCATTTCTCCTTCTAAAGGCATTCCGAACATCGTCGCTCCGATCTGGGAGAAGCAATTAGAAGTTGAATCTATTATTATCCTACCTTTTATATCACCAATAATTCCTATTAGTACAGCCATTTCTTTTTGCTCAAAAGGTTGCATCATTAAAGAAGGGGACTTTATATCCATTGAAAGAGGGATAACAGATTTTAACGATTGGATTGCACCATTCAATATAGTTTGTATATGCTTCGAAGCACTCATTTTTTTCCCCTCCTTATCGTAAACATAGTTCAATTTTAACATGAATGGTTCTAAAAAAGAATAGAAAATTGTAGAAAGTAGTGGAATAATGTGTTATTGTGTAGTTGAGAATGAATTTCAAATGCATTTGAGAGGACGATTTACATGCTAGCTTTATTCATAGGTTTTACTGTTTTCTTATTTGGTGGAATAACAGCTTATGTGTTACGTTCCATAGCCCCGCAACCAAAATAAGTCGACAGTATAAATATGCTCCATGTGTTAGGCGCAGGAATGTTACGTAATGGGTGCTGTCGCCATTTAATTTGTATCGATCATGAAACTGTTTGGAATGTCAGTTAGATCTGCTACATCTTCAGATGAAAATCTGCTACTAAATGTGCCTACATCAAACTGAACAATGGTCAGACTGTAGACAAGCACGACGAAAGTAGAAGTATCTACAGTCTTTTTTAAAAGCATATAATTCAAGATGATATTTATTATAAAACAAGATTGTGAAATATCGTATTTAAACTACCTTGCATTGATTCAAGTAGGATTAAATAACTTAATCAAACTAGTTTAACTCAAAAAAATAAATATGTGAGCAATGTGTGAGCTTTATGGAAAGCAAGTGAACTTTATTTTTAAACTATGGTGGGGTTGTTATTAGAAGGATTTACGCAAAAACGACTGAAAACTGAGCAAACTCTTAGAGGGCACTGAAAAAGTACTCACCTCATGCTATTCCGGCTGGAGTCGTCGCCTTCCACGCAAATCAATTAGTATCAGCTTATCAGGAAGAAAACTTTCTTCTCCTATCTAAAAAAATCATCCTTTTCCTGTATACTAATATAAAGTAAATGCAGTTGGTGCGTCCCATGATTTCAAACCAAGAAACCCTTAACCTAAAGAAAAAGAATTTGATTTTAATAAAGATTGACGTTTTATTTTGACATCGAAAAGTGTGAAACGTGTCCACTGAAAGAGGGTTGTTATAAGGAAGGCGCCTAAAGTAAAACGTATTCAATCACCATCAAATCCACTGAACACGAAGAACAGGCTGCTTTCCAAGAGACAGAGGAATTTAAAGAGCTTGCACGAAATCGATATAAAATTGAAGGAAAAAATAGTGAATTGAAAAATCCGCACGGGTTCGATACGGCCCAATCAGCGGGTTTATTTGGCATGGAAATTCAAGGTGCCACAACAATATTCGCTGTGAATCTCAAGCGAATATTGAGGCTATTAAATGAAAAAGAGTAAGGAATAGACAATGAAATAAGGCACTTTCTGTTCAAATTGAACAGAGAGTGCCTTATTTGCATTCAAAAAAACTATTTCATCGTTAAAAGCGTAAGTTTTTCAGTGGCCTCAACTCTTATGGGGGATTTTTTATTTATTATGAAAACAATCACTAAATGGAGTGGGATTATGTCAAAGAAATTATTTACTGAACAAGAACAAAAATTACTTAAGAAATACCCTTATGTAAGGCTGTTAGTGAAAAGGGAATTACATATACGGATGAATTTAAAGCCCTCGCTATAAAAGAACATGAAAGGGGAAAAAGCTCACAGATATCTTTGAAAATGCTGGATTCGATATGGACTTGATGGGGATTGAGCGAGCAAAGTCAGCTCTAAAACGTTGGCGTGCAGCTTATAAAGAAAAAGGTTTATTAGGGCTAGAAGACTCAAGAAAATATAGTACAGGACGTCCACTGGAGAGAGAATTAAGTTTAGAAGAAAAATATGCTAGATTAGAAGCATAGAATGCCATTCTACCTGTAGAAAATGAACTGCTAAAAAAGATCGAACTGATCCATACAGTCATTGAAAAATTTGATTTAACACGAATGGTTCACTATCTTTGTCAACTAGTTGATGTTTCCCGTTCTGGATACTACCGCTACTTTACAGTTGAAGCGGAGGCAAAGAGACAAGCACGACATCAAGCAGATGAAGCAGTCAAAGAAGTCATTTTAAAGGCTTATAATTTCCTCCGTCGTCCAAAAGGTGCACGTCAAATTAAAATGACGTTAGAAAATCAATATCAAATCACATATAACTTAAAATGAATTTATCGCATTATGAAGAAGTTCGAGATTATTTGCCCAATCCGTAAAGCCAATCCGTATCGACGAATGACAAAAGCGACAAAGGAACATCGGACATTACCAAACCTTTTAAACCGCCAATTTAAGCAAGGAATCGCTGGAAAAGTATTATTAACCGACATTACCTATTTGAATCATGGAAAAGGAAAACGTGCCTATTTATCTGCGATTAAAGATGCCGAAACTAATGAAATTCTAGTCTATGAAGTGTCAAATAAAATCACTTTAGATATTGCCCTAAATACAGTAAAGAGATTAAAAAAGAATGGTAGAAAACTAGCTGATGGTGCATTCATTCACTCAGATCAAGGTGTTCATTATAACAGCCCTCAATTCCAAAAGCTTGTGAAGAAAATGGGGTTAGGTCAATCCATGTCACGTCGGGGTAACTGTTGGGATAACGCACCACAAGAATCATTCTTTGGTCATTTTAAAGATGAAATAGATATGAGAAACTGTGAAACACTAGAAGAAGTAAAACGGGAGATTAAGAGTTATATGACCTATTACAATCATTATCGAGGTCAATGGAACTTAAAAAAGATGACACCTGCACAATATGAGGGCACTGAAAAAGTCCAGATAATTTAACTTAGCGAGGTATTCGACGATTCAATCGTCGAATACCTCGCTTTGTTCATTTATAATAGAATTATTAAATGCAGGTGGTGTTCCAGATGATTTCAAANTATTACAATCATTATCGAGGTCAATGGAACTTAAAAAAGATGACGCCTGCACAATACAGACATCATCTTCTTCAAGTTGCTTAAGAGCTTTTTTTAAAATGTCCTTTACAAAGGGTACACTTTAGAGGGCATTCAGATTTTTTTTTTTTTTTTTTTCACTATATAAAGATGTAAACAACTCTCATTTTCTAAAAGAGTTACATGTAACATTTGATTGCAGTTTCATATAATTATAAAGCAAGCGGGCGTGTCTCCCTTGTTGTGTATATGGATTTATTTGGGGGTGTAGCCGCTTGAGAAATTCACGATCACATTCACATCGCTCTCTTCCCTTACTATAGCATTCATCATGTGCTTTACACGCTGCATCTACTTCGTTTATAGGAGCTCCAGGTCCGCTGCAACCAGGCCCGCACCAGTTATATCCTGGAAATATACAAAAACGTTGCTTCCTTCTACGTGACAAATTCATAACCTCCCCCTTATATTTCTCTTTATAACCTATTCAAGAAAATGCTTATATGTATAAACTGCTACCTATTAGTTTCTAGATAAGTCAAAAATATTTTGCAGCATTAAAAGTGGTAAGCAAAGAAAGATGTAAATACACAAGAAATTAACAAACACTTAACAAACGTATAATATAATAGTAACTATTAATAATGGGCTATTAGGTGAGGTGCATATATTCATGAATAGTAGAAAATTTGTGTGTTTATTGAGTATCTTTTTAGTAAGTTTACTATTAACAAGCTGCGCTACAACTCCTAAAAAATTGACAATCGGTATGATTCCTGTAAAAGATGCAATTGAAATGGAAAAGGAATTTGAACCTATTCGACTTTATTTAGAAGAACAACTGGGCATGCCGATTGAAGTGGACACTGCGGATAGTTACGTTAGTTTAATAGAAGAGATGAAAAATGAAACAATCGATATTGGTTGGTATGGTGCTTTTTCCTATATAGCAGCTGAAAGTGAAATGGAGCTAACTCCTTTAGTTGTTCAACAAAGAAAAGATACCGGTATTTATTATAATTCACTTATTATTACACCAAAAAATTCGGGTATTAGCACGATTGAGGAATTGGAAGGGAAGAAATTTGCGTTTGTAGATTCTGGCTCTACATCAGGGTTCGTCCTTCCTTACGCATTATTGAAAAGTAGAAATATAGCATATGAAACATTTTTTAGCGAAATAGAGTACGCAGGTTCGCATGATCAAGTATTGGCCAATATTCTCCATCATGAAGTTGATGCAGGCGCAATTAGTAGTGTTCAGTATGGCAATTTAATAGAAAAAGGAATCGTAAAACCCGATGATATGACCGTTATTTGGAAATCAGAAAATATTCCGGGATCCCCGTATGTTGCAAGAAGTGAATTAGACGAAGAAATACAAGAAGGTTTTACGGAGGCCATGTTAGCATTGCATACGAAAGAACCTGATGTATTAAATAGTTATGATAATACGGTTGAGAAATATATAGAAGTAGACAAGAAATATTATAATCCTATAAAAAATATAGCAACCATTCTTGGAAAAGAGTATATGTACGAGTATTTTTTAAAAGGGGAATAAATAGATAAAGAGCGGCGGTGGGTGGACCTTTTGAAAATAAAGAGCATTAAATTCTGGGCAACGACTTTGATCGTATTTATATGTATTATCACAATGTGCTTATTTATTTTATTGTCCTATAGAAATTTAAATGAAAGTTTAGAACAACAATATAAAAACGAAGCCGAATCTGTCCTAATGCAAACTTTTCTATCTTTTGGACATCAATTTTCAACTGTTGAGAATACACTAGACCAACTTAGTCAGTCACTCTTATTGCTAAATGACTATTCTAGTAGTCAAGATAAGATTGCATCTATGTTAGAAGAACGTCAAAAAGATGTAACAGTAAATGGAAAAATTATGTATGGTTTAGTAAATGGTGAATATTACAGAGGCATATATAAGGATATCCCTGCAAGCTATCATCCAGAAGAACAAGCCTGGTATAAGCTTGCCATGCAAAATCCGGGGGAAGTATTTTGGACCGAACCGTACCTTGACTATGTGACTCAAGAAATTATTATTACAGCTTCTAAATCTGTCATGAGTTCTAAAGGTATACTAGGGGTTATTGCACTAGATTTAAATCTTCTAGAAATGAGTAATCAAATTAGCAATTCGAAGATCGGGGAAGATGGATTAGTCTTATTGCTAAGTAACAATGGCACAATACTAGCTAATCGTGATAATCATATGATTGGTGAGACACTTTTTGGCATGCAGTATGCAAAAATGTTAAAAGATACGGAAGAAAATTATGTGTCGTATACGATACAAGATAAAGACTATATTTTACGTTCTCACCCAATAGTGCAAAATGATATGAGTATCGTTACAGCAATTAGCAAAGAAGAAATTACTCGTAATCTACTAAACAGGCATCTACCTATATTAATAATTGGTCTGTTTTGTCTCCTATTATTTGGTGTCATTGCCTATTTTGCAGCATTAAGAGGGGTTCGACCGTTAAAAAAACTTGGAAAACTGATGGTTTCTGTAGAAAATGGAAATTACGACGTACAAGCAAAAGTATATGACTACGAAGAAATCGAACGTCTTGCGAATGGTTTCAATAGCATGATTACCGCTATAAAAACAAGAGAGGAAAAGATAAACCATTTAGCTTCCTATGATTCACTTACGGGATTATTAAATAGAAGAAGCTTGCAAGAATTACTCACTGCCTCCTTAAAAAACGATCAAAGCGAGCGCTTAAAAGCAGTTATTTTTGTCGATTTAGATAATTTTAAAACAGTGAATGATACGCTCGGGCATTCTTTTGGAGATAAGCTTATTACGGAAGTGGCAAAAAAGTTAAATGCATTGGCATCTACAAATAAAGAGGTTGCCCGAATAAGTGGCGATGAATTTATCGTAGTGTTGCATGATCTAGAATCGATAAAACAAGCAAAAAGCCTTGCAGAGGAAATCATCCGTCAATTTGATATGCCTATTAAGATAGAATCTAGAATCTTAAATGTTACCGCAAGTATTGGGGTTTCCTTATATCCTCTCCACGCGACTACTTCGGAAGAATTGTTGATGCTGGCAGACATGGCCATGTATGAAGCAAAAAGTTACGGGAAAAATGGATATAGAATATTTGATGAAGGAATGAAACAACAACTAGAAGAAAAATTTAAAATAGAATTAGGTATTCAAGTATGTCTAGATAAAGATGGATTTGAGTTGTTTTTTCAACCATTAGTTAAGACAGATGAAGGAAGGATTGCGAGCGTGGAAGCACTTTTGAGAACAAAGTCTCCCGCCCTTTCTATGTATAATACTTTACAAATAATTCAAGTTGCTGAAATGACTGGCCAAATAGTAGAAATAGATAAATGGGTATTAAAACAAGCTTGTAGTACGATTCAAAAGATTAACGGAAATACCGAGCGACCAGTTAGTATAGCGGTCAATATTTCTGCAGTCCATATTATGCAACAAGACTTTGTCGCTAATATACGAGAAATAATAGAAGCATCGGGTGTTTGTCCTAACTGGATCGAACTCGAAATTACAGAAACCTCCTTGATGCAATCATTTGATTTGAATAAGCAAAAGTTAGAGGATCTTCAGAAACTTGGAATATCTATTCATCTTGACGATTTTGGAACAGGCTATTCTTCTTTAAGTTACTTAAACAGTTTACCGATCAACCATGTGAAAATTGATAAGAGTTTTGTAGACGGAATGCTTCAATCGGAAAAAGACGGTAAGTTTATCGAAACGATTATTAAATTAGCGCATACGATGGGCCTACGTGTCGTGGCTGAAGGGGTCGAACATAAAGAGCAATTTGACATGCTCCGAAGCTATAATTGTGAATTGATACAAGGTTACTATATAAGCAAACCGGTAAATTATGATGAAATAAATAATCTATTGCGGCAAAAACAACAAGCTTAAACAATTTCCAAATGTCCATTTTCAAAGGGAAGTGTATATGTCATATTTTCTTTTGGAAAAATAAACGTCCATGGCATACTGCGTTCTTCTTGTATGCTAAGGGAAGGTAATGTAAAGAAATGCTCGACTAGAATTTCATTATTGACGATGTAATTAAGTTTCGTGTTTTGAAATGAATAGGAATGCAGCGTAAAGTTATGGATGAGCACGGTTACTAATAATTCGCCTTTGTGGTTAAATGCTTGCCATAGTGGTGTGAGTTGAATAGGATGATTGTTAAATTTTCTTGTTTGGAGAAAAATTGTTTCGATTTTTTGGCGATCGTTACTGGATATCGTTTTGTCCCATGATGGTTCAAATTCTAGTTTTTGCATGTATTAACCTCCTTTTTACTTTCTTTATTTTAGCATTTATCGTATTAATTTTCTTTTAAATGTTCATGCTAAGAAAAGAGGAGGTGTGATACTATGGCTCAAGATGTTCTTTGTGAAGTAAACAACTGTACGTATTGGGGATCTGGAAACAAATGTAACGCTGCTGCGATTTATGTAGTAAGTAATAAAGGGAAACAAGCTTCCAATAGTGAAGAAACGGATTGCAAAACATTTGAACCAGAAGCGTAATACACCTAGGGCAACCATCTTTTTGGTTGCCCTTTTTTAAATTTTATAGGCTTTGTTAAATTCTACAGTTTTGTCTACGCGATATTTTTTATTGTATTATTGGGCAAAGTTCTTTTGCGATTTCTACATAATAAGAAGTACCTAAAATTAGCGCATCTTCATCTATCTTGAATTTAGGATGATGTAATGGATACGCTTCACCAAGTTTTTCATGGTGGACACCGATAAATTGATAGCTAGAAGGTACTTGTTCAGCCATTATTGCAAAATCCTCTGTACCGAACATTGGCTGCTCTAGTTCAATGATATTTTCGAATATTTTTGATGCAGCTGAAATCGAGATATCTGTTGTATCACTATCATTAAATACAGCTGTGCAACCAAGTTCCCATGTAATTGAAGCTGTCGCCCCGTGTGTCTGGGCGATACCGTGTACCGTTTGTTCAAGTAATTGTCTTGCATAGACGCGAGCATCTTCATGATGAGAGCGAATTGTACCACCTAGCTCTGCCTGATCCGCAATAATATTGAGAGTGGCACCACAATGGAATTTTGTCACCGATAAAACAGGTGCTGTACCATTGGGGATTTTACGTGAAACAATTGTTTGCAATGCTTGGACTATTTCACTGCCAATAAGAAGGGGATCGATAGTTTCAGCTGGCATACCTGCATGACCACCACTCCCAAAAATCGTAATTTCAAAATCATCTGCTGCAGAGGTAATAGCCTTTTTGCGGAATGCCAACTGACCGCTCAGGTGATTGGGGGATACGTGTAGTGCAAAGGCGTGTTCAACATCTTGTAAGACGCCCTGCACCACCATTTCCTCTGCGCCACCAGGTGAAACTTCTTCTGCATGCTGGAACAAAAAGCGAATTTCACCTGCAAAGTTTGTACCACGGTCGTGAAGTGCAATTGCGGCACCTAAAAGCATCGCTGCATGTGCATCATGACCGCAAGCATGCATTACGCCAGCTACTTTCGAACGAAATGCTACATCTGTTTCCTCTTGAATTGGTAATGCATCTATGTCTGCACGGTAGGCAATGATTTTTCCGTGTTCTTGCCCTTTTAAAACAGCCATCACACTTGTATTGGTTGGTCGTGTTACGATGAAATTTTCACATTGACTAAGCTGATCCTCGATAAATTGGGATGTCTTGACTTCTTCAAAAGATAGTTCTGGCTGCTGGTGCAATGTACGTCTCCACGTAATCACTTGTTCCTTTAATGTTGTTTTTGTTGTCATAAATATCCACCTCAATTGTTTAAAATGGGCCGTACTGAATCACTTGGGCGATGATAATAAAAACTATTGCAATTAATGTTGAAAATCCTAAATATGGAAGTATCCATTTGAACCACTTTGTATAGGAAATACCTGCAATTGATAAGCCTGCTAATAATACACCACTTGTTGGCATAAATAAGTTTGAAATACCGTCCCCTAGTTGGAAGGCAAGTACAGTTGTTTGACGAGTCACCCCGATTAAATCCGCTAATGGTGCTAAAATTGGCATCGTCAGAGCTGCTTGACCGCTACCAGAAGGAACGATAAAATTCATCACCATCTGTAAAAAAAGCATGCCTACTGCATTAATTGAAGCAGGAATATTGCCTAGAACACCAGATACATAGTATAAAATCGTATCAATTAAATTACCGTTTGTTGCAATGACTAAAATAGCTTGAGCAAAACCAATAATCAAAGCTCCTTCGATCATGTCTTTTGAACCATTGATAAAACCCTTTGTCATTTCGTCAATCGTTGTGCGACAAATAAGAGACATAACAATCGAAGCAAGTATGAATATTGCGCAAATTTCAGAAATGTACCAGCCTAATCGAATGACACCGAAAATTAATAGGACAAAACTTCCGAGTAACACTAACAGTGCTAGTAAATGGCGTATGCTCATTTTAGCTGAGACATCAAGTTTAACGGTATCATTTGGGGTGAATTTTCCGTAAACTCCAAGTTCCGGATTTTTTTGAACTTTTTTAGCATGACGAATAATATAAAACACTGTAAAGATATACATCACAGTAAATAACGAAATTCGTAAACCCATCCCGGAATACATCGGTAATTCAGAAATTGTTTGTGCAACCCCAACATTAAATGGGTTTGTAATCCCAGCCATAAAACCTGTTGCAAGTGTACCAAGCATGACAATCGCAAATCCAGTAATGGCATCAAAACGTAAAACCATCATTAATGGAATTACGATTGCGATATACACTAACGTATCTTCTGCTGATCCAATTAAAGCACCTAAGCTTGCAAAGACAAGTACTAAAATTGGAATGACGATGAATTGACGGTGACGGAATTTAATAGCAAGTGCTTGAATAAAGGCGTCAATTGTTCCAGTTTTTTGCATGATTCCAAGTGCTCCACCAAATAAAAGCACAAATAAAATAATAGGAGCACCAAGTACTAATCCTTGGTGAATACTTGTGAAAATATCAAAAAAGCCAACAGATGTTGATTCAATAAATGTAAAAGATGTTGGATCAACGACTGTGCGCCCGTCTATCTCTATGCGTTCATATTGTCCCGCAGGTAATATGTACGTTAAGATGGCCATGATAATCATAATACCAAACATTAACGCAAATGAATTAATGTTTTTAATACGAGGTTGCTTATCTTTTATTACATGTGGATGCTCTGGAATTACAGTTGCCGACTGTTTCGAATCGAGTTGGACCATAGAAAAACCCCCTGAATGATTTAATTACATGCGTTTCAATTGTTCAATAACAGATGCTAATAAGATCGACATTTCTTCAAATATGCTTTTATCTGATGGTGTTTACAAATTTGATATGGACCTCTTTTGCAAATAGTCCAATATTCATCACAGTAGCTGAAATTGCAGCGTCATTTGTACGATAGCCTCCAGCAATCTTCACTGTTTCCTCCTTTAACATTCGCGGGTATATATCACTTCTCGATACGTGTTGCTTTTAAGTATCAAGAAACGATGCATTTTCAATAAGCGCCTGTGCCAAATTGGGTTCACTTAAATAAAATAAAGATTACCAGCTTCGTTGTAATGTTTGTTGGTCACGAAATGCTTCACTAGGGCGCAAGACAATAACACAATCTAGTGAAAGATACATAGAAAAAAACGGAATATTATACACCCTCTTTACTTTTCCGTTAGACGGAAACATATTTCACCTAAAGGAATTCTGTTTTTATTATTCTCCTTTAAGATAAATGAAAAGTCAATAACTTCAGAAGAATTAATGTATTATAAAAATAAAGAGAACTATCTTTTAGTTCCCCTTTTAATTGCTAGAAATGAAGTAGTTACTAAAATAATCCTGAACGAGACAAACCATATAGTGAACCTGACAAAAATCACTTCGAAAGCGGCAAACTAAATAGTAAAGCGAGTGTATTTAGTATTTATGGTGGTAAGATTATAATAGAAGTTGAAATATTTAAAATAAGAGGTGTGTAAAGTGGCAATTGAAGTAGTAAGAGATTATTTTAAAGAGATAGGAATCGAAGAAAGAATAATGGAATTTGAGGCATCCAGTGCAACTGTTGAGTTAGCAGCACAAGCGCTGAATGTAGAAGGAGCACGTATTGCGAAAACATTATCCTTCAAGAAAGAGGAAGGGTGCATTTTAGTAGTAGCTGCAGGCGATGCTAAAATTGATAACGCTAAATTCAAAGCAACTTTTGGCGTGAAAGCAAAAATGTTAACTCCCGATGAAGTAATCGAAAAAGTAGGACATGCAGTAGGTGGTGTTTGTCCATTTGGTATTCCGGAGGATGTAGCAGTTTACTTAGATGAATCATTACAACGTTTCGAGACAGTTTTTCCTGCATGCGGAAGCAGCAATAGTGCGATTGAACTCACTTGTGAGGAATTGTTTTCATATGCAAAAGGACGAGAATGGGTGGATGTTTGTAAAGGATGGGAATGAGTAGTAGCAAACGACTAACTATTTCATTTGGAAATGGAAAGGATGGATTTATTTGCTTTCAGTAATTGCTCTATTTTTTATAGCTGGTTTAGCTGAAATCGGGGGCGGTTATCTTATATGGCTATGGTTGAGGGAAGGAAAGTCAGCTTATTTGGGACTTTTGGGCGGAATAACATTAGCTCTTTACGGAGTTATCGCTACCTTTCAAATGTTTCCTTCCTTCGGTAGAGTGTATGCAGCCTATGGAGGTGTATTTATCGTATTATCCGTCCTTTGGGGATGGGGTGTCGATAAAAAAGTACCGGATACATATGATTGGATCGGGGCGCTAATTTGCATCATTGGTGTATCCGTTATGTTGTTTGCTCCCCGGAGTTAACTAAAAGGAGGAGTGCCAAAGATGTTATTTCATAACGACAAGTTATCTGTTCGTCTATTAGAATTAAAGGATGGTTCATTATTAGCTAAATGGCTTTCAGATCCTGTTGTACTGGAATTTTATGAAGGAAGAGACAATGCATTTGACTTAGAGAAAGTGCACGAGAAATTTTACGACCGTGAAAACGAAGTAGTACGTTGTATCGTAGAGTTTGATAATATTCCAATCGGATATATTCAATATTACCAAATAGATAATGATGAACGAAACTTATACGGATATACAGAAGTACCAGATGTTATATATGGTATGGACCAATTCATAGGAGAAGTTACATATTGGAACAATGGAATTGGAACACTTTTAGTAAATTCAATGGTCGAGTTTTTAGTCGAACAAAATGGCGCAGATAGAATAGTCATGGATCCTCAAACATGGAATGAAAGAGCAATCCGTTGTTATGAAAAATGTGGATTTAAGAAGGTTAAGCTGTTGCCCAAAAATGAACTTCACGAAGGCGAGTATCGTGATTGCTGGTTGATAGAATATATTAATTAGTATTCTATCAGTAGAATATCAAATAAAAGGTACTAAATCTAACTCGAAATGATTTAGTACCTTCATTAATAGTTCTAATAAGTTGTTACTTTTAAAACCTTTTGTAACGAATAAATCCAACGTTGCCACCAAGTGAATCGATCTTGGTAATCTTCCAAATCTAATGTATACATTGCATCTTCATTGTTCCATAGTCGTTCAAAATAGGCTTCCATGGCTGATACAAGCTCACTATCATTTGGCGCTATAACCCGTAAATTATTTTCTAAATTATAATTATCCAATGTCCGTTCCGTATAGTTCGCAGACCCACTTGAAATAATCGTATATTCATCAGATTGAATCCAAATAGCTTTCGTGTGGTATTGACCGATGACGGTGTTGTACCAACGAATGTTCATCTTGCCTTTCGTATCTTCCACCATTTCTTGTACTACTGGTCTATTCGGTAGTCCCGACTTATCTTGTCCAAATGAGTTCTCGTTTGGATCCAAAATTAGATTCACATCTACTCCTCGATTTGCCGCATCAATTAATGCATTTACAATATCTCGCTTTGCTACAAAAAACATACCAAGCCAAATTTTATCTCCTTCTTTCGTGCCTGCCAAATCTACCAGCAACTTATCCAAAATCTTCTTCTCTGTTAAGTATTGGACTTCATATTCTCCGTCTATTTCTTCCACTTTGATACGTGGAAGTTTAGGTCCTCCAGAAAATAAGGAAACAACTTCCTCTGATTTTAAAATATCATTAATGATTGGACCAGTTACTGTTAATGCAATATTTCCATGGAATCCACTCGCATCATGTGGATTAGAAGAAGTCACCATTGCTTCTTTCTCCGTTATGACTGCTTTTCGATGATTCGCCTTTACGTTTAATAACGTCATATACGATGCAATTGTCATTTTGGGAGCATCGCTTGCCATCGCATTTGCTATCCAACCCTTTCCACCAATATCAAACCACTGAAAAAATATTCGATAGATGCCTGAGTATATCGGAGTTGAGTCTCGCAATGGATCCAAGTCAGTATAGACTATTTCTACACCAGCATCTCTCATTTTTTTGAACCATTCATTTTCATAAGAACCATAACCACGATTCAGCGGATCTGTAATGAATACTACCGGCATATTAGGATTCTCTTTCTTTTTATTGGAGAGGGTAGTGGAAAGGTTGTCTGCAATTTTTGGGAAATCCTCGTTTTCATCGTAGTAACCGTCAAATAAAAAGAAATCGACAACTACAAAGTTTTCAGCTTCATCAATCATTTCATTTACTTTATCAAATATAAAATTTTCATGTACCATGCCAGTTCCTTCTTGATCTTGTGCATATGTAAGGTCCGTAATGAATTCTACGGTATCTGTTTTATGTATGTTTCCCTCGAATGAAATTCCTTCGGGAAGAGGTTTATATGTATGCCATAAAATAACGGCTATATAAATTAGCGCGAATAGAATGATAGAGCTAATGAAAATTCGTTTCTTCGACTTTTTAACCATCTGTGTTTCCTCCTACTTACACTACTTCCTCATTTGTATTCCCTAGAATAAGAGAAAGAAAACTATCAAAGTATTTTAATATAAGGGCTATTGAAAACGTATACAATATTCACTACAATAGTATAATAGAAAGAAAATTTGTAATTTTCTATATATATGGAGGTGAGTACTTGGGAATCTTAAGTGGTTTAAAAGTATTGGATTTTTCGACCCTATTACCTGGACCATTTGCTACTATGATGTTAGCTGATATGGGAGCAGAAGTGGTGAAAGTGGAAGCCCCGAATCGTACGGACTTAGTGAAATATTTGGGACCGATGGATGGTGAAGTATCAGCTACTTTTGGACATTTAAATCGTTCCAAACGATCTTTAGCATTGGATCTTAAACAACCGGAAGCGAAAGAAATTATTTATCAGCTAATTCAAGAATACGATATTGTGGTAGAACAATTTCGTCCAGGAGTAATGGATAAATTAGGAATAGGATATGGAAAGTTAAAAGAGATTAATCCTAAGATTATCTTTTGCTCTATTACAGGATACGGGCAAACCGGTCCTCTTCGTAATCGAGCAGGGCATGATATTAACTATTTATCTTTGGCAGGTGTTATGAGTTATTCCTATAGAAAAGATCAGATTCCTGTGCCAGCCGGTGTACAAGTAGCCGATATTGCAGGTGGTTCGATGCCTGCGGTAATAGGAATTTTAGCAGCTGTCTATCATCGTGAAAAAACTGGAGAAGGTCAGCAAATTGATATAAGCCTTACCGATGTATCCTTTTCGTTGAATGCAATGTATGGGCCGGGATATTTAATAGGTAAAGAGGAACCAAATCCGGAATCATTATTGTTAAATGGAGGCTCTTTTTATGATTATTATGAAACGAAAGACCATCGCTATCTTTCCATCGGTAGTTTGGAACCGCAATTTCAAGCAAGGCTTTGTCAGTTAATTGGCGATCCAAGTTTAATCAAACTAAGTGGCAGTGAGCTTGTAGAGGATCAACTAGCTTTTAAAGAAATTTTAATAAAAGCTATTAAGCAAAAGACTTTAGAAGAGTGGATCCTTTTTTTAGAAGACGATTTTGATGGATGTATTGAACCTGTATTAAGTTTTTCAGAAGCGGTAAATCATCCACAGTTAAAGGCAAGAGAAATGATTGTTTCTGTACCAAAGAAAAATGGAGGCACACAGCGTCAGATTGCTTTTCCTATTAAGTTTTCTACTGAGCAAGCGCAATATCATTTCGCAGGTGTGCAAACTGGAAATGATACAGAAGAAATTTTGAAAGAAATAGGCTTAACCGAAGAAGCGATACATGCGCTTACTAAAAAAGAGATCACATCATAAAAGGGAGCTGTGTAGAATGTTTGCTGCATTAACACCATTGGATTGGAAAAGAAGAGCGATTAAATATTACCCGAAAAAAGTAGCGGTAATCGATGGAGATAAACAGTTTACATATGAGGAGTTTGGGAAGCGTACGGATAAGCTCTCGGCTGCTTTAGTGAATGCTGGTATACAAAAAGGTGATCATATTGCAGTCATGTTGCCAAATACACATTATATGTTAGAAAGTTTTTATGGAATTTGCCAGCTAGGTGCAGTGCATGTCCCTTTAAATTATCGATTAAATGCAGAAGACTTAGAGTACATTATTAAACATAGTGATTCCAAAATACTCATCGTGGATGAGGAGTATAGTCATTTAGTAGAAGGGATCCGTCATAGTTTATCACTAGAAAAAATAATTGTCGTTGCAGTGGAAGGTCATTCGAACTCATTGGGAGGTATTTATTATGAAGAATTTATCAATCAGGACTTTGAAAATGCTTCCCTACCAAAAGTAGAAATAGATGAGAATCAGTTACTTACATTGAATTATACAAGTGGTACCACTTCCAAACCAAAAGGGGTTATGCTAACACATCGTAGTAATTACTTAAATGCAGCTAACTTCATGTATCATCTAAATGTGAAACATGATGATGTATATCTTCATACATTGCCAATGTTCCACGCAAATGGTTGGGGAGGAGTTTGGGCGATCACTGCCACTGGGGCAACGCATGTATGTTTGCGTAAAGTAGATCCACCACTTATTTTGAATCTATTTGAAAAACATAAAATCAGTTTGTTATGTGGTGCACCGACCGTTGTTAATATGTTAGTGAATGAACCAAAAGCAAAAGAAGTGCAAATTACAACAAATCCTCGAATGGCTACAGCCGGAGCACCACCAGCTGCAGCGCTAATTGGAAAAGCACAAGAAATTCTTGGACTCAATATGATGCATGTGTATGGGCTTACAGAAACGTCACCATTCATTTTATATAGTGAATGGAAGAAGGAATTTGATGATAAATCAGCAGAAGAACAAGCGACGATTAAAGCAAGACAAGGAATTGAATTAGCTTTTAACGGGGAAACAAAAGTTGTCAGCAGGGAAGATGGAGAAGAAGTTGCTTGGAATGGCAAGGAAATTGGAGAAATCGTCACAAGAGGAAATGTAGTAATGGAAGGTTATTACAAAGATCCAGAAAAAACAGCAGAAGCAATTGTCGATGGATGGTTCCATACTGGTGATTTGGCGGTAACATATCCTGATGGGTATATCGAAATTCAAGATCGTATAAAAGATATGATTATTTCGGGTGGAGAGAACATTTCTTCAACAGAAATTGAAGGGGTATTATACAAACATCTAGACGTGTTAGAAGTAGCTGTAATAGCTGTCCCAGACGAAAAATGGGGAGAAGTTCCAAAAGCAATTATCGTGCTAAAAGATGGAAGTAATGTGACCGAACAAGAGATGATCCACTATTGTAGATCCAATATGGCGCATTTCAAAACACCAAAATCATTTGAATTTGTAGATGCATTACCAAAAACAGCAACAGGCAAGCTACAAAAGTTCTTACTCCGTGAAATGTACTGGAAAGGGAAAATAAAAGTAAATTAACTTAAACAGCAGACGGTTTTCCATTCACATATTGAATGGGAAGCCGTCTTTTAAAGTATGTGAATCCAGTAAATGGGTTAGAGCAACCAATCGGCCATTTAAAGCAATCAATTTTATTCGGAGAGCAACCAATTCAATGAGCGAGCAACCAAATGGCGGATGAAAGCAATCAATCCTTAAAATAACAAGTTCACTTCGTATGAGAAGACAATAATTTAGCCACACTTTAGTATAGGATGAGTTGGCTAGCGTGGAAACTTGCGGTCACTATAGAAGCTGTTGTTGCATTTGAAGTATGAAACTATATACGAACATTTGATATTGACACTTAGTTATTGTTCGTATATTATGTTGTTCGGAGTAAAATAATTAAACAATCGAGCGACATTCGTATATTCTCAGTAATATGGTCTGAGAGTTTCTAGTAGGAACCGTTAATTTCTAACTATGAATGGATAGATTTCGTCTATCTATTCATAGTTAGATTTTTTATTTCAAGGAGGAACTATGGAAGGTTTATTTAAATTAAGTGAATTAGGCACAAATGTGAAAACAGAAGTATTAGCGGGTTTTACTACTTTTTTAACGATGGCATACATCATTTTCGTTAATCCTGCCATTCTTTCGGCAGCGGGGGTTCCTTTCGATCAAGTATTTATTGCCACAATTGTTGCTGCGGTTATAGGAACATTAATCATGGCTTTGTTTGCAAATTATCCAATTGCAATTGCGCCAGGTATGGGGATGAATGCTTATTTTACAAGTGTTGTTGCTACGCAAGGTGTTAGTTATCAAGTAGTTTTTGGGGCAGTTTTGATAGCAGGTATTATCTTTTTGTTGTTAACGTTTACGAAGTTACGAGAATTATTAATTGAGTCAATTCCTACTTCGATAAAATATGGAATTACTGCTGGCATTGGGTTATTTATCGCGTTTGTCGGATTAAAAATGTCTAAACTCGTTGTTGGAAATAGTGATGCGCTTGTAACGCTTGGAGATTTGCGTGATCCAGTCACTGTCTTATCCATTATCGGATTGTTTGTAACGATTATGCTAATAGCCCTCCGAGTAAAAGGAGCGCTATTTGTTGGTATGTTCGTTACTGCAATTATCGGTTACTTTATGGGAATGTTCCAACTGGACGCAGTGGTTTCTACTCCACCATCTATCGTATTTTTTGATGTGGATATTCCGGGAGTGTTTACGAGTGGATTATATGCTGTCGTATTTTCATTTTTACTTGTGACGATATTTGATACAACTGGAACATTGATCGGTGTTACAGAGCAGGCAGGTTTAATGAAGGACGAGAAATCGCCAAAATTGAAATCTGCATTTGTTGCAGATGCGGTTGCTACAACTGTTGGAGCGAGTCTTGGGACGAGCCCATCTACTGCTTATATTGAATCATCGACCGGAGTAGCCGCAGGTGGACGATCTGGATTAACTGCACTAGTTGTAGCAATTCTATTTTTTGTTGCTTTGTTTTTCTCTCCATTAGTGGCGGCTATTTCTTCACTTCCGGCTATTACAGCTCCCGCTTTAATCATTGTTGGTTGTTATATGATGGATGGACTAGCAAAAATCGATTGGAAAAAGTTCGATGAGGCATTTCCGGCTTTTATGATTATATTAACGATGCCTTTAACCGGAAGTATTGCAACTGGGATTGCGGTTGGATTCATTACGTATCCTATTCTCAAACTCGTAAGCGGTAAAGGTCGACAAGTACATCCGATTATATATTTTTTCGGGGTTATTTTTGCGATTCAAATGATTTTCTTTCACTAATATTAAATTCTCTCAAAAATCCAATGGTTTCGAGCCATTGGATTTTTTGTATGCCTTCTTTATATTGTACGTGATATAGGGATAATGCGTCGTGAGGTATCTGCTAACCTCCGTACTTGCCGCACCTTGCATGAGCCAACTCGTGTTGCACAGGAGTCTGTCTCATACTTCGGCTCATGCGGCCAGGCGCGCTACGGCAAATGTATCCGAGCTATTCATCTGGAGAAGATTGCCCAATAAAAAATGCGCAACGTTGACAAAAATGAGTCACAGTAATCATCGTCTCATTCCTCTATTTGGTGGAATGAGCATGAGCTATTCATGCATGCGGAACAATATTTTCAAAAGGCCGCGCCACATGACCATAGAAAGTTGTTAATGTTGGTTGGTAGTGAAGAGGACTTTATGGTCGATGATGCCAAGCAATTGTATGCGAATATGAGCGAGCACAAAACAGAACAATTGGAAGTTGAGCTGTATATTGCAGAAGATGAAAACCATGCTTCTGTTGTTCCGACCATTATGAGTAGAGCCTTTCGCTTTATGAATAAATAAGGAGGAGTTCCAGTGACTTCGAAGATTGAAGGAGAATTTATGGAACTACAGTTGATGAAACGAAAAATAAGCGTCTACTTGCCAACAGAGTACAAATTAGATGCAGAACGTATTTTTCCAGCTGTTTTTTTGCATGATGGCGACTTTCTATTTAGAGAGTCAATCGATATAGTTGAACAAAATGTAAAAGCAGGTTTAACAGAGCCAGTAGTTTTTATTGGAATTGATTCGGATAATAGAAATGATGAATACACCCCTTGGGAGCATGATGCGCTATTTAGTGATTGGTCCTTTGGTGGATTGGGAGATAGCTATTTAGATTTTGTATATGAACAGTTGTATCCCTATATAAAAGAACAGTTCCGTATTTCAGAAGATATTGCACTAGGGGGTGTTTCGTTAGGTGGTTTAATTTCCATGTATGCAATGTATAGAAAGGAAAACTTATTTAATAAATTTATACTATTGTCTAGTTCGGTGTGGTTTACAAACTTCATGGAATATATGGAATCATCCACAATGGATTATCATCCAAAAGTATATATGTATGTTGGAGAAAAAGAAGGTATCGAGAAGACAAACATTCAAAAAAAGAATATGGTGCCAAATAGTAAAAGGCATTTAAAATTTTACAAAATACGATAACGGATCCATCGGAGAATTTGTTATTTGAAACAGATCCAGAAGGTGTTCATGATGATCCATTTTTTCTTCACTATTTTCCGAGAAGTATTCAGTTTTTATATCCCACTAAAGGTATTTGAAAAGAGAGTCTGGAAGTGGATCGTCATTTCCAGACGCTCTTAAAAATCGTATAGAGGCTGAGCTGTTCAATGTACTTAAGAGTTTTTACTATGTCGAGGATACGACTAAAAATCGTACCGGTTTATTCGTTAAGTTATACCAATAATGCATTTTATGTGCATCGAACATGATGGATTGTTGCTCGAATAAATTCATTTTTTCTTCATCCACAACTACTGTAAGTGTCCCCTCCACAACAAATAAAAACTCATGTCCACTATGGGAAAAAGCATTTCCTTCATTTTCTCCTGGTTGTAATGTTACTAAAATTGGTAAGTAGCTAGCATCTGGAATTCCATTGGATAAATCTTGATAATAAAACTGTTGTCTGATGGATTCTAAGTCATCCACTTTAGAATCATCTGAAAAGAATACAGTGGGGTTTACTTTCAATGCATCTGCTATTTTCTTCAAAGATTCTAGCGTAACACTCGATTTTCCTCGTTCTACTTGGGATAAAAAACTTATAGAGACACCGGTTAATTCGGCTAGATTTTTTAAAGTAAGCTTTCGTTCTTTTCTTAATTCTTTTAATTTCTGTCCAATTGAATGAGAGGGCATCTATAAATCTCCTTTGTTTGCATGTTATTCAGTCAACGATACATTACATAGCATCGTACACCTAATAGAAATAGTGCGCAACAGTTACTAGTACAGTAACCACAAGCCTACGCGCTAGCCTTACCTCGTACGAACCAACTGGGTTTTCGCCCGAGTGGGTCTCATGAATTTGGCTCATGCGGACCACCCTTGCTAATTATCATCTCACATCAAGTACACTCTTTACTCTAAGAAATGGTTGCTTTCAACGATGGATTGGTTGCTTCCAGAAGTAATTTGGTTGCTTTCTATATAGTTTTAGTTGCTTTCAAAGTTCCGCCCGTTGCTCTTAACCATTTTTTGGATTCATCCATTTGAAAAACTGCTTAATATTGCGATTTAGCGGGGCGATACAGATAAACTAAAGGCTCCAGTAAGCCTAGATGCTTAGAAGTAAGCAATTTCTGTTGATTTTCGCTGTAGCGGAAATCCTAGCGGTAACTTAATAGAGACCCTTTAGTGCGCACTATTTTTCCAATGTTCCATATTTAATTGACAGAAAATTTAAAGTTAATTACAATAAAAACAGGGAGAATTAAAGTGACACTTCAATTTTATAAAAGGGGAGAAATGTAATATGGATTCAAAACAAATGAGGAAAGTGTGGATTGCTAGTTTAGTAGGAAGTTCGATTGAATGGTTTGATTATTTCTTGTATGGAACAGTAGCAGCTCTTGTATTTAACCAATTATTCTTTGTTACAGAAGATCCATCGGTTGGAACTATTCTTGCGTATGCATCATTTGCATTAGCTTTCTTTATACGTCCATTCGGAGGAGTTATTTTCAGTCATATTGGCGATAGAATTGGTCGTAAAAAGACACTTGTTATTACGTTAAGCTTAATGGGAGTTGCAACATTTGGAATGGGGTTACTTCCAACTTATCAAGCAATAGGTGTATGGGCTCCGATTCTTTTAATTACACTTCGTCTTGTTCAAGGCTTAGGTATTGGAGGAGAATGGGGAGGGGCTTTACTTTTAGCGGTTGAGTATGCGCCGAAAGAAAAACGTGGATTATATGGATCTATTCCTCAAATGGGTGTAACAATAGGGATGGTTCTAGGAACAGTTGCGTTATCAATCATGACATTGCTACCTGAAGGTTCATTTATGACTTGGGGTTGGCGTATTCCCTTTATTTTTAGCGCATTATTAGTTGTTTTTGGGTTATGGATTCGTAAAGGGATTGAAGAAACACCATCATTTAAAAAGGTTAAAGAATCAGGTGAAATTCCAAAACTTCCGATAGTAGATACATTAAAGTATCATTGGCGCGAAGTACTTATTGCCATCGGTGCGAAAGTAGTGGAAACCGCACCATTTTATATTTTTAGTACGTTTGTCGTATCATACGCAACAACAAATTTAGGTTTCTCGAGAACAGCAGTGTTAAACTCGGTTATGATAGCGACAATAGTTACTACGATATTAATCCCAATTATGGGAAGCCTTTCGGATAAAGTGGGCCGCAAAAAATTATATGTGGCGGGAACTATTGGAATGATTCTTTTTGCTTTTCCATACTTCTGGATGTTGCATCAACAATCTGTTGCATTACTAGTTATTGCGACGATTATCGGATTAGGTGTTATTTGGTCACCGATTACCGCTGTACTTGGAACGATGTTCTCGGAAATTTTTGATGCTAAAGTTCGATATACAGGAATTACGCTTGGGTACCAAATTGGTGCTGCTGTCGCTGGTGGTACTGCTCCGCTCGTTGCGGCGAGTTTATTGCTAAAGTTTAATGATTCTTATATTCCAGTTGCATGCTATATTATTTTCACTGCAGTTATTTCATTGCTAGCGATTTGGGCTGTAAAAGACCGCAGTCAAGAGAATTTAGATGATATTAGCAAAGTGGATGCTGAAAACGCAAAAGAGAAATCTAACGTTTCAAATGCGTTGGGCAAAGCATAATAAATAAAGCGATAAAAGGAAATGCCTCGTCTTTGGCTAAGGTCAGTGAAAGACGAGGTTTCCTTATAAATGGAGGTTTTTGCATGTTAGTAGTAAATGAACAACAAATTATGCATACATATGATATGAAAGACGCGATTCAAGATATCACCGAAGTATTAAAAGCGAAAGAAGCAGAGAAGATTGCTAATCCGCATCGCACAGTTATCGAATTTCCGCAACATGAAGCATCTGCATTATATATGCCGAGTGCCTATTTAGTCGGAGAAGTAGCTGCAGTAAAAGTTGTTACGATTTTCCCACATAATCCAGCGAACGGAAAAGCGACAACACAAGGAGTAATCTTACTATCAGATGCTTCAAATGGGGAGCATATAGCAATGTTGAATGCTTCTTATTTAACAAGACTTCGTACTGGTGCTTTAAGTGGCATCGCAACAAATTACTTGGCTAAAAAAGATGCAAAAGTGCTAGCGGTAATCGGAACAGGTGCGATGGCATTTGAACAAGTGCTCGGAGTACTTGCCGTTCGCCCTATCGAACGCATACTACTAGTGAACCGAAATTTAGAAAAAGCGAAAGCATTTGGAGAGAAACTTCGAGCAGTTGGTGTAGAAGTTACTTATGAGGTTTTAGAAGAAGTAGAAGCTGCTGTTCGCCAAGCGGATATTATTAACTGTGCAACTCGCGCAACTGAACCTGTATTTAATGGAGACGATTTGAAACTTGGTGCGCATGTAAACGGTGTAGGATCTTATCTCCCACATATGCATGAAGTAGATGTTACGACTATTACTCGTGCATCTAAAATTGTGGTGGATGACTTAGCAGGAGTTAAAGACGAAGCAGGAGAACTTATAGACGCGGAAGAGCAGGGGAAATGGTCTTTTGAACAAGTATATGGTGAAATTGGTAAGCTTGTTGTTGGTGCAATAAATGGTAGGGAAAATGAAGAGGAAATCACCTTTTTCAAATCAGTAGGAGCTGCCTATTTCGATTTAGCGGTAGCAAAAGGTGTGTATGCAAAAGCAAAAGAACAAAAAATAGGAACTGAAATAGATGTGTAATTGTTTCTATCGAATATGCACATCATGACAATAGAAACTGTCTTCCATGTTAGGCATTGGAGACAGTTTCTACTCGTTTGACAAGCTTTTTTATTCATGTTAAAGTTACTTTGAATTAGAGATGTTTTAATTAAGGGTAAAACGATGGAGGAATATAATATGAATCATTTAAAAGGTATGCACCATGTAACTGCTATTACAAGTAGTGCGGAAGAGAATTATAAATTTTTCACATATACACTAGGAATGCGTTTAGTTAAAAAAACAGTAAACCAAGATGATATTCAAACGTATCACTTGTTTTTTGCTGATGATGTAGGTGGAGCGGGAACAGATATGACATTCTTCGATTTTCCTGGCATTCCAAAAGGGACACATGGAACAAACGAAATTTATAAAACAGGATTCCGTGTCCCAAGTGATGCAGCACTAGATTATTGGGAAAAACGTTTCGATCGTTTAGGAGTAAAACATACTGGAATACAAGATCAATTTGGTACAAAAGTTCTTTCTTTCGTAGACTTTGATGATCAACAATATCAATTAGTGTCAGATGAAAATAATGAAGGAATTGCATCAGGAACACCATGGCAAAAGGGACCAATTCCTTTAGAATATGCTATTTCGGGGCTTGGACCAATTCATATTCGAATTGCAGAGTTCGATTATATGAAAGAAGTATTAGAAAAAGTAATGCTTTTCAAAGAAATAGCGCAAGAAGGATCTTTTCATTTATTTGAGGTTGGAGAAGGCGGAAATGGTGCTCAAGTCATCGTAGAGAAAAATATTATGCTTCCTCCAGGACGACAAGGGTTTGGTACAGTCCATCATGCAGCTTTCCGTGTAGAAGATCGTTCTGTGTTGGATGAATGGACTACTCGCATGGAGAGTTTTGGATTCCAAACATCTGGTTTTGTGGATCGCTTCTTCTTCCAAAGTTTATACGCAAGAGTTGCAAATGGCATTTTGTTTGAGTTTGCGACAGATGGTCCGGGATTCATGGGAGATGAGCCTTATGAAACACTTGGAGAAAAGCTATCTTTACCACCGTTTTTAGAACCAAAACGTGAACAAATAGAAAGCTTAGTTCGTCCTATCGATACGGTAAGAAGTACAATTGACTTTGTAAAAGAATAAGTTAAACAGAGGGCTGTCTCTAAATCACTTTAGAGACAGCTTCTTTTTGTGTAAAAAGACTTTAATTACTAGTTTCAGAAATAGTTTTTATATCCTATTAAAATTAAATGTTAAAGATTCAAAAGTTTCAGTCGATACTTATTAGGTAGTTATAAATACATATGGTTGTTATGTTTATCCAAAGAAGGGGAATGGAAAATGAGAATACGTACAAAACTTTTTATTATTTCTATCTGTCTATTATTAGTTCCAAGTTTAATAATAGGTGTAAGTAGCTACTTTTCGGCTAAGAATAACTTAGATGAATTGGGAGAAAAAACACTTAAAAATGGTGTGGAGATGGCACTTCTAGTAATTGATGCAATGAATACTTCTGTTGAAAATGGTGAAATGACGCTGGAAGAAGCACAGGAACAAGTAAAGCAATACTTACTTGGTGATTTACAAAGTGACGGTAAACGTGCGTTAACAACGAAAGTAGATTTAGGAGCAAATGGATACTTCGTTATCTATGGTACGGACGGTGAACAAATTGCTCATCCTTCTATTGAAGGAACAAATGGATGGGAAAACAAAGATATTGATGGGAAATATGTTGTACAGGATATTATTAAAACTGCAGAAGCAGGAGGTGGTTATTCTTATTATAAATGGGATTTGCCAAATCAGCCTGGTACTGCGGCGACAAAAATCACTTATAATACAATAGATCCAAACTGGGGTTGGGTAGTAAGTGCAGGAACTTATATGCAGGCTTTTAATAAAGGAACTAATTCTATCCTTATGACTATTGCTATTACACTTGCCGTGAGTACATTAATAGGTATAGTTGTAATCATTCTTTTTTCTAGACATTTAGGAAACCCAATCCAGTTAATTGCTCAAAATCTGAAAAAGATTGCCGACCAAGACTTATCTATTAAAAATATTAAGATTAAAAATAAAGATGAATTGGGCGATTTAGCAAATGGGTTAAATACAATGACTACCAATTTAAAGGAAGTCCTCAATTCCGTTTCGGACTCAGCGCAACAAGTGGCAGCTACATCTGAAGAGCTTACGGCTAGTAGTGAGCAAACGAGTAGAGCATCAGAGGAAATTACGGAATCTATTCAACAAATTTCTTCTGGACAAGAAAGTCAGTTATTTGGCATGCAAGAAGCGAAAAATTCGGTATCGCAAATCTCCTCTAGCATCACGGAAATAACGACGAATATTAAAGAATTAAACGATCTTTCCATTGAAACTTCTAAAGTATCTCTTTCTGGTAATGAAGTTATTATGCAAACGGTGGAACAAATGAATCAAATCAATAATCAAAGTTCGGTGACAACAGAAGCAATGTTAGTGCTGGAACGTAAGTCACAAGAAATTGGCGAAATTATTAATGTGATTACAGGTATAGCAGAACAAACGAATTTACTTGCTCTAAACGCAGCAATAGAAGCAGCTCGAGCAGGTGAACATGGTAAAGGCTTTGCTGTTGTAGCGGATGAAGTGAGGAAGTTAGCGGAGGAATCCGGAAATGCTGCTAAAAATATTTCCTCGTTAATAAGTGAAATTCAAGATAATACAAAACATACCGTACAAACTGCAACTGAAGGAAAAATTGCAATAGAAAGCGGTATGAATTATGTTTCGAATGCAGGAAAAACGTTTGAAAGAATTGCGGACGATATAAACTTGATAAATAATAAGCTTTCGTTTATTTCCGAAGAAATTCAAGAAATTAATAGTAATACAGAAGTACTTGTAACAGAAGTAAACAAAACAAAAGATGTAACAGAAAGATCAACCGATTACACACAAAACGTAGTAGCGGCAGCAGAAGAACAGTATGCATCCATGGTTGAAATGACTGCTGCATCACGCTCTTTGGCAGAGATGTCCGAGAAACTTCAAGATGTCGTTTCGGATTTTAAATTAAATTAAGTAAATAGGAAAGTAGCAGATTTTATACAATGTTATGTTGTATAGGATCTGCTATTTTTAGGTTCAATTATTTTGTTTTTCGAGAAGAGTACGCTATCGTTTAAGGGAGACCATTATTAAATATAAGGGGACGAGATAATTGCACAATACAAAAACATTAGATCAAATAAAATATTCTGTATTAGATTTAGCACCAATTACTTTAGGTAGCTCTCCATCAGAAGCATTTCTAAATACAAAGGATTTAGCACAGCATGCAGAAAAGTGGGGGTATAATCGTGTGTGGCTTGCTGAGCATCACGGTATGCCCGGTATCGCAAGTTCTGCCACTTCTGTTGTGATTGGGTATGTTGCTGCAGCGACAGAAAAAATTCGGGTAGGTTCAGGTGGTATTATGTTGCCGAACCATGCACCACTTGTGATTGCAGAGCAATTTGGAACATTAGAAGCAATGTATCCTGGAAGAATTGATCTAGGACTTGGTAGAGCTCCAGGAACAGATCAGTTAACGGCGATGGCATTGCGACGTGATTCGAGGAGTAGTGGACATGATTTTCCACAACAATTAGAAGAGTTGCGCGGCTATTTAGACGCCAATTCTAAGCTTAATAAAGTACGAGCGATACCAGGTGAGGGGCAAGAGATTCCTATTTGGTTACTTGGATCCAGTGGATTTAGCGCTACGTTAGCTGCTCAACTCGGACTACCTTTTTCGTTTGCAAGTCATTTTTCACCGGAAAATACATTACCAGCACTTGAGCGATATCGTCAATATTTTGAGCCGTCAGCTGTATTAGATAAACCTTATGCCATGGTCGGTGTGAATATTATTGCAGCAGATACAACGGATGAAGCAAAAATACTTTCTACCACTCATCAACAGCAGTTTTTAAATTTGATCAGAAACACCCCTGGTCAAATTCAACCGCCAGTAGAATCGATGGAAGGAATTTGGAGTCCGTTGGAAAAGGAAAGCATTTTGAACCAACTGAAATCGACGATTATCGGAAATCCAGAGGAAGTGAAAGAGAAGCTTCAAGCGTTTGTAGAAGAAACTGGAGCGGATGAATTAATTATTAACTCAACGATTTATGACCATAAAGCGCGCCTCCGCTCGTATGAAATAGTTGCGGAAGTGACTGGGATAAAAGCTTAATAAATAAACCGGATTCTATATTATTTAGAATCTGGTTTTTTTCTTTTTTATACGCTTTAATAAAACTTTTTAGGGTATATAGAGTAACAGATAAATATAGTGTAGTAAGGGGGAAGGTTTAGATGATCCGATTTGATAAGATTACGAAAGTGTTTGAGGATGGTACAGAGGCATTAAAAGATGTGTCTTTAACTATTCCCGCTGAACAATTAGTTGTGATTATTGGTCCAAGTGGATGTGGCAAGACAACATTAATGAAAATGATCAATCGATTAGAAGTTCCAACCTCCGGAGAAGTGTATGTAGATGGCAAAACGGTCACTTCAGTGGACGCAGTGGAACTTCGTAAAACAATTGGCTACGTTATTCAACGAATAGGTTTGTTTCCACATATGTCGATTGAAAGGAATGCATCACTTGTACCGAATCTAAAGGGATGGCCAAAAGAAAAAACATATGGACGGATTTATGAACTAATGCAAATGGTTGGTCTGGATCCTACACAGTATCTTTCTAAATATCCTCTAGAGTTAAGTGGCGGGCAACAGCAAAGGATAGGCGTTGTAAGGGCATTAGCTGGAAATCCAGAGATTGTATTAATGGATGAGCCATTTAGTGCATTGGATCCTGTCAGTCGCGAGCAATTACAAATAGAAACGAAAAAAATACAAAAAAAACTGAAGAAAACAATTGTATTTGTCACCCATGATATGGATGAAGCTTTAAAAATAGCTGATCTTATTGTTGTGATGAGAAATGGTCAGATTGAGCAAATAGGTACACCTAGAGAATTAATAGAATCGCCCATTAATCATTTTGTTCAAAACTTCATAGGTGTAGAACGTATCAATCGAAAGCGATCAGTTGGAAAGCGTACGCTACAGGAGTATATACCTTTTTTTGAACAAGACGAACATTTTCCGTATTTAGTAGTAGATGCATCCATATTAATAGAAGAAGCGATTGCATTATTGGAAAACGAAGGAACCAAAAACTTACTCGTTAAAAAAGGAATGCAAAAGTTAGGATTTGTGAACCAATCTGTTATTCTTCATGCCATCCTTGCAAAGGAAGAGGTGTTGTAAATGCAAACTTTTTTAGACACGATTCTAAGTAGATCCGATTTAATACAAGAAGCATTTTTACAACATATTTATTTATCTTTTATCGCTTTAGCGATTGGTATTGGTATCGCCTTGCCGTTAGGTATTTTTGTGGCGAGGTATCGGAAATTTGCGGAACCGATTATTGGAGTAACTGCAGTTTTTCAAACGATTCCTAGTTTGGCGTTGTTTGGATTTCTAGTTCCACTCATCGGAATAGGCACCATAACCGCTTTGATTGCACTAATAATTTATGCACTCTTACCTATTTTACGGAATACATATACAGGCATTACAACAATTGATGATTCCGTTATTGAAGCAGGACGTGGGATGGGGATGACGACAAATCAATTGCTATGGCAGATTGAGTTTCCGCTTGCTTTGCCATTTATCATGGCAGGAATTCGAACTGCGACTGTTTTGACGGTTGGAATTGCGACACTTGCTACTTTTGTTGGGGCAGGGGGGTTAGGTGATGTTATTTACCGGGGATTGCAGTCTTACAATAATTCACTTGTTTTAGCAGGTGCATTACCCGTTGCTTTATTAGCCATATTGTTTGATCTCATTTTGAAGTGGATTGAGAAAAAAGCGACACCAAAAGGATTAAATACAAGGGGATGATGAGGAATGAAAAAGACATTCATAATTATTGGGATTGTAGTGACTGCATTACTAGGTGCTTGTTCGAACTCGGATGAGACACTAGTGATCAGTGGGAAACCTTGGACAGAACAATATATATTGCCTCAGATTTTAGGCCAATATATTGAAGGACGTACCGATTACAAAGTGGAGTATAAAGAAGGACTTGGAGAAGTGGCGATTATGACCCCGGCACTGGAGAAAGGCGATATCGACCTATATGTAGAATATACGGGTACAGGTTTAAAGGATGTTTTAAAAGAAGCATCTGAGGTAGGAGAAAGTTCAGAGAGTGTGTTGGAACGAGTAAAAAAAGGGTATGAAGAACAATTTCAAGCTACTTGGTTAAGCCCACTTGGGTTTGAAAATACGTATACATTAGCCTATGCAAAAGACAAAGATTATGATGCAGAGACTTATTCTGACCTTGTGGAAGTGTCTAGGTTCGGGGATATGGTGTTTGGAGCTCCTCATGCTTTTTATGAACGACAAGGAGACGGATTTGATGATTTGATTAACTCTTATCCTTTTACATTCACGGAAACGAAAAGCCTTGATCCAAATGTGATGTATGAGGCGGTAAAAAACGGGGACGTAGATGTGATTCCAGCATTTACAACAGATGGACGCATAGAACGTTTTGAATTACAGACAACACAAGATGATTTAGGATTTTTCCCTAAGTATGATGCAGCTCCAGTAGTGCGCTTAGAGGCATTAGAAAAGTTTCCGGAGCTAGAAAAAGTACTAAATGAATTAGCGGGAAAAATTTCGGAAGAGGATATGTTAAAGATGAATGCAAAAGTAGATATTGATGGAGAGAAAGCGGAAGATGTTGCGCATGATTTCTTAGTGGAGAAAGATTTAATTGAAAAATAAAAAATGCCCCGGTTCTAGTTAGAATCGGGGGCAAATTATTTAAATCAATGATTTAAAGTTTAATCGTTTATTCAAAGCAGTCATAACCGGAATCCCTACTGCTAATACAACGAATTCACCAGCTGCAACAGTTAACCATGTATAGAAAAATGGTAGATCAAATGCAAGTTGTAATTCGAATGCAATGATAAACATCGTAAACGTGAAGATTAACGTATTGAATATCATGCGTGCAATATGTCCTTTAATAAACTTAGATGCAAAAACAGTAAGTGATAAAGTAATGATCGAATGTGCTACCCCGAATGTTAAATCATATGCAGCCATAGGGGAAAACATATTCGTTACGATTACACCAAGTACAATGCCAAAGAAGTACTTTTTATTAAAGACAATCAGGTGATTGAACATTTCAGCAATACGAAATTGTACTGCACCAAATGCAAAAGGTGCAATTAGAAGCGAAACCGCAACATATAAAGCTGCAATAATACCACTTATTGCAAGAGTTTTTGTTTTCATTATTCATTTCTCCTTAGTTTTTTTCCGTGGGAGGTTCTCGAACCACGTAAATTGTAATCACAATGGATAATAATATGTCAAAAGTACAGTGTTTGTCAAGGAGATTGTTACGGTTATGTTACTGGTGCCAGGCACCAGTAACATAACTGTAACACTATTAACGAAATAATTAGCTCTGTAAATTACTATGTTAAAATAGGGTTGAGTAGTAAAAAAGGAAGGGTTTAAATGAAACAAGTATTATCGATCATTAGTGCGTTGTTGCTTCTCATCACGTTTGGCTGCACACTAGAGACGCAAAATGATAGTCAAGAAACTAAAGTAGAAACATCTTCAACTGAAACAAACGCTAAAAAAGAAATGAGCGTTCATTTTATAGATGTGGGACAAGGAGATTCTATACTTATTCAATCTCCAGAAGGAAAGAATATGCTCGTTGATGGAGGAAAAAGGGAAAAAGGAAAAGACGTAGTGACCTATTTACGGCAACATGGAGTGGACAAGCTAGATTATGTTGTAGCGACGCATCCAGATGCTGACCATATTGGTGGACTGCTCGCAGTGTTAAACTCCGTTTCCATTAAAAATTTCGTAGATTCTGGAAAAGAACATACTACACAGACGTATGAGCAAATGTTACAGCTTATATTAGACAAGCATATCCCGTTTATCGTGCCAAGTGTAGGCGATACGATTCCTTTAGATTCGGATATAGAAATAACTGTTTTAAATACAGGGGAGAATGTTGATGATAATAATGAGGCTTCTATTGTGTTGAAAGTGCAATATGAGGATGTGTCGTTTTTATTAACAGGCGATGCCGATGCGGGCGTGGAGAAAAGTATGATAAAAGAGTATAACTTGAAGTCGACAGTTTTAAAAGCGGGGCATCATGGTTCAGATACAAGCAGTTCGGATGCTTTTATTCGTGAGGTTCAACCGGAAGTGACGATTCTAAGTTATGGAGAAAATAATATGTATGGTCATCCTACTCCAGTAATAGTGACTAGATTGAAAAAAGCAAATTCGGACATTTATAGCACTGCAGAAATAGGAAATATTGTAGTGAGAACGGATGGGAAAGATTACACTGTTGCGACGGATTCTCTTCGGAATGATAAGGAAAGTGTAGCAGAAACACCACTTTATATTTCGGAAAAAGATGTGCGGGAAGAAATCGTTGGTATTACAAATCAAGGGGAGGAAGCAGTGAATCTAGAAGGATGGCAATTGGTTTCTGTTGCGGGCAATCAAGTATATAGTTTTCCGAATATGACTATCGATGCAGGAGAAACTATTTATATTACGAGTGGTCCTGAAGCGAGAGAAGACGAAACACATTTGAAATGGACGAGTCGACAAATGTGGAGAAACGGAGGAGATGCAGCGCAGTTACTAAACGAGAAAGGGGTAGTGTTAAGTGAAGTCAAATAAATACACACTCGATCGAGTAGAAGGCGAACTCGCAGTGTTTTTAAAATACCCTTCTGAAACAGAAACATTACATATCTCTACCTCTGAACTGGATGAAGGAGTGAAAGAAGGGGATATTGTCCTTATCTCTATTGAAAACGACATATATAAAGTGGAAAGATTAGTAGAAAATACAGCTAATCAAAGAGAAAAAGTACAGGGATTATTGGAAAAGTTGAAAAATCAACGAAAGTAAAATTTTTATTATTACAGTTATGTTACGGGTGCCTGGCACCAGTAACATAACTGTAATCTTTTTGGTTAAAGGGTGGTGTCTCGAAGGAAGTTTTGGATGATATGATGGTCTGGTTCGTATGTTTTGAGTGTATAGCCTTCTTTTTGAAGCCATTCAATAATGGTTGGTAGTGCTTTTGTTGTTTGACTACGGTCGTGGAGAAGGATGATGATGTCTCGATCACCTGATTTATAGGCTTTTTCTACTCCAACTTGGACATTTTGGACGATTTTGTTGGCTTCTTTATCGGTGTATTTCCAATCGTTCGAATCGACATCCCAATCCCATAGTTTGAAGCCATTTGTGACTAGCTCATCCTTCATAGCTGTTGTTATATGTGGTTTGCTGCCATAGGGTGTACGGACAAGTTTTGCGTCTTTCCCAGTCATTTTTTTGATGAGTTTCGTTCCTTCGATCATTTCATCTATGAAAGATTTGGAAGAAAGGTAAACTTTATTTTTATCATGCGTCATACTGTGTGTACCAATATAATGTCCATCTTTTACGACTGACTGGATAATAGTTGCATTCTTTTTCATGTGTTTTCCTAAAAAGAAGAAGGTTGCTTTGGCGTTATATTTTTTTAATATGGAATTATTGATTGCTGTAAATTTGTTGGGACCGTCGTCGAATGTTATATAGACATTTGCTTTCGATGTGGCCGGCGAAGGTTGTTTTTTATTCAAAAGTTGGTTTAAATAGATTTCAAAATTCGTGTGCGACATATGAGCCCAGTCTTCTTTGTATATTCGTTGTGTTTTCTGTTTCTCAAAACTTTTCACTTTGTACCCTATTTCACTTGCGATATAGTCGACACTAACAAAAAGTTTGCCGTCCACTTTAACAATTGGAGCCCTATCAATTGCTGCCCCGTCTTTGAATGTTGTATGAGAGGTATCGCTATAACTAATTTCTATTCCATTTTTTCGTATATAAGTGATGCCCTTTTCGATTTCAAAAGGAATATCCAGATGGGCTGCAATTTCTTCAAGTGGAACTTTTGTATCCTCATTTATCACTTTGATCTCACTAAAATCTAGCAATTGATCTTGGAATCCTATGTGATGAGTCACAGATGCTGCTTCTCCAATGGCTGTACTAAAAATAGTAGAAATAATAACAGCTACGAATAGTGTAAACAATTTTCTCATGACATGGACCACCCTTTATATAGTTTAGAAACTCTTTTCTACAACTATATGTATTTAGCAATCCATGTATACTTGTAATATAAGAAGGTAGGTATTATGGGTGCCAGGCACCTGTAACACCAGGCACCTGTAACAATTTTGTAATATAAGAAGGTAGGGATATAGCCATGGAAGAGGAGATGCTTAGGATATTTGATAGTAATAGAACTGCTGTAGGAACAGCTCCACGCCATGAAGTGCATAGGCTAGGATATTGGCATGAAACGTTTCACTGTTGGTTTATTAGTAGGGAAGAGGAAATAGATTATATCTATTTGCAAATTCGAAGTGAATCCAAAAAGGAATATCCTGGGCTGTTAGATATTACTGCTGCAGGTCATTTATTAGCCACGGAGACGGTGCATGATGGTGTTAGAGAAGTGAAGGAAGAACTCGGAATCGACGTTACGTTTGAGGAGTTAGCTTCGCTTGGGATAATAGATTATTCGGTTACGACAGGGGATCTTATTGATCAAGAGTTAGCAAATGTTTATGTATATAACGGTGCTTTAAGTTTGGATGATTTTGCCCTTCAGACAGAAGAAGTTTCAGGAGTTGTTCGAGCAAATTTCAAACAATTCTCAGCGCTTTGGTTGGGAGAATTAGAAGAAATTCAAGTAGCAGGTTTTGAAATAAATAAAACAGGAAATAGAGTTTCTGTAGATAAAATAGTAACTAAAATTAATTTCGTAGCGCATGAACAGTCGTACTATGAAGCTATAATTCGTGGTATTAATAAATTATAAGAACCAGTTACTAATTAAATAAACTGGAACTTAAGTATTTTAAACTTGGAATAAACGGAGTTTTATGCCATATGGATCTGCAATCATTATACTCTTGTCTGAGTATTCTTATGTAATAGTACAAATCTGGTGTAATAATGAAAAATGACTCCAAAACAAATACTGGAGTCATTTTTATACCTATTCTAATATTTTAATTGTTACGTTTTTGCGCCCCCATTTAAAGGCATCGTTTTTAGAAGAGAAAAATACATCAATTTTGTTTCCTTTAATATTTCCTCCCGTATCACCAGCGATTGCATAACCGTATCCTTCCACATGGACTTTTGTCCCAAGTTTAATGACGTCTGGATCTACCGCTATTACTTTAATATCCGGATTCTTTTTCAAGTTAATCCCTGTACTTGTAATCCCAGTACAACCATTGCAGTTTGCAGTAAACGCACTTGCGGATACAACGAATTCTTTCACTACCTTATCCTCTGTACTAGAGCGAGAAGGGTTTTTCGCTTTTGAAGCTTGTTTTGTAGTAGTGATCTTTAGTTCTTGTTTCGGTTGAATAGTATCTGATTTTAAGTTATTCCATGATTTTAAATTGGAGATCGATACATTATACGTTTTCGCAATTTTATATAATGTGTCCCCTTTTTGTACAGTGTGCGATGAAGATGCGGCCACGCCTGTTGTTGTTCCGCTAACCAATAGTGCAAATGCGATGATGAGTGTCCCAAGAATTTTTCTCAAATACTCTACTCCTTACTATTTAGTCTACTTTATATATTAGCAGTGTTTCATTACAGGAATATTACGAAAATTTGCCAATAACATTACAAAGTGGATGTGTAATATTACAAATCATTAAACAAGTGTGTCCCCTGGATGTTTTGAAAATGTAAAAAAACCTTTCAAATAAATAGTTGAAAGGTTTTGCAGAGCATATTATAATTTTATTTTTTCCACTGAAACTTACCCTCGAAAACTTTTTCGGCAGGACCTGTCATAAAAACGCTATTGTCTGTATAACGAATAATCAGTTCTCCACCTAAAAGCTTAACGGTAATATCTGTATCTTTGTCGCAATAGCCATTCAAGACAGATGCTACTACCGCGGCACAAGCACCTGTACCACAAGCAAGCGTTTCCCCACTTCCACGTTCCCAAACTCGCATATGAATCATAGTTCGGTTTTCGATTTGAATAAATTCCGTATTCACACTTTCCGGAAATATAGGATGATGTTCAAATTTAGGTCCTATTACAGATAGATCAATAGACGAGATATCTTCATAAAATAACACGCAATGGGGGTTCCCCATGGAAACTGTCGTAATATTATAGGTCGTATCCTCTATTTGCAAAGAATAATCGATTAATGCTTCCTTTTCCTCTAATAATACTGGAACAGCGGAAGGCTTTAAAATAGCTTCGCCCATATCAACAGTTGCAGCATACATTTGATCGTCTTTTACTTGTAGATTAATCGTTTTAACTCCACTAAGAGTGTCGATTTTAATCATTTCTTTTTTGGCAATATTATTGTCATATACATATTTGGCTACACAGCGAATCGCATTCCCACACATTTTTCCTTCACTGCCATCTATATTAAACATCCGCATTTTCGCATCCCCATTTTCAGACGGGCATATAAGGACAATTCCGTCTCCACCGACGCCAAAATGGCGATCAGAAATGGCTTTACTTAGCAATTCAGGATGTTCGATATTTTGTTCGAAACAATTAATGTATATATAATCATTTCCGCAACCATGCATTTTTGTAAAAGGGATATTCATTCTACACACTCTCTTTTCCATTAAAAGGAACAATTTATTTTCATTATAATCAGTTTCTTTCGCTCCGGTCAATGAAAAAAAGCAGATCCCATAAAAATTTGCTTTAAGGAGATGTAGTTTTAAATGTGTCTCCCCCTTGTATCGTTCCATTTTCATAGCCTTTGTAAAACCAACTCTTACGTTGTTCAGAAGTTCCATGTGTAAAACTTTCTGGAACAACATAACCCATTGCTTGTTTTTGCAGCGTGTCATCTCCAACTGCACTAGCAGCAGTCAGTGCTTCGTCTAAATCTCCTTCTTCTAACAGGTTCATTGCCTGTGCATGTTTTGCCCATACACCTGAGAAGTAATCTGCTTGAAGCTCGAATCTGACAAGATACTTATTAAACTCTTCTTCGCTTAATTTTTGACGCAGTGGCATTACTTGTTCGGTTGTTCCAAGGAGTGTTTGTACATGATGACCTACTTCATGTGCAATTACATACGCCATCGCAAAGTCACCAGGGGCGTGAAATTTTTCTTGTAATTCCTGATAAAAGCTCAAATCGATATACAATTTTTGATCTCCTGGACAATAAAAAGGACCGACAGATGCACCAGCAGCGCCACATGCCGAGTTTACACTATTCGTATAAAGCACAAGAGTTGGTTCTGTATATTTTAACCCATTTTCTTGAAATATTTTGGTCCACACTGTTTCCGTATCTGCGAGCACAACAGATACAAATTCTGCTAATTCTTTTTCTTGTTCCGTTTCTTCATATGGGGTAGAGCTAGATTGCTCCGTAACGCTTAGATTACCGATTAAATCTTCTGGATTTCCACCAAGCAAGGTGATGATAAGCACAATAATTAATCCTAGTCCTCCGCCAACACCAGCAATAGCTTTTCCACTGCCTTTTCCGCGTCTATCTTCTACATTGGAACTCCGCTTTCTACCTTGCCATTTCATCTCGTTCACTTCCATTCACAACTAATATAATTATCTTATACCCAATTTCATTAACTTTAGACAATAATAAATGGAATGCTTAAGCTATAATTAGATAAAAAGAATGGGAAGTGTTTATAATGCTTATTAAACCAAAAATGCTTCAAGCGGGTGATAAAGTTGCTACGATTAGTTTATCTTGGGGTGGAGCAGGGGAACCTGATTTAAAATGGAGATATGAACAAGGAGTGGAACGTCTAGAAAAAGTGTTTGGTCTAGAAGTTGTTTCTATGCCAAATAGCTTAAAGGGTGCCGATTACTTATACGAAAATCCGCAGGCTCGGGCGGAGGATTTAATGAACGCTTTTAAAGATCCGACGATAAAAGGGATCATTTCGAATATTGGCGGGAGTGAAAGCATTCGTTTACTACCATATATTAATTTTGACATTATACGTTCAAATCCGAAAGTATTTATTGGTTATTCAGATGCTACTGTAACACATCTATTTTGTCACAAAGCAGGAATTTCTTCTTTTTATGGTCCTGCAATATTAACGGACTTCGCCGAAAACGTAGAAGTGCATGATTACACAGTGAAAGCCGTAAAAAAAACATTGTTCTCTAATGAAGTAATCGGTGAAATAAAACCAGCACAAGAATGGACTAGTGAACGTCTGCTATGGATTGTTGAGAATAAAAATACACAACGTAAAATGAATCCAAATAAAGGATACGAAGTGCTTCAAGGCAATGGAGTGGTGCAAGGTAGACTAATTGGAGGATGTATAGAAGTATTAGAATTTGCAAAAGGAACGTCCCTTTGGCCAGACCAATCTTATTGGAAGGATAGTATTTTATTTTTTGAAACATCGGAAGATACTCCTGAACCGGCTCTTGTCGAATATTGGCTAAGAAACTATGGTTCGCAAGGCATTTTACAAAATGTAAAAGGAATTGTATTCGGAAAACCACAGCATGAGAAATATTATGTGGAATACAAAGCGTCCATTTTGAAAATTATGAAGGAACTGGATTTAACTAATTTACCGATTCTTTATAATTTGAACTTTGGTCATACAGAACCGAAATTCGTACTTCCATATGGGGCAATGGCAGAAATTAATTGTGAGAAAGGTATATTTTCAATTTTAGAAAGCGGAGTGGAGTAATAAATGATTTCTTATGTTGTTATAGGTGGGGGGATTTTAGGTGCCTCCACCGCTTACCATCTTGCAAAAAATAATGTGAGCGTAACGTTAATAGATAGAAAAGATCTTGGACAAGCATCGGATGCAGCAGCGGGGATTATATGTCCATGGATTTCACAAAGAAGAAATAAAAAATGGTATGCACTCGTGCGAAACGGTGCGAAATACTATAAACAACTAGTAAAAGAGCTTGAGGATTTAGGAGAAACCTCGACTGGATACAAACAAGTAGGGGCAATTGCATTACAAAATGATGCGAAAAAACTTCAAAAAATGTTCGAGCGTGCAATAGAAAAAAGAGAAGAAGCCCCAGAAATTGGTGACTTGAAAATTCTTTCTCCAGATGAAACGAAATCATTTTTTCCACTTCTTTCAGAAGACTTTACTTCTTTATACGTCGAGGGAGCTGCCAGGGTGGACGGTCGTGCAATGCGAGATGCCTTAATTAGTGCAGCAAAAAAGCTTGGAGCAGAAGTAATTTATAGTGATGCACAGCTTCTGGGTGGTGATGTTTTCGTGAATGGTAAACCATTAACAGCGGATAAAATTATCTTGACTGCAGGTGCTTGGGGCAATGAGATTCCAGCTGCATTAGGGAAAGATATGAAAGTAAGCTTTCAAAAAGCGCAAATAATGCACTTTCTTATAGAAAATGAAGGAACCGAGGACTGGCCGGTAGTATTGCCCCCAACCAATCAGTATTTGTTAGCATTTGACAAAGGAAAAATAGTAGCGGGATCTACGTATGAAGAAAATACAGGTTATGATCCGCTTGTTACAGAAGCAGGAAAACAAGTTTTGCTAGAGCATGCAACAAGTATTGCTAAATCATTAGAAACGGCTCACATGGAAGAAGTTCGAGTAGGATTTAGACCGTATACGCCAGAGTTCTTACCAGTAATAGGAAACGTCCCTAATTTTGATTCTATTTATTTCGCGAATGGACTAGGTGCTTCTGGTTTAACAGCAGGTCCATTTGTTGGTGCAGAGCTTGCTAGACTAGCGCTAGGGCAAGAAACCGTACTTGATTTGTCTTTATATGCGCCAACTGGAAAGACATGATATGTGATGAAGGAGATGAAGGAGATGAAGGCGTTGAGCGAGCATTCTATTATTTATATAGAAATTGAACGCAAAATAGATTTTTATTATCAAATGCAACAAATTGAAATGCAGTATGAACTCCTACTAAATTCGGACAAAATTATTTCGGCCAGCCATCAGTTTGAGCTTCGCAACGTCCACGATATTTCTCATAAAACCTTTTCGTTCGGTGGAGGGATTCTATATTTACATACAAATCAAGGAGTATTTTCTTATAAAATACAAGCTAATCCAGCATCATTCATCCATGCATTCAAGTCATTAAAAGCGCAAAGGTAATCATTACGATTCAACTGAATTTTATGAATCGCACGACTTATTTACCACTCATTGTAATCGAAGATGGTCGTGCTATAATGAAAACTATTCAAATAGTATCAACTCGTATAATCGCAGGGATATGGCCTGCAAGTTTCTACCAGCTTACCTTAAATAAGCTGACTATGGGCGGCAATGAAATGATCGGATTATGGCATCTTTGTCATGATTTCTTTTATTTTAATTCGAATTGACAAGCTCGAATGTCATTGTTCCACTCCTAGTATGGTTGGATGCAATGGTTTCGGGCTTTTTTGTTTGAAAAAATTGAATACGAAGGGAATCAAATAATGATGAAATTATTAAAAGAAAAGATTATGCAAGAGGGTAAAGTTTTATCTGAAGATGTGTTGAAAGTAGATGCATTTTTAAATCATCAAATTGATCCTGTGCTAATGAAGGCAATTGGAGAAGAATTTGCTACACGCTTTAAAGAAGCGGGAATTACGAAAATTTTAACTATCGAATCTTCTGGTATTGCACCGAGTATGTTTGCAGGTTTAACGCTAGGGGTTCCGGTTGTTTTCGCTCGCAAACGTAAATCACTCACTTTATCTGGCAACTTATATACGTCGAAAGTACATTCATTTACGAAAAATGAAACAAATGAGATTTCCGTATCAAAAGATTTTATCAATAGCGATGATGTTGTGTTAGTCATTGACGATTTTCTAGCAAATGGACAAGCTGCTCTTGGACTGTTAGAAATTTTAGAGCAGGCAAACGCAAAAAATGCGGGAGTTGGCATCGTTATTGAAAAAGGGTTCCAAACAGGCGGTAGCTTAATTCGTGAAAAAGGAATTCGAGTAGAGTCCCTTGCGAATATTAAATCTTTAGCAGATGGAAAAGTAGAGTTTTTTGAGGAAGACCCAACTGTATGAATAACAATATTATCTTTAACATGATTCCTTCTAAAAAATAATAAATGATACAGCGCGGAGGTTCCTATACCTTCGTGCTTTTTTTGTAGGCGAATAAAATAAAAAAAGTTTTGGAAAATAATTTAGATGCTTATGCATTTATACAAATTTTAAAGTCCGTAAAATTATTAGATGAATAAACCGGTCTAATAGATGCTAGCTGACGAGTTAGGCTGGCTTTAAAGAATATTGTTCCAATAATATGTCGTAATCATAGTTGTTTCACATGATGTAAGCTTGCTATTTTAAGTATTGGTTGCTTTCATCGGAATTTTGGTTGCTCTCGCGTTGATTTGATTGCTTTCCGAATAGAATTGGTTGCTTTCAATGAACAATCTGTTTCCCTTAGCCATTTATTGGATTCATACAGTCGAAAAACGGAGGAAATTTTGTTTTTAGCGGTCGCTAGTCGACTTACTACCACGCATTATCGCTAAAATGAGCAATAAAAAAGTGCAAATTTATGCTATCCTGAAGGGTAATTTTGCCTTAGGATATTTTTTTTCTTAAACCTATGTAAAAGCCCAACTTTCTGTTTCGAAATCCGAAATATTATGATAGGATTGTATCATCTATTAGATATGAGGAAAAAACGATGAGAATTAGAGATTGGGATAGGCCTTTAAAAGTTCGATTATTCGGTGAGTTTTTTAGTAATTTAAGTTTTTGGATGGTGTTTCCGTTTCTTGCTATTTATTTTGCAAGTGAATTCGGAACTAGCATGGCAGGAATACTACTTGTGATTTCGCAAGTCTTTTCTGTCGCTGCAAATTTGATCGGAGGTTATTGTGCGGATCGGTTTGGTAGAAGAACGATGTTGTTCTTTTCCGCGACGGTAGAGGGTGCGGCGTTTATCCTTTTCGCGTTTGCCAACTCTCCTTGGTTAGATTCCCCCATGCTCAGTTTCGTAGCTTTCACAATAGCTGGAATAGCTGGATCGTTTTATCATCCCGCGAGTCAAGCGATTGTTGCGGACGTTGTACCGGAGCATGAGAGAAGCACTGTCTTTTCGGTGTTCTATACATCTATCAATATTTCGGTTGTGATCGGACCAATCGTAGGAGCAGTGCTGTTTTTCCAACATCGCTTTGTTTTACTGCTAGTTGCCGGTATTATATTTTGTTTAGTTGGTCTGGCTCTTCGAATGTTAACAGAAGAGACATTACCAGAAGAGATGAAAAAGCAGCTAGTTGCTAAAGGCGGAAATGGTTGGAAGCAAGTAGTGATCGATCAAGTGAAAGCTTATGGATTAATCGTGAAGGACAGAGTGTTTCTCCTTTATGTCATTGCAGGGATTTTGCTTGCACAAACGTTTATGCAGTTAGAGATGTTGATACCTATTTATATGAAAGAAGTAATTGATAAACAAGTATTAGGGAATTTCTTTGGGCGAGAATGGTCTATAACTGGCGAAGGTTCTTTCGGTATTTTATTATCCGAGAATGGGTTATTAGTTGTGTTACTGACGGTTTTGGTATCAAGATGGATGAGTAAGTATCCAGAAAAATGGGTGTTTTTTCTCTCCTCATTTTTATATATGATTGCGATGCTGATTTTCCCGATGACTGCAAACTTTTGGGTGTTCCTAATTGCAATGGCGATATTTACGTTTGGGGAGCTAGCGACAGTTGGATTGCAAGAAAGCTTTGTGTCTAAATTAGCGCCTGCGGATATGCGTGGACAATATTTTGCTGCGGCAAGTTTGCGGTACACGATTGGACGAACGATTGCACCATTAGTGTTTCCGCTTGTAGCGTGGATCGGCTTTACATGGACATTTGTTATACTAGCGGTTTTAGCGATAGTTAGTGGATTTATTTATTTGGTGATGTTCAAGGAATATGAGAAGAGGCAAAAAGAAATAGTTGCGTAAATTGGACAAGGGGCACTCTTAGAAAAGAGTACCCCTTGGTTTGTATAGGTATAACATAACTTTTGAATTTTAAATTTATTTCATCCCGAAAAAATTCGGGGAATAATCTACATGAAAGAGTTCCCTTTCAATGCCGCGGTAAATTGTTCCACTGGTTGCTTTCTAACCTAAGCAACGTAAACCCTACCTTCTTTTACGTCCTTGCGACCCTATAGCCGCGCCAGTGTGAATAAGTATTATCAAAAACACATAAAGCAGAATGCCAAATTTCTAAAATTTATGTCGTACCAAAAATGTCAACATATCGTATTATCACACAAAAAAATCATGATGTCAATCGAAATGGTTGACCATGATATACTAATTCAATTAATAAAGCTAAGTAGGTGGGAAAATGGAAGTTTGGGACATTTTTAATGAAAATCGCGAGAAAACAGGGGAAACGCATATTCGCGGGGAAGATTTGCAAGAAGGAGATTTTCATCAAGTCGTGCATGTTTGGATAATGAATGAAGATGGGCAACTATTAATCCAAAGACGCCAGCCATGGAAAATAGGTTGGGCCAATATGTGGGACTGTTCTGCCGCTGGATCAGCACTTATGGGTGAAACAAGTGAAATGGCGGCAATCCGTGAAGTTAAGGAAGAGCTTGGGATAGATCTAGAGATGTCTAGTTCAGAGATTTTATTTACGATCAAATTTCCAAGGGGATTTGACGATCATTTTCTTGTTGTACAAGACATAGATATCGAGGATATAATCCTTCAATACGAAGAGGTGGCGGATGCGAAATGGGTAACGATGGAGGAAGTTAGAGAGTTAGCCCGAAATGGAATATTTATTCCATATCATATTCTGGATACTTTATTTACAATGATTCAATCAAAGATTTCGCTAAGAAAAGCAACTGCAGAAGATGCAGAAGAGTTGTTTGAATTACAAAGAAAAGTATTTGAACCGCTATATGAAAAATACGAGGATCATGAAACAACTCCAGTAAAGCAGACATTAGAGCGTTTTGAAGAGCGTTTAAAAACTGGAGACTTCTTTAAAATAACGCTAGAAAATTCGCTTGTCGGAAGTGTACATGTCTATCCAAAATTGCCTGGTGTCATGCGACTTCATATGATCAACATTTTAGATGAATTTCAAGGGAAAGGTATTGCACAACAAGTAATAATTCGGATTGAAAGTTTGTACCCAGAAGCGAAACGCTGGGAATTGGATACGATACTTGAAGAAAGAAGAAATTGCTATTTGTATGAAAAAATGGGTTATGTGCAAACGGGAGATAAGTGGAAAGTAAATGATAAAATGACGCTCGTTCATTATGTAAAAAAAAACCAGTTGAATCATTTACTATGTCTTTAACAAGTATGTTACGGGTGCCTGGCACCTGTAACATACTTGTAACATATGCATCACAAATAAACCTCCAAGAAGATTGATGCTTCTTGGAGGTTATGATTATTTATCCAACTGTTACAGGTGCAAAAAATTCGCTATATAGTTCGCGTAATATTTTGTCCTCGTTGCTTCTATGGACGCCGAATGCAAGACTGACTTCGGATGATCCTTGGTTAATCATTTCGATATTGGCACCAGTTCTAGAAATAGCGGTTGCTGCACGTGCCGCAAGTCCAGTGCTGTTGTTCATCCCTTCGCCGACTACTACAATCATCGAAAATTCATGACGGAAATGCACATCTTCTGCATGAAGCTCGTTTAAAACTCGGTCTATTATACGCACTTCTTTTTCAGGTGTCAGTTGATGGCTACGCATAATAACTGAAATATCATCTAGTCCTGATGGAGTATGCTCATAGGAAATATGTTCTTCTTCTAAAATTTGAAGTAGTTTACGACCGAAGCCTATTTCTCTGTTCATCAAATATTTGCTCACATACAAAATTGAAAATCCATTATCTGCGCTAATTCCAGTTACGGGACGGCGGTTAGCTTTTCGCTCGGCCACGATTTTTGTTCCTGGAGCAGAAGGGTTATTTGTATTTTTTATACAAACGGGAATCCCACTTTTATATACAGGCATTAAAGCTTCATCATGGAAAACGGAGAAACCTGCATAAGAAAGCTCACGCATCTCACGGTATGTTATTTCTTCGATCTCTGCAGGACTATTAACAACTCTTGGATTTGCACAAAAAACAGAGTCGACATCCGTAAAGTTCTCGTATAATTCCGCTTGTACTGCCGCAGCTACGATTGATCCAGTTATATCGGAACCGCCACGTTCGAATGTGCGAAGAACCCCATCTTTTGTGTATCCAAAAAATCCAGGGAAAACGATGATTTCTGAACTGTTTCGTAGTGTGCTTAAGTTGTCGTAAGCTTCAGGTAAAGCCTGTGCACGTTCTGGCAAATCGTTTACGACTAATCCAGCTGTTTTCGGATTGACGTATTGCGCTGGCATACCAATGCTAGTGAAGTACGTCGAAATAAGTTTCGCGTTATTATCTTCCCCACTCGCTTTTATATTATCTACAAATAATTCGACATTGGATTTGTTTTCAAGAGTACGAGTGCGTAAGTCCTTTTCAATCACATCACAAATGGTTTGATCCAATCCAAGCCCTTCTGCAATTTCTCTATAACGATTAACTACATTTTGCAATTTTTCCTCGACGTTTTCCGTATGTAATGCTGCATTTGCTAATTCGATTAATAAATCAGTTACTTTTTTGTCGGCATCGAATCTTTTTCCAGGTGCTGACACGACGACGAATTTCCGAGTTGGATCTGCTTTCACGATTGCCGCTACTTTTTTTATCTGTTCTGCATTTGCAACGGATGTTCCGCCAAATTTGCTTACTTTCATTTTATCAAATCCTTACTTTTAATATGTGAGTGTATTTCTAGAAAAAACAAATGATTTTATACAGTGTACAAATTATAATGGATTCAGTCAATATATTTGTTGAAATTAATGATTGACGAATTCTATTAATACGAACGAAATTTTTATTTTTATTATTTAAGTTCGTGTATTGATTGTTATTCATTATTATCGGTTGCTATGTTAGTATATGCAACACTTAAATACGAATTATAATTTATTTGAAAAATATTTTTTATTTGAAAAAAGGCGTTAAATCAACGTTTTAAAAAGTGATTTTTAAATGATAACGCTTTCAAAAATTTTTACTATATTGACAATAAAAATTACTCTGATAATATGGATTTAAATTCAATAACACGTAAACAATTTGGATAGAGACAAGTTTTATAGTTTGAAATCTAAAGAGAGCTGATGGGTGGTGCAAATCAGTGATTTCGATTATAGAGTTCCACTCTTGAATTGGTGAGCTGAACGATTTAGTAGGTTCATCCGTGCAATGCGCGTTAAGCATAGTTATTTTGAGGCTGCAGACTTTTTGCAGTAAATTTGGGTGGTACCGCGTGAGTTTTTTACAAGCTCTTCGCCCCTTACATGTATATATGTAGGGAGTGAAGGGCTTTTTTGTTTTTCAAAATAGGGAGGAGCATGTAAATGTTACAAGATCAAACCATTTTACGAATTCCAGGGCCGAGTCCAATTCCACCAAGTGTGCAAAGAGCAATGAACCACACAATGATTGGGCATAGAGGAAAAGAAACATCTCAAATGTTGAAGAATATTGCTCCAGGACTGAAACGCGTTTTTGGAACAGAACAAGAAGTGGCGATTATTGCTGGAAGTGGGACAGCAGGGCTAGAAACTGCAGTAGTCAATGTAGTCAAACCAGGTGATGAAGTACTTGTTGTAGTGACAGGAGCATTTGGTGATCGTTTCACTAAAATTTGCGAGGCGTACAATATCAAAACACATGTGTTAAATGTGGAATGGGGGAAAGCATTAGACCCAGAAGAAATAAAAGCTTATGTGGCAGGGCATCCAGAAGTGAAAGCTGTTTTCTCTACATATTGCGAAACATCTACTGGTGTACTTAATCCGATTGACCTGCTTGCGAAAGCAATTCGGGAAGTGTCAGAAGCATTAGTCGTTGTAGACGGTGTTTCATGTGTGGGTGGGGTTGAAACGAAAATGGATGAGTGGGGAATCGATATAATGGTAACCGGTTCTCAAAAAGCATTCATGTTGCCAGCTGGCTTAACATTTGTTGCCGCTAGTGAACGTGCATGGAAAGTTATCGAGGAAAATGAGCAACCAAGATTTTACTTAAACTTAAAGAAGTACAGAGACAACTTATTGAAAGATACAACACCTTTCACTCCTGCACTTTCCTTACTATTTGGTCTAAAACAAGTGCTTACCTTAATAGAGGCAGAAGGATTAGACAATGTATACAGTCGTCATGATTTGTTAAAAAGAATGACTCGAGCTGCATTTAAAGCAATCGATATTCCATTATTAACAACGGATGAAGATGCTTCACCAACGGTAACTGCCGTTCAGCCGGAAGATTTTGATGCAGAGGAATTCCGAAAAATATTAAAGCAAGAATTTGCTATTTCCATTGCAGGCGGTCAACAACATCTAACAGGCAAGATTTTCCGCATTGGCCATATGGGATACTGCTCTCCTGCAGATGTGCTTCAAATTATAAGTGCAGTCGAAATAGTATTAAAGAAAATCGGAAAAGATATTGAACTTGGAAAAGCAACAGCAGCAGCACAACTAATCTATTTAAATGAAGGGGAGAATAAATAATGACATACAATATACTAATCAGTGATCCACTAAGTGAAGATGGTATTTATCCTTTAAGACAAGCGGAAGGTTTTAATATTGTTATAGAAACGAATTTAACACCGGAGGAACTCGGAGAACGAATTGGAGAGTTTGATGCATTACTCGTTCGTAGCCAGACCCAAGTAACCCGTGAAATTATTGAAAAAGGTACGAATTTGAAGATCATCGGTCGTGCTGGCGTTGGGGTAGACAATATCGATTTACCTGCAGCAACAGAACGTGGAATTATCGTTGTCAATGCACCAGATGGTAATACCAACTCAGCTGCTGAGCATACAGTTGCTATGCTTATGTCACTAGCTCGCAATATTCCACAAGCGTTCCATGCATTGAAAAACCAAAAATGGGATCGCAAATCTTTTATTGGTGTAGAACTTAAAAACAAAACATTAGGTGTAGTTGGGCTAGGAAGAATAGGTGCTGAAGTAGCAGCACGTGCAAAAGGTCAACGAATGAATGTAATTGCTTATGATCCATTTTTAACACCAGAAAAAGCAGAAAAACTAGGCGTTCAATTTGGGACGATTGATGATGTAATCAGAGCTGCTGATTTTATCACGGTGCATACACCACTTCTCAAGGAAACACGTCATCTGATTAATAAAGAAGCATTTGAAAAAATGAAAGACGGTGTGCAAATTGTCAACTGTGCACGCGGCGGCATTATCGACGAAGATGCGTTGTACAATGCGATTGTAGAAGGAAAAGTAGCGGGAGCGGCTTTAGATGTGTTTGAAGAAGAGCCGTTTTTAGATCATAAGCTACTTACGCTTCCACAAGTAATCGCAACACCACACTTAGGTGCAAGCACAGTAGAAGCACAAGAAATCGTTGCAGTGGATGTTTCTCATGATGTCGTGAGCTTTTTACAAGGTGGAGTAGTAAAGAACCCAGTAAACCTCCCATCTGTACCAAAAGATGTTATGGCAAAAATTGAACCATACTTTAACCTAATAGAAAAACTTGGAGCATTTTTAAGTGACTTAGCAGAAGGAGTGGCGGAAGAATTAAATATTTACTACTCTGGTGAACTAGCTAATATGACAGTAGGCCCTCTGACAAGAAATGCTGTGAAAGGTCTATTGAAGAGTAAATTAGGTGAGTCTGTCAATGATGTAAATGCTAAATTCCTTGCTGATCGAATTGGAATTGTTGTAAATGAACATAAAACGACGAAGTCTAAAGGGTTTACTAGCTTAATCACAGTGGAAGTTAAAACAGCTACAGAAACTCGTAAAGTATCCGGTACACTTTTAAACGGTCTAGGTGCTCGAATTGTGCGTGTAGATGATTTTGTTGTAGATGTTGTGCCAGAAGGTTATTTATTGTTTATTCGCCATAAAGACCAACCAGGTGCTATCGGTCGCGTAGGAACACTTTTAGCAACGGAAGGTATTAACATTGCGGGGATGCAAGTTGGACGTTCTGAAGTTGGTGGAGATGCGATCATGATGCTTTCTATCGATAAACATGTCGAAGAGACTGGTGTGGAACAATTGAAGGGCTTAGCAGATATTTATGATGCTACACCAATTGATTTGTAATTAAACACACCGTTACGGACATAAATGGTGCTTATCGGCACATATCCAAACGAAACCCATTAAAAAAGCTAGTCCCGGTCTAAACAAAACCTGGACTAGCTTTTCACTTTATTCAATAATCGCTAAAAGCTCTCGTAAGTTCTCAATCGTATAAGTAGGTATTACTTCCGCACTTGCTTGTTTTTTTTCTCGATTGATCCAAACGGAATGCATGCCGACTTTGGAAGAACCAAGTATATCGGTCATTAAATTATCCCCAACCATAAGTGCTTCATCCGCTGTAATTCCAACTAAATCTAGCGCGTGTTCAAATATCGATGGATCTGGTTTCCCTTTCCCAAATGCCCCGGAGATGAGTATATGGTCGAAGTATGGCGCAATTTCTGGTGATATTTCTAACTTAGTGTTTTGTAAGCTTGGCGAACCATTTGTCATTAAAAGAAGTGTATATTTTCCTTTTAACTGATCAAGCACTTCAAAAGTTTCTTCATATATAAAAGGACTTTCTTTTCGCATGTTTGGAAAATAAGCAGCGAGCTCCATGCCAAGAGCTTCATCTTCAATGCCTAACTTTTTTAATCCTCTTGTCCATGCTTGTGTTTGATATTCGGGAATGATTGCTTTCATTTTTTGAAAATCTTCGCTTGGGTCGTCGAAAGTTCCCCATAGTCCTTCAAACGGATTAATGCCAATCATTTGTGTGAAAGGACGTGTTTCGTATGTATCGTACAGTGCGCTTGCTTCTTCTCGAACGGCCAGTTCTAGTGACGCTGCATCGACATTTACTTTTGTGGTTGCATACGCGCAAGTTTTTTGAAATGCTGTTTCCACGCTTTTTTTATCCCATAATAATGTATCGTCTAAGTCGAAAAATATTGCTTTCAATTTAATATCCCCCTTCACTATCCTACCTAATACTTTACCGTAGTGAAGGGAGACTGTCACTAGAGCCAATCAATTTTAATCATATTAATTGTTTGATAGGAGAGTATTCTCATACATATCAATAATATGAAGAAATCTTTCTGCTTCTCGGAATACATGATCTGCAAGAAGTGGGTGAATATTGCTCTTAATACGACAAGCCTCTATTAAATCCCTTGCAGCTTTTTTAAAGTCCCTAAGTGATACAACAGATACACGGTTTTGATCGAGAAATTGATCCAAAATAGGGACAGTTTCTGATTGAGGACGCATGGAATCTAAATCGATTGCTTGAAAAACAAGCTGGTCAAAATCATGACTGAAATCACGTGCCTGATCTACTAACTTTCTTTCGGAAGGATCTAACAGGTGGCCTATAAATTTAGAATGGTCTGCCATAATTTTTAGGAAGAAAACATTTTCTCTAATAATATCGGTTGCTTGTGGTTCCACAATTCCTGCATTTAACTCTTTTAAGCGGTTTACAAAATACGCCGCTTCTCTACTTGTATGATCAACTAAGAGAGCATAGTTATTAGAAGTAATTTCACAGCGCAAAATGAGCCCTAGAACTTTTCGTTTATATGCCCATATGGCTGTAGCTGCTTGGTATACTTGAATATTAAATCTTCTAATTTCCTCTGGGTCTGACTGTGGAGAATACGTATTCAGCTTTTCTTCAATTCTTTCAAATAAAGACACGAAATCTTGCGCTTCTTGAATAAGTTTTTTATCATCGAAACTAAAACCAAGACTTAAAAACAGTGCATGTTCTTTCATAATCCTTGACCAAAAGCGAACTTCATCTAATGATCTCGTAACAAATAAACTGACAGTTATCACTCCTTTTTTAAATTCTATTCTTACAAGCATATCTTAATGAGCGAATAAAATAATAAAAAGTCGAACGAGCTAAAATGGTAGCATTTTATCGAGTGGACTGTCCGGTCGAATGATATCCTCTATATCTTTAATCGCGATTGGGAAATAAGGAAAACCAAATACATAAGGCGTCAGTTCATACACTTGAAAATAAATGACAAGACTATGATCGGCAATATAATAGTCTTGGTCGGGTCGTATATCTTTAAATTCTTCTAATAATGGGACATCCCATGAGACCATTTTTTGTTTAATTATTTCAGATAATGTTTTAATATAATCGCTTTCATGTTTAAATAAATCTTTTAGAGCGTACTGCTTACCAGTCGTGACGTCAAAAGTTAGAGACTTGCAAATAGTTAGTCCGTGGGCACCACCGGTAAAAGCGTATACGATCAATGATAAGCTTAAAATATTTCGTTGATTATTTTTTATTTCAAAGTAGCCGATCATCTCTACTAAATTTTCATTATAAAATCCTTGTTCAATTAAAAGCTTGTTCAAAAGTGTAATAATATCGGCATTAATCTTTTTTTCTATATGCGGATGGGATAAGTTAGTTACAATAGGATAGTACACATTTACACTTGGCGAATGTTTAAAGATATGTTTTGTTTCAATGCGAGTGGGTAGATTCAAGGTTCACAGCCTTTCGAAGTTATTAATAGATAGTATGAGTAGGAGGGGATACATATGTTTTTGAATAAAGTTTCGATATTGAAGAGTGGCTTAGAGAATCAGTATCCATTTACGATTCCAACGATCAAAAATTTAACTGAACTTGAACTGACAAGTAGTGTAACTTTCTTAGTAGGCGAAAATGGCACAGGAAAATCGACCTTATTGGAAGGTATTGCGGATAATTGTGAGTTTAATATGGCGGGTGGAAGCAGAAATAATTTGTATGAAGTAGATGCTGCCGAAAGCGCACTAGGAGAACATATTCGACTGTCGTGGATGCCGAAAGTAACGAATGGTTTCTTCCTGCGCGCAGAATCATTTTATCAATTTGCTTCTCATATTGATGAACTGGAAAGGGAGCGTTCGGGGATTTTAGATAGCTACGGAGGGAAATCTTTGCACGAACAATCACATGGCGAATCATTTCTTTCTTTATTTTTAAATCGCTTTAATGGACGTGCTATTTACTTATTGGATGAGCCGGAAGCTGCATTGTCACCACAAAGGCAACTATCTTTTTTACGCATTATGCATGATCTTGTGGAGGAAGAAGATTGTCAATTTATCATCGCCACGCATTCACCGATTATTTTAGGATACCCTAATGCTACTATTCTTAGTTTTGATCATGGGAAAATTGAAGAAGTGGAATATGAAATGACAGGTCATTACCAAATAACAAAGTACTTTTTAGATCATCGTGAAAAATTTTTAGCGGATTTGTTAGCAGGTGAATAAATGAATGTTATTATTGCTTACTTGGACGATATGTTCTTTTTTATTTGGATAGCTCTTCCATTAGTAATTATTTGGCGTATTGCTCGTTGGAAGAAAAGGGGATTTAAATTAAAGGAAAGTTTGCATGAAATCGGTTTTCTTCTGCTCATATGTGTGCTCATCGGATTGTTTTCACAAACAATTATTCCAAAGCCAGGAGCAGGACAGGTTTATGGAACAGGCGTAAACTTACAGCTGTTTCGTGTTGTAAAAGAGACGTATAATGCTATTGTGTATTTAGGATTTTGGCAACCTTTTTATATTAATTTTCTCGGAAACATTATTTTGTTTATGCCGATTGGTTTCTTATTGCCTTTACTTTATAGAAGGATGGTGTATTTTCCGAATACAGTACTCATCGGATTATGTATATCGCTTTTTATTGAAATTACGCAAATTCCTCAAAATAGGAGCAGCGATGTGGACGATCTTTGGCTGAATACGTTAGGTGCGTTTTTAGGGTATGTATGTTATTTGTTCATCCATAGGAGTTTTCCAACTTTCACAAAAGCATTTAAAAAAGTAGTTTAAAACTTTCTTGAATGGGGTAAGTATACAATGTACTAACTATACAAGGAGACAACTATGAACATGCAAATGAAAGAAACAAAAATGGAAGAAAAACGAGATAATATGATAGAGGATCTTGTGAATAAAGGTGTATTTAAAATTGATGGAAGACAATTGTACCAACTAAATTATTATGAACTAATGAAAGAATATATAGCAGAAGAAGAAGAAAGCTAAAAAGTGCCGATATAAAGGCACTTTTTTTATGAATTCTAACAATTATGAAACACTAATTGCCGATAATAAAAGTGTGGTACACTTGAATCAAACATAGATAAGGTGGAATAAAACTTGACTTTTTTACAAAATTTAAATAAACCATTGCAAGAGAAATGGGCGAAAGCAAATTTCTCATTTGAGATGCCAATACAAACAAAACTAATCCCGCATATGCTTGATGGATCAGATATAGTAGCAGAATCTCCAACTGGAACAGGAAAGACGTTAGCATATGTTATTCCGATCTTACAAAAGGTAGATCCTACGAAGAAACAAGTACAAGCATTAGTCGTTGTTCCTTCTCAAGAACTCGGCATGCAAATTATTGAAGTTTTTCGCGAGTGGATTGCAGGTACTGACATTACCGTTGCACAATTAATTGGTGGAGCCAATATTCAAAGACAAATTGACACGCTGAAAAAAAAGCCAACGATTGTTGTAGGAACACCGGGGCGACTGCAAGAACTTGTAAAGACGAAAAAACTTAAAATGCATGAAATTAAAACAATCGTATTAGATGAAGGGGACCAACTATTAAGTAGGGAACACCGTACGACTGTTAAAGGCTTAATTGATGCAACTGTAGAAAGACAGCTTGTTGTTACTTCTGCTACGATTACCGATGAAATTGAACTAGTAGCAGAAAGAATGATGAATAGTCCTATTCGAATTCAAGTATCGGCAGAGGAAATTCCTTCAAAAGGTGAGGTAATCCATAGTTTCGTTAAAGCAGAGCCTAGGGATAAAACAGATCTTTTAAGAAGACTCTCGCATATAAAAGGCATGAAGGGACTTGCATTTGTAAATAGTTTAGACCAGTTACTAATGAAAGATTCCAAATTGTCGTATAGAGATGCACCGATCGTCTCACTTCATTCAGAAATGAAAAAAGATGAGCGTAAAAAAGCATTGGACGATTTTAAAAATGGAAAAGTAAGCATTTTAATAGCGACGGATGTTGCCGCACGTGGTCTTGATATTTCTGGGTTAACACATGTTATCCATGTGGATGTACCACATTCCATCGAACAATATTTACATCGTTCTGGCCGCACTGGTCGTGCAGGAAAAGATGGGGAAGTATTGACTTTATTAACTTATTCGGATGAAAAAACGTATAAAAAATGGACAAAAGAACTTCCAAGCAAACCGGTTCAAAAAATCTGGCACCGCGGTGCATTAATAGAAGGAAACTCTAAAACAGTAGAGAAAAAGGGGAAATAAAGATGAATTTCCAACAAAAACTAGAAGAATACGCAGAGCTAGTTGTAAAAGTTGGCTTAAACATTCAAAAGGATCAGCCTTTATTAATTGGGACAACAACAGATACAATCGAGTTTACTAGGCTTATCGTAAAAAAAGCGTATGAAGCAGGAGCAAAACGAGTAGACGTAAACTATACAGACGAAGTAAATGCACGTGCATTTTACGATTTAGCTCCAGAGGAAGCATTTCATGAATATCCAAAATGGCTAGCAATGCAAAGAGACGAGTTAATCGAAAACAAAGGTGCATTATTATGGATTGACGCAGACAACCCAGATTTATTGGAAGGCGTTTCCGTTGACAGAATTTCTAATTTTCAAAAGGCAGCTGGAAAAGCTTTAGAAAATTATCGTAAAGCAGTGATGAATGATGTCATTACTTGGTCTATCGTCGCCATCCCTTCTGAAAAATGGGCAGCTAAAGTTTTCCCAAAGTTAGATGCGGAACGTCAAATGGAAGCTCTATGGGAGCTTATTTTCAAAGTAGTGAGAGTCGGGGAAGGTACAGCAGTACAAAAGTGGAAAGAACATATTGATAACTTGGAAAGTCGTGCAGCACTTTTAAATGCAAAGCGTTTTAAAAAGCTCCATTATAAAGCAGAAGGTACTGACATCCAAGTAGAGCTCCCTAAAGACCATATATGGTTAACAGGGGCTAGTAAAAATGAGCAAAGTGTTGCTTATATAGCAAATATGCCAACAGAAGAAGTGTATACAGCTCCGCTAAAAACTGGTGTGAATGGCTATGTGAAAAATAAGAAACCACTCGTCTATCAAGGAAATATCGTGGATGATTTCACGTTAACTTTTGAAAATGGTGCCATTACTAAAATAGAGGCATCAATTGGTAAAGAGCTTTTACAAGAACTAACACAAACTGATAATGGTGCTAAGTATTTAGGAGAAATTGCATTAGTTCCGCATGAATCACCTATATCTGCATCGAATGTATTGTTCTTCAACACATTATTTGATGAAAATGCTTCCAATCATTTTGCAATCGGTGAAGCTTATCCAACTTGTGTGGAGGGAGCCCGCGGGTTATCTCATGAAGACCTAGAACAAATCGGTCTTAATACGTCTATTGTCCATGAAGATTTTATGATTGGTAGCGCAGATATGGATATTATGGGTGAACTAGAAGATGGCACAATGGAGCCTATTTTCCGAAAAGGTACATGGGCATTTTAAGGAGTGAAACATTGCATGAAGAAATGGGTTATTACAATCGTTTTTTTACTGCTTCCTTTTTCGGTTTTATCTGTCGAAGCAAAAAGCCCGGAAGTATATATTGCGATAGGTGATTCATTGGCGGCGGGACAAACCCCAAATCGTGCAATTGATGCTGGATATGCAGATTTAATCGCTGGGGAATTGAAACGTTCGCGTCAGCTTGCTTTTTATTCGAAAGAATTGGCTTTTCCTGGGTTTACTACTGCTGATGTATTATCCACCGTACAGTCGGAAGAAGCAAAAGCATTATTACAAAATGCGACGCTCGTTACAATTTCTGCAGGTGCAAATGATTTACTAAGACTGGTGCAAGCAAACCCATCGAACGGCTCGCTTTCATATCAACAGATTTCGGCGGATTTTGCACTAAATAATGTGCGAAAAAACATCACCGAAATTATAAAAGAAGTGAAAGAAGCTGCTCCGAAAGCAAAAATCTATGTAATGGGTTATTATTTTGCTTACCCACATGTCCATGAATCGCAAAAACAAGGTGTTCAAAAAGAATTGAATACATTGCATGCGATATTAAAAACGCAAGCAGAAGATAATGGGGCTACATTTGTATCTGTAGAAGAAGCATTTGCATCCCAAGCAAAAGAACTTATTCCGAACCCAGCGGATGTGCATCCTTCCATGGAAGGATATCGTATAATGGCAAACGCATTTTTCGAGCAATATAATAAACGCTTACAAGTGCGTCCAAATGAGCTACCACTTCCTAATCCGTTAACATTTGAAGAAATTTTAAACAGCCAAAAAGAAGCGGTAACATCGCCAGTTTCCAGAATAGACGGTTTCGATAATTATTTGTCGCTAACAGAATTAACACCATATATTTAAAAAGCTGTCTCCTAAAAAAACGGAGACAGCTTTTGATTATTTATTTCGTCGTTTTTTTAGCTTGTATTGCTTTTTTTACAATCGGAAGGACGATTGGAGCTAATTTGATTGCAGTTTTTACGATCGCTTTTACTTTCATCATGATCTCTCCCTAGCTTTTCTCTATGTTGTCTATATTCCCACTATGAGTGTATCATAAACATTATCTTAACACGCGAATACCCTGTATGATATTCCATACTAAAACAATAATATAAACGATTGCATATAAAAGAATAAATATTAAAGGGCCGGATGCCATCCAAAAAGAAGGTTGTTCAAAGGTCATGCTCATAGAATACGAAGCTGGAACGACCGTTGCAAAAATGATAATAAACAAAACAATCATGAGAATGACTGGAATAATATGTGAGATTAATGACTTTTTTGCATGATACTTAACTTCTTTGTCTTGCGAAACAAAAAAGACGATAATCGGTACAATGAATGGTGCAAATAATACGCTAAAATAGGATAGTGCACTTAACATTTTACTATTATCCATGAATTGTATCTCCTTTCTATTTTAGTTTCATTTCAAAATAAATGAAACTAAAATTTGTTTAAATCTCTCTACAGATGAGATGGAAACATATTCTTTTTCCCCATGCCAATCCCCACCACTCGGTCCAAACTCAATTGCACCAGCACCTTTTTCTGCATAAAAACGAGTATCGGCGGAGCCATGTTGACCAAATAAATTAATTGTCCGTTTCGTTAAATGTGACGTTATTTGTTGTAGTTTTTTTACATGTATATCGTTTTCTTCTGTCGTTACAGCAGGGGCTGTAGAATGGATTAGTACCTCACTATATGGAAAGAGACTGCTAGCTGTATATTTTATTTCCTTTATAATATCTACTGCATGTTGTCCAGGAACAAAGCGAATATCGTAAGACATAATACATTCGTCAGGTACAACATTGAATCTTTCCCCTGCATGTATTTTCGCCAAGTTTAAAGATGGATAATCATAAAATGCATTACTTGCTGTTAAAAAAGAACTTTTGCGTATTTCCTGATCGAATAGGAATGCCTGCTCAATCGCATTGACCCCTTCCCAAGGGCGACTTCCATGGCTAGACTTCCCTCTTAGTATGACATCTAATTGAACTATCCCTTTTGCTTGTAGCCCAATATGTAAATGTGTCGGTTCACCGCAAATGACGAAATCACCGTGAAAGCCTTGATCGACGAGAAATTTCGATGTATCTCCAGACGTTTCTTCATCTGTCACAATATGCAATTGTACTTTTTTCGTAAGTCTTTGAGGACTTAATGAAAGCTCGTAGAAAGCTTGCATCATAGCTGCTAACCCTGCTTTCATATCGGCAGATCCTCTTCCAAATAACTGATCGCCTTCTACAAAAGGTATGAATTGTTCAGGATTACCGGGGACAACATCCACATGCCCATTCCATATAATACATTCTTCCCCACTACCTATTTCTGCAACGAGCATAAGTTTATCGTCATATTCATATATTGTTGGAGTAATACCACGTTTTTCGAGCCAAAATTTACAGAATAACAATGCTTCATTCGCACCTTCCATATCATCACTTTTAATACGAATTAAATCTTTCAATAACTCTATCATTTGAGTAACCCCTCCACTATCTATTATTTCTCCATTCTGTTGCTATCTATCTTCTTTCTTTTGATAAAAAAGAAGATGGCTTAGATTTTTATATTTCGGTTCGCTATATAAGGAAAATGCATCTTAGACATTGTCGTCTCAATCTAAGTAAACTAGCTATTTTAAGAATTGGTTGCTCCCATGCTGTTCTGATTGCTTTCGGAATAGAAATGGTTGCTTTTAATGACCGATTGGTTACCCTAAGCCATTTACTGGATTCACATATTCGAAAAACCTGTATAAGATTTTGTTTTTAGCGAGTCGATGCTAAATAAGCAAGCAATTTTTATTGATTTTCGCTACAAGCGGCGACTCCTGCCGGATGAGTGGGCAAAATGAGACTTCACAACGTACGCCAAAGCGGCGGTGAAGGCTCATCGCTCACCCGGCGGAAAGCGTACGACTGCAGCGAAAATCATAGCGGTCACTAGTCAACTCACTACGACACATTTTCCTTATAATCAACAGCTGTGATTGTTTCTATAAGTATACCAATGAAGAAAGAGAGGTTGCATTCTTAATTTTATTGGGCTACAATGAATTCGAACTAAATAATTCATAACCACAAGGGGCGTCGCTTACGCGGCTGAGATTGTACCCTTCGAACCTGTAAGTTCAAGCTTGCGTAGGGATGTGGATGGAAACTGACAATCGCGCGATGTCTGGGTCTATCCCGGGCGTCGTTTTTTTGTGGGCAAAAAAAGGGGATTACAATGAGAAATCAACGTGTATTATTATTAGTGGAAATAGCTATTTTTGCAGCTTTAGGATATGTATTAGACCTGATTGGGTTTGGTATGCCACAAGGTGGATCTGTTACGTTCGTACTTGTACCAGTCATTTTAATTGCTTTCAGGCGTGGAGTTGTTGCAGGACTAGTCACCGGATTTTTGATTGGTTTATTGCAAGTAGCAACAGGCAATGCCTATTTTGCGCCATTATCTTTTATATTTGTTGTTTTACAAGTAGGAATCGATTATTTTATCGCATTTATGGTGGCAGGATTTGCTGGTTTCTTTAGACCTGCGTTTATGAAAGCTTTGGAAAACAAAGATACAAAGAAAATGATTACAGCAGTTATTGCTGGTACATTTGTTGCAGCATTCCTTCGTTATTTGGCACATGTAACTTCAGGTATTCTATTTTTTAGTGAATATGCTGGAGATCAAAATCCTATTTTATATTCAGTCATTTATAACTCTACTTATATGATCCCAGTATTTTTAGTTGCGGCATTTATTTGTACTGTGTTATTCGTAAAAGCACCACGCCTTTTACTGCCGAATAGAGTATAAATATGATATGATTATTGTACAGTTAATGGAGAAGGGATCTTATATAAATGATTGTACAAACAAATGAAGAGTTAGAAGCGTTAAAAAAAATTGGTCGAATTGTGGCAGAAGTACGCGATACGATGCAGGCTGCAACAAAACCTGGTGTTACAACGAAAGAGCTAGATGAAATTGCAGGCAAAATGTTCGCTGAGACAGGTGCAATTTCAGGACCAAAAGGAGAATATGATTTCCCGGGATACACTTGTATAAGTGTAAACGAAGAAGTTGCCCATGGTATTCCTGGTTCACGTGTCATAAAAGAAGGCGATATAGTCAATATTGACGTATCAGGTTCGTATGATGGGTACTTTGCGGATACAGGGATCTCTTTTGTAGTTGGCAATGGTTATCCAGAAAAAGAAAAACTATGTACAGTAGCCGAAAGTGCTTTTAACCGTGCGATGCTAAAAGTGAAAACAGGTGCTCGCTTAAACCAAATCGGAAAAGCAGTGGCAAGAGAAGCAAAAGACAATGGTTTACACGTTATTATGAACTTAACGGGACATGGTATTGGCAAGTCACTTCATGAAGAGCCGCAACATGTATTAAATTATTATGACGCATGGGACCCTACCATTTTAAAAGAAGGTATGGTGCTTGCAGTGGAGCCATTTATCTCCGAAAAAGCAGAACATATTGTAGAATCTGGGGATGGCTGGACGTTCGTCACACCCGATAAATCACTAGTTGCTCAAATCGAGCATACAATTGTTGTAACAAAAGAAGGACCTATTCTATTAACAAAATTAGATTAACAAATAAGTAAAACGCCATCGAAGTCATTCTTTCGATGGCGTTTTTTTGATGAAAAATATGCCTGCAACAAGCACGCTGCTTAAAAATAAGGAAGCAGTTGATATGAGTAACTCGTTAAACAGGTGACGAACAGCTAGTCCTAAAAACGTCCAAATAAAAACTACTACAATCGCACGGTCTTCGTAATGATATCGGAAATGAAGGGCGATAGCTGTGGCGATAGTTAAGAAAATAACCGTCCACAGTGACTTTGTAATTCCTAAGCCACTGAATTCATAGTAAGTTGAAAGATAATCAAGATTGATAAACATTTCAATGATAATCCATCCAAAATAAATAGAAATAGGTAATCTGCTCATCCAATTTTGTTCTTTTACTGGATAAGTCATATAAAGTAAAAATAAGGTTCCAAGTAATACAAACATGGAAATTAGAGAGTAATTAAACAGCTCAAAATGCCAAAAAAGAATCCATGTGATATGAAAAATAGAAGTAATGGCGAAGAGTAAAACTCGTTTTAAAGGGAGTTGTCGAGTAGCCTGATACTCTTTTATGCTATTCCAAATCCAACTTGCCGATAATAGATAAATAATTATCCAAATAAAAAATACATAATGGGCAGGTGTGAAAAATAGAGGAAGTCTATTTAAAATACTTTCAGTTGTTTGTCCATTTATAGGAAGTGTGTTTGCAAGTATATGTACAGTGATTGTAGAGATTAAGCTTAAAATCAAAAGGATTATTTTGACCATTCGATCTCCTCCTTCTATATAGTAAGTATACCTTTGAAATAAACGTACGACAAATTACAATTATGAATATTGTGTGACGAAAACCGCATAATCGGATAACTAAAAACATGGTATACTAGATTTCTAACTAAATTATCTTTATAGGGGGAAGATTTGAATGATTGAACAAACTTATTCAATGGTATGGGATCTAGATTCCTTTTTTGTGGGGGGGAGTAGTTCTACTGCACTTCGAAAGCACTTGGATGAAGTAAAAAACAAATTGGTAACCTTTGAAGAGGAACTAAAAAGCTTTTGTACACCATCGTCTATTCAAGAGGTAGATCAAATAGTGCATACTATTAACAAGTTGAAGGATATTGCAGTGAATTTATCCGAAGGTGGGGCAGTAATCGGCTGTTTCTTAGCACAAGACATAACGGATAAACAAGCTGCATTACTAGAAGGAGAAGTAGGTTCTCTATATGCAAAGTTATCTTCCTCCATGCTTACTATCCAACAAGTACTTGGCCAGACAGAAGAGTCAGTGTGGCGGGATTTGCTTCAAACAAAAGAACTGTCTAACTTTGCATTTGTATTAAATGAATGGAGAGAAGAAGCGAAGAAAATGCTCTCTGAAAAGGAAGAAGATATGATAACAACACTTAGTGTTGATGGATATCATGCTTGGGGCCAGCTATACGATTTATTAGTAGGGGACATTCGTATCAAGCTAACTGTGGACGGAGTGGAAAAAGAGTTATCTGTGGGACAAGCGAATAACTTAAGCTCACATGAGGACGCTGCCATTAGGAAAGCTTCTTTTGATGCACTGGAGGCTGCTTGGACAGAGAAAGAGGACTTTTTCGCTAAAACACTTAACCACCTTGCTGGATTCCGTCTAGCTGTATATGAAAAAAGAGGTTGGGATTCGGTATTACAAGAACCTTTGCAAATCAACCGCATGAAACAAGAAACACTAGATGCAATGTGGGGAGCTATTTCCAAAAATAAAGCGCCATTCGTCGAATATTTACATAGAAAATCGGCAATGCTAGGCGAAAAAAGAATCCATTGGTATGATCTGGATGCACCGATTAGTGCTTCAACTGAAAAGATGGATTTTCAACAAGGTGCAGCGTTTATTTTGAAGCATTTCAAAGAGTTCGGTCCTAAACTTGCAGCCTTTTCAAGGCATGCTTTTGAAAATGGTTGGATTGAAGCGGAAGATCGTCCAAACAAACGTCCAGGAGGCTTTTGCACGGGAATGCCAGTATCAGAAGAATCTCGTATATTCATGACATATAGTGGATCTATGTCTAATGTTTCGACGCTTGCTCATGAATTGGGACATGCTTTTCATTCATATGCTTTAAGACCAGTACATTGGATGAATCGTCAATACGCAATGGGAGTAGCAGAGACGGCTTCAACATTTGCTGAAATGATTGTTGCGGATGCAGCAGTAAAAGAAGCGAAAACAGATGAAGAGAAAATTGCTCTACTTGAAGACAAAATCCAACGTAGTGTTGCATTCTTTATGAATATTCACGCACGCTTCTTATTTGAAACTAGATTATATGAAGAACGCAAAAATGGAATAGTTTCTGCAACAAGATTAAATGAATTAATGGAAGCTGCTCAAAAAGAAGCGTATGGAGATGCACTGGAAACAACTCATCCACATTTCTGGGCTTCTAAATTACATTTTTATATTACTGACGTACCGTTCTATAACTTCCCATATACGTTTGGCTATTTATTTTCTTTAAGCATTTATGCGAAAGCCATTACAGAAGGTGCAAACTTTGAGGAAAAATACATTGCTTTACTTCAAGACACAGCAGTGATGACGGTGGAAGATCTAGCAATGAAGCATTTAGGGGAAGATATTACGAATGAAGCGTTTTGGATAAAAGGGATCAACCTTTGCATTCAAGATGTGAACGAATTTATTCAATTTACTAATGCAAAAGGGTGAAAAAGTTTGATTTACTTAGAAGGAGATACTTGTTATTTACGGACATTAAGTATAAAAGATGCACCAAGCCTCGCAGATCTTGTCTATCGAAACAAATTCTATTGGTCCATCTATGAACCATTGCATCGAGATGACTATTATACTACTACCGTTCAAAGAGAAAAAATTAGAGAATCACTTCTTTTGATGGAAGAAAAAAGAGAATTTGGCTTTGGCATATTCGAGCATACGACAGATAAAATGATTGGTCATATTTCGTTATATAGTTTAAAGAGAATGCCGTTTTCAAGTGGACTAATTGGATATTCTATTGATGAACAGTTTGTTGGAAAAGGGATAGCGTCCGAGGCGGCACATATGGTAAAAAATTTTGGGTTTGAGCATGTTCATTTAAATCGCATCGAGGCATATGTATCTCCACGTAATCTTGGGTCTATTAAAGTGTTAGAAAAAAATGAATTTCTACGAGAAGGATTACTCCGTAAACTTTTATTTATTAATGGTAAGTGGGAAGACCATTATATGTATGCTTCACTAAGTGAAGAATATTGAAAAGGTAAGAGTCTTTATAAAAAAATAAAAAGCCGGTTGTTCCATTACTGAACAACCGGCTTTTTAACATGTCGATTTCCCGGGAAATAATTTAATCCTTGTCGATAGAACCGTTTGCAACTAAGTCTAAGCGTCCCGTTGTGGGGTCAATAATTAGACCATGCACAGGAATACTTGGAAGAATAAGGGGATGGTTTCTGATCATATCCACACTATGTAAGACACTTTCTTGCACGTCTGAAAAGCCTTCTAACCATTTATCCATATTCACACCAGAGTATTTTAAAACATCGAAAGTATGAGGATCGACACCTCTGTCAATCATTTTTCCTATGATTTTATCTGGTTGGATTGCACTCATGCCGCAATCATAATGTCCAACGACAAAAATTTCGTCTGCTTGAAGTTCATAAACCGCTACGATTAAACTTCTCATAATTCCACCAAATGGGTGATTAATAACGGCGCCAGCACTTTTTACCATTTTTACATCACCATTTTTAAAGTTCATGGATTTGTGAAGCATTTCCGTAAGTCTAGTATCCATACATGTTAAAATCACAATTCGTTTATCTGGAAATTTCGTGGTTAAATAAGGTGTGTAAAGCTCGTTTTCAACAAAGGATTTATTAAACGATAAAATTTCATCTAACTTAGACATAGTATTACCCCTTCGAATTTAATTTACTTTTTATTTTATATCAAATGAAGGGAGATTGCTTGTAATTTGTTTCGAAACTATTTTGCTAATTTTTGTTTGCGTGTAGACATAAAATAAGCTTTTCCAGTTCCAATTGCTACTGATTGCAGTGGTTCAGGGGCAATATGGACAGGTACTTCAATAACAGTTGCAAGCCATTCTTTTATGTCTTTTAATAGAGCTCCGCCACCTGTCAGCACTACTCCGTGATCAACGATATCTCCAGAAAGTTCAGGAGGACATATTTCAAGCGTTGCACGGACTACTTCTAATATAATTTCAAGAGATTCTTTCAAAACTCCTTGTATTTGTGTAGAAGAAAGATGAATAGTTTTAGGCAAACCCGTTACTACATCTCTTCCCCGCACATCCATTTGTTCCACCGTATGTGGCACTAATGCATGACCGATTGTTTTCTTTATATTTTCAGCAGTCGGTTCACCAATAATGACATTATATTCTTTTCGAACAAAATGGATAATTGCTTCATCCATTCGGTCTCCTGCTGATTTAACTGTATTAGAAGCAACTACGCCTCCAAAAGATATAATGCCAACTTCTGTCGTACCTCCACCAATATCAACAATCATACTTGCGACTGGTTCATTTACAGGAAGACCGGCTCCAATTGCTGCAGCGACAGGTTCTTCCATTAATTGCACTTCTTTTGCTCCACTTTGTCGAACGGCATCTTGAATAGCTCTGCGCTCAACTGAAGTTGCACCAGAAGGGGTACAAACGATGACAGTTGGTTTTCTAAGTGCTGTACCTAATTTTTTACTAGCTTTTTGCATAATTAGTTTTAATAATTGAGTTGTAATATCAAAATCCGCAATAACTCCATCTTTAAGTGGGCGTATTACCTCAATCGATATAGGTGTTTTTCCTATCATTTTCTTTGCTTCTTCACCGAAAGCTACTATTTCTCTTGTTTTTGTATTAACTGCCACAACAGTAGGTTCATCTATAAGTAAGCCTTTGCTTTTTGTATAAACTAATGTATTTGCTGTTCCTAAATCTATTCCAATATGTGCGTTTGAAAACATTTTTGTTCCTCCAATCCAATCGTACAATAAAAGTATAAGCAAGTATCGACAGGCACATTTGACCCCAAGGCGCTAGGCACTGAAGTCTAGATACTTAGTAAGTATAATAGATAAATAGAGGTTTGCCATATGTTATATGTTGGAAGTTTACTTATATTTCAATAGGAAATGGTTATTTATGATTAGAGTGAGTCGATAAAGTAATTGAATAGTACTATTCTGTCATAAATTTGAAATACTATTGTTACCGAAATGAAAGGAAAAAGAGACGTAATGACATCTTTATTATCTGAAGCCCACTTAATCATATTGTACGTATTATAGGGATAATGCGTCTTAGCGCGTTGACTAGTGACCGCTATGATTTTCGCTGCAGTCGTACGTTGTGAAGTCTCATTATGCCCACTCATCCGGCAGGAGTCGACGCCTGCAGCGAAAATCAAAGAAAATTGCTTACTTATTCAGTATCAACTCGCTAAAAACAAAATTTTATACAGGTTTTTCGAATATGTGAATCCAGTAAATGGCTTAGGGCAACCAATCGGTCATTGAAAGCAACCAATTCTTAAAATAACTAGTTTACTTAGATTGGGACGACAATGTCTAAGATGCATTATCTCTATTATGTGCGTCTTTCCATTCATCGTTCTCATTTGCTATAATGAGGCAGAGACAGGCGTTAGTGCTTTTTCTTAGTATCATAAATGCAAATTTTGGGGAGCGAAGGACAAAATACCGCCATATGATTTCCCCAGAAGGATTGTAGGGGTGTGACGAAGTCACACCCCTACAATCTGAAGTTAAGGTAATGGTGTAGCAATTATTTTGTCTTAAGCAGCCCGAAATGTAAAAGTGTAAAGTAATAAATCAACAATTGGAAACAAAAAAACAACCGCATAAAATGCGGTTGTTTGGATTATTTAGAAGGTTTAGGATCTACTGAAATCGAATCATGAGAGTTCATACCCTTAGCGAAGTAATGTAGGATAGTAAAACCAGAAATTCCTATACATACTGCAAAACCAAGAACTGTAACTGTGAATAAGCCCATTATTAAACACCTCACTAGTTATGATACTATTATTATAGCTTATCTTTCTTGAAAAAGTAAGAAGAAATATTTAGAAACAAAGCCTTCCGCTAAATAGTCTTAAAATGCCCAGTTTCCATCGCGGAAGATAGGTTCTAAAGATCCATCTTCTTTAATGCCATCTATATTCATTTTGTCTGAACCAATCATAAAATCTACATGCGTGATACTCTCGTTTAAGCCATTTTCTGCAAGCTCTTCACGACTCATCTTCTTGCCACCTTCTAGACAGAAGGCATATGCACTTCCGATTGCCAAGTGATTGGAAGCATTCTCATCGAACAATGTGTTGTAAAATAATAGATTAGAATTAGAAATTGGTGAATCATGAGGTACAAGCGCAACTTCTCCTAAATAGTGAGAACCTTCGTCTGTAGCAACAAGGTTTTCCAGTACGTCTTGACCTTGTTCTGCTTCTACTTTTATGATGCGACCTTTCTCAAAAGTGACTGTGAAATTGTCAATAATATTTCCACCATAGCTTAATGGTTTGCTACTCGCTACATATCCTTCCACACCTGTTTTCAAAGGAACAGTAAATACTTCTTCTGTGGGCATATTTGCCATGAAATCTTCGCCTTTTTCGTTTACACTACTAGCGCCACACCATACATGTCCTTTTGGAAGCTCAATTGTTAGATCTGTTCCAGGAGCTGTATAATGTAGTTTTTGATAGTTTTTATCGTTTAAATAATCTACTTTCGTGTGTAAAAGGGTATCATGCTCTTTCCAAGCAGCGACTGGATCTTCTAAATCTGCGCGAACTGCTTTGAAAATAGCTTCCCATAGTGCCGGTACTTGCTCTTCTTCTGCAAGTTCAGGGAATACTTTGCTTGCCCAATCTTTAGATGGGGATGCGATTACTGTCCAACTGATTTTATCCGATTGTACATATTGACGATACTTACTTAAAGCTTGCCCGGAAGCTTTTTGGAATGCAGCAATTCTAGCTGTATCTACCCCTTTTAAAAGATCAGGGCTTTGACTCATGATGCTCATAAATGCGGCACCTTCTTCAGCTAAAAGCTCTCGCTCTTGTACTTTCCAAGAAGGGAAATAGTCAAAAGAATCATTTGGAGCTAAATCATAGCGTAAACGGGTAATCTCATCATCAGCAAAGTCTACAAATACTTGCGCTGCCCCAACTTCATAAGCTTTTTTCGTGATTAAGCGGACAATTTCCACACTATCAATCGAAGCCGCGACGTATAATTTTTGGCCAGGTTGAATATTTACCCCAACTTCAACGGCTAATGCAGCATATTTTTCTAATTTAGTTTTAAACGATGACATATACATACTCCCTTTCTATACTTACTTTTATAGTATCAGTTTTACGAATGAGATGACAATATTCGTTGGCAGTAAAAGTAGAAAATTGTTCAATATTAATAAACTTATCTTATTGAAAAGAAAGTTTGATATTCAAATTTTATTAATAATGCCGAAATAAAGTACAGAAATAGAAAGTGGAGGTTACGAATTTGGATATATCTACGGTTGTTGGTCTTATTGTTGCTATAGCTTCCTTATTAATAGGAATGTTTTTTAAAGGAGTTACACCCGACGCACTATTAAATCCAGCTGCTATTTTTATCATTATTTTTGGTACTGTAGCTGCAGTTGTTATCGCATTTCCGATGAGTGAGTTAAAACGAGTTCCTAAACTTTTTGGGGTACTCTTTAAAGATAATAAACTAGAATCAGATGCAGAAATTATTAAGATGTTCTCTAGTTGGGCAGATTTAGCTCGTAGAGAAGGGTTACTTGCTTTAGAAAGTAAGTCTACCGAGGTAACGGATTCCTTTTTGAAAAATGGACTAACATTAGCTATTGATGGTCAAAATGCGGATTATATTCGAGATGTATTAACCGAAGAAATTGACGCTTTAGAAGATCGTCATGCGGGAGGGGCTTCTATTTTCTCTCAAGCAGGGACGTATGCACCGACACTTGGAGTACTTGGAGCAGTTATCGGCCTAATCGCAGCCTTAAAGGATATGAATGATATTGATAAGTTAGGCGCTGCAATTTCAGCAGCATTCGTTGCGACGCTAATGGGGATTTTCACAGGGTATGTAATTTGGCATCCATTTGCTAATAAATTAAGACGTAAATCCAAACAAGAAGTTCGTCAAAAAACGATGATGCTAGAAGGAATTCTTTCTGTATTGGAAGGAGATTCCCCTCGTGTTATTGAACAAAAATTAGCTTCTTATTTGTCGATGTCAGACCGCAGGAAAATTTTAGGTGGAAGCGGAGAGGATGGCCTTGGCAAGGAAGCGTAAAAAGCATAGAGAGGAAGAACATATGGACGAGTCTTGGCTTATCCCATATGCAGATATTCTCACATTATTATTAGCGTTGTTCATCGTACTTTTTTCAACAAGCACGATAGATCAACAGAAATTGGATAAGATGTCGCAAGTATTTAACCAAATTTTCGATGGTGGAACGGGTTTTATGGATAATCCGTCTCCATTAGATGTACCAGTATTACCAAATAAGACGAATGAGTCAGACGAAAGCTCTGCATATATAGAAGACCAACGAGCATTAGCAGGTATTCAAGATAGTGTGGATGAATATATTGCAGTGAATGCGTTAGAAAAGCAATTTGCTACTAAATTAACAGATGAAGGTTTGTTAGTGACAATTCGGGATAATATATTGTTTGAGATGGGACAAGCGGAAGTGAAGACGGAGTATCGACAAATCGCAGAAGATATAGCGGATCTTCTCGTATTTGATCCGCCTAGAAACGTTGTTATTACTGGACATACAGATGATATTCCTATATCAAGTATTGAATTTTCATCTAACTGGGAACTAAGTGTTATGCGTTCCGTTAATTTTTTGAAAATTTTAGTAGAAAATAATACGATTGATCCCCTTTATTTTAGTGCGAAAGGATATGGGGAATTTAGACCTGTAGCTTCCAATGATACTGCGGAAGGTCGTGCTCAAAACAGAAGAGTCGAAGTACTTATTCAACCACGTGTTTTAGAAGACGGTACATTAAATGACTCACCACAGTAATACTACTAACTGACAACTAATTTTTGTTGTCAGTTTTTCTTTTGACTTTTCGTAACAAAAGTTTATAATTAAAACAAAAGTTCAACTTATTCAGCTGGAGAAAACTCCAACTGAATAAAATTGAAGCCTCCGGCGGATGTCACAGACTTTTAAAGGTATTTTATCGAGCGTGGTCGATAAAAGTCTGGACGCAAATACGCCAAGGTGAATTTGATTCTTGAAAGAAAGGAGGAAATTAGTTGGACTCAAAAGAAGTTAAGATTTTGAACTATCTTAAAAAGAATCCATACGCTTCTCAGTTAGAAATTGCAAATGAATTACAAATGTCTAGACCTGCTGTTGCTAATATTATTTCCGGGCTTATAAAAAGTGGAAAGATAACTGGAAGAGCCTATATTTTACCTGAAAACAAAGAAATTATTTGTATTGGCGGAGCAAATGTAGACAGGAAATATATAGTAAAAAGCAACTTGCAAATGGGTACGTCCAATCCAACGACTAGCTTACAAAGCATTGGTGGAGTTGCAAGGAATATTGCTGAAAACTTGGGAAGATTAGGTCATAGTGTACGCATGCTTACTGTAGTAGGCAATGACATGGAATATGAATCCATCGAAAAAGCTTCGAGCCCTTGGATGAATTTATTTTCTGTTGAAAAATTATCAAATTATCACACAGGGACATACTCCGCGATATTAGATACACATGGAGAAATGTTGTTCGCATTAGCAAACATGGACATTTACGATCAATTTACAGTGGAATATTTGAAGAAGCAAGAAACACATTTAACGAATGCTCAACTGCTAATCATTGATATGAATTGTCCAAAAGACGTAATTGAATATGTACAAGCTATTTCAATAGGTTATAAAATACCACTCGCAATTATTCCGGTTTCTTCGCCTAAGATGAATAGAATGCCTGAGTCTTTAGAAGGGATCGAGTGGTTAATAACGAATAAAGATGAGGCGGAAACTTATTTCCAAATGACCATAGAAGACGACTCTTCATGGAAAAAAGCAGCAGAATTATTTGTAGAAAAAGGAATAAAACAAGTAGTTGTAACAGGTGGTAGCAAAGGTGTCGTAGTTGCTGGACCGCAGATTGATACAACTATAGCACCAGCAATACATGCAGATGACATAGTAGATGTAACGGGAGCAGGAGACGCATTTGTTTCTGGAACATTACATGCATGGCTAGAAGGCGCCCTGATAAACGAAGCGGTACAAACAGGGATGGTCAATGCCAATAAAACACTTCAGTCCCCTGAAACAGTTCGTACGGAACTTACAAAAATCGGTTTAAAAAATGAAATGGAGGAATATAGATTATGAAACAATATTTATCATACTCACAAGAAGTAGAACAAGGAATGGCGGCTGGGAAACCAATCGTAGCTTTAGAATCAACAATTATTTCACATGGTATGCCTTATCCACAAAACGTAGAAATGGCTAAAAAAGTGGAACAAATTATTCGTGAAAATGGAGCAGTACCGGCAACAATTGCGATCATGGATGGCGAGATTAAAATCGGTCTTTCAAACGAAGATCTTGAAACGCTTGCTACAAGTAAAAATGTAAGAAAAACATCTAGAAGAGATCTTGCATATGTAGTTGCTTCTAAAGAAATTGGCGCTACTACAGTTGCAACAACGATGATTTGTGCGGAGCTTGCAGGCATTAAAATGTTCGTAACAGGTGGTATTGGTGGTGTGCATAGAGGTGCTGAAACGACAATGGATATTTCAGCTGATCTAGAAGAACTAGCTTCTACAAATGTAGCAGTAGTATGCGCTGGAGCAAAATCTATTTTGGATATCGGATTAACATTAGAATATTTAGAAACAAAAGGTGTGCCAGTAGTAGGTTTCGGAACAGATGCATTCCCAGCTTTCTACACAGCAACGAGTCAATTTGCTGCTAACTTCCGTTTAGACGAGCCTAAAGAAGTGGCTGATATGCTTAAAGTGAAATGGGAGCTAGGATTAAACGGAGGAGCAATTATTGCAAACCCAATTCCAGCAGAATTCTCATTAGACGAAGCTTATATCAATGACATCATCCATACAGCTTTAAAAGAAGCAGATGAAAACGGTATTAAAGGGAAAGACGTGACACCTTTCTTACTTGGAAAAGTAAAAGAATTAACTGAAGGTAAATCATTAGAATCGAACATCGAACTTGTGTATAACAATGCAAGAGTTGGAGCTCAAATCGCAGTTGAATTGAATAAATAATTTTGTCCGGTCAAAAAATAAAAAATTCCTTCCCAACGTTACATTGGGAAGGAATTTTTTATTTGCGTAAACTTCCAAGTTCAGCGGCAATAGCTTGCATTTCACTTGGGCTAAAAGAATCTCTTTTTTTCACCATTTCATATAGATAGACTAAATCTTCATATTGAGATGCATTAAAATGTTCGGATTTCATTGCATCGACATTTACCATACGAAGCTTTTCTTTTATAGTCTCAATCATAAACGCAACATTTTCAACAGATGGTTCTGATAAATTCATTTTGTATTCCTACCTTTCATACATTAGAACTTTATCATTTCACGCCTAAGTTCGATTGTCAAATACTAAATTGACTTTGCAGCTTTAGCAGCAGCCTTTTCTTCTTTTAACTTTTCTTGAATCCGTTTTGTTTCATATATTACAATACCAGAAAGTCCAAGTAAACCTATTAAGTTCGGAATCGCCATCAAGCCGTTTGCGATATCGGAGAAAGTCCAGATAAGATCAAGCGAAACGACAGCTCCGATAGGTACCATAATAACAAATGCGATACGATAAATGATCAATAAAGAAGGATTTTTAAATAAGTACTGGAAACATTTTTCACCGTAATAAGCCCATCCAAAAATAGTAGAAGTAGCAAAAAAGATTAATCCAATCGCTACAACATATGGTCCAAAGTCACCTAAGAAATGTCCGAAAGATGCAGATGTTAACTCGTTTGCAGCAAGACTAGTATCTTTGTACATACCAGACATGACGATTGTAACGCCAGTAATTGAACAAATAAGGAATGTGTCCAAAAATACCTGTGTCATCGAAACAAGTGCTTGTCGTCCAGGTAAATCCGTTTTTGCAGCAGCTGCAGCAATAGGAGCAGACCCGAGTCCGGCTTCATTGGAGAACACGCCACGAGCAATACCATATCGAATAGCGGCACCAATTGCCCCACCAACAGCAGCCTCACCGGAAAATGCCATTCTAAAAATAGTAGCAAATGCGTCAGGAATTGCAGTAATATTCATAATCATAACCAATAGACCTGCTATTAAATAGAATACCGCCATGATAGGTACAAAAATTGCTGTTACATTACCGATTGACTTAATACCTCCAAGAATAACAAGTGCGGTAAATAACATAAGAACCGCTCCAGTAATCCAAGTTTCTAAACCAAATGTCGATTTTACAACTCCAGCAACAGAGTTAGATTGTGTTCCGTTACCAATACCGAATGCTGCAAGCGCACCAAAAATTGCAAACAATACAGCTAGCCATTTTTGCTTAAGCCCATGCTCTAAATAGTACATCGGACCACCGGCCATTTGACCTTTAGCGTCTTTCACGCGAAATCTTACCGCTAATATAGCTTCACTATATTTTGTTGCCATCCCAAAGAATGCAGAAACCCACATCCAAAATATGGCACCTGGACCACCAAGAACAACTGCAGTTGCGACCCCAACGATATTACCGGTACCAACCGTTGCAGCTAGAGCAGTGGTAAGTGCTTGGAATTGAGAAATATCCCCTTCAGCCGACTTGTCATGATTTCTAGAGAATACTAGTTTTAAAGCTGCAGGCAATAACCTTATTTGTAGTACACCTACTCGTACTGTTAAATAAATACCCGTCCCAACGATTAAAATGAGGAGCGGTATTCCCCATATGACAGAAGAAATGCTGCCTAAAATCTCATTCAACTTCTCCATTTTAAAAAAACTCCTTTTCTAGTTTTTATTCGATAAACCTTTCTTCCCTTTCTATTAGATTTTCCCCTATTGCTAATATTCAATAAATTAGAGGCGTAGTCAAGAGAATTTTAAAATTTAAATAAGAAATACGTTGTTTTATTCCTCCGAGTCAGGGGTATAATTAATACATATCAAGTTACATACGGAGGTTATGAGATGGGTGAAAGCAAATTTATTAAAGGCGTAGTATGTGGTGCTCTTATTGGTGGTGCATTAACTATGTTAGATAATAAGACAAGAAATGCAGTTCTCTATAAATCGAAAAGTATCGGACGTCAAATAAAATACTACAGTACAAATAGACAGGAACTAATAACAACTATTGAAGATCAATTTACAAAATGGAAATCATTCTACGAACAAATTAATTCTGATGCGACGTACATATCGCAAAAAGTAAATGAAGTAAAAGAAATGACACCTCAAGTCAAAACACTTTTAACTGATACGAAAGAAGCATTTGAGCAATCCAAAGAGGAATACAAATCGATTGTCGTTCCTGAAACGGATGAGCATATCGTTAAACAATAATGAACATAGAAGGAGAGGATGAAGTGAAACATAAACAGGATCAAAATCATGTTGATGAAGAGCGTTCTTCATCCTCGACTAATTGGTTTAGTAAGTTAAAATTTCTTCATATAAAAAAGAAAGAAAAAAAGATAGAAGAGCCCCAAGATCTAACGACATGGGAAGGGTATTTTAAACATTTAATCGTACATATTCAAAAAACAGATTTAACAGGATTAGCAGCTCAACTTGCGTACTTCTTTTTATTATCATTATTTCCTTTACTTATTTTTATTGTTACGTTATTACCATATTTAAATTTGGAAGAGGCGCAAGTATTTCGCTTTCTAGAAAATTATGCTCCACAGGATGTTTATATTCTTATAGAAGATACTATTTCAGATATATTAATAACTAGAAATGGTGGTTTGTTATCATTCGGGATTATCGGCACTATTTGGTCAGCTTCTAATGGAATGAATGCAATAGTAAAATCATTAAATAGATCGTATAATCTCGACGAAACTCGACCTTTTTTTATCGTACGAGGTTTATCCGTTATCTTCACATTACTAATGATTGTTTTGTTTGTCATAGCACTTGTCTTGCCAGTGTTCGGCCAACAGATTGGTACTATCTTATTTTCTTATTTTGGTTTTGAAGAAGGATTTATAAAACTATGGAATAACTTGAGATGGACGATTACTCCGCTAATTATGCTAATTGTGTTAATTGCATTGTTTTGGATTGTACCAAACCAAAAACTTTTTTTACGTAGTGTATTACCGGGAGCATTGTTTGCAACAGTAGGATGGATTATCGTATCTCTAGGTTTTTCTTACTATGTTAGTAATTTTGGAAATTACTCTTCCACTTATGGTAGTATAGGAGGGATCATTGTACTTATGTTATGGCTGTACATCTCCGGAATTTTACTATTAATAGGTGGTCAAATAAATGCTGTTGCGCAAGAACGTAAAATAGCAATAGAAAAAGCAGAGGGGAAATAACCCTTCTGCTTTTTTACGCATTTCTATTTAGCATCCTTAAACCATTTAAAATTACTAAAATTGTACTTCCTTCATGACCAATAACTCCTAAAGGTAAGTCTACCGCTTGTAAGAAATTAGAAATGATTAACACGGTTATGACAGCGATAGAAAAAATAATATTTTGTTTCACAATTCGTTGCATTTTACGGGACATTTTTACGGCATAAGCAATTTTCGATAAATCATTTTTCATAAGGACAACATCGGCAGTTTCGAGTGCTACATATGTTCCTTCGCCCATCGCAAATCCTGTCGTCGCTGTTGCAAGTGCAGGAGCATCATTAATACCATCTCCAACCATTCCTACAAATTTATACTCTTTCAAAAGCACCTTCATATGTTCTACTTTTGTTTCCGGAAGACATTCAGCGATATAATGATCGATTCCCGCTTCTTTCGCAATTACTTTTGCGGTTGTTTCATTGTCTCCAGTGAGCATAACTGTTTTAATACCTAATGAGTGGAGAAGTTTTATCGCTTCTTTCGCTTCCTCACGTACGGTGTCTTTTAATGCGGCCGCTGCAGCAATTCCTTTTTCATCTCGCATAAAGATAACCGTTTTTCCTTCTGCTGCTAATGTTTCTGCAATACCATGATGGAATGCGAGTGCATCTTCTTTATTTACAAAGTCAGGTTTACCAACGAGTACTGTTTGCCCATTGATGTTCGCTTGTATACCATAGCCAGCTCTATCCTCAATAGGAAGATGAGGGAGCTTTCCAATTCCTTTTGACTTGGCATAGGCTGTAATTGCTTGTGCTAAAGGATGATTGGACTGCGCTTCTATCGTTGCCAATGTAGTTAGTGTAGCGTGCAATTCTAAATCTTCCCGAACGAAGAAGTCTGTAACAACTGGCTTGCCTTGTGTTAGCGTTCCAGTTTTGTCGAGTGCAATTGCTTTCATCTCACTGACGTTTTCTAAGTGAACGCCACCTTTAAACAAAATACCACTTTTTGCTCCATTTGAAATGGCCGCAAGTGTTGCTGGCATGATAGAAGCAACAGGTGCACAAGGCGATGCCACTACTAATAAAACCATCGCACGATAGAAAGTAGTGTTCCAATCCCATCCGAGTAAAAAGTGTGGAAGGAATAGCATGAAACCAACTGCAATAAGTACAACCTTAACGTAAGTGCCTTCAAATCTTTCGATAAATTGCTGTGCAGGTGATTTCTCATCTTGAGCAGACTGAACTAATTGAATAATTTTTTGAAAAAGAGAATCTTCGTTTGCTTTTGTCATTTCCATTGTAATAGCGCCACTAATATTAACTGTACCGGCAAATAATTCATCATTTACTTGCTTTGATACGGGGAGTGATTCACCACTAATTGCCGCTTCATCAATGGATGTTGCTCCAAGCATAACGATTCCGTCAGTAGGAATCCGTTCTCCCGGTTTTACAACTAAATGATCTCCTAACGTAAGTTCACTAATAGAAACGCGAGTCGTCAGCCCGTCACTGTTTAGTTTCCAAGCTTCTTCTGGTTGAAGCTCCATTAATGAAGAGATTTCTTTATTGCTTTTATTCATCGTATATGTCTCTAACGCACCACTAACGGCGAAGATGAATATTAATATAGCTCCCTCGGTCCAATATCCGATGATAGAGGAGCCAATAGCTGCTAAAATCATTAGCATTTCCACATTTAGCTCTTTGTCACGTATCGTAGCTTCGATACCTTCTTTTGCTTTGGCAAATCCACCGATTACAAATGCTAGCATATAAAGAATAATAGAAAATGTTTCGCTCCCAGCTAACCAGGCAATTAAAATAAGTATCCCTGAAAATAGTGCAGCTACCAATTCTGCATGATGTATTATTATTTGAGTGATCGGTTTTCTTGGTATAAATTCTTGTACTGTTGACATATAGTACCCTCCCTGATAATGAATTTCACTCTTATTTGAGTGTATAAAATAGCAAAAATGGATTTCTGGGTAGAAATCCATTTTATATTCGTTACTAATTTATAATCATTATAATGTAGTGGAGGTGAAACGTCAACAGATTAGATTAATTATAAACTGGCTCTTTATAGTTCGCTAATTTTTCTAAGGAAGATTTATCTACATCTGCATGTAAGCTGTTTCCATGAGAGTCCATCGTTACAACAGCGGTGAAGTTCTCAACACGCAAATGCCACATTGCTTCTGGAATACCGAACTCCATTAAATCAACGCCTTCAACATCTTTAATACAGTCAGCGTAATACTGTGCTGCTCCGCCAATCGCATTCAAGTAAACGCCACCATGTTCTGCTAATGCCGCAAGTGTTTTCGGACCCATACCGCCCTTACCGATTACTGCGCGGATACCAAATTTTTTCATAATATCGCCTTGATAAGGCTCTTCCCGAATAGACGTTGTTGGACCAGCAGCACGCACATGCCATTGACCTTCATCATCTTTTTGCATAACTGGACCGCAGTGATAAATAATATGCCCATCTAAATCAACTGGCGCATCATTACTCATTAAATGATGGTGAATTGCATCGCGCCCTGTATACATGCGACCAGTAATAGACACGACGTCTCCAACTTGAAGGGAACGAATTTGTTCTTCTGTAATAGGAGCTTGAAGTTCCACTACTTTTTTAGGTGCTTCTTCCGTAGTTTCATCTTTGAATTCAATTTTTTCTCCGTCTTGGTAATGCCATTCGATAATTTCACCAGTCGTTGGATTAATATTAATTGCCATACGACGGTATGCCCAACAGTTGTATGCAACAGATACGTAGAAACTTGCTGGAATACGGTGCATGACACCAACTTTACAACCAAGTAAAGTTGCTTCTCCGCCGAAGCCCATTGTTCCAATACCTAATGTATTTGCTTTTTCTACAATATACGCTTCTAAACTAGCAAGATCTGGATTTGGATTTGTATCTTCGACATGACGGAATAATTGTTCTTTTGCAAGATCATATCCAGAAGATCGATCACCACCAATACCTACTCCGATAAAGCCTGCAGAACAACCTTGTCCTTGAGCTTGGTAAACAGAATGTAAAATACATTTACGAATGCCATCTAAATCACGTCCAGCACGACCTAAACCTTCTAACTCAGTTGGTAAGCTATATTGAATATTTTTGTTTTCACAGCCGCCACCTTTTAAGATGAGCTTCATTTCAATATAATCTTCTTCCCATTGTTCAAATTTGATAACAGGAATACCTTCACCGAGGTTGTCACCACTATTTGCTCCCGTTAGGGAATCTACAGAGTTAGGGCGAAGCTTTGCATCCTTTGTAGCGCTTACAATCGCACGTTTAATCGCTGCCTTTATTTCTAATTGGTTAACGCCAATTGGTGTTTTAATCTTGAATGTTGGTAAACCAGTATCTTGGCAAATAGGAGAAACATTGTTATCTGCCATTTGAATATTATTCGTGATGGTATCTAAACTCATGGCTGCTCGTGTACCTGCATTTTCTGCTGCTTTTGCTTTTTTTATAGCGCGTCGTACGTCTTTTGGAAGATTCGTAGATGTTTCGGTAATTAAGTCATAAATACTTTTTTCTAATTTCTCCAATTGCATGTTGTTAACGCTCCTTTTATGTATGAAAGTTCTAAACACTTTTCAGTATACTATTATATTTCTATTTAAAAAAGGGTAGTTCCATTGAGAGTCAATCAAAAAAATGGCGTGTCGGAGCATACTCATTCGTTTCCGTAACAAAAGTGCTAAAGCGCCTGTCCCTCCCCGATATAGCAAAAATGGATTGATGCACATAATAAGGATAATGCGTCGTAACAGAACTATTAGGTGACCACTAGGATTTTCGCTGCAGTCGTACGCTTTCCCACGGGTAAGCGATGAGCCTTCACCGCCGCTTAGGCGGACGTGCACTGCACCCCATTTATTAGACACATGAATGGGATGTCATAATATGAGAAAACGATTTAGCTTAGAAGAAAAATATCAAGCTGTTCTGCTCTATTTATCCGGTCGTTATTCTTACCGCGAAGTTG
>NZ_VDGG01000015.1 GCF_006861775.1 Psychrobacillus soli | reverse complement strand
AAGTAAGTAAGATCCCTCAAAGACGATGAGGTAGATAGGTTCGGGGTGGAAGCGTGGCGACACGTGCAGCTGACGAATACTAATCGATCGAGGACTTAACCAAATGTATTTATCTGTTGAAAATGTCTTTTATCCAGTTTTGAGTGAACAAGCACTCAATTAGTCTAGTGATGATGGCAAAGAGGTCACACCCGTTCCCATATCGAACACGGAAGTTAAGCTCTTTTGCGCCGATGGTAGTTGGGGGTTTCCCCCTGTGAGAGTAGGACGTCGCTGGGCACTAATAAAAAAGTCGTTACCGAGAAATCGGTAGCGACTTTTTTTTATAAAATAATTATTTCTGATAAGATTAATAGCAGTCCAGTGATAGTACAAGTAAAAAGAGATCTTCCTTACCTGCTTGTTCTTGTAGTAAAACTGGTTGCTTATGAGATTGATTTGATTGCTCTAAACCACTTAATTCCAGATGGGTTCTTCTTTTATTAGATGATATTACTTTAGATAGCAGTTGAAACTCGGTTGGTTGCTTTCAAAGGCAAACTGGTAGCTTATGAAGTTGAGTTGGTTGCTCTGGCAGTAAAACTGGTTGCTTATGAGATTGATTTGATTGCTCTAAACCACTTAATTCCAGATGGGTTCTTCTTTTATTAGATGATTTTACTTTAGATAGCAGTTGAAACTCGGTTGGTTGCTTTCATAGGCAAACTGGTAGCTTATGAAGTTGAGTTGGTTGCTCTGGCAGTAAAACTGGTTGCTTATGAGATTGATTTGATTGCCCTAAACCACTTACTTCCAGATGGGTTCTTCTTTTATTAGATAAATTACTGAAGATAGCAGTTACATCATGTTTAGTTGCCTTCAAAAGTGGAACTGGTTGCTTTGGGAAAGGATTTGGTTGCTATAAACGGTTTATTCTAAAATGAGGTCTTCTTTCATTAGATAATATTACTTTAGATAGCAGTCGAAACTCGGTTGGTTGCTTTCATAGGCAAACTGGTAGCTTATGAAGTTGGTTGGTTGCTCTGGTAGTATAACTGGTTGCTTTCATTGCCAATTTGATTGCTCTAAACCTTTTACTCCCAATTTTCTTCTTTCCATTCCTTAGTTATTTGTCTTTATTGGTGAACTGGTTGCTTTGCCGCATGATTTGGTTGCTCTCAGTGCAAAAATACTTCCCCACTCACTAGAACTAGTTGCTCCTGTAGCCAAAATAATTCCCTCTTAGCTAACCTGTCTGTTTGTATGCGACAATAAGGATCAACCAAAAGGGGACAAAAGTTGATATAATAGATAAAAAACCAATTATAATTATCAAAAACAGCTCCCTGCAATTTGCATGAAAACAGTAAAGAGAGGAAACCTAATTCATGAAAAAAGAAACGAAATGGTTTGAAGTAGAGGAAAATGAAAGCATCACAGCATGTATAGAAAGAATGGAACAACAAGGCTTTCAAATCGCAGGTAGAAAAGAAGAACCGCTTTTTGCAGAGGTAGACGGACAACCAGTACCAGTTAAACAATTGATTATGTTAAAAGGTATTAAAGAGCAAAATAAATAAAAATAATGTCAAAAACCGAACAATAATTTTTAAATAAAATAAATCGTTCGCATTTATGCATTGACGTGACTCATCAGTCTTGTTAAAATATGATTAGCAACAGACAATTATATCCCCATATATGCTAAAGAATTGGCTTTAGCGTCTCTACCAAGTCACCGTAATGACAGGACTATGAGGGAAAGCAACTTTTGGATTATGCTAAGAGGATGTGTTCGCGTATGTTATTAATGACACAAACTAAGCAACTAAATTCCGCAAGTAAACCGCTTTTCTTCCGTAGAGAGTAGTGTTTATTTGGGGAATTTTTTGGCTTAAGAAGGGACGAAAATAATGAACGCAAAAATTGGTGTAATTATGGGTAGTTCTAGTGATTGGGAAACAATGAAACATAGCTGTGAAATCCTTGACGAACTAAATATACCGTATGAAAAACAAGTAGTTTCTGCACATCGTACGCCAGATTTAATGTTTGAATATGCAGAGCAGGCACGAACACGAGGCATTCAAGTAGTTATTGCAGGAGCTGGAGGAGCTGCACATTTACCAGGGATGGTTGCTGCTAAGACTACGCTTCCTGTTATCGGTGTTCCTGTACAATCTAAAGCACTCAATGGATTAGATTCATTATTATCCATTGTACAAATGCCAGGTGGTGTTCCGGTTGCAACGGTTGCAATTGGAAAGGCAGGAGCAACGAATGCTGGATTACTTGCTGCACAAATCCTTTCTATCCAAGACATAGAAATAGCAGAACGTCTAGAAAAACGAAGAGAAGATACGAAAAACAAAGTATTTGAAAGTAATGGTGAGCTTCAATGACTAAAGTAATTTATCCAGGGCAAACAATCGGCATTATCGGTGGAGGGCAGCTTGGACGTATGATGGCAATAGCTGCAAAAGAAGCTGGTTTTAAAATCGCAGTACTTGAGCCAACGATGGATTCACCTTGTGGTCAAGTTGCAGATATTCGCATTGTTGCCCCGTATGATGATGAAGCGGCGCTAGAGGAACTTGCGGAAGTAAGTGATGTTATTACGTATGAATTTGAAAATATCGATTATGAAGGTTTGAAACGATTGTCACAAATTGCATATGTTCCTCAAGGTGCGGAGCTTGTAAAAATTACGCAAGATCGCATACTAGAAAAAACGGAGCTTCAGGCTGCTGACGTACCGATTGCGAAATTTGTCGAAGCAAGTACTTTTGAAGAACTGGAACAACGAATTGATGAAGTTGGATTTCCTTGTGTCGTAAAAACTTCTCGTGGTGGATACGATGGAAAAGGGCAACAAACAATCCGATCGAAAGAGGAGCTTATACTCGCTCAATCGCTTTTTGAACACTCTGCTTGTATTGCGGAGGCATTTGTTTCGTTTACGAAAGAAATTTCGGTCATTGTTCAACGGAACGGTGAAGGACAAACGTATTGCTTACCTATTGGGGAAAATATTCATGTGAATCATATTTTGCATGAAACAATTGTACCGGCTCGTATTGATACAACGCTTGCTGAAAAAGCGATTGAGGCCGCGAATAGGATCGCTAATCATTTAAATCTTGTTGGTACGCTTGCAGTGGAAATGTTCGTTTTAGATGAAGAAGAAATCCTAATTAATGAATTGGCTCCGCGCCCTCATAACTCGGGTCACTATTCGATTGAGGCTTGTAATATTTCACAATTCCATCAACATATTCGAGCGGTATGTGGTTGGCCATTACGTGAGCCAAAACTTTGGACAGAGACAGTGATGGTAAATGTATTAGGGCAGCATATTATTTCTTTGACCAACTCAATGACCAAGTATCCTAACTGGTCCGTTCATTTATATGGAAAAAGCGAAGCGAAAACGAACCGTAAAATGGGGCATGTAACAATCCTTTCAACTAATATTGAACAAACTTTAGAAGAAATTGAACAATCTAAAATCTGGTCTTAATCAGGAGGAACTTGAATGATTGAACGCTATACACGCCCGGAGATGGGTGCAATCTGGACAGAAGAAAACAAATACAATGCTTGGTTAGAAGTAGAAATATTAGCTTGTGAAGCATGGGCAGAAATTGGCGATATTCCAAAAGAAGATGTAGTGGCACTACGAAAAAATGCATCATTCAATGTGGACCGTATTTTAGAGATCGAACAAGAAACGAGACATGACGTAGTGGCGTTTACTCGTGCAGTTTCTGAAACACTAGGAGAAGAACGGAAATGGGTTCATTACGGATTGACATCTACTGACGTAGTAGATACAGCTCTTTCTTACTTAATCAAACAAGCAAATGTGATTATCCGTAAAGACCTTCTAAACTTTATCGAAATCTTAGAAAATAAAGCAAAAGAACATAAGTACACAGTTATGATGGGGCGCACGCATGGTGTACATGCAGAACCAACAACTTTCGGTTTAAAACTTGCACTTTGGACAGAAGAAATGAAGCGTAACTTAGAACGCTTTGAGGCAGCAGCGAAAGTGATTGAAACTGGGAAAATGTCTGGTGCAGTTGGAACGTATGCGAACATCGATCCATTTGTAGAGAAATATGTTTGTGAAAATTTAGGTCTTGCAGCATCACCAATTTCAACTCAAACATTGCAACGTGACCGTCATGCACAATATATGAGCACATTAGCGTTAATCGCAACTTCTATTGAAAAGTTTGCAACTGAAATTCGCGGATTACAAAAATCGGAAACACGTGAAGTGGAAGAGTTTTTCGCAAAAGGTCAAAAAGGTTCTTCTGCAATGCCACATAAACGTAATCCAATCGGTTCAGAGAATATGGTTGGGCTGGCTAGATTAATTCGTGGTTATATGATGACTGCATACGAAAATGTAGCGTTATGGCATGAAAGAGATATTTCTCATTCATCTGCGGAACGAGTAATTTTACCAGATGCAACAATTGCACTGAACTATATGTTAAATCGCTTCAGCAATATCGTGAAAAACTTAACGGTATTCCCGGAAAATATGAAACGTAATATGGACTCCACATTAGGATTAATTTATTCTCAACGTGTACTTCTCGCTTTGATCGACAAAGGACTTGCACGTGAAACAGCTTATGATACGGTGCAACCACTTGCCATGAAAGCTTGGGAATCGCAAACAGCTTTCCGCACATTTGTAGATGCGGATGAAAAAATCACTTCCTTACTGTCAAAAGAAGAGCTGGATGATTGCTTTGATTACAATTATCACATTCAGCATGTGGACATGATTTTCGAGCGTTTAGGACTAAATTAATCATTATTCGGAGGAATTCACAGTGGAAAAAGGTCGTCTATTATACGAAGGTAAAGCAAAACAATTATTTGCAACAGAAGATGAAAATATCCTTTTTGTATCTTATAAAGATAGTGCTACAGCTTTTAATGGAGAGAAAAAAGAAGAAATTGTTGGTAAAGGAAATTTGAATAATAAAATAACAACGATTCTTTTCAACCAATTAAAAAAGCATGGAATTGACTCACATTTCATCGAGCAAATTTCAGAAAATGAACAACTTGTAAGAAAAGTAGAGATCATTCCTCTAGAGGTAGTTGTTCGTAATGTAGCTGCAGGTAGTTTAGCAAAAAGACTAGGATTTGCGGAAGGAACAACTCTAAGTCATCCGATTGTAGAACTTTACTACAAAGATGATGCGCTCGGAGATCCATTACTTACAGATGCTCATCTTGCATTATTAGAACTTGCAACACCAGAAGAAATAGAAACGATCCAAACAAAAGCACTGGAGATTAATCAAGTGTTACAACCGATTTTTAAAGAAATCGGTGTAACACTAATCGATATGAAACTAGAATTTGGAAAGACTACAAGTGGTGACATACTACTTGCAGATGAGATCTCTCCAGATACTTGTAGATTATGGGACGACGAAACAAATAACAAACTTGATAAAGATGTATTTAGACGCAATTTAGGTAGTTTAACAGATGTTTATGAAATTATACTTTCCCGACTAGGAGGATTATTCAAATGAAAAAAGTTAAAGTATATGTAACATTACGTGAAAGTGTTTTAGATCCACAAGGTTCAGCAGTTATGGGTGCTCTTCACTCCATGAATTATAAAGAAGTTTCAGATGTTCGTATCGGAAAATTTTTAGAGCTTCAAATCGAAGAATCAGATCGTGATTTAGATACAACTGTTAAAGAAATGTGTGAAAAGCTGCTTACAAACACAGTGATCGAAGACTACCGTTATGAAGTTGAGGAGGTAGCTGGCAAATGAAGTTCGCAGTTATCGTTTTTCCAGGATCGAACTGTGATTTAGATATGTATCATGCGATTAAAGACGAGCTTGGGGAAGAAGTAGAGTACGTTTGGCATGATGAAACAGATCTAAGCGGATTCGATGGTGTTTTATTACCAGGTGGGTTCTCTTATGGGGACTACTTACGTTGCGGAGCAATTTCTCGTTTCTCGAATGTTATGTCCGAAGTGGTAAAAGCTGCGGAAGCAGGTAAACCAGTTTTAGGTGTATGTAATGGATTCCAAGTATTAACAGAAGCAGGTCTTCTACCAGGAGCACTACTTCGTAATAAAAATCTTAAATTCATGTGTCGTACAGTTGGACTAAAAGTAGAAAATAATGAAACGCAATTTACAAGTGAGTATTCAAAAGACGAAGTAATTCAAATTCCAATCGCTCACGGTGAAGGAAACTATTATTGCGATGAAGAAACACTTACTCGTTTAAAAGAAAACAACCAAATCGTTTTCACATATGCTTCTGAAAATCCAAACGGAAGTATTGAAGACATTGCAGGTATTGTGAATGAAAAAGGGAACGTCTTAGGAATGATGCCTCACCCAGAGCGTGCTGCTAACGACATTATGGGCGGATCAGACGGACTAGCATTATTTAAATCTATTGTGAAACATTGGAGGGAATCTCATGTCAATCAAGCATGAACCAAATCCGGAGCAAATTAAAGAACAAAAAATATATACTCAAATGGGTATGTCAGACGAAGAATTTGAAATGGCTGAAAAGATTTTAGGACGTCTTCCAAACTACACGGAAACAGGATTATTTTCTGTTATGTGGTCGGAGCATTGCTCGTATAAAAATTCGAAACCTGTATTACGTAAATTCCCTACAAAAGGTCCGCAAGTACTTCAAGGTCCTGGTGAAGGTGCTGGAATTGTAGATATCGGAGATGGTCAAGCAGTTGTTTTCAAAATGGAATCACATAATCATCCGTCTGCTATCGAACCATACCAAGGAGCAGCAACTGGTGTTGGTGGTATTATCCGCGATGTATTTTCAATGGGAGCTCGTCCAATTGCAATGTTAAATTCGCTTCGCTTTGGTGAATTAACAACGCCTCGTGTGAAGTACTTATTTGAAGAAGTAGTAGCTGGGATTGCTGGTTACGGTAACTGTATCGGTATTCCAACAGTTGGTGGAGAGATCCAATTTGATGCTTGCTATGAAGGTAATCCACTAGTTAATGCAATGTGCGTTGGTTTGATTAACCATGAAGATATTCAAAAAGGGATTGCAGCTGGTGAAGGCAATACAGTCATGTATGCTGGAGCAAAAACTGGTCGTGATGGTATCCACGGTGCGACATTCGCTTCGGAAGAATTGACAGAAGCTTCAGAAGAAAAACGTCCAGCAGTTCAAGTTGGAGATCCATTTATGGAAAAACTTTTACTCGAAGCTTGTTTAGAAGTTGTGAAATCAGATGCATTGATCGGTATTCAAGACATGGGAGCAGCAGGATTAACTTCCTCGTCAGCTGAAATGGCTTCAAAAGCTGGTCATGGTGTGGAATTGAACTTAGATTATATTCCACAACGTGAAACGGGCATGACTGCATATGAAATGATGCTTTCTGAATCACAAGAACGTATGTTAATCGTAGTGAAAAAGGGTCGCGAAGAAGAAATCGTGAAAATTTTTGATAAATATGATTTAGATTGTGTAGCTGTAGGTAAAGTAACAAACGATAAAATGCTTCGTCTGCTTCATAACGGAGAAGTGGTTGCAGAAGTTCCTGCGGATGCACTAGCAGAAGAAGCACCAGTGTACTACAAGCCATCTTCTGTACCTGCTTACTTTACGGAATACCAAGCGATGGAAAACGTGGAGCCTAAAGTCACGGACTATAAAGAGACACTTCTTAACTTATTACAACAACCGACAATTGCTTCAAAAGAATGGGTTTATGATCAATACGACTATCAAGTGCGTACAAGCACAGTTGTAACACCAGGTTCCGATGCTGCTGTAGTACGTGTACGTGGTACGAATAAAGGATTAGCAATGACAACAGATTGTAATTCAAGATACATTTACTTAGATCCAGTAGTAGGTGGAAAAATTGCTGTAGCAGAAGCTGCACGTAATGTTGTATGTTCTGGTGCGAAACCACTTGCGATTACAGACTGCTTAAACTTTGGTAATCCGGAAAACCCTGAGATATTCTGGCAACTTGAAAAATCTGCTGACGGTATTTCGGAAGCTTGTATCGCATTAGATTCACCAGTTATCGGTGGAAACGTTTCTTTATATAACGAGCGTAGCGGAACAGCAGTTTACCCAACACCAACAATTGGTTTAGTGGGACTTGTAGAAGATTTAGCACATGTAACAACTCAAGACGTGAAGCAAGTTGGAGATATCGTATATGTAATCGGTGAAACGAAAACAGAATTTGGTGGATCAGAGCTTCAAAAATTAGTAGAAAAGCGTATTTTTGGTCAAGCCCCTTCGATTGATTTAGAAGTGGAAGCAGCTCGTCAAAAAGCGTTACTTTCTGCAATTCAAGCTGGCGTTGTACAATCTGCGCATGATATCGCAGAAGGTGGACTTGCAGTTGCGTTAGCAGAAAAAGCTTTCGGTGCAAATGGTCTTGGTGTGGAAGTAACGATAAATGGTTCTGCTACAACAGCATTGTTTAGCGAATCACAATCTCGTTTCCTTATAACGGTTAAACCTGAAAATGCAGCTAAATTTGAAGATATCGTAAATGACGCGGTTAAAATTGGTGCTGTAACAGATTCTAATAAAGTAGTAATTACTAACGTAGACGGAACTGAATGGATTAACGGTTCTGTTGACGAATTCCGTTCCGCTTGGAAAGGGGCAATACCATGCTTGCTGAAGTCAGAGGCTTAAACGAAGAATGTGGTGTTTTTGGAATTTGGGGACACCCGGATCCTGCACCGATTAGTTATTATGGTTTGCATGCTTTGCAACATCGAGGTCAAGAAGGTGCCGGAATTGTCGTAACAGACGGGGATGTATTACGAGCTGTCAAAGGTGAAGGTTTAGTAAATGATGTCTTCAGTAATGGAAAGCTTGAAAAACTAGAAGGTAAAGCTGCAGTTGCACATGTTCGTTATGCGACTGCAGGTGGATCTGGTATTGAAAATGTACAACCGCTTCTTTTTAATTCGACTACTGGAAGTCTTGCAATTGCACATAATGGAAATATCGTCAATGCGGGTCGTTTAAAACGGAATTTGGAACAGCAAGGTAGTATTTTTCAAACGACTTCTGATACAGAAGTAATTGCACATTTGTTGAAGAAAAGCCATCATAATTCGGTGGTAGAACGTGCGAAAGAAGCGCTTAGATTATTAGATGGTGCATTTGCAGTCGTTATTTTAACAGAGGATAAATTATTAGTAGCGCAAGATCCACATGGTATGCGTCCTCTTTCATTAGGAAAGCTAGACGATGCTTGGGTGGTAGCTTCGGAAACAAGTGCATTTGATTTGATCGGTGCAGAAGCTATTCGTTCTGTTGAACCTGGTGAACTACTTATTATTAATGATGAGGGTATACGTTCAGAACGTTTTTCCGAGCCAGCAGAACGATCTATTTGTACAATGGAGTATGTCTATTTTTCTCGACCTGACTCGAATATAGATGGAATTAATATACACATGGCGAGAAAACGTCTTGGGAAACAACTTGCAAAAGAAATTCAAGTAGATGCAGATATTATTACTGGCGTGCCGGATTCTAGTATTTCTGCTGCCATTGGATTTTCAGAAGCTTCTGGAATTCCATATGAGATGGGTCTTATTAAAAACCGTTATGTAGGACGTACATTCATACAACCATCACAAGATCTACGTGAGCGTGGTGTGAAGATGAAACTTTCACCAGTACGTCAAGTTGTAGCAGGAAAACGTGTAGTCATGGTGGATGATTCTATCGTACGAGGAACTACATCCAAACGTATTGTGAAAATGTTAAAAGATGCTGGAGCGAAAGAAGTACATGTTGTTATTAGTTCACCGCCATTAAAAAGTCCTTGTTTTTATGGGATAGATATTAGTACAGATTCAGAACTAATTGCTTCTAATAATAGCGTGGAAGAAATGCGCGAACTAATTGGTGCGGACTCGCTTTCCTTTTTATCAGTAGAAGGTATGGTGGAAGCAATTGGTCGAACGGATGAAGGGAAAAACTGCGGGCACTGCTTAGCTTGTTTTACTGGCGAGTATCCGACTCCAATCGCACCAAATACCAAATTACCACATGAAAAAGAGCTTGTTCGATAGGAGGATTATACATGTCAAAGGCATATGAAAAAGCGGGCGTAAATATTGAAGCTGGCTATGAGGCAGTTAAGCGAATGAAATCTCATGTCGAACGTACAGCTAGAAAAGGTATCATGGGTACTTTTGGTGGGTTCGGTGGAATGTTCGATTTGTCTTCATTAAATTATAAAGAACCAGTTCTTATTTCTGGAACGGATGGCGTTGGTACGAAGTTAAAGCTTGCGTTCATGACAGATTCACACGATACAATTGGGGTGGATTGTGTGGCAATGTGTGTAAATGACATTGTGGCACAAGGAGCAGAGCCATTATTTTTCCTCGATTATGTTGCAGTAGGAAAAGCAGTTCCTGAACGTATTGAACAAATCGTCAAAGGTGTTGCAGATGGTTGTGTTCAATCTGGTGCAGCATTAATCGGTGGAGAAACTGCTGAAATGCCAGGTCTATATGAAGAAGACGAGTACGATCTAGCTGGATTTGCAGTTGGTGCTTGCGAAAAGTCGAAAATTGTAACAGGTGAAAAAATTGCAGAAGGCGACGTCCTAGTTGGTATTGCTTCTAGTGGTGTCCATTCTAATGGCTATTCACTTGTACGTAAAATAGTATTTGAGCAGCAAGGCTACAATACAAACACAATTGTAGAAGGTTATGAAAGTCTTGGAGAAATAGGCAAGGCACTTCTAACACCTACAAAAATTTATGCAAAGCCTGTTATGGAAATGCATAACGAACTTGCTATTCATGGAATGGCCCATGTTACGGGTGGCGGTTTTTATGAAAACTTACCACGTATGATGCCAGAAGGTTTAGCAGTAGAAGTAGACTTAGGTTCATGGGAAGTACTTCCTGTTTTCAACTTATTGAAAGAAAAAGGCGAGCTTACGGACCGCGATTTATATAATGTATTCAATATGGGAATTGGTTTTGTCCTTGCGCTATCTGCAGAAGAAGCAGAAAAAGCAATCGCCATTGCAGCAGCTCACGGGGAAAAAGCATACACAATCGGTCGTGTTGTGAAAGGTGAAGGTGTTTTATTCAAGGGAACGCATGACGGGAGTTTAGTGTAATGTCTGGAAAACCGAAATTTGCAGTATTCGCATCAGGAAGTGGTAGTAATTTTAAAGCTATTCATGATGCGATAGAAGCTGGTCAATTATCTGGCACCATTGCACTTGTTGTAACAGATAAGCCAGAAGCGTTTATTGTAGAACGTGCACGTATTGCAGGTATTGAAACACTTGCCATTAAGCCTTCTAGTTTTTCTTCGAAAGAAGCTTATGAACAAGAAGTTTTGCAGAAGTTAACCGAGCTGGAAGTAGAGTGGATTATTCTTGCAGGATATATGCGTTTGATCGGAAATGTTTTGCTCGAAGCATATCCAAGCCGGATTATCAATATTCATCCTTCTTTACTTCCATCATTTCCAGGAAAAGATGCCATCGGACAAGCGATGGAGCATGGAGTGAAAGTAACAGGAGTAACCGTTCACTATGTAGATGCCGGAATGGATACAGGTCCGATTTTAGCGCAAGCAGCTGTTGAAGTAGTGGATGGCAATAGAGAACAAACCGAAGAGCGTATTCATGCGGTAGAGCATGAACTATATACAAAAACATTACAAGAGTTATGGAGCCGGTAGTCTTACCGGCTTTTCTTACAAACTGGATAAATTCGGTGAGCTGAGGGCGTCAAATAACAAGGTCCTATATAGGTGGAAATGGTGAATAGATCCACCTTCATGAACAATCGATCGAACCATTCATAAAATCGATCCATCTACTTCGCCACGATGTACTTTACATAAATTAGAGGAGGAATTAACGTGTCAAAACGTGCTTTACTTAGTGTTTCAGATAAATCAGGAATTCTCGAATTTGCAAAAGAGTTGGAACAACTTGGGTATGAAATTTTATCAACTGGTGGGACAAAAGCATTTTTAGAACAAAATGGAGTGGCGATAACATCAGTAGACCAAGTAACAAACTTTCCAGAAATTTTGGATGGTCGAGTAAAAACATTGAACCCAATGATTCACGGTGGATTATTAGCAAAACATGATGATCCTTCTCACCAAGCACAACTGGAGGAGCATAGTATTACTCCAATTCAAGTAGTATGTGTAAATTTATATCCTTTCCGCGAAACGATTTCCAAACCAGATGTTGCATTTGAAGATGCAATTGAAAATATTGATATCGGTGGACCATCGATGCTACGTTCAGCAGCTAAAAACCATCAATACGTTACAGTCGTAACAGATGCATCTGACTATGAGGAAGTATTAGGTCAATTAAAAGAGAATGGCGAAACGACACTTGAAACACGCCGCAAGTTAGCTGCAAAAGTATTCCGTCATACTGCTGCATATGACGCATTAATTGCTAGCTATATGACGGATTTAACAGGCGAAGAATTCCCTGAACTTTTAACTCTTACATATGAACGTAAACAATCATTACGTTACGGGGAAAACCCACACCAAAAAGCAGCATTCTACAAACGTCCACTTGGATCAGATTTCTCGATTGCTTCTGCCAAACAATTGCACGGTAAAGAACTTTCTTATAACAACATCCAAGATGCCAATGCTGCTATTCAGATTGTAAAAGAATTTGAACTTCCTGCAGCTGTTGCGGTAAAACACATGAATCCTTGTGGTGTTGGAACGGGTGAAACGATTTCAGCTGCTTTTAACAAAGCATATGAAGCGGATTCTACTTCTATTTTTGGTGGGATTGTTGCTTTAAATCGTGAAGTAGATGCAGATACTGCAAAAGTTTTATCGGGCATTTTCCTAGAAATTATTATTGCACCTTCCTTTTCAGAGGATGCAATTGCCATGTTAACTGCTAAGAAAAATATTCGTTTACTAACTATTTCTTATGAACAAACGAAAAAAGATGCTTGGAACACAGTTTCTGTAGAAGGTGGACTATTAGTTCAGTCACCAGATACTTTCGGATTAAAAGATGCGGATGTAAAAGTAGTAACAGACCGTGAACCAACTGCAGAAGAATGGAAAGCATTAGAGCTTGGTTGGAGTGTTGTAAAACACGTTAAATCTAACGCAATTGTGGTAGCTACTGAAGACATGACAATTGGTGTTGGTGCTGGACAAATGAACCGTGTAGGATCAGCGAAAATTGCATTAGAACAAGCTGGAGAACGTGCAAAAGGAGCAGGACTTGCATCAGACGCATTTTTCCCAATGAATGATACAGTAGAAACTGCTGCCAAAGCTGGCATTACGGCAATTATTCAAACTGGTGGATCTGTAAAAGACCAAGATTCTATCGATAAAGCAAACGAATACGGAATTGCTATGGTATTCACTGGCGTTCGTCATTTCAAACATTAAGGGAGGCATTCCAAATGAAGATTCTTGTTATTGGAAGTGGCGGTCGTGAGCATGCCATCGCAAAGCAATTCAATAATTCTCCTTCGGTCGATAAAGTATTTGTAGCACCTGGTAATGCAGGGATGATTAACGATGCAGAAATCGTTCCAATCGATGTAATGGCATTTGAAGATATGGCCCAATTTGCCAAAGAGAATGCAATTGACCTTACGTTTGTTGGACCTGAACAACCACTTGTAGGTGGCATTGTTGATTATTTCAATGAACGTGGTCTTCGTGCTTTTGGACCTACGAAAGCAGCGGCGCAAATCGAAGGAAGTAAATCATTCGCTAAAGAGCTTATGAAAAAGTATCATATTCCAACTGCTGCGTATGAAACATTTACGGAAGTGGACAAAGCAAAAGCATATATTGAAAAGCTTGGTGCACCAATTGTTGTTAAAGCGGACGGTTTAGCTGCTGGTAAAGGTGTCGTTGTTGCTATGACAGTAGAAGAAGCGAACACTGCTGTTGAAGACATGATTGGCAATCAATTATTTGGTGAATCTTCTTCTAGTGTAGTAATTGAAGAGTTTCTAGAAGGAGAAGAAATTTCCTACATGTCATTTGTACATGAGGGCCAAATTTATCCGATGGTTATAGCACAAGATCATAAACGTGCATATGACGGAGATAAAGGACCGAATACCGGTGGGATGGGCGCATATTCTCCAGTTCCTCAAATTGCACAAAATGTAGTAGAGCTAGCTTACGAAACAATTGTCGTGCCAACAGTAAAAGCGATGGAGGCAGAAGGAACACCGTTTACAGGTATTTTATATGCAGGTCTAATTATTACGACTGATGGACCTAAAGTAATTGAGTTCAATGCCCGTTTCGGTGATCCGGAGACACAAGTAGTTCTACCTCGAATGACGAGTGATTTTGGTGCATTTATGATGGCGCTTATGGACGGACAACCATTTGAGCTAGAATGGTCGGACGCAGAAATGTTAGGTGTTGTCATCGCATCAGAGGGGTATCCAGCGGATGTGAAAAAAGGCGCTAAACTTCCCGACCTTTCTATTTTAGAAGAAGCTGGTCTTTATGTTTTCCACGCAGGTACAAAAGCTGATGGGGAAGAGTATGTTGCAAACGGCGGTCGCGTTATTTTGGTAGCTGCAAGCGAGTCTACACTAAAAGAAGCTGGGCAAAAAGTGTACGATGGCTTATCCAAGTTAGAATGGAATGGCTTATTCTTCCGAACAGATATCGGTTGGAGAACATTTCAATGATGTAAAGAGGATGTCTCCGATATTGGAGATATCCTTTTTTATTATTGCAAGTAACCCTTGATTTTCAGAAATGGTTGCTTTCGGCGATTAGTTGGTTGCTTTCATGAGGAATTTGGTTGCTCTCAGGATAGATTTGGTTGCTGTCTAAGACCCGCTTGTTGCTCTAAGCCATTTTCTGGACTTCTATTTTGTAAACCACATAATATTAGCATTTAGCACACCGATATGTTGCTCATCAACAATCAACTAGATCAAAGCGAACGCTATTTTTTATTTTGTAATAAATGTAGGTATGCTTAGGTAATAAATTTACAAAAAATTATAGTTCAACACTTTGCTTTACTAAAGTACTATGCTACTATTATTTGTAAGAGTAATCTTATAGAAAGGAGAATGGATGATATGCAATATCCAATTTGGAAAATAGAAGAAATTAGAAATCAAATAGAAGTAGTAAATGGAAAACAAGCACCAGATATACTCATTACGAACGCAACATTTTTACATAGCCATTTAAAGAAATGGATTACCGGTAATATTTGGATTGTGAAAGATCGAATTGTTTATACAGGTTCAGAAATGCCGTTCGTTTCTAAAGAAACAGAAGTGTATGATGCTACTGGTCAAAAGATTGTACCAGGTTATATTGAACCCCATGTACATCCATTCCAACTATATAACCCGCAAACATTCGCTGATTATGCCGCTCAATTAGGCACAACGACATTTATCGCAGATAATTTAGTAATGTTTTTGATGCTTGAAAATAAGAAAGCGTTTTCAATAATGGATAAACTAAGTGAACTACCTTTTGCATTCTATTGGTGGGCTCGTTTTGATTCACAAACGGAGCTGGAGAACGAAGAAGAATTATTTACATCTAAAACGGTTGGAGAATGGATTGCGCGTCCAGATGTTATTATGGGCGGGGAGTTGACGGGGTGGCCAAGGCTACTTTCTGGCGACGATCAAATGCTTTATTGGATGCAGCAAGCCAAATCAAACGGTATGAAAATTGAAGGGCATTTTCCTGGTGCTTCCGAACGCACGTTAGCGCGAATGCGTTTACTCGGAGCGGATGGAGATCATGAAGCGATGACGATTGAAGAAGTGGAAAGAAGAATTCTTCATGGATATGCTGTGACGCTTCGTCATTCATCAATTCGACCTGACCTTCCAATTTTATTAAAAGGAATACTCGAGAAGGACTTGCAAATTTTCGATCACCTTATGATGACGACAGACGGCGCTACTCCTTCTTTCCATCTAGACGGCGTAATGGATAAATGTATTCAAATTGCTTTGGATGCCGGGGTAAACCCGATAGATGCTTATTTAATGGCATCATTCAACGTAGCGAAATATTATAATTTATCGAATTTACATGGCGTCATTGCAACTGGTAGGTTTGCTACGCTTAATTTCTTAGAAGATGAGCTAAACCCTGTCCCAACAAGTGTATTATCTAAGGGAGTTTGGTTAAAACGGGGTGGTGAAAGAATACATTCGTTAACACCAACGGATTGGTCGAGTATTCCAGATTTAGATTTAGCATTTGAGATGTCCGATGATGACTTCCAATTTTCGATGCCTTTTGGAATTGAAATGGTGAACGATGTTATTACAAAGCCGTATTCTGTTTCAGTCGATACGACGGATAATGAACTTTCAACGGAACATGATGAAAGTTTTTTACTACTAGTAGATCGTCATGGTAAGTGGAAAGTCTCTACACTTATTAAAGGTTTTGCAACGAATTTAAAAGGATTTGCCTCTTCGTATTCTAGTACTGGGGATATTATATTAATAGGAAAAAATAAAAGAAGCATGCTCCAAGCTTTTAATGAAATGAAAAAAATGAACGGCGGAATAGTCATCGTTGAAAACGAAGAAGTTGTTTGTACACTTAAACTACCTATAGGTGGGATACTATCGGATAAGCCGATGGAAGCGTTAATAGAAGAGGAATTGTGTTTAAAGAAAGAATTGGCAGCTAGAGGATTTAAGCATGGAGATGCCATTTACACATTATTATTCTTGCAAGCCACGCATTTACCTTATGTTCGAGTTACACAAAGGGGAATCTTCGATGTCATGAAAAAACAAGTATTGTTTCCAGCTGTCATGAGGTAGGGGGATTTTGTGGGATGAAAAAATGGGGGATAATAGGTATACTCAGTTTATTTCTTGTCGCTTGTTCTAATGAGCAAGAAATAGGAGAAGAAGTAGAACCGGTAGAAGATGTTGTAGAAGATATAGTAGAAGAAGTAATAGAGGAACCCGTTGTTCTCCCTTATGTTGCTCCTTTTACTGGCATTCGTTCAGAAGAAGAACTAACACAAAGACCAATTATTGTTACGATGAATAATCATCCGCTTGCAAGACCACAGTCAGGGATTGCACAGGCAGATATTGTTTACGAGATGTTAGCAGAAGGAAATGTGACGAGATTTCTAGCGCTTTATCAAAGTGACATTCCCGATGTAATTGGGCCAGTTAGAAGTGCTCGTGATTATTTCGTAGAAGTTGCAAAAGGATTAGATGCTTTTTATATTGCGCATGGCTATAGCCCAGATGCGCAGAAAATGTTAAATGCAAGAGTTGTAGATAATATCAATGGTATGCAATATGATGGTATACTTTTTAAGCGTTCCAAGGAGCGGAAAGCACCGCATAATTCATATATTTCCAATGAGAATATTTTGGCTGGTGCAGAAAAAGTAGGAGCATCGATGGAAATTCACAAAGTTCCTTCCTACTCTTTTTATGATTCGATAGAAGGTGCAAAAATTGGAAATCCAGTATCTACTATAAGCATCCAGTATGGATCAGGTGCAAGTTTTGAAAACCAATATACATATTTACCGGAAAGTGGTATATATGAACGAAAAACTGGCGGGGTTGTAACGATCGATAAGGAATCAGGAGAACCCGTGGAGATTGCGAACGTAATATTCATGGAAATACCGCATAAAACGATTGATAATGCAGGGCGTCAGCAGCTAACATTAACTGATGGTGGAAAAGCGTATCTTTTTCAAGCAGGGACTATGAAAGAAATCGAATGGGAAAACATAGACGGAATGCTTATACCGATGGAAAATGGTGTTCCAGCTAAATTAGTACCAGGAAAATCATGGATCAGTTTTGTGCCAACAAATACTGGATTAGAAAATATGGTAAACTATTTACCTTGATTGAAAGCGTAAAGAGGGGAATGATACAACATGCAAATTGAAAAAATAAAAGGACATCAAACAGAACAATTATTTAAAGCTGTACTTGAGCTAAACAATATAGAAGAATGTTATAAATTTTTTGATGATTTATGTACAATAAGTGAAATTCAATCACTTGCTCAGCGTTTCGAGGTTGCACATTTACTTCGCTTGAAAAAAACATATGAAACGATTAAAAAAGAAACGGGTGCAAGTACAGCAACTATTTCACGTGTAAGACGTGCATATGATTACGGTAATGATTATTATGATGAAATTCTTGGACGACTATATCCAGAAGAGTTGTCGGTCCAACAGTCAAAAGAATAATCTTAATCACTTTATAGCTAACCACTGAACAGAAGCCTCTGTTCAGTTTTTTTGTTATAATGAAGAGTGCTTAACTAACTTAATGTAGGTGAAAAAAATGGATTATAAAGAATGGCGCCATATATTTAAATTGGATCCGGCAAAGGAAATAGGGGCACAAGCCTTAGAACAGGTTTGTGAATCTGGGACTGATGCTATTATCATTGGGGGTTCGGACGGGGTAACACTGGACAATGTGATTGATTTGTTAATGCGCATTAGAAGATATGCGGTCCCTGTCGCTCTAGAAGTATCGACGATAGAATCGATTACTCCTGGCTTTGATTTTTATTTTATTCCAAGTGTCTTAAATAGCCAACAGACAAAATGGGTGAAAGATTTACACCACGCAGCAACAAAAGAATTTGGAGAAGTGATGAACTGGGATGAAATTATTCCAGAAGGGTATTGTATTTTAAATCCAGATTGTAAAGCTGCCAAATTAACGAACGCTAAACAACCAGAAACTGAGGAAGATATTATCGCATATGCACAAATGGTCGAGCATTTGTTTAAATTTCCAATCTTTTATATGGAATATAGCGGTATGTATGGTGATGTGGAGGTCGTCAAAAAGGTAAAGGCAGGTCTTCAAAATACGACACTTTACTATGGAGGGGGCATAAAAACTGCAACCCAAGCCCGTGAAATGGCCACATATGCAGACACAATCATCGTTGGCAATCAAGTATATGAAAACCTAGAAGAAGCTCTTAAAACGGTACATGCTGTTAAGCAGTAGTTGAATATAAAAGAGATGAATTATATAATAAGAACAAATGTTCTTGAGAGGAAGTGCATGATGGAACTCATAGGAAAAAACCTATTAAACGGTATGAATACAGAGCAAGAAAAAGCCGTTAAAACAACAGAAGGCCCTCTACTAATTATGGCTGGAGCAGGATCCGGAAAAACGCGCGTATTAACCCATCGGATTGCCTATTTAATCGTAGAAAAAGAAGTATATCCTTCGAAAATACTTGCCATCACATTTACGAATAAGGCAGCTCGTGAAATGCGTGAAAGGATCGATAGTATTTTAGGAGCAGGAACAGGCGAGCGTATGTGGGTATCTACATTCCACTCAATGTGTGTGCGAATATTAAGAAGAGATATCGATCGTATTGGGTATTCCAAAAGCTTTTCTATTCTAGATACGACAGATCAGTTAACGGTTATTAAAAATATATTAAAAGAACAAAATATTGACCCGAAAAAATATGATCCACGTTCGATGTTAAATGCGATAAGTAGTGCAAAAAATATTTGTATAGATGCAGATACGTTTAAAGCACAGATGAATGAGATGAATCCATTTGAAAAAACGGTAGCAGAAGTTTATACAGGATATGAAAAGCGTTTAAGAAAGAACCAATCCCTCGATTTTGATGATTTGATCATGACGACTTTAACATTATTTAAGCGAGTTCCAGAAGTGTTAGAGTTCTACCAAAACAAATTCCAATACATTCATGTCGACGAGTATCAGGACACTAACAAAGCTCAGTATGAATTAGTACAGATGCTTGCGAGTAAGTTTAAAAATATTTGTGTAGTTGGTGACTCGGATCAATCGATCTATCGCTGGCGCGGGGCAGACATTCAAAATATATTATCTTTTGAAAAAGACTATCCGAATGCAACGATGATCATGTTAGAGCAAAATTATCGTTCTTCTCAGCGCATCTTACAAGCAGCAAATGACGTCATTGGTAATAACACAAGTAGATACCCAAAAGTATTACGAACGGAAAATAGCGAAGGGGAAAAAATTCAGCTATTCCGTGCTTTTAATGAACAACAAGAAGCGCAGTTCGTCGTGCAATCGATTCAAGAAATGATGGAAAATGAAAACCGCACGCTCGATGATTTTGCTGTGTTATATCGTACAAATGCCCAATCCCGAGTGATGGAGGAAGTGCTTGTAAAATCTAATATGGCGTATACAATCGTCGGCGGCACAAAGTTCTATGATCGTAAAGAGATTAAAGACTTACTGGCTTATCTACGTTTAATCGCTAACAACGATGATGATTTATCACTTGCACGCATTATTAATGAGCCAAAACGAAATATTGGAGCAACCTCTTTTGAGCGTATGGCAATGTATGCACTGGAACAAGATCGTTCTATTTTGGATACATTACATGAAGTCGACTTTATGGGGTTACCCGCAAGAGCAGTAAATTCAGTTGTCGGGTTCCATGGACTTATTCAAAACTTGACACAAATGCAAGAGTTTTTATCTGTAACAGAAATTGTCGAGCAAGTGCTTGAAAAAACTGGTTATAAAACAATGTTAAAAAATGAAAAAACGATTGAAGCGGAAAGCCGATTAGAAAATATTGAAGAGTTTTTATCTGTTACAAAGGCCTTTGAGGAAAAAAGTGACGATAAATCACTTGTAGCATTTTTAACAGATTTAGCGCTCATATCAGATATAGACAAGCTTGATGAAGAGGAAGACACATCGCAAGGTAATATTATTTTAATGACGATGCATGCTGCTAAAGGACTTGAGTTTCCTGTCGTATTTATCATTGGAGTGGAAGAAAATATTTTCCCTCATTCTCGCTCTATTGGGGATGACGATGAAATGGAAGAAGAACGTCGTTTAATGTACGTGGGTGTTACTCGAGCAGAGGAACGATTGTTTATTACTTGTGCACAATCTCGTACTATTTTTGGACGAGGTAGTTTTAACAGTCCTTCCCGTTTCATAAGTGAAATCTCCGATGATATTATAGAAGCCGTTGGAGGACAAAATAATAGTAAAAGAAGTTCTTCGCCTACTTCAAAGGCGATTCCACAAACTAAAAAAACAGCTGTTGTTCGTCCAGCCTATAAACAATCCGGCGGAGATATGATGGGCTGGCAAGTAGGAGATAAAGCCTTACACAAAAAGTGGGGCGAAGGTATGGTTGTTAGCGTTCGAGGAAATGGTGAAGATACAGAACTAGATATCGCATTCCCAAGTCCAACAGGTATTAAACGCTTACTAGCAAAATTTGCACCAATTGAAAAAGGATAATTCACTTAGTGGAGGAAACCCCCATGGATAAATTAGAAGAAAGAGTAAAAGAGCTACACAAGCTTTTATATGATTATGGATATGCCTATTACGTGTTAGATGATCCAATTGTTCCAGATGCAGTGTACGATCAATATTTGAACGAATTAATCACATTAGAAGAACAAAATCCTAACTTAATATTACCGGACTCCCCAACCCAACGTGTAGGAGCGGTTGTGAGTGAAGGGTTCCAAAAAGTAACGCATACTAACCCAATGCTTAGTCTTTCTAATGCATTTAACGAAGCAGATTTGCGTGACTTTGATCGACGGATACAAGGCATTATCGATGAATCTCCAAAGTATGTATGCGAGCTGAAAATTGATGGTCTAGCGGTTTCGCTTCTCTATGAAGAGGGACGTTTAGTAAGGGGCGCAACACGTGGCGACGGCACAACTGGAGAAGATATTACGACTAATATTAAAACGATCCGTGCTATACCACTTCGATTGAAAGATCCAGTAACGCTTGAGGCAAGAGGAGAGGCCTATATGCCAAAGCCTTCTTTTGTGAAGCTAAACGAAGAGCGGACGGAGCGTGGAGAGGAACTTTTAGCTAACCCACGTAATGCAGCAGCTGGATCTCTTCGCCAGTTAGATCCTAAAATGGCTGCCAGTAGAAATCTATCTATGTTCGTGTATGGCATGGGCGGAGATGGTGAAGAGCAGAATATTGAGCAACACTCCGAGGCACTGAAGTTTATGAAAGCACAAGGTCTACCGACGAATAAAGAAACAAAAGAATGTGCTTCTATCGAAGAAGTGCTTGCATTTGTCGAGGAGTGGACTGCTAAAAGAAATGAACTACCTTATGAAATCGACGGTATCGTTATAAAAGTTAATGATTACGCACAACAAGAGGAATTAGGATTTACAGCAAAAAGCCCGCGTTTTGCTATTGCCTATAAATTTCCGGCAGAAGAAGTTGTCACTACGATTCTTGATGTAGACTTAACGGTTGGTCGTACGGGGGTAGTAACACCAACTGCTATTCTAGAGCCAGCGCTCGTTGCGGGCTCCACCGTGCAACGGGCAACACTGCATAATGAAGACCTAATTCGTGAAAAAGATATCCGTATTGGTGACCGCGTGATCATTCGAAAAGCAGGAGATATAATCCCTGAAGTAGTATCGGTTATTTTAGAAGAAAGAAACGGTACTGAAATACCATATGAAATGCCGACAAATTGCCCAGTTTGTGATAGCGACTTAATAAGAGTTGAAGAGGAAGTGGCATTACGTTGTGTGAACCCACAATGTCCTGCGCAAATACAAGAAGGTATTTACCATTTTGCATCCCGTAATGCCATGAATATCGAAGGACTCGGTGAAAAAGTTGTTGAGCAGTTATTCAGAGAACAGCTCATCCGAGATGTTTCGGATTTATATAAGTTGACGATCGAAGATTTAGTAAAGCTAGAAAGAATGGGACAAAAATCTGCAACGAATTTAGTAACAGCAATCGAGGCTTCTAAAACGAACTCGATGGAACGAGTATTATTTGGACTTGGCATTCGCCATATTGGAGAAAAAGCTGCGAAAATACTAGCGGAAACATTCCATCATTTCGATGCACTGATGAATGCAACAAAAGAAGAGTTAACCGCAATCTTTGAAATTGGCGACAAGATGGCGGACTCACTAGTTACTTATTTCGAGCAAGAAGAGGTACAACAGCTAATCGTACGATTAAAAGAAGCAGGATTGGCACTACAGTATACTGGTAAAATTGTAGATATGTCCTTACTAGAAGATAGTCCATTTGCGAATAAAACGATTGTACTCACTGGAAAACTGTTACAGTTGACTCGTCCGGAAGCGAAAGAAAAAATTGAAGCGCTTGGTGGCAAAGTTGCTGGTAGTGTGAGTAAAAAAACAGATTTAGTCATTGCGGGTGAAGAGGCAGGATCTAAGCTAGAAAAAGCAACAAGTCTTGGCATTGAAGTTTGGGATGAACAAAAATTATTAGATCATTTAACGGATTAAAGGGGTTCTAAATATGAACAAAAAAATAATAGGCATAGTGATGCTAGTATTATTGCTAATCATTTCTGGCTGCACTCCTTCTCCGAACAACGAAACAGAAGTTATTCAAAATACGGAAGAGACAACTACGAAAACGGTAATCATTCCAAGCTTACAATTGGATGAAAATTATTACCGCACTATTTTGCCATATGAACAAAGCGCTAGTAGAGGACTAGTAGTATCAAATCTTGCGACAAAGTATGATATGAAAGAAGTAGAAACAGGTCTTCTTCGAATATCTCAAAATGAGTTTTCCCCGGATAAATATTTATTCCAAGAAGGTCAATATTTAAAAGGGAGTACAATCAGTTCGTGGTTAGCAAGAAGTAATCAAACAAAAGATGGTTTAAATCCAAGTGATGAAGGGCTTACTGGTGAAGAGAAAGCAAAAAATGCTCCCGTTTATATTACACATATTGTAGAGCAAAACTACTTGATAAAAGAAGAGAATACAGTGAAGCTTGCAGGAATTTCTGTAGGACTTGCGTTAAATTCTATTTATTATTATCAAAAAGAAGCGTACGGGGCAACTTTTGAAGAAAAGTTAACACAAGCTCAAATCACAGAAAATGGGAAGAAGATTGCAGAAGAAGTAGTGAATCGAATGCGTCAAATCGAAGGATTAGCAGATATCCCGATTGTTGTAGGACTTTTTAAACAAAATAGTAGAAATGCAGTTGTCCCAGGAACATATTTCACTTTTAGTACGGCTCCTGGTGGAAAAAACGTTTCTGATTGGAAACCAATCGATGAAGAATATGTTCTATTTCCTACGGCAGAATCGGAAGAAAAATATCGTGATTTAGATACTATTTTCCGCAACTTCAAACAAGATGTAGAAACGTATTTTTCGAATTATACAGGTGTAATTGGAACAGGTTATTTTAAAGACAAGCAAATGCAAAAATGGACAATTACAATACCTATTCAGTTTTATGGTACTTCGGAGGTGATTGGGTTTACACAACATCTCGCTGGACTAGTAAAAACCCATTTTAATCAATCGATGAATGTAGAAGTGCAAGTTAACTCATTGAATGGAGCAGAAGCGTTACTCATTAAAAAACCTGGCGAAGAGGAGCCGCTTGTGCATATATATGCACAATAAATAGATTACTCGTAATAAAATGTGTCACTCTGTTCAAGCAGAGTGAAAAATGGTATGATATTGCCTATGGTTATTGAATTCGGAGGTGTGAAAAATGGCGGAATTAACAAAAGAAGAAGTAAAGCATGTGGCACATCTAGCACGTCTTGCAATTACGGAAGAAGAAGCGGAAAAGTTTGCGCTTCAACTAGGTGCAATTACAGAATTTGCTGAGCAATTAAAAGAATTGGACACGACAAATGTAGAACCAACGACACATGTACTACCTTTAGTAAATGTTCTACGTGAAGACGTAGCAACTAAAGGACTCGACCGTGAGACGATGATGTTAAATGTAAAAGAACAAGAAGCAGGTCAAGTAAAAGTACCAGCAATTATGGATTAATTATTGTAAGGAGGGAAACTAATGACGTTATTTGAACGTTCGGCGAAAGAACTACAAGAACTTGTACATAGCAAAGAAGTTTCGATTGCGGATTTAACAAAAGAAGCTTTTGAACGTGTAGAAAAACTAGATGGCGATGTAGAAGCTTTCTTAGCATTAAACAAAGAACAAGCAATAGCAACAGCTGCACAATTAGATCAAGTCCCTTTTGAAGAGCGTGGACCTTTATTTGGTTTACCAATCGGAGTGAAGGACAATATCGTAACAGAAGGATTAGAAACAACTTGTGCAAGTAAAATACTAAAAGGATTCAATCCAATCTATGATGCTACTGTTGTGAAAAAATTACGTGCAGCAGGAATGGTTACAATCGGAAAGTTAAACATGGATGAATTTGCAATGGGTTCTTCCAATGAAAACTCAGCATATAAAACAACGAAAAACCCTTGGGCTTTAGATAGAGTACCAGGAGGTTCTTCAGGTGCATCCGCAGCAGCAGTAGCTGCAGGAGAAGTACCATTTTCACTAGGTTCTGATACTGGTGGTTCTATCCGTCAACCAGCTGCTTATTGTGGTGTCGTTGGGATGAAGCCTACATATGGACGAGTTTCTCGTTCTGGACTAGTTGCATTTGCTTCTTCTTTAGACCAAATTGGTCCGATTACACGTAATGTAGAGGACAATGCTTTACTATTGGAAGCAATTTCGGGAGTAGATCCATTAGACTCTACTTCAGCAGACGTAGAAGTACCAAACTTTGCAGCAGCATTAACTGGTGACGTTAAAGGCTTACGAATCGCTGTTCCTAAAGAATATTTAGGGGAAGGTGTTGGCGAGGCAGCGCGTGAGTCTGTTCTTGCTGCATTGAAAGTACTGGAGTCTCTTGGAGCAACTTGGGAAGAGGTTTCATTACCACATTCTAAATACGCTTTAGCAACATACTATATCCTTTCTTCTTCAGAAGCTTCATCGAATCTTTCTCGTTTCGATGGGATCCGATATGGTTTCCGTGCAGAAAATGTAACTAGCTTAATGGATCTATATAAAGAAACGCGAGCACAAGGATTCGGAGACGAAGTAAAACGTCGCATTATGCTTGGAACTTATTCTTTAAGCGCTGGAACTTATGATGCATATTATAAAAAAGCACAACAAGTTCGTACGTTAATCAAAGAAGATTACGACAAAGTGTTAGCAGACTATGATGTCATTATTGGACCAACTGCACCAACGCCTGCGTTTAAAATTGGTGAAAATGTAGAAGATCCATTAACGATGTATGCGAACGACATTTTAACGATTCCGATTAACTTAGCAGGTGTTCCAGCAATTTCTATTCCTTGTGGATTTGAAAATGGATTGCCACTTGGATTACAAATTATCGGAAACTATTTTGATGAGTCAACAATTTATCGTGTAGCTCATGCTTACGAGCAAGCGACAGATTTCCATAAACAAACTCCTCAAATTTGGGAGGGAAAATAATATGAACTTTGAAACAGTTATTGGATTAGAAGTGCACGTAGAGTTAAAAACAAACTCTAAAATCTTCTCTTCAGCACCTAATCACTTTGGTGCTGAACCAAATACAAATACAACAGTAGTAGATCTTGGATATCCTGGAGTGCTACCTGTAGTAAATAAAAACGTAGTTGATTTCGCAATGCGTGCCGCTCTTGCACTAAACATGGAAATCGAACAACATACAAAATTTGATCGTAAAAACTATTTCTATCCAGACAATCCGAAAGCGTACCAAATCTCCCAATTTGATAAGCCAATCGGAAAAAATGGTTGGGTGGAAATTGAAGTTAACGGAGAGACAAAACGTATCGGTATTACACGTCTTCATATGGAAGAAGATGCAGGTAAACTATCACATACGGATGGCTATTCTTTAGTTGACTTTAACCGTCAAGGGACTCCATTAGTGGAGATTGTATCAGAACCAGATATTCGTACTCCTGAGGAAGCATATGCTTACCTTGAAAAAGTAAAATCTATTATCCAATACACAGAAGTATCTGACTGTAAAATGGAAGAAGGATCTTTACGTTGTGATGCTAACATTTCTATACGTCCATATGGCCGAGAAGAATTTGGTACAAAAACAGAGTTGAAAAACTTAAACTCTTTCAACTTTGTACGTAGAGGGCTAGAGCATGAGGAAATTCGTCAAGCAGAAGTATTAAATGCAGGTGGAATTATCGAGCAAGAAACTCGTCGTTTTGATGAGAAGACAGGCAAAACAATTCTTATGCGTGTCAAAGAAGGAACAGACGATTATCGTTATTTCCCAGAGCCAGACTTAGTAGACATCGTTATTGATGATGCGTGGTTAGAGCGTGTGCGAGCTGAAATTCCAGAGCTTCCAGATGCTCGTAAAAAACGTTATATCGAAGACCTTGGACTTCCGGCATATGATGCAATGGTATTAACATTAACAAAAGAAATGGCAGATTTCTTTGAAGAAACAATTGCACTTGAAGCAGATGCGAAGCTTGCTTCCAACTGGTTAATGGGTGAAGTTTCTGCGTACTTAAATGCGGATCAAAAAGAATTAAAAGACATCAAACTGACACCATCTAATCTAGCTGGTATGATCAAGCTAATTTCCGATGGCACGATTTCATCGAAAATCGCGAAAAAAGTATTCAAAGAACTTGCCGATAACGGCGGAGACGCTGCGGAAGTTGTAAAAGCAAAAGGCTTAGTACAAATTTCAGACGAAGGCGCACTTCGTGAAATTGTCACAGCAACACTGGATGCAAATCCACAATCTATCGAAGACTTCAAAAACGGGAAAGACCGTGCAATTGGATTCTTAGTAGGTCAAATTATGAAAGCTACAAAAGGACAAGCGAACCCACCACTTGTCAATAAAATCTTAAACGAAGAAATCGTAAAAAGATAAATACTAAATTCTGTGGCATACTCTATTTACTATAGAGTATGCCACTTTTTTTTATTACGCGTAATTTAGGGATAATGCGTCTTAGTGGCCGCCGTGATTTTCGCTGCAGTGGCAACCTACAGCGAAAATCAATGGAAATTGCTTTCTTATTTAGTATATTCTCGATTAAAACAATTATCTTTTCATGGAGTGTATCCAGTAAATGGCTTAGAGCAACCAACTAGTGATTGAAAACAACCAGTTCTAGTCTGAAAGCAACTAGATCAAGTATGAGAGCAACTAAATTACCAGCGAAAGCAACTAATTCTTACAAAATCAAGTTTACTTGGAGTGAGATGGCTATAGTGTTTACGTATAATAGGGATACTGTGTTGTAGCAAGCTTAAGTAAGGAGACCGCTATATTTCCATCGGGCGAGTGACGAGCCGCTACGTTGCTAACGCGCTTGCAGGGTCTCACACCTTCGAGCAAAATTCCAAAGAATGGCTAAGGGCAATCGAAAAGCTATTGAAAGCAACTAATTTCAGTACGAAAGCAACTAAAATCAGCATGAGAGCAACTAAATTGCCGATGAAGGCAACTAATTTCTTACTATAGCAAGTTTACTTGTATTGAGACCACCATGATTTCAACATATTATAGGAATAATATGCCTAGAAGCCCGCCGATTTCGCCTGGCCAGCATCTGCTCGACTAGTTTGTCTTGTTCAAAGGCAAGATTGTCTCGTTCAACCACTTATTGTTAATTTCGGACACTGTAAGTTAGTGTTTTTTCATTGATTTTCGTTGCAGACGGCGACTCCAGTGGAGGCCAACAGGATGTTGGTCACGAAGGCGTTGCCACACGATGTAGCGTTCTTAGCCTTTGTTCCTCTGTGTGAGTAAGATGAGATTTCACAACGCGCAAGCGGCGGTGAAGGCTCATCACTCATCCCACGGAAAGCGTCCGTCCTGCAGCGAAAATCACAGCGGTCACCTAATAGAGCTCTCTAAGACGCACTATCTCTATAAAGTCCATCAATATTTCGTAACGAAACTTTCCCCTAAATCTTGCTAACCAACTTATTTGAATAAGCTAGTAGAACGAAGTATACTAAAGTAAAAAGGGGGTCATTTCGAATGCCTACAGAACAACAATACTTTGAAAACGCAAAACCACTTACACAATATATGGACGACATGACAACGAAAAAAGAAGAATCTTTCAGCATCTATGATCAATTCGAAGTTCCTGCGGATGACGAATTTATCGAATTATTAAAAGAAAAAGTACCACATGTACTTGCTATTACAGAAGACTGGTGTGGTGATGCGATGATGAATAATGCAATAGTGCGCAGAATTGCCGAAGCGGCTAGCCTTGAAGTACGCGCAGTATATCGAGATGAAAACCTTGAATTGATGGACCAATATTTAACGAATGGTGGACGTTCAATTCCTGTTTATTTATTGTTAAACAGCAACGGAGAAGTTATTGCTAAGTGGGGACCTCGTGCGGAGAAAGTACAGCAGTTCGTAATGGACGGCAGAGCAAAATTCCCTGATAAAGAAGACCCAACATTCGAAGAAGTTCAAAAAGCATTTTACGCACAAATGAGTAAAGAGTTTACAGACAATAAAGATTTCCATTTAGCAGTTTACGAAGACATACGTAACAACTGGTTACAAGCACTTCAAAAATAAAGAGAATTCGAATACGGAAAAGGGGCCGGCATAAGTCGGCTCTTTTAGTAATGCAAAGAAACCTTTTCTTCAGAAAAGAAGTCTTATGACTAGAAAGAATTGTGAAGCAGAAAGGAAATCAATATGAAACGTGCAAGAATCATATATAATCCTACTTCAGGAAGAGAACTTTTCAAAAAGCACCTACCAGAAGTATTAGAGTCTTTAGAAATTGCAGGATACGAAACATCTTGCCATGCAACTACAGGTGAAGGAGATGCAATTTCCGCTGCGAAAAAAGCAGTAGAAAACGGCTTCGATCTTATTATTGCGGCTGGTGGAGATGGTACACTAAACGAAGTGGTAGCCGGTGTAAGTGAATCTGAAAATCGTCCTAAAATTGGTCTTATTCCGATGGGAACGACGAATGATTTTGCAAGAGCTTTGCATATTCCAAGAGATATACAAAAAGCAGTGGAAATCATTGTAAAAGGTGATACAATCCCTGTAGATGTTGGACTTGTGAATAATGAACGATACTTTATTAATATTGCTGGTGGCGGACGGATTACCGAGCTAACATACGAAGTGCCAAGTAAACTAAAAACAGTGCTTGGACAACTGGCGTATTATTTAAAAGGGATAGAAATGCTTCCATCGATTAATGCGACGAAAGTTCGAATTGAGTATGACGATGAAGTGTTTGAAGATGAAGCGATGATGTTTTTAGTTGGGCTGACCAATTCGGTTGGAGGGTTTGAAAAACTTGCTCCGAGTTCCAGTGTGAATGATGGAAAATTTTCTTTATTAATTTTGAAAAAAGTGAATATGGCGGAATTTATCCGTTTAGCGTCGCTTGCTATTCGCGGCGATCATTTAGAAGATCCACATGTTATTTATAAAAAGGCAAGGCATATTAAAGTAACATCAGACGAAAAAGTACTCCTTAACTTAGATGGAGAATACGGTGGCGACATCCCAGCTACATTCCAAAATTTATATCGACATATAGAGGTTTTTGTCCCAATTGATGAAATTCGTGAACAAGATAGACCTTAAAAAACGAAACCAGCATTCTTAAATGATTGCTGGTTTTTTTATATTTTCTTGCATAATGTTAAATAAACCGTTTTCCGGGTAACATATAAAAAAGGAGGGAAGTGAATGTACAAAAAGCAAGAAAAGTATTTGATATGGCTTGTATTTATTGTTGCGGGCGTCATGGCGCTTTCAATTATAGGACGAATTTTCGGAAGTTGAGGAGTGAAAATGAATGGGAAATGAAGAGGCCATATTTTATAGTCGTGTATTAACCGAGCTGACTTTATCTTTTCATATTATTTATGCAACCATTGGAGTCGGAGTACCACTCATGATTATGATTGCCCAATGGGTAGGGATTAAAAAAAATGATGAGCATTACATACTACTTGCTAGACGATGGGCAAGAGGCTTTGTTATTACCGTTGCCGTTGGTGTTGTAACGGGAACTGCAATTGGGATGCAGTTATCACTTTTATGGCCGAATTTTATGGAGCTTGCTGGTAACGTTATTGCACTACCATTATTTTTGGAGACATTTGCGTTCTTTTTTGAGGCCATTTTCCTCGGTATTTATTTGTATACATGGGATCGCTTTGAGAACCAAAAGAAGCATTTATTATTACTTATTCCAGTAGCCATTGGGGCATCAGCATCTGCTGTATTTATAACAATCGTGAATGCATTTATGAACGCACCACAAGGCTTTGACGTACTGAATGGTGAGCTGGTGAATATTAGTCCATTAGTTGCGATGTTCAACCCAGCAATGCCTACGAAAGTTGCGCATGTTGTTGTGACAGCATATATGACTTCCGCTTTTGTATTAGCAGCAATCGCCGCTTTCCGATTATTAAAAGGTTCGAATCATGTATATCATAAAAAGGCACTTTTTTTAACGATGAAAGTCGGGCTTGTATTTTCTATCGCGGCCGCTATTATTGGAGATTTCTCCGGTAAATATTTGGCGGAATATCAACCCGAAAAACTAGCAGCTGCCGAATGGCATTTTGAAACAGAAGAAAACGCGCCGCTTATATTGTATGGTGTGCTAGATAATGGCGAAGTGAAGTATGCCATTAAAATTCCATATGCGTTAAGTATTCTTGCACATTCCAATCCTACTGCCGAAGTAATCGGACTGGATCAGTTCCCAGAAGATGAAATTCCACCATTATATATTCATTATTTGTTCGACATCATGGTGACGATTGGTGTTTGGATGACCTTCCTCTCAGCAGCATATTGGATAGGAACGCAAATGAAATGGAAACTCGTTGAGTCAAAACTGTTCCGTTGGTTGATCGTTTTAGGCGGTCCACTTACGATGTTAGCGATTGAAGCAGGTTGGTGGCTTGCAGAAGTAGGGAGACAGCCTTGGATACTGAGAGGATTGATGCGTGTAGAAGATGCCGCTACTACTAGTGGGCAAGTCGATACGATGTTAATCTTATTTTCAGGATTATATTTAATACTTGGAATCGGAAGTATTGTTGTATTAACTCGGATGTTCAGACGGAATCCAGTAGAAAAAGAGTTAGCAGATCGTCACGCTGAAAAGGGGGCTGACATTTCATGACGTTAGAAATCATTGGTATTACGGTACTATGGATATTTTTATTTGGTTATTTAATCGTTGCCTCCATTGACTTTGGCGCAGGTTTTTTTAATGCATACAGCTTACTAACCGGAAGACAGCATATTTTGACGAATGTGATTCAACGTTATTTATCGCCAGTCTGGGAAGTAACGAATGTGTTCTTAGTATTTTTCTTTGTAGGAATCATTGGTTTTTTTCCGAAAACAGCGTTTTACTATGGAACAACACTTTTAGTGCCTGCAAGCATCGCTTTAATATTACTTGCTATTCGAGGGTCGTATTATGCGTTTGAGACATATGGCTCTAGGGGACATAAAGGGTATTCATTTATGTACGGATTAGCTGGGTTATTTATACCTGCAGCATTGTCCATTGTACTGACCATTTCTGAAGGTGGATTCATTGATATGGTCAATGGGTCTCCAGTGTTAGATTATCATGCGCTGTTTACTAGTCCGTTAACTTGGGCCATTGTTGTACTTAGTTTGACTTCTGTTCTTTATATTTCGGCTGTATTTTTGACATGGTATGCCAATAAAGCAGGTGATTCCGATGCGCTAAAACTAATGCGAAAGTATGCGCTCATTTGGGCATTGCCAACAATCATCACAGCAGCCGGAATTATGGTAGAACTCCGCTCACATAATCCGGAGCATTACAATAACATGGTGGACATTTGGTGGGCATTCGGTCTATCGTTTTTATTGTTTTTAGGAACGGTTTGGCTTTTAGTTAAAAAAAGAAGTTATGGACTTGCGTTTGGGCTTTTAGTGGGACAATTTCTCATCGCTTTTTTTGCCTACGGTTTTGCGCATCGGCCGTATTTACTGTATCCGCACTTGACGATTTACGATAGCTTTACGAATGAAGCCATGGCGATTGCGCTCATTATTGCATTTATCGCAGGACTTGCATTATTAATACCATCTCTGTATTTATTGTTACGTTTATTTTTATTCAATAAAGACTACGTACGTGGTAAAAAAGACAATCACGCCTAAGGAGGAACAGTATGACTGACTTTTTAATCTTTTATGCACCTTTTATTGTTCTGATACTAGCTATTGTTGTAGCATTTTGGGCTGCTTCGAAGGACGGAGCAGTTAAGGATAAATGAACCTCGGAAATCCGGGGTTCTTTTTCATATGTGGTAAAATAGAAATTATCATGTTAGTAGAAGGACGGGATAAGAATGAGATATGATGTTTTGTTATTCGATTTGGATGATACATTGTTTGATTTTGGGATGACAGAGAAGCATGCACTCCACAATCTATTTATGGAGTATGGTTTACCGAATGGTGTGAAAGATTATCTTCCTAGCTATAAAGCGATAAGTAAAGTTTTATGGGATGATTTGGAACAGGGACGAACAACTTTAGCAAATATTAAAGTAGAAAGATTTAAACAGCTATTTTTGGAACATGCACTGGACATAGATGCCGAAGTTTTTGGGCATAAGTATATAGAGAATTTGGGAAAAGAAGTACATATGATGGAAGGCGTAGAAGAAATGCTTGCAAATCTTTCAGGCTGTAGATTTGCAGTATTAACAAATGGGTTTCAACTAGCGCAGCATGCAAGGATAGGTGGGTCTTCTTTAAAAGACTTGTTTGAAGTAATTGTAACTTCAGAAGAAGCAGGATTTCAAAAGCCACAAATGGAGATTTTCAAACATATATTGGACAAACTCCAAGTATCCGATAAATCTCGAGTGTTGATGATTGGTGATTCGCTTTCTTCCGATATTCAAGGCGGCAATAACTTTGGTATCGACACTTGTTGGTTTAACCCGCATGTGAAAACGAATGTGACTGCAATCCAACCAACGTACGAAATTCAAAGTTGGGATCAATTAGTGGAAATCGTAAAGATACAAGAGGCTAAACTAAAATAATGTGGAGGACCTCTATGTGGGGGTTCTTTTTGTGTGAAATAGCGGATAGTTGCAATAATGATATTTCGGCCAAATTTTTGGTATAATGAATCAATCAAATCAGGAACGGAGAAATAAAGTGAATACACCAGTAAAAAAGAATGACCAGTTAACAGTCCATATAGAAGACTTAACACATGACGGAGCAGGGGTAGCAAAAGTCGATGGCTACCCGCTATTTATACAGGGCGGATTGCCGAATGAAGCGGCGGAAGTACATGTGCTAAAAACATTAAAAAACTATGGCTTCGCAAAATTAATGAACATCGTCGAGCCTTCCCCATTTCGCGTAGATGCCCCATGTCCAGTATTTGGAGAATGCGGAGGCTGTCAATTACAGCATCTATCGTATGAAGGACAGCTCGCATGGAAAGAAAATATGGTCCGAAATGTCATGAAGCGAATTGGGAAAATCGATGCTCCTGTACTGCCAGTTAAAGGAATGGAGAAGCCATGGGAATACCGTAACAAATCTCAAATACCATTTGCTTTGGAAGACGGACAAGTACTCGCTGGATTTTATCAATCTAAATCTCATCGAATTGCAGATACGAATACTTGTTTAATCCAATCAGATGAATCAGATCGATTAATGCGTGCAGTGAAAGAACATGCAATGGAGCTAGATTTAATTCCTTACAATGAAGAAACGAAAAAAGGGCAACTACGTCATCTCGTTGTAAGAAAAGGTCGTGCAACTGGGGAAGTGATGGTAGTACTTGTGACAAAGCATGCCAAACTGTCCAAACAAGATGCTATCATCGAGTTAATCCGAGAAGTAGAGCCGAATGTCACTTCTATTATGCAAAATGTAAATAGCCGCAATACGAATGTTATTTTTGGAGATGAAACAAATGTTGTTTGGGGTAAAGCAGTTATCGAAGATCTAATTGGAGACGTTCGCTTTGAAATCTCGGCTCGCTCGTTCTATCAAGTGAATCCAGTCCAAACAGAAGTACTATATAAACAAGCACTCGATTACGCCCAGCTTTCTGGAAATGAAACAGTGATTGACGCATATTGCGGAATAGGAACAATTTCATTATTCCTTGCACAGCAAGCAAAACAAGTACTAGGTGTAGAAATCGTTCCACAAGCAATTGAAGATGCGAAACGAAATGCTGAGTTAAATGGATTTACAAACACGTATTTTGAAGCGGGTCCTGCAGAGGAAGTTATTCCGAAGTGGTATAAAGAAGGTCAAAAAGCAGACGTGCTAGTAGTCGATCCGCCTAGAAAAGGCTGCGACGAGGCATTACTCACGACAATTATTGAACAACGCCCAAAAAGAGTTGTTTATGTGTCTTGTAATCCTGCGACGCTTGCTCGTGATTTGCGCATATTAGAAGATGGTGGGTATAAAACGATGGAAGTGCAGCCGGTTGATATGTTTCCGCAGACTACACATGTTGAAGTAGTGACACTGCTGGAGAGAAAATTGTAACTCAATAATTAACTACTGACATTTAAAACAAATCTTTTAAAACAAAAAATAATGTCATGATAAACGCATGAATGAGACGCAGGAGAAAAGAGAGTGGATGAACTTCATCCATTTTCTACCCCCTGTTTTTTACTTATTTAAGCCTGTTTAATTCTTGGTGCATTAAGTAAAGCCAACTTATACAAGTGCAGTCTGCGGATTCCTTTTTGATGTCAACACAAGCCAGGAGGTTGTGTATTTTTATGTTTGTACGCTTTCTGCACTCCAAATATATTTTTTTATTTTCTGGAAATAAAAGACTGTTCTCTGTTTATGGATGAATAGTGTGGTAGCAAAGCTAATCGATTAAAATAGAATTGTATCGCGGCCATTCCAATTAATACGACCATACCTGCAAGGGATACAAACTGAATAAGAACATATTCTCCCTGGAATCCTTCCATTGTTTTTAAAGATTGATAAATTCCAACGTATGCCCAAGCAACAGGTAAAGGAAATACCGCATTTTTGTTTATCATAAGTACCAAAAATATTAAAAATACAGCTAGGATAAGTATAATGATTGCCCAAATCACATGAGAGATTCCAAAACCGTTCCATTCTATTTTAACTAACCACACAGCTGTATTGACTACTGTGGCAATAAAGAGCCAACCTGTGTATATTCCAAAAGTCAATGGCAGTATAAAGTGTTTTCCATCATGTATCTTTAGGAGCTTCTCAAGAATAAGGGACAGAGCGATGACGTACCCGAAAATGAAAATCAATGAAATTCCAATCAAGAGGAAAGAAAAACTTATAATCCATACTATGTTCATGACACAAGAAATCCAAAAAAGTACGGAAATTTCGTCGATAGCCTTCTTATAGTACTTATCATTTTTCTTCACGATCATCACGCTCACTGATAATACTAATAGAAAATAGATCACACCCCAGATGCTGAAAGTAATTGGTGCTGGTGTAATTAAAGTGAAGTATCTGTCCGAAACTTCTTTTTGTGAGTTGCCATTAATTAAGCCAATAGCACTCAGTGAGTTGATGATCAATGTAATTACCAATAAGACTGCATTAATCCAAGCCTTTTTTGTTCTGTTCATATGAAACCTCCCACTTTCTTATGAATTCTGGATAGTTTTTCATTATATGTTTCAATTCAATTTATCTCGTATTAATGGTAAGTCAAGCCCCCCACCTTTAGATTTAAGGCAAACGGATGAGTAAAAATGGGGGAGTGCTAGCAGAAGCCCCATTGGTTCGGAACAATGAGATGTTGGTTATCCAAGCGTTGCCACATGGACGTAGCCGCTTTAAGTTGCCATTCGCTTTATGCAGGATGCCGTAAGTCTTTGAAAGATTCATTCACAAACTCAAGTTTTAAAGTAGAACAATCGACTATGGATGCCGAACTCTAGAAAGTTGGATGAGATATGGACCATCTTTAGAAAGAACAGCGATGGATATAATTAATAGGATTTGACAATGAATCTAATCTATTTAATAATCCATCACCAGTTAAAATGTCTCAAATGCTTGGTATTACTTACTATTCTAAGGAATTACTTACAAATAGAACAGGCTGGACTAAATTAACTTTGGTTCGGGAGTTGGTTTTCCAAATAAATACCCCTGAAAAAGTTGATACCCAATTTGTTTCAACCATTCAAAGTCTGCTCTTGTTTCCACACCTTCTGCTAATGGAATGCTTCCTATTTCGATTGCCTTATTTAAAAAGGATTGAGCGATTTGTTGTTTAGTGGAATCAACTGCAACACCTTGAACATACTTCATATCTAATTTCATGAAATGGGGTTGCAGACTTGATAACATATCGATGGTGTTAAATCCCTCACCAACATCATCAAGTGCATATTGAAATCCCTTCTCCTTATAATATGTTAATATTTTTTTTAAATGATCTAAGTCATCTACTTGTTCGGTTTCTACCACTTCAAAGACAAATTGATTAGGGTTTATTCCTAATTCATTGGCTAAAGAAATGGTTGATTTCAAACAAAACTCAGGTGAGTAGATGGAAGTAGGGATAAAGTTAATAAAAGCTTTAGTATTAATCTTTGTTGAATATCTAACCGCTGTCATTCTGCATAAACGGTCTAAAGCATATAATCGCCCTCTTTTTTTTGCCGTAGTAAAAATTTCGTTCGGATAAATCATGGACCCATTTTCATTTTGAAATCTAGCGAGAATTTCAAAAGCAAATATTTTTTCTGTTTGATCGACTATTGGTTGGAAATGGCATGTAATTAACTCTTTTTGTATAACTTCATCTATCCAATTGGTTTCAATAAAACTTTCAATCTCAGTCAGTGGATGCCATTGTTGATTTTCTATGCGAAAGTATATTTCTTCCTTTTGCATATGATCCGTACAAAAATCAAGAAATTCTCTTAAGCCGGATTCCTTGATTTTCAATTGTTTGTCCTCAACATTTACCCATATATTTCTACGTGATAGGTGACTAACTATATCTTGAATAATGGATACATCATGATTTTTTTCAAACCTGATTTCGTATGTTAATTCCGTTACTAAACAGTTTTTACAGCTCATGAACTTGACCTCCTAAAATTATCGAATACGACATTGTTTATGACGTGATTCCTTCCATCTTCTTTTGCTTTATAAAGTGCTTGGTCAGCTAATACCAACAATTCACTCGAATCTATTTGAGGGGAGTGATGTGAAATTGTTGTGGCAACGCCAATACTTATAGTTATGTAAAGACTTGTTTGTGAATTTGCATGCGGAACTTTTAATTCCTCTACTTCATAACGAAGTTTATTGGCTAAGGAGATGGCTTGATCATTGTTTATGTTAGGTAATATAATACAAAATTCTTCTCCACCGATCCTACAGACAAAACCTATATCGCTTACATGACTTTTTAACGTATTTGCGACTAACGAGAGGCATTGGTCTCCCTTTGGGTGTCCGTACGTATCGTTATATTGTTTAAAATAATCAATGTCAATCATTAATAACGAAAAATCATTTTTAGAATGAATACTTTTCTTATATTCCTCATTTAGAATTTTATTGAAAAAACGTCGATTATGTACACCTGTCAATTCATCAATAAAAATGGCCTTTTGTAATCGATGTGTTTCTCTTTCTAGTTGGTTCAATTTTAATTTTTCTGTTGTTACATCTCTGGAAATGCAAAGGATTTCTTCACACTCTCCATTAGAAGCTAAAAATACTTGACATTTGGTTTCAAACCAAATGTACTTTCCATTTTTGCAGCGAATTCGATACGTTATGGTTTGAATTTTATCTTCATTTTGTATTAAATCTTGTAAGGATGTAAACAAATTTACATCTTCTGGGTGTATAAACGCTTCAGCAGATTTTCCAAGCATCTCAGAAGAATCATAACCGAGTGTTAGGTTACACATATGAGAAATATATGTGTACACGCCGTCAAGCGTTTGGGTAGAAATAAAATCAGTTGAACTTTCAGCAATCAGTCGATAGTAATTCTCACTTCTTTGTAAATTGAATTCTATTAATTTCTGATTTGTAATATCAACATGGGATACGATAACAAAAGAATCATCATCGGCATTATTAATAAAAGGCGTTGCACGTAATAAAAACCATCGTATTTCTGTTTTAGAGTGACAAGAATATTCGAAAATAAAATGACTTTTCCGTCCAGTTAAAACGCATTCAATACCCTTTCTTACTTTTTTCTTACAAACATGAAGGTAATTACTCCCAATTCCACTCGTAGATAAATCACCATCATTCTCATGAGAAAAGTTAATCCATGATTTATTAACAGCAATGATAAGTCCATCTTGATTTATAACTGCTATTTGGTCTAGAAGGGAATCGAGTACTTGCTGATTTATATGAGTCATGTAAATCCTACCTTTCTCGAAAATTTTAGGGTAACAATCTAATTAGTATTGTATAGAATAATGATACCTCAAATTCTACCTGTTTTTTTACATAAAGTTACAGGATGTTGAAAACTTTCTCTATTCCAGTGGTCGAAAAATATGAATTCATAAGGATTATACAATTGTTTCACAAAGGAAATAGAATCATCTTGTACAATTCTTATTCATTTTAATAGATTCGCATGAACTTGTAATCAATTCCAATAAAAAATTTAGCCATTATTATGTTTGACTTGAATCGGAAGGTCGCATATGTCAATGATCTGTTTGCTCAAACATAAAAAGCAGACGGTTTAGAAGTGCTATAATGCACCTCTAATAGGCCGTCTGCTTTTGCTGTTGTTTTATGAATGAAGGGAGCTAAGATTGCGATAGTAACAATTCAATATTGTAAGCTCAATAGATTTTTCTCCTTGACAGAAGTCCGGAAAAGATGTAGGCTATATAAGCTTTTAAAAAATATGAAAAACTATATTTTACCAAATTAATGTTTTAATGTAAATATTAATTTTTAGAATAATAGGAAGGTGAAAAAATGGATAGTTTAAATATTAAAAAGGGTGCCTTTTTAAATAAGTTTTTTGGCTTTTATTTAGTTGCCGTTTTCATGCTATGGATTAAAACATATATCACACAAGTAACACAATTTAACTTAGGGGTAGAAGGATTCCTACAACAATTCCTTTTACTTTTAAATCCTCTCGGTTCAGCTATGTTGTTTCTTGGATTTTCATTCATTTTCAAAGGGCCGAGGAAATATACATCACTTGTTGTAATTTACTCACTCATGTCCATGCTTTTATATGCAAATGCAGTTTATTATAGATTTTTCAGTGACTTTATTACATTGCCAACGATTTCTCAAACACAAAACTTTGGAGACTTAGGCGGCAGTATTATCTCTTTATTAAAACCCTACGATATATTGTTCTTTGTTGATGTATTTTTGTTGATTTACTTATGTTTATCTAAAAAAATACAAAAAGATAATAGTAGAGTTAGATACAAAAAAGCAATTCCAGTGATTGCTTTTGCTTTAGGGATATCTGCTTTAAATTTAGGACTAGCTAATGCTGATCGTCCGCAGCTATTAACTCGTGGTTTTGATAGAAACTATATTGTTAAGTATTTAGGTATGTATAACTATACGATATATGACGCTACAGAAACTATTAAGGCGTCTTCAAAAAGGGCTTTAGCTGATAGCGATGATATAACAGAAGTTATTAACTTTACAAAATCTAACTATGCGGAACCTAATAAAGAATTTTTTGGCGTAGCGAAAGATATGAACGTCATCTATATTCATTTGGAGTCATTCCAAAGCTTTTTGATGGACTATAAATTAAACGGTGAAGAAGTAACACCATTCTTAAATTCATTAACTAAAGATGAAAATACATTATACTTTGATAACTTCTTCCATCAGACAGCTCAAGGTAAAACTTCAGATGCTGAATTTATGCTTGAAAACTCTTTATTTGGTTTACCACAAGGATCTGCCTATATTACAAAAGGTCAGAATACGTATCAAGCAGCTCCTGCAATATTAAAAGAGAATGGATATGCATCTGCTGTATTTCATGGGAACAGCGGAAGTTTCTGGAATCGGAATGAGATCTATAAATCATTCGGGTATGACCATTTCTTTGATGCTAATTATTACGACACTAGTTCTGCAGAAGATATGGCTGAATATGGTCTATTGGATAAGCCATTCTTTGAACAATCATTAGATCTTGTAAAGACTTTACCTCAACCTTTCTATTCGAAATTTATAACGGTTGCGAACCATTATCCTTATAAAATGAATCAAGACTTATCAACAATTAGCAAAGCTGATACTGGAGATGCAAGTGTAGATAATTATTTCCAAACTGCTCGTTATGCGGATGAAGCGATTGAACAGTTTATGGATGAATTAAAAAAATCTGGCTTATATGATAACAGTATGCTTGTTTTTTATGGAGACCATTACGGTATTTCAGAAAATCATAATAAAGCCATGGAACAAATCATAGGAAAAGAAATCACCCCTTACGAAAGTACTAATTTGCAACGTGTGCCATTAATTATTCACGTTCCAGGAATGCAAGGGGGGATTAATCATACTTACGGAGGGCAAATAGACCTTCTTCCAACCTTATTACATTTACTTGGGATTGATTCTCAAAGTTACATTCAATTTGGTACCGACATATTATCAAAAGAGCATAATGAAATAGTTGCCTTTAGAAATGATGATTATGTCAGCCCTACTTTCTATTCAATTGATGGGAAATTTTACGATGCTACAAATGGTTTACCAATAAATGATGCAAATCAATTAGAAAAAGCGAATGAGTACAAAAAAGAAGTAGATAATAAATTACGAATTTCTGATAAAGTCGTGAATGGTGACTTATTGAGATTCTATACACCGACAGGATTTACTATAGTCGATCCTTCACAGTATAATTACAATAAGGATTTGACGGAAAGAACTGATAATAAAGAAAAGTAAATTCATTAAAAAAGGAGTAAGCGAACAAAAGTATTTTTTGTTTGCTTACTCCTTATTAATTTTCATTTTTTTATTTCAATCAAAAATATAACTGATAACCTCCATTGCTTGATCAACGGTTTCTACAGTTACATTTGCTTTGTTTGAAAGCTCTTTTAATGGGTGAATTAATGATTCAGGTCTAATGATAATCGTAGGCTTGTTCATGGCAATGGCCATGCTAGCGTCCATTGCTGTATTCCATTGTTTATATTTTTCTCCGAATAAGGCTATGACGATATCTGCTTTCTGCATTAACACTTGAGTTCTAAAATTATTAATATCTGACGCTGCATCATCTTTATATAGATTAGATGGCTGTTTTCCCAAAATTTCTTCGCCGATATTGTCTGAACGATCATGATTTGTTTGCGGGGCTACAAAACGAAGCGGAAGATTTTTTGACTTTGCTTTTTGTGCAACTTCATCTCTCCAATCATCATGAATCTGACCCGCTAAATAAACAATAAGTTCCATTCTGATTCCTCCAATACTATTTGTCCTGAATTATATACTACCTAATTTAATGAAGTTTTCAAAGTAATTACCAATAAACCATATGTGATAACAGCTTGTGAAGCGGTCAAGTAGTTGGACCTGTTATGATAAAAAAAGTTTCTATCATCTGCATTTTGGTTTAGAAAAATACCATTCAGGACAGATATAGGTTAAAATAAACATTGTCGATTTTCGTAGGTAGTTTTGCACAAATGAAATATCCAAATATACTTGTGTTTGATAATAAGTTATGTGGCTTTATATTTTTAAGCCGGGAGTTTAAAGTAATACCCATAGTGAGAGGATTTGAGTTTAAAATGATAGATAATTTTTGGCGTGATTTACCACGACCATTTTTTGTACTTGCGCCAATGGAAGATGTGACGGATGTTGTTTTTCGTCATGTAGTGAGTAAAGCAGGTAAACCTGATGTGTTTTTTACAGAGTTTACAAACTCGGATAGCTATTGTCATCCAGAGGGGATGAAAAGTGTGCGCGGCCGTTTGATTTTTACAGAAGATGAACAGCCGATGGTGGCACATATTTGGGGGGATAATCCCGAATATTTCCGCCAAATGAGTATTGGCATGGCAGAGCTAGGATTTAAAGGCATCGATATTAATATGGGCTGCCCAGTACCGAATGTAGCAACGAGAGGGAAAGGTAGCGGTCTTATCTTACGTCCGGAAGTAGCGGCAGAGCTTATTCAAGCAGCTAAAGCGGGAGGACTACCTGTCAGTGTGAAAACACGACTTGGTTTTAGCGAAGTTGACGAGTGGAAAGAGTGGCTAACACATATTTTCAAACAGGATATTGCGAATCTTTCTATTCATTTACGTACAAGAAAAGAAATGAGCCAAGTAGATGCGCATTGGGAACTGATCCCTGACATTAAAAAATTACGGGATGAAATAGCCCCAAATACGTTGCTAACAATCAATGGAGATATTCCTGACCGTCAAACTGGGCTAGAGCTTGTTGAGAAATATGGTGTTGATGGAGTTATGATTGGGCGAGGTATTTTTAAAAATCCTTTTGCTTTTGAAAAAGAGCAAAAAGAGCATAGCACTACGGAATACCTTGATCTTCTAAGATTCCAACTGGATCTTCAAGATCAGTATTCAGCAGAATTACCACGTTCCATCACGGCACTACATCGCTTTTTCAAAATTTATGTCAAAGGATTCCGTGGAGCTGGCGAATTAAGAAATCAATTGATGAACACGAAATCCACAGATGAAGTGCGTACATTGCTTGATAACTTTGAAAAAGAACAATCTAGTATATAAACGAGTAAAAACAATAAGGGTGAAACTAATATGACAAAGCAAAATTTGGAGTTGCCACTAGAACAACGGGAAGAACTACTCAGCGTATTAAAAGAACGTTTTGAGAAAAATATGAACCGTCATGACGGGATTGAATGGAGTAAAGTTCAAGCGAAGCTGGAAAAGAACATCGAAAAACTTTGGTCGCTCAATGAAATGGAAAAAACAGAAGGGGAACCGGATGTTGTTGGTTATGACAAAGAGAATAACGAATATATTTTCCATGACTGTTCCGCAGAAAGTCCTAAAGGTCGCAGAAGCGTCTGTTACGACCAGGAAGCATTGGAGTCAAGAAAAAAACATAAACCCGAAAATAGCGCCATTGATATGGCAACTGCGATGGGCATTGAACTTTTAACGGAAAAACAATATCGGGATTTGCAGAAACTTGGAAAATTCGATTTGAAAACGTCGAGCTGGGTGCAAACACCTGATAATATTAGAAAATTGGGTGGAGCCTTGTTTTGTGATTGTCGCTACGATACAGTCTTTGTGTACCACAATGGAGCAGACTCCTACTATGCTGCAAGGGGATTCCGTGGCTCGTTAAGGGTTTAGATTATATGCCGAGCTATCACCAGTGGAAGGTTATTTTATACTTCAACTTATATAAATTTAGAGTTAAGGTGTCAGATTCTAAAACAATTCAACATTGTATTAGGATCTGATGCCTTTTACTACATACGGCTTTAATCAAGCGAGAAACGGAGGCTAGTTATGAAAATTGAAATTGAAAATACTATGATAGAATTTAATGTTCAGTATGGAAATAGGAAGAAGCTATCAATTCATATAGATTCGGTGGGTTTCATAACTGTTAAAGTCCCAAAGGACACTAGTAAAGAAATTATTGTTAGTGCAATAGAAAGTAAAGGGAAATGGATACTAGAGAAAATCCATGAAATTGGTGTGGCTCGAGAAATTCCTAAGGCGAGAGAGTATCACGCTCAAGGGAAGTTTTTATACCTTGGAAAAGAGTGTTTTCTTCATGAATTAATAGATAGTAATGAGTTAAATGAAGAGGCACTAAAAAGAAATCTAAAGAAGTTCTATATCAATAGATGTAAGGCGATTGTAGGAGAACGGATAAAAATATATCAAAAACAACTGAAAGTAAAGCCTAAGATCATTGAAATAGTAGAATCTAAAACCAAGTGGGGTAGTTGTAGTTCGGATAAAAAGCTAACATTTAATTATCGTTTAGCTATGGCCCCGGTGGAAGTTATTGATTATGTGATAATCCATGAATTATGTCATTTAATACACATGAATCATGATCGTTCATTTTGGAGACGTGTTGGAAGTATTATGCCAGACTATAAAGAAAAAGAAGCATTTTTAGAAAGACACGGACATTCCATGTTACTTTAAAAATTCGGTAATATTTCGAGGGAAATAAACAATGGAAGATAAAATATTAACACCAGTGTTTGTGAGTTGAATTGGATTCCACTCTGCACTTATACATAACTGATTAATCATTTCTTTAGGGACGGAGAAATGATGACACATATCTTCTTTACGAAAACTACAAATTACATAATATAATAGAAAGAGGTACAAAATAATGACATTACAACAGTTAAAATATGTAATTGAAGTTGCAAGAAGTCGTTCCATCAGTAAAGCTGCGCAAAATTTATTTATTAGCCAACCAAGCCTTTCCAATGCACTAAAAGAGTTAGAAAATGAAATAGGAATTATAATTTTTTTGAGAACGAATAAAGGAATTATTATGACAGCTGAAGGGGCAGAGTTTTTAGGGTATGCACGACAAGTAGTGGAACAAGCTGCTCTTCTAGAAAATCGATATTCCAATACGCAATCATTACAACAACATTTCTCTGTATCGGCTCAGCACTATGCGTTTGCGGTAAGTGCATTTGTACGCCTGCTAAAAGAATATAATCGGGATGAGTACGAGTTCACGTTAAGAGAAACAAAGACCTATGAAATTATTGAAGATGTGAAAAATCTCCGTAGTGAAATTGGTATTTTATATGTAAATGATTTCAATAAAAAAGTGATTTATAAATTTCTTAGAGAAGGTAATCTCCTTTTTCACGAACTATTTGAAGCAAAGCCCCATGTATTTATTAGTTCACGAAATCCACTCGCAAAGCAAGACTTTGTGACATTATTTGATTTATATCCCTATCCATATCTTTCCTTTGAACAAGGGGACTATAATTCTTTTTACTTTTCGGAGGAAATTTTAAGTACCATTTCTAGACCTAAAAATATTACCGTCAGTGATCGGGCTACACTCTTTAATTTATTAATTGGCTTAAATGGCTATACGATTTCAACGGGTGTGATTAGTCATGAACTAAATAGTAAAGATATCGTTGCTGTTCCTTTACATGTAGAGGAACGGATTACCGTTGGGTATATTACACATAAAAATGTCAAAAATAGCCCTTTAGCAAACATTTATATTGAGTATTTAAAAGAAACAATTGCTGAAGAACAAACTCGACTATAGTTTAAAACTATGGCTAGTGATACATTTTATGTGTTATATGCTAGCTATTCTATCGTGCTACAATCTCCTTACATTACAGACTAAATTCGCATCGGAGAGGTTAGCATGAATACAGTAAATCCTATTGAAATAGTTAATCAGAGTAAATTAAAAGGCTTTCATTACATACTTATTCTTTGTTTATTTTTTATCATGATGTTCGACGGTTATGATGTTGTCATTTATGGCGCGACGATTCCTTTGTTAAAAGAAGACTGGGGCATCACGGATATAGTAGCAGGGTCGATCGGTAGTTATACGACAATTGGTACGGCAATTGGTGCTGTTTTATTTGGGCTGTATGCAGATCGTTTCGGAAAAAAACGCATTATTATTTTTACAACTTTCTTATTTAGTTTCTTTACATTATTATCTGGATTTGCACCGACACCTATATTCTTTGTTATTTGTCGTATTATTGCAGGGTTAGGTTTTGGTGGTGTTATGCCAAATATCGCTGCTTTAATCTCAGAATACGCTCCGACCAAATACCGTGTTGCCATTATTTCATTCATTTTTTGCGGTTATTCTGTTGGTGCAATGACTGCATCATTTAGCGGACAAGTATTTCTCGAAAAATTTGGTTGGCAACCAGTTTACTGGATTGGTGGATTACCACTTCTTTTGTTACCATTTGCTGCACGTATCCTCCCAGAATCGATTAGTACTTTAATGAAACAAAAGGATACAAAAAGTCTTGTCACTGTCCTTCGAAAAATAGAGCCAACGCTTTCGCAAGTTGTCCAATTTACATATGTTCAACAGGAAAAGTTACAAAAATCATCGGTTCGTGATCTTTTTAAAAACAAACTTGCTTTAAGCACGACGATGTTCTGGCTCTCTTGCTTCTGTACTTTCATATTGATGTATTCTTTAAATACATGGCTTCCGACATTAATGATGAGTGCAGGATATGATCTAAAATCAAGTCTTTTATTTGTTGCGGTGCTACAAATAGGGGCAATTATTGGAACACTGGTATTCGGAAACCTTATTCAATTACTTGGTTTCAAACGTGTTCTAATCCCACTTTATATAGTAGGGGCTGTATCATTGGTGCTGATCGGCTACTCGAAAAATATTTATATTGCTTACGGGCTAATTGCGCTTATTGGGGCTGCTTCAGTTGGTTTACAAAATATGTCTAATGCATATGTAGCGGAGTATTATTCGGTCGATGTTCGAGCAGCAGCACTCGGTAGTACAATGGCATTTGGACGTCTCGGTTCCATAGTAGCTCCAACTTATATGGGAATTCTATTAACTTTTAATCTTCAACCACAGTTTAACTTTTTTGCAATTAGTATTGCTGCGATTTTTGGTGCAATAGCAATGAGCTTTATTCGGGAAGACCGTGCAGACTATGCAGTAGAAAAACAAGTAACTTCTAAAAAAGTCACTATTTTAAAATCTTCTACGAATAGATTATAAACTTTCAACTACATCCAGCAAATGTTTTTTTACGACCAGCTTGCACCGAAGTGTATTTGATAAAGTACTTAATGGACTTTTTTAAAAAGGAACATATGACACCTGAATAATAGATGGTTTAATGGAATCGGTGTGAGATTTATTCATGCTGATTCCTTTTTATCATTTTGCGACATGCATTTCCTCCATACGTTTTCTTCCTTATAAAATACGCGTTTCATAACCATACTACGATGGAGGTGAAGTGGATGTATAAATTATTGTCCCATAATGATTTGGATGGTGTCGGATGTGGCATTTTAGCAAAACTTGCTTTTGGAAAGCAAGTGAAGGTGCGATATAATTCGGTAGCGTCGCTTAATCGAGAAATTGAATTCTTTTTAGAAAATGATCATCCCGAAACGTTTTTGTTTATTACTGATTTATCACCAAATAAAGAAAATGAAAAAAGGCTGCAAGATTTTTATGTTACAAAAGAGAAAGTCCAACTAATTGATCATCACAAAACAGCTACACATTTGAATGATTATAAGTGGGGCTATGTTTTAGTAGAGGATGATGAAGGCAAATTAACTTCAGCTACCTCCTTATTTTATCAATATCTTGTTGCGCATAAAGTTTTGGAAGCAAAGGATGCTATTACTGAATTTGTAGAGTTAGTGCGGCAGTATGATACATGGGAGTGGGAGAAGAATGAAAACCATCAAGCTCATTCGCTAAATTCACTCTTCTATTTAGTGTCTATTGAAGATTTTGAAGAAAAAATGATCGACCGACTTCTTACAAGTGAACATTTTGATTTTGATGAATTCGAAAAGAAAATGCTGAACATGGAAGAAGACAAGATTGATCGTTATATACGTCGGAAAAAAAGGGAAATCGTACAGTCAGAAACTGGAGAGTATATGGCTGGTATCGTTTATGCAGAATCGTACCATTCCGAACTAGGAAATGAACTAGGGAAAGAATATCCCCATCTTGATTTCATTGCTATATTAAATATGGGGGGAAAACGAATATCATTGCGTACAATTCATGATCATATCGATGTTTCTGAAATTGCAGGATTTTTCGGTGGTGGCGGCCATCAGAAAGCGTCTGGTTGTTCTTTAACAGAGGAAGCATATAAGCAGTTTGTGTTGGATACATTTCATTTGGAGCCAATACAAGAAGATGCGAAAAGAAATCGTTATAATTTGAAACATTCTTTATTCGGTTCGATGTACAAAAATAGAAAGGAAGATGTTTTTCTTCTTTATCAATCGAATGACCGGAACTGGATGATTGAAAAAAATAAAACGGTAATGGAACAAGCCTTTACAAGTTTTGAAGAAGGCGAGCAATTTCTAAAACGATATGATGAAGCATGGCTGGTAAAGGATGATCATTTTGTTGAGTATTTAATGAATGAGGTAAAAAAAGCTAGCTACCAGGATTAGATTTTATATATTACGAGAAAAGGAACTATGCCATGAATCTGACATAATTCCTTTTTGCTTTCTTTCTCCTTGCTTGTATTTTCAATTGGCTATTTAGTCCTTTTAGTAACCATTCATTTCGTTAAATTAAGAATCCATTCTTTGAAGTCCACGAGTCTATTGTATTCGGGTTTTGCATGAGTCCCAGCTATTATAAGCGGGACAACGGAATCGATTTTGTGTAAAGAACCATGTGCTCCTCCTCCAGCATGATCATGACTATGTTTTTCAATAAATTCATATTGTGGCTTTGCATCTACAATAATGAATCGACCTTCATGTGAATGTAGGGCACCATAAAGTCTTGCCAGAGCATCTGGATAATCGCCGTATTCGATACGTCCCCCGCTATCAATCGATAAATTTAAAATCGACTGATCACCATTCAACTCCCACGATTGGTCATACAAATCCTTAAACGAACCTTTTGGAGAAAAGGTAAACTCCAGATTAGATTGTGGAGAGATAACATAGTTTGTTTCCCCCTCTTTCCAAGCAATAATGCCAATGCGCTGATCCTTTTTTAATATCTTTACTACCTCTGAAAGCTCCATGTTTTCATCATTTAAGTTAATGTATGCCATTCGCTCGTTAATAGCGATTGCAATTTCGCCATTCGTATTTTCACGTTCCCAAAAGGAATAGTCCTTCAACAAATCATTTAAATCGATTAGAGAAGTGTCTTTATCCTTTAGAACCGTAGATTGAGCGCTATCTCCATGTACAATCCATATTGTTTGTTCAATCGCTTCTTCCCAAGTCGAATAAGAATTTAATAGTTCTTGAAGATGCTTATCTGCTTTTTCAATTGCTTTCATCTCATCTGGCCCATTTTTATGTAAATCTTTATCTGCATCTGGTAAATAGGCGAGCGTAAATGCGGGCAGTTTATTTTGTTCAATCAATAATTTTAACTCGTTAACGGTAAATTGATTATTCACACCCATTCTTTTCCAGGCTAACTTGTGATAATCATTTTCGGAATTATATTGAGATAATGTTCCTAATGAAAGTAATGTTGGTCCGCTGATATCTATATCATTCGGTAGAAGTCTCATTGCTGAAATTAGTTTTGGCACATTTAATTGGTGTTTGAAACTTCCACGATAGACAAGCCCGTTAATAGAGGCAGATTGAATGTTACTATTTGAGAGTTTTTCGTGAATGGTCTGAACATTTTTGCTCAAATGTTCTTCGTTTAAATGAACAATACTATCAAGCGCTACATTTCTCACTCCAAGACTCCATATTTCGCTCAGACCACTTCCATAGCTAATAATACGATTTTCATCTTCCTTAAACCAAATGAGGCCTGGGATCTTATGCTGATCTGCATAAGTGCCAGTCAACACAGTACTGTCAATCGTCACGGACATTGTAGGATAGGAGCTAATTACTTCAGGGTGGAATTGTCCGTTGTTTATTAAAAATGAAAAAGCAGGGGCTTTTCCTTCTTGGATGACTTTTTGGAGGGGCTGACTCATAAGCGAGTCGATTGTGATGAGTATGACTGGTTTTTTCGTTTTATTGATAACCGAGTCGTTAATATCTTTCGTAGGCGACATTGAAAAGGTCAATAGAAAACTAGCCATGAGAAAAATGAAAACTATAACCGTTATGAGTATATTACGTTTCATGCTTTCACCCTTTTAAATAATAATCGTTAGTATGGTTTAAATGAAATAGATGGATACATCCTATCAACTTATAGATTTTACAGTGCCTTGAATCTTAGAATTTATTTTCTAATACTTAGTTCCAAAAATTTACATGGACTTAACATTATTTTAATCCAAGATGTAAATTGATGTAATATACTTATTTTTTAAAGGGGAGTCAAATATGCTTGATACCTTTTGAAGGCGTATAAATTTAGGGAAAGAAGCCGAAGAATGTTAAAAGTAAAATGATAACCGCATGGGGGGATCGGCTTGGGCACGCAAGTATTAGTTTATATAAATAATTTTAATTTTTTCATGCTCCTATTATTTGCATTGATGTATTCCTATCAGATTGTCTACATGTTTGTTGCATTTAAGACCAAAAAAAGTAAAAAACCTTTGATGGAGAATGTTCATTCCTCCAAATATGCAATAATCATTGCAGCTCGAAATGAAGAACTCGTCATAGGGCAATTGATCAAAAGTATAAAAAATCAGAAGTATCCCAAGGAATTGATTGATGTATTTGTAGTAGCAGACAACTGTACTGATGATACTGCTAAGATTGCAGAGCAAGCCGGGGCTATTGTCCGGGAACGCTTTGATAAGTCTATTATTGGAAAGGGATATGCCCTCGATTATATGATTAAAATCATTGAAAGGGAATATTCATCTAGAAAGTATGAAGGATATTTTGTGTTTGATGCCGACAATCTCCTTGATGAAAATTATATAGAGGAGATGAACAAAACGTTCAATCAAGGCTATAGGGTAATTACTAGTTATAGAAACTCCAAGAATTATGACCAAAATTGGATTTCAGCAGGTTATGCGCTCTGGTTCCTACATGAAGCTGAGTATCTCAACCTACCAAGGATGGTCCTTAACACTAGTTGTGCAATTTCTGGAACAGGATTTTTGGTGCATGTTGATTTGATTAAAGCTAGTGGAGGTTGGATCCATCATCTCCTGACAGAAGACATCGAGTTTTCCGTTTCTCAGATTATTAAAGGTGAAAAGATCGGATATTGTAGAAACGCCATGTTCTATGATGAGCAACCAGTCACCTTTGAACAGTCTTGGCATCAAAGATTACGTTGGGCAAAAGGGTTTTACCAGGTCTTTGCTAAATACGGAAGTAGTTTGCTTAGAAATACTTTCAGGGGGCAACATAATCGGTTTTCATGTTTCGATATGACGATGACGATTATGCCGGCTATGCTCATCTCCAGTATTAGTATGATGGTGAATGGATCATTCTACCTAGTTGGTTTTTTTGATGGAAAAGAAATTATCCATGCAACTACAAAGGTACTTTTAAATTCCTTTGGTTGGTATTATGGAATACTGTTTACAGTTGGATTTATTACAACTTTGACGGAATGGAAAAAAATACATTGTTCTGGTTGGAAAAAGATTGCTTACACAATTACTTTTCCCTTCTTTATGTTTACTTATATTCCTATTTCTATCGTTGCTCTTTTTAAGAAAGTTGAGTGGAAACCAATTGCTCACACAGTGGTGAAATCGCTTGATGATGTTCGGTAATGGCAAAATGGAGTATATGTATTTTTGCTCAGGATGATAAATAGTACGGTGTTTTCAAACAGATGGAATATAGAACTTCAATCGTGAATAAAAGAAAGACCCATGGTTTATCATATCCATGGGTCTCTTCGTTCTCATAATTTGTATCGAAGTATCAAGCCATTCAGCTCTTCTGCCAATTTGGCAAGTTGCTCTGCGCTACCTGCGACTTCCTCCATCGAACCACTTGTTTGTTGGGATGAAGCGGATGTCTGCTCTACACCAGCGACTGCTTCTTCGGTGATAGCGGCAATTTCCTCAATCGATCCACTCATTTCTTGGCTGTTCGCCGCGATGTCGGCTAAGTTCTCGGAAACAATCTGAATATGCTCCGCCATTGCTGTTATAGCGTGATTGATGCTGGTGAATGTCTCATTCGTGCGTTGAATTTGCTCTGTTCCTTTTTCCACTTCTTCATAACCTACTAGTAGTGATTCTGCTACAGAACTGGACTCTTGTTGGATACTCCCTACGATGCTTGTGATATCTGTGACCGAAATGGAAACTTGTTCGGCTAGTTTTTTCACTTCTTCTGCGACAACAGCAAAGCCTTTTCCATGTTCTCCTGCTCTCGCCGCTTCAATAGCTGCATTTAACGCCAAGAGATTCGTTTGATCGGCGATCCCCTTCGTTACTTCAACTAACTTGGAGATTTCTTGGGTTTGCACATCTAATCCTCGGATTTTCTGAACCGCTTCCTGCACGATCTGATCGATTTTGACCATTTGTTCATTGGATGCTGCCATTAAACGACCGCCTTCCGAAGCCATCTTTAGAACTTCTTCGGATGAGTGTTGAATGTTTTCCCCTTTTTCATTTGCTTCTTCGACCCTAACGGTGAATGACTCCATTACTTCGGACAAATCACTCGCATGTCTAGCTTGCGATTCCGATCCAGCAGCCAATTCATACATCGTCGTAGCAATTTGATACGTGGCCGCTTTCACTTCAGTTGCGGATTGAATCAATTCTTCACTTTGACCCGTTACCGTTTTGGAGACGACATTGATTTCGTTCAATAATTGACGATTATTGTCGATCAATTCATTGGTTGCACGGATAAGTTGACCCGCTTCGTCTTTGGAACGCGTTTCCAGAGCTTCTCCAGTTAAATCTCCTTTCGCTATCCTGTTCAATCGATCCGTTACGATTTTGAGCGGTTTAGAAATCGAACTAGCGGTCACTAGTGCAGCTGCCGTGCTCAGTAAAATGACTAAAACGGTGACAATTATAACTGTACGAAATGTCGATTGCCCGCCTTCTATAATTGATTGCTCAATCTCGATGATCGTTGCTTCACTATCTTTGGCCATTTTTTCATAACCGGCCATGATTTCACGGACCTGTTCGGTGGATGTATTTAAATTGCGCAGCGCCACCTCTTTATTCCCTTTGTCATATTCCTGAAAGACATCCTTATCAATCATTGTTCTCCAAGAGATTGTCTCCTTAATAAGGGTATCGAATTCCTCGGAGTCCCGTATCCCCCTGACAACTGCTTCATATTCCTTGCCTTGTTCTGTATAGGCATTAAAACGATCTTTATAATCGCCACCGAATAATACATACCCGCGGGCAGTTGATATCCGATTCGCCATTGTTAACGCCATCTGCTCATTTGCGATTAATAGCGGGAGCTCTTTCTGCACAATCTGTTCCGCATCTCGATTACTCTTCATGATGACGGAAATATTATAGACGCCTAATAATAGGACAAGCATTATCACTAGCGAAAATGCAGCTAATAACTTGCTTTTAATACTTTTGAATTTAAACACTTATTATAACCTTCTCTCTCGTTTTCTTCATACTTTGTTTTCTGGTACTCTAAGTTACTATCGGACGAATTGGTTGAATTTTAAGTGGAATTACCTACCAAGTCTTTCGGGAAGAAAGTTCTATATATAAATGCCTTTCGGACCGAAAATAGGAATTTAGGAATTCAAAGTAGAATAGATTATTAATTAGAAGTCATGAAGTAGAAAACAAGTGAAAGAAAATGTCAGATGCTATAATAGAAAAACATTAGGTTTTAGATAGCATTTTATATTGGAGTTGCTTTTTTCAAAATGTATGAAATAGATCATGAATTGAAGGTGAGTTATGGGATGAAAAAAGAGTTAATAATAAATGCGGATGAATGCTATAGGCAGGCTGAGCAGAAGGCTGAACACTATTTTAAATTACTTTATACACAAGTTAGGCAAAAGACTTATGTCTCGACCCTAACTGTAGATATACAAATGTGGAAACATAACCATATTCACCATCATTCTTTATTTTCTCTTTTTTCGCGTGGAAATAGAAAACCCGATTCTCGTCAGTATCACCATTATATCCAATGGCTAAATTACGCAGGCAAACTGGATAATTACCTTGATCGAAGCATCTCTTATATTTTTATGCGTGATTTGAGCAAGTCACTTGATTCACCTGATACACTAAACAGGATCAAAAGCATAGTAGATAATTTAAAAAGTGATCTAACTAAAAAAGACAAAGATGAGACGTTTAGTATGGCAGGGTTGTACCGCATTGCCCAGAAAGAGGGAGTTGAATCGAGCCTAATTTGGGTAATAAACAAACTGAAGACTGTATCCTCCAATATTCCAAAGGGGATGGATGCTGAGCAAGCCCAAAGAAAACTCATTAAAATAATTGCTGGCGTTATCATGCAAGAAGTGGAAGAGATGGACGATAACATATCTTCTGTGGGACGTACTCGAAGACTGGATAAGGCTATTAGGCTTGGCTATTCTTACGGACTAACTTATCCATTTATTGACGATCTTCTCGATGCAAAAATTTTATCTAACGAAGAGGAAAAACAATATACTGATTTAATACGTACCACGCTTATTACGGGAAATGTGCCAGAATTAGGTGAGTGGAATGGTAATAACGTGGAATTAATCACATATATTCATTCGGAACTTCGCGATGCATTTGAGTATATTAAGGAGCATCAGCAACAAGAGACAAGAATAGGTTTTTTCGAGCAATCGTATGTATTTTTTCATTCCCAAGAAGTGGATCGTCTCAAAGACCTATCAAATGCAAACTACACGAACGAAGAACTTTATATACCAATCATCTTAAAATCCTCTTCTTCCCGACTGATTGTCCGTTCAGTGATTGGTGCTCCTGAGGATAAGGAGTTGGACAGTCGAACATTCTTTTATGGTATTTATAATCAGTTGGCAGATGATTTTGCAGATATGTTTGACGATCTGAAGGATGGTGCAGTAACCCCCTACACTTATTATTTGAAATACCACAAGACACGTCCAGATCTTATCAACCCCTTCGAATTGTACTGGACGGTTATTTCTAATTTGATTCATAACGTATACAACGCAGATAAGAAGACTTGTGAGGTGATATTGGATCGGGCTATTAACGGACTGAAGCGCTATAAAGAGCGTGTAGGTACGAACAAATACACCGAAGTGATGGACATATTTGCAAGCGGGGATGCTACATTCAATAAACTTATTCAACATATGGTACGAAAAGCAGATGATGTAGATTTCTTCGATAAATTGCTCCGCGATCACATGATTACCATTTTAAAAAATGAACGGAAAGAAAAAGAAGAATTTCAAAATACAATCAAAAGCTTACGTCATCAAATAAACGATATGCTAAATATTCCTAAAATAGAGAACAATTTTTTAACAGAAGAGCAAATAATTGATGCTGCAAATTATAGTCTAGAAGGGGATGGTAAGCGTTTAAGACCGATAGTAGCTTGGTTCATGGGGGTAAACGCGTATGGATTAAATAGTGCAGCAATAGAGCCCCTTTTAAAATCATTGGAATATATGCATACTGCTTCTTTAATATTTGATGACCTACCTTCCCAAGATAATGCATCCACCCGTAGAGGACGTTCGACTCTACATGAGGTGTATGGCATTGCCCTTGCCGAATTAACCGGTTTGTTTCTTACCCAAAAGGCTGTTGAGGAACAAGCATCTCTTGATAATCAATTCGATTCAAAGACTGTCCTTAAACTAATGAACTATTCTGCCCAAGCAACTGCAAATATGTGTAGAGGGCAAACGATGGACTTGGATTCCAAAGGGAAACAACTGACACTGGAACAGTTGAATATGATGTGTTTTTATAAGACAGGAATAGGCTTCGAAGCTTCTTTAATAATGCCTGCAATTCTCGCAGGGGAAAATGAAGTAGAAATGGATGCTTTGAAAAAATTTGCTCGCCATGCAGGTATTGCGTTTCAGATTAAGGATGACCTGCTAGATGTCGAAGGAGATACGACCTTACTCGGAAAACCAATAGGTAAAGATGCGGAAAACAATAACTCTACCTTCGTGTCCGTATTGGGTATAGAAGATGCCAAAAAAAAGATGTGGGAAAATTATTGTATTGCAATGGAAGTGTTACAAGAAGTGCCACGCAATTTGACATTTTTAAAGCATTTTCTGGATTATATTATTAGTCGTGACCATTAAGAAATGGGAAGAAATATAAACGAAAAAAGCATGAAAATTCGAAGTTGAATTTTCGTGCTTTTTATTATTCCAGTTTTTAATAAATAAGGAACTAACGAGTAAAGGATGATTGTGAAATAAATGGAAAGTTATATATTTACGATTTAAACACATCCTAAGTTATCTTCCATTCACAAAATTTTAGGAAAATTTAACATTCATCATCTTGTTTTTAATAAAATTTACAAAACCTTTACAAATTAAGCATCGAAAATTTACACTGTGCAATTATGCTATTATTAGACAAAATACGACATAGATAGTCGTTAACATATTTCATGGAGGTATGAAATGTTCAGTTTGAAAAAAATAAAAATAGTATTATTAATGCTGTTTATACTTACAATCTTATCAGCATGTACAAGCAATAATAAGGATACACAAGGGTCAGATGGTAGTGATGCTACAGTATCTATTTCAGGATCTACATCTGTAGGACCACTTGCTGAAAAGTTAGCGCACAAATATACAGAAGAAGATAATACAAATATTGAAATAAATCAAATTGGTTCTTCAGCAGGAATTACCAATGCTACTAGTGGAGTGTCGGAGATAGGGATGTCTTCACGTGACTTAAAAGAAGAGGAAAAAGCGAATGGTTTGAATGAAGTAGTTATTGCTTACGATGGAATTGTAGTAGTGACTCATCCAACGAACAAAGTAAAAGATCTTACGATGGAACAAGTAAAGCAGATTTTTACTGGAGAAGTGACAAACTGGAATGAACTAGGTGGAGATGACATGGAAATCGTAGTTGTCTCTCGCGAGGATGGATCGGGTTCACGTGATGCATTCCAAGAAATTGTTGACTACAGCTCCGGTGAATTAATAAGAAACTCTATTATTGCAAGTGGTAATGGAAATATTAAAACAACAGTTGCGAACAATAAACATGCAGTTGGATTTATCTCTTTTGAATATATCGACGAATCGATTTCAACAATCGATATTAATGGCGTAGAAGCTACTGCAGATAATGTTCTACAAGAAAAATACAGCTTATCTAGACCGTTCTTGTTTGTTTATAAAGAGGGACAATTAACAGAGGCAGGACAACGGTTTATAGATTTTATTTTAAGTGAAGATGGACAACTTATTGCAGCAGAAACAGGAGCAATACCTGTAAAGTAAAGTAAGGAACAGTAACATAGGAAGACAACAACATAATTTTTGACTTAATTTTGGAGGTATAAGGTGTCTATCCCAACAACTAACAAGCAAGCCGTAGAAATCGGTAAAGCAAATAAAAGGAAGTATATGTTAGAGAAGCTGTCTTCGAGAATTTTCTTGATTTGTGCTCTTCTCTCGGTAATAACTTTATTGTTAATCATTGGATTTGTATTTTATAAAGGAGCTCATCCCTTTGTAGCAGGGGGCTATAGCTTTATAGACTTTATTTTTGGTACTGATTGGGTACCGAGTGAAGATAAGTTCGGTATATTCCCAATGATTGTTGCATCCATTTTTGCAACAATCGGAGCATTAATTATTGGAGTTCCTATTGGCTTATTTACAGCTATTTTCTTGGCAGAAATTGCCTCTAAAAGGTTGGCCAAAATTATTTCACCAGCAATTCAGTTGCTAGCGGGTATCCCATCTGTATTATATGGTGTCTTTGGACTCGCGATTATTATTCCTTTTTTACAAAATACGTTTGGATTAGTAAAAGGGCAAAGTTTATTAGCTGTTATTCTTGTGCTAGCAATTATGATGTTACCAACCATTGTGACTGTAGCGGAGACAGCGATTCGTGCAGTGCCACAAACATATCGTGAAGGGTCATATGCTTTAGGAGTATCACAAATTGGGACGATTTTTAAAGTCATTGTACCAGCAGCAAAATCAGGTATTATGACGGCAATCGTATTAGGTTTAGGTCGAGCAATAGGGGAAACAATGGCTGTTATTTTAGTAGCTGGAAATAGTTTAATCGTTCCAACTAGCCTAACAGATAGTGTTCGTCCATTAACGACAAATATTGCATTAGAAATGGGTTATGCATTTGGTACACATCAAGAAATGCTATTTGCAACCGGGATTGTTTTATTCTCCTTTATATTGATTTTGAATTTTGTATTAGCAAAAATAAGTGCGAAGGGTGGTAACTAAGATGAGACAATTTAAAGATAACTTGTTTCGTGGACTTTTATGGTTATCAGCATTCTTATCCGTTGCCGTCCTTGTTATGATCGTTGGATTTATCTTTTACAAAGGGATTGGTTTGATTAGCTTCGATTTCATCTTTGGTGATTATTCTCCAGCTGGCGGTGGCGGTATTTGGCCAATGATCGTAACAACTATATACACCGTCCTTATTTCTTTAATCATTGCAACACCTATTGGAATATTAGCAGCTGTTTATTTACAAGAATATGCTAAACAAGGACGATTAGTTAGACTAATACGTTTTGCAACAGAAAGTTTAACAGGGATCCCCTCGATTATTTATGGTTTGTTTGGAGCGGTATTCTTTGTAACAACGTTAAAATTAGGTATGTCGATTCTAGCTGCTTCCTTAACGTTAACGATTATCGTGTTACCAGTCATTATTCGAACAACGGAAGAAGCATTAAAAACGGTGCCCCGTTCGTATCGTGAAGGTTCCTTAGCACTTGGAACAACAAAATTACAAACATTATATAAAGTGATTTTACCAAGTTCCATGCCAGGAATTTTATCTGGTATTATCCTTTCAGTTGGACGAATTGTTGGAGAATCAGCTGCAATATTCTTAACAGCTGGGACAGTGGCAGCTATGCCAGACAGCATTCTATCATCAGCTAGAACTTTAACGGTTCATTCTTACTTAGTAACACAAGAGGCTGGAGACATTGAACTTGCTGCAGCAGTAGGTATTGTATTAATAGTCATTATTTTAGCGATTAATCTTTCAGCAACATATATTTCGAAAAAATTTAACAGAGCAACTAATAAATAAGCTTATGAGAACATGCTGAGCTAACGACCAAAAAAATTCAAGTAGGGAAGGTATTTTAGCAGATGGAGCAACTTAAAGAAGGTAAATCGATCATTAATGTAAGGGATTTAAATTTATTTTATGGGGAGAAACAAGCGCTATTCGGAGTCGATCTTGCTATTCATGAAAAAGAGGTTACTGCGTTAATCGGCCCTTCCGGTTGTGGTAAATCGACTTTTTTACGAACATTAAACCGTATGAATGATTTAATTGATGGTGTGAAAATAACAGGTGATATTGTCATTAATCATGAAGATATTTATAAAACAAATGATGTTATCAAATTACGAACAAAAGTGGGAATGGTATTTCAAAAACCAAATTTATTTCCAATGAGTATATACGACAATGTTGCCTATGGACCAAGAATGCAAGGCATTAAAAATAAAAAAGAATTAAATAATATTGTGGAAGAGAGTCTGCGCAGTGCAGCCATTTGGGATGAAGTAAAAGATCGTCTTAAAACATCAGCACTTGGTTTGTCAGGTGGTCAGCAACAACGTGTGTGTATCGCTCGTGCAATTGCAATGAAACCAGATATTATATTAATGGACGAGCCTACATCAGCATTAGACCCAATTTCTACGTTAAAAATAGAAGAGCTCATCACCAATATGAAAGAAGATTATACGATTGTCATTGTTACACATAATATGCAACAAGCTGCTAGAGTCTCCGATAAGACAGCATTTTTCTTAAATGGAGAAATAGTGGAATATGATGATACGGATAACATCTTCTCTACACCACAAGATCAAAGGACAGAAGATTATGTAACAGGTCGTTTTGGATAATGGGGGGTAACAAATGGGCATTCGTGTAAACTTTGAGAATAATTTAGGGGAATTAAAAAGTAAAATAACCGAAATGGGTGAACTATCAGTTGTTGCCCTAGAAAGAGCTTTTAAGGCCTTAAAAACACAAGATGTGGAGATTGCTTTAAAAGTTATCGAGGGAGATACGGCTATTGATAATCTTGAAATGGATATTAATCAGTTCGCCATATGGCTAATGGCAAAAGAAGCACCTGTTTCCAGAGATTTACGTGAAATTATAGGTGTACTTAAAATTTCATCTGAAATTGAACGGGTCGCGGATTTTGCTGTAAACATTGCAAAAGCAACGATCAAGATCGGTAATACAAAATCTTTGCTGGAGATTACGCATCTAGAGAAAATGAAAGAGCTATCGATTGATATGCTTCAAAAAGCACTACAATCTTTTTTAGAGGAAAATATAATATTTGCTAAAGAAGTTGGTGACTTAGAGGATGAAGTAGATCAATTAAGTGGTGAAACATATAAAAAACTTACTGCCTATTTAAGTGAACATCCAGAAGAAACAAATCAGCTTGTACAACTATTATTTGTCAATCGTTATCTAGAAAGAACAGCAGACCATATAACAAATATCGCTGAAAGCACAGCCTATTTGATTAAAGGTCAAATATATGATTTCAATTCATAACACTAAACAAAACTGGAGGAGAAAATCAAATGATTTTCCCCTCCAGTTTTATTTCATATAAAGGCAGGATAGAAACTGGAGTCCCTATTGGAAGCTGGACAGTCCTTTAAAGCTAATCAAGATAAAATTGTTACAGCATTCCAATCCAACTTGTTACACTAACAAAACCTAAGTGAATAATCATATTGAACAAAGATAACAGGGCTATTGTCGCGAGTAGCGGCATATGCTCGAGTCCCATTGCACCAAATACTTTATTGGACAACCACTGGGCACCGTTTGTATCTAATAAAATAGTGCCTAGTGCAATACCTACTGCGAAGACAATGACCGTTCCCCACGGAATAAGCTTTTCGACCGTTTTCCAATCGAGCACACCGATTTTTGGCGAAAGTAGAATAGCAACAGCAATGACTGTTACCGTTGTCGTATCAAAGGGATGCAATTTCTCTTCTGTGGACCAAAAGAAAAGTAACGCAATGGATATAACAATGAGGCGAATCTCAGACGGTTTAATAGGTCCGAGTTCAGTCAACTGTTGCTGAATGAGTTCTTTCCCACCTCCTATAACTTGCGTTTCCTGTTTTAGCTGTTTTTAAGGTGAATTTACGATATCTCTGCTATAATTTATTAACTATCATCGACATTTTAATACATGTTGAAATGTTTGGTCATTAGGCAATATTAGGAGGCTTTTAAATGGATAACAACGATATATTAATTCGACTAAGATACGCGCTAGATATAAAAAATAAGGATATGATTGAAATATTTAATCTTGGTGGTTTGGAAGTTACAAAAGAAGAGTTACCAAAGATACTGACAAAATCAAAAGATGAATACGATGAAGAAGTGGATGTAGGGGAAACGGAAGATCAAATAAAATGCACGCATAAGATGCTAGATTCTTTTTTAAATGGATTTATTACATTTAAAAGAGGGAAACAAGATCCAAAACCAGGACAAACTGAAAGTTCTGTTCCTCCTGAGAGGAGTGCTAATAATATGCTCCTTAAGAAACTAAAAGTAGCGCTACAATTAACAGCGGAAGATATGTTAGAATTATTGCATGACGGTGGCATCGTAGTATCCAAGGGGGAGCTAGGAGCTATTTTACGCAAAGAAGGACATCGAAATTATAAAGTATGTGGTGATAATTTTGCACGGAAGTTTTTAAGAGGATTAGCAGTGAAACACCGAGAATAGGTGAGCGGCAAAACAGGGGGAGATTAAAGTCTTCATCCTGTTTTTTTTTCGTTAAAATGTCTCCAAGTAAAAAATGAAACATCTGTTTCTCGAAAATTCGGTTATCATGTAAGATAGGGGGAGTAAGGGTTCCAAATGGGAGAAGGGGGAAATAAATGTGGTATCTGGACAATTATTTAATCATAAATTACTCGATGTCGTATTTGAAAATGCAAACTATGGAACAATTATTATCGATAATAATGGAAAAATACAATATATTAGCAATAAATATTGCGAGTTTTTGGAAGTAGAAAGAGACGATATAATCGGGGGATATATCGTTAATTATATTGAAAATACGAGATTACACCTTGTCGTTCAAACAGGAAAATCGGAAATGGCAGATTTACAATTTTTGCGAGGAAGTTTTGTTATCGCAAACCGTATCCCCATTTTCGATAATAAGGAAATAATCGGTGCAATAGGAACGATCATTTTTCGAGATTTAGATGATTGGAAGAAAATGAATAGTAATATTAAAGAGTTATTAGCAAGGAACAATCTTTATATACCTGAGGTAGAGAAAGCAAATGGGGCAAGGTATTCCTTACATGATTTAATCGGAAAATCGTATGAGATGAACGAATTAAAAGAGCGTGTGAAAAGAGTGGCTGGTGGAGATATTACTGTATTGATAAGAGGTGAAAGTGGGACGGGAAAAGAAATAATTGCTCAAAGTCTTCATCAACTAAGTCCACGTAGTGCTAAACCATTTGTTAGTGTGAATTGTGGATCTATCCCAGAGCATTTAATCGAGTCCGAATTGTTCGGCTATGTGGAAGGGGCTTTTACGGGTGCTAAGAAAGGTGGAAAAGTAGGAAAGTTTCAAAGTGCTGATGGAGGAACTATTTTTCTAGATGAAATTGGGGATATGCCGCAGCATATGCAAGTAAAATTATTACGAGTTCTACAAGAGAGGGAATATGAACCGGTAGGATCCCCTCATCCCCTAAAAGTGAATGTCCGAGTAATTGCCGCTACAAACCAACCTTTAGAGAAAATGATTGAAAGTAAAGAATTTCGGGAGGACCTATATTATAGGATAAACGCAATTCAATTAGTATGTCCTCCCTTACGGGAAAGAGCAGAAGATATCCCACTTCTCATCCACCATTTTTTTGAAAAAGCGAAAGCACAAATCGGAAAACGAGTGAATTCTATACACGAAGACGTATATGATTTGCTAAAAAAATACAGTTGGCCAGGAAATATAAGGGAACTGGAAAATGTAATGGAAGCAGGCGTCCATTTATCAAATGAGAATGTATTGGAGATTGACGCTTTACCGGAATATTTAAAAAGAGATTCTAAGAAGGTTCGAAATAGATCATTAAAAGAAATAGTAGAAGAAACGGAAAAGAAGGAAATTGAAAGAATGTTGAAGAATTTTAAATTCGATAAAAATATGGCAGCAGAAGCACTTGGGATAAGTAATTCAACTATATATGAGAAGATTAAAAAGTATGGAATTACGGAGTAATATCGCACTAGGTACTCTATATATAGGTGCTTTTGGAGCACTTTGAACGGAACGAGTTCTACACCATTACCGAGACTTCTTGATGCGTAGGGATGCGACTTTGTCGCATCCCTACGCATTTTTTGGGGTAATCGTGTGGTATTCATTCGTTCGTCGCACTCCAAAAGCACTGGTAAACAATGTGCCAAAGCTTTTGTGAACGAAAGAATAGCCTACTTTCCTATCTAAATAAAAGCAGCCAAAGATGAAATTTAGGCTGCTCAGCCCTTCTCTATCGTATTTCCACCTTTTTGATTGATAGGAAGCGTTCCTTGTCTATATAGTATCAGCATATTACCAGCAAGAACTTTGCAAAAAAAAATAAGTAAGGGACGCCTGGTAGAAATTAGTTATTCAACAGATCTAAAATAATATAAATCCAGAATGTCGGAAAGCACTCCGATATGCTGGATTTTTTTATTTTGTTGAAATTCTAGTGAGTTACACCGACTAAGGAGTTATATTTTCCGGCAATTCGGAAAAAACACTCTGCAAATAAATATAAAAGTGGCTTCAAGCATTGAAAACTCGCATCTTTTCAACTTGGCATGATTCTTGCTTATATAACAGCGAGAGACGAAAGGAGGAATTTCATTGGACGTTGGACTTATAACTAGGAAAATGGCAAATGTGTTAAATGACGAACAACAAGAAAAAATAGCAATAAAAGAAGAAATGGGTAGAGCATGGACATATAAAGAGCTTCATCAGATTTCAAATGCATACGCAAATAAACTTGTTGAATTAGGAGTTCAAAAAGGAGATCGAGTTGGCGTATTGCTCTACAATTGCCTAGAATATTTCGGTTTATATTTTGCTATTGCGAAAATCGGTGCAATAGCAGTTCGTCTTAATTTCCGACTTTCGAGTGCAGAGATAGAATATGCATTAAACGATTCCGAAACGAAAGTATTATGCTTCCATTCTAATTTGGCAAGTGAACTGGAGGAAGTTCAAAAGCATGTTTCCGTAGAACAGTACATATGCCTGAAAAATGAAGAGGTTAACATTCCGGATTGGTCTAAACCATGGAGTCTATTAGAGAGCGGTTCACAGGATGAAGTAATGGACAAGAATATTAAATTAAGTGACCCAGTCATGTTGATGTATACATCGGGCACAACTGGTAGACCAAAAGGTGCTATTTGGACGCATGACACGACACTTTGGTTTTCTTCCATGCAATCGCTGAAATGGAAGTTTACAGGACAAGAAATTGGGATGACGACTGGTCCTCTGTATCATGTAGGTGCAATGGAAGACATCGGGCTCCCGATACTTTTGATGGGTGGAACACTTGTTATTACAAAAAGCCAAGGGTTCCAAATTGAAAGAATTTTATCCGTAATTGAACATGAAAATGTGAGTGACTGTTTCTTATTCCCATTTATGATTTATGAAATGCTAAATTACGATGATATCGATTCGTTTCAATTGAAAAATTTAAAAACAATTTATACAGGCGGTGATCCATTATTGCCTTCTGCACTCGAACAATTGAAAAAGAAATATCCAAACGTTGGAGTAGTTCAAGTATATGGATTGACAGAAGGTACGCCAATTGCAGCATCGCTCGATCCACAAGATGCTTTTACGAAAGGACAAACAGTCGGTAAGCCGATGCCACTTACAGAGATTAATATTTTGGATGACGATGGGTTCCCATTGCCAGCCGGTGAAGTCGGAGAAATTGCTATTAAAAGTCCTGCAGTTTCGATCGGGTATTGGCGAAATCCCGAAGCAACGATGGAGACATTTGTTGATGGGTGGTGTAAAACAGGTGATTTAGGCGTGTTTGACCAACAAGGATACTTAACAATTGCAGGTAGGAAAAAAGATATGATTCGAAGTGGTGGAGAAAATATTTATGCTGCTGAAATTGAAGATGTTTTATACCGTCACGAGGAGATAAAGGAAGTTTCCATTATTGGGATACCCGATTCTAAATTCATAGAAGCTGTTTGTGCGGTTGTCGTGAAAAAGGAAGGATCGAACTTAACAGAAGAGGACGTAGTTAATCATTGCGTGAGTAATCTAGCAAGCTATAAAAAGCCGAGAAAAGTTATTTTCGTAGATGAATTACCACGAACACCTTCCGGAAAAATCCAGAAATTTGTTTTACGACAAGACTATAGTGAAGTGAAAGTATAAGGAGGAGGTGTTAGAGCAATGCAAAAAGTCCAAGTAGTTTCATGGTCATTACAACAGCATATCGCAAAAATAGTCATCGATAATCCACCTGTAAATGTTCTAAGCGCAGATGTTATTGAACAACTAAACATTGTAGTGGATGAAATAGAAAAAAATCCAAATGTAAAGGTCGTTATCGTTACTGGAGCAGGAGAAAAGGCATTTGTAGCCGGTGGAGATATTAAAGGGTTTCCAGCATGGATAGGAAATGGAGTTGAAGAAGCGAAGCAAAAATCACTTTGGCTTCAACAACCATTGAATAAAATCGAACAGTTACCTCATCCGACTATAGCGGCTATTAATGGGCTTGCTCTAGGTGGGGGCTGCGAACTTGCGTTAAGCTGTGATATCCGAATCGCAGAAGAACATATAGAGATTGGACTACCAGAAGTTAAATTGGGATTATTTCCTGGAGCGGGTGGAACGCAAAGATTACCACGTTTAATAGGAAAAGCAAGAGCGAAGGAAATGATTTTTACGGGTGAGTCTATATCAGCTGAAGAAGCGGAACGAATTGGACTTGTAAATCATGTCGTTCCGAAGGGGAAATCTGTGGAGAAGGCGATGGAAATCGCAAGTAAAATTTGTAACTATTCGTCTATACCTATAACTTTTGCAAAGCGCTCGATTGATGTTGGATATGAGCAACCACTTGATGAAGGTCTAGTTACCGAAGCAACCTATTTCGGACATGTTTTTCAAACGAAGGATGTACAAGAAGGCGTAGAAGCATTTATACAAAAAAGAAAACCTAATTTTACGGATCAATAATTGATCTTATAAACGATTTTAACTTTTAAAGAAGGAGCGATTCATATGTTTTCTAAAATTATTATTGCCAATCGTGGAGAAATTGCATTAAGAATTATTCGAACTTGTAAGGATCTAGGTATTCAAACTGTTGCCATTTATTCAGAGGCAGATGCAGAGTCATTGTTTGTTCGACAAGCTGATGAAGCGTACTGCGTTGGAAAGCCACCGGTCAATCAAAGTTATTTAAATATCGAAGAAATCATTCGTATTGCAAAAGAAAGTGGAGCAGAGGCAGTACATCCAGGTTACGGACTTTTATCAGAGAATGCAGGATTTGCTAGGAAATGTGTAGAAGCGGGGCTTGTATTTATCGGACCTTCATCAGATATTATCGCTTCAATGGGAAGTAAAATCGAAGCGCGTAAAATGATGAAAGAAGCCGGTGTACCTGTTGTAGAAGGTATCGATACAGCTTTGGATAATGAAGAGCAAGCAAGAGAAGCAGGAAGAAAAATCGGCTATCCACTTATGCTCAAAGCATCTGCTGGAGGCGGTGGAATCGGCATGCAACTCGTTAACTCCGAGGAAGAACTAGTAAAAGCTTTCGAAGGAAATAAAAAACGAGCAGAATCATTCTTCGGTGATGGAACGATGTTTTTAGAAAAATATATCGCCGAACCGCATCATATTGAAGTACAAATTTTAGCCGACACGTATGGAAATGTCATTCCACTTTGGGAAAGAGAATGCTCTATCCAGCGTCGAAACCAAAAAGTAGTGGAAGAAGCGCCTTCTCCATTTATTAGTGAAGAAACACGACAAAAAATGCTAGATGCAGCTGTCCAAGCAGCAAAACATATTGGATATTCCAATGCAGGTACGATTGAGTTTTTAGTGGATCGTGAGCAAAATTTCTATTTCTTAGAGATGAACACAAGACTACAAGTGGAGCATCCGGTTACAGAAGAAATAACTGGTCTTGATCTAGTTGAACAACAGTTAAAAGTGGCATATGGAGAACGTTTATCTCTTACACGTGAAGAAGTCGGGCGAAAAGGACATGCGATTGAAGTGCGTATTTATGCAGAAGACCCTAAAACATTTTTCCCTTCACCTGGAAAAATAACAGAGTTTCAGCTGCCGCAAGGAGAAGGGGTCCGTAACGAATGTTCGATAGAAGCTGGTTCACAAGTGACGCCATTCTACGATCCAATGATCGGTAAACTAATCACTTGGGGAGAAACACGTAGTGAAGCATGTGCAAGAATGAAAGCAGCTCTTGAAAATTACAAAGTAGAAGGTATTAAAACCAATATCCCGATGCTCATTGAAACGGTCAGCCACGAACAATTTTTAGCAGGATATACAACAACTGATTTTGTAAATAAATATTACTTAGCTGAAAAAGCAACCAAATAAGGAGGAAATGAACATGACAAACATCGTAGCGAGTATGGCAGGTAGTGTATGGAAAGTATTAGTAGCAGAAGGGGAAGAAGTAAAAGAAGGACAAGACGTAGTGATCCTTGAATCGATGAAAATGGAAATTCCGATTGCCGCTGAGAAAACAGGCGTTGTAAAGAAAATCCATATTAAAGAAGGCGACTTCGTGAATGATGACGACTTACTCATCGATGTTGAATAGGAGGTTAAAACGTTGAAATTACCAAAAAGTGTAAAGATTAAAGAAGTTGGACCAAGAGACGGATTACAAAATGAAAAACAAACTATTCCAACAGAAGATAAGATTACTTGGATCGACTCGCTTTCAAAAACAGGGCTTTCTTATATTGAAGTGAGCTCCTTTGTCCATCCAAAATGGATACCGCAACTAGCAGACGCATCGGAAGTACTTGGGAAAATTCAGCGGGAACAAGGGGTTACGTATGCTGCCCTTGTTCCTAACTTAAGAGGACTTGAGCGGGCATTAGTAGCAAATGTAGATGAAGTGAGCATCTTCATGTCGGCAAGTGAAGCGCATAATAAAAATAATATTAACAAATCGATTGAAGAAACGTACCCAATTCTAAGTGAAGTAGTGAAGGAAGCGAAAGCAGCGGGAAAAACGGTCAGAGGTTATTTATCAACCGTGATAGGCTGTCCATACGAAGGACCAGTTGCGGCTTCACAAGTAAGGAAAGTAAGCGATCGTTTATTTTCCATGGGAATAGATGAGCTCTCGTTAGGCGACACAATCGGCGTTGGCGTGCCAAATCAAGTAGAAAAATTGCTGGAAGAATTACTTCCCCATTTTGATGCGAACAAGCTTGCTATGCATTTCCATGATACGAGAGGAACCGCATTAGCAAATATTGTGAAATCACTTGAAATGGGAATTACGATTTTTGATAGCTCCCTTGGAGGATTGGGCGGCTGCCCGTATGCAAAAGGAGCATCCGGAAATGTTGCTACCGAAGATCTATTGTATATGCTCCATGGGATGGGAATTGAAACTGGAATTGATATAGATACAGTGATGGAATCTGCAAAGCTTATTGAAAAAGTAAGAGGGAAAAAGCTGAATAGTCGTCAAATGGATATTTTGAATGCGGAAGAAGGGGCTGTTTGCAATGGTTGAAACCGTATTAACAAACGTACAAGTAGAAAAGCGTAGCGATGGAATTGCGATCGTTACATTAAATCGGACAGACGCAGCAAATGCTTTATCGAAGCAGATGCTCCATGATTTAAAAACGGCTGCGAATGATTTAAGAAATAATCCGGAAGTTCGAGTAATCATTCTAACGGGTGCCGGAGAAAAAGCTTTTTGTGCCGGAGCAGATTTAAAAGAGCGAAAAACAATGACAGAAAACGAAGTGAGACAAGCTGTTCGATTTATAGGGGAAGCTGTAAATGAAGTTGCCAAGCTTCCACAACCAGTTATCGCTGCTTTGAATGGAGTGGCGTTTGGAGGCGGGCTTGAGCTGGCATTGGCATGCGATATCCGCATTGGAGCCCTCGAGTCAAAAGTGGGATTAACAGAAACTTCCTTAGGGATTATTCCTGGAGCAGGAGGAACGCAGCGTCTCCCTCGCTTGATCGGTGTTGGAAAAGCGAAAGAACTTATATATAGTGCAAAGCGACTTTCAGCTGAAGAAGCAGAGGCACTTGGAATACTAGAATATGTAGTCCCTCGCGAAGACCTTTTAGAAAAAGCACTAGAAATCGCAACATCTATGGCGAAGAACGCTCCGCTTGCATTAGTTCAAGCAAAAATTGCCATTAATAATGGAATAGAAGTAGATCTAAACACAGGACTAAAAATAGAAGAGCTAGCATACAACGAATTGCTACCAACTGAAGATAGATTAGAAGGTTTACACGCATTTGAGGAAAAACGTGCACCACAATATACGGGTAAATAAGGAGGAAATAACATGACAACAACCATTTCACAGACAGATTATCAGAACAAGAAAGATGCTATCTTGCAAGGTGGACAAGAAAAATACCATAAAAAAAATCAAGAGCAAGCGAAAATGTTTGTTCGTGACAGATTGAATTTGCTGTTTGACGATGGCTTAAAAGCAGAAGATGGTATGTTTGCCAATTTACTAGCGGGTGATCTACCGGCGGATGGAGTAGTTACTGGAATCGGTAAAATTCATGGCCGTACCGTTTGTGTGATGGCTAATGATTCTACGATAAAAGCAGGTTCTTGGGGACAACGAACAGTAGAAAAGATTATTCGTATTCAAGAAACGGCTGAAAAGCTACGCTGTCCAATGTTGTATCTTGTTGACTCTGCAGGTGCTCGTATAACAGATCAATTAGAAATGTTCCCTGGTCGTAGAGGAGCTGGACGAATTTTCTACAACCAAGTCAAAATGTCAGGAAAAGTTCCACAAATTTGTCTTCTATTTGGACCGTCTGCGGCGGGCGGAGCATATATTCCTGCATTCTGTGATGTTGTTGTAATGGTGGAAGGAAATGCTTCCATGTATTTAGGGTCCCCTCGTATGGCTGAAATGGTTATCGGTGAAAAAGTATCCCTAGAAGAAATGGGCGGAGCGAAGATGCATTGTTCCGTTTCAGGATGTGGTGATGTACTTGTACCAAGTGAAGAAGAAGCGATTGCGTACGCTAGAAAATACTTAACGTATTTCCCAGAAAACTATACCGAAAAGCCGGCTAAAGCAGAAGCAAAAGAACCAGCTTTCTTTGAAAAAAGTATTGAGCAGTTAATACCGAAAAACCAAAACGCACCATTTGATATGTACCAACTAATCGAACGACTAATTGATGAAGATTCGATGTGTGAAATTAAGAAGCTTTTTGCACCGGAGCTTATTACTTGTCTTGGCCGTATCAACGGTCAGCCAATTGGAATTGTTGCAAACCAACCACGTGTTAAAGGTGGAGTACTTTTCCATGATAGCGCGGATAAAGCAGCGAAATTTATTAATCTTTGTGATGCTTATCATATTCCGTTGTTATTCCTCGCAGACGTTCCAGGCTTCATGATTGGAACAAACGTAGAAAGAGCGGGGATTATTAGACACGGTGCTAAAATGATTTCGGCAATGAGCGAAGCGACTGTTCCTAAAATGACAGTAATTGTACGTAAAGCATATGGTGCTGGATTGTATGCAATGGCTGGCCCAGCGTTTGAACCGGATTGCTGTATCGCACTTCCAACAGCTTCTATTGCGGTAATGGGACCAGAAGCTGCTGTAAATGCAGTTTATGCAAACAAAATTGCTTCCCTTTCGGAAAAAGAAAGAGCCGCGTTCATTGCTGAAAAGCGTGAAGAATATCGTGAAGATATCGACATTTATCGCCTAGCTTCGGATTTAATTATTGATGACGTTGTCGAGCCGAACCGTTTACGTGAAGAACTTGCATCACGTTTAGACGTTTACATGTCTAAGTATTTAGTTTTCACTGATCGTAAGCACGGGGTGTATCCAGTTTAAGTATTAATATTTCTAGAGAAAGGGGATGTAGAAATGTTCGATAAATACTTTGAAGATTTCCAACTTGGGGATGTTTGGGAATCGAAAGGAAGAACGATAACAGAAGCCGATATCGTTATGTTCTCCGCTTTAAGTGGGGATTGGTTCCCTCTTCATACTAATATTGAGTATGCGAAAGAAACCCAATATAAACAACGAATTGCTCATGGGATGCTAGTACTTTCTATTACGACCGGATTGGTACATTTTGAACCGGGGGTTGTCGTGGCATTTTACGGGATGGATAAAGTTAGATTTACAAATCCAACTTTTATCGGAGATACAATTCATCTTACGGGGAAAGTAATTGATTTGAAAAGCAAAGGATCGAACCAAGGGGTTGTGACAGTATTACAAGAAGTTAAAAAGCAAACAGGTGAAATAGTGGCGGTTTTTGAAATGAAGTTATTGGTGAACCAAAAAACGATAGAGTGAATGAGTGAAAAGGGGATGAAGATGGAATAACAGAGCGGTGAATAGAAAATAGCTTCCAACTGAAGAGGGACATGATTTACTGTGAAGTTATTGCTAGATTCATAAACCTTCCGAACGCTTTCTTTGCTATTAAATTTACTTAAAGAGGGAGAACATTTATGGATCTAATTATTATTCTATTAGCACTAGGACTACTCATGTTTTTAGCTTATCGTGGTTTTTCCGTTATTATCATTGCTCCGATATGTGCTTTACTTGCTGTATTTTTAACGGATCCGAGCCACGTATTACCGTTCTTTTCTAATATATTTATGGAAAAAATGGTCGGCTTTATAAAATCTTATTTTCCAGTATTTTTACTAGGAGCTATTTTTGGTAAAGTGATTGAGATGTCCGGTATTGCGGCAAGAATTGCAAAAGTAATTGTTCGATTCATTGGAGTTAGACAAGCTATTCTTACTGTCGTAATATTGGGAGCTATTCTAACTTATAGTGGAGTAAGTTTATTCGTAGCTGTATTTGCGATTTATCCATTTGCTAATCAGTTGTTCCGTGAAGCAAATATTCCGAAACGTCTGATCCCGGCTACCATTGCATTTAGTGCTTTTACTTTTTCGATGGATGCAATTCCTGGATCGCCACAGATTCAAAATGTTATTCCAACCACTTTTTTTGATACGACCGTTTATGCGGCAAAAACTCTAGGTATAATAGGTGCACTATTTATCTTTGTAGTAGGTATGCTGTATTTAGAAAGTAGTCGCCGGAAAGCAGCTAAGAAAGGTGAAGGTTATTATGGTATAGGAAAAAATGCGATTACCGAGTCACCTGCTGCTAGCGAAATGGCTGCTACAAGTGAAGCTATTGCTGCTCCAATTTCTCTGTTGAATACAAAAATAGAAGTGAAGGATTGGTTGGCTTTTCTTCCGCTTATATTAGTCGGAGTAATGAATAAGTTATTCACTACTTATATTCCCAAATGGTATGCAGATGGGTTCGATTTTGCCAATATTAATCTAGAACAGTACGGAACCGTTAATATGAATCAGCAACTTTCGCTTTGGTCAGTGGAACTTGCACTTCTCGTAGGTATTTTTACGGCAGTTGCTTTGAATTTCCAAGCAGTTAAATTGAGTTTCAAGGATAGTTTAAGTGTCGGTATAAGTGGTGCTTTGCTTGCTACGATGAATACGGCTTCTGAGTTTGGCTTCGGAGGAATTATTGCAGCTTTACCAGGTTTTGCTGTCGTTCAGAATTTCCTAGCTACAACCTTTACGCATCCTCTAGTCAATGGAGCTGTATTAACGAACGCACTTGCCGGGATTACAGGTTCTGGGTCCGGTGGGATAAGTATTACACTCGGACTTATGGCGGAAAAGTATGTGGAGGCTGCAAATGCTGCCGGTATTCCTTTAGAAGTTATGCACCGTGTCATTGCGATGGCAGCTGGTGGGATGGATACTTTACCGCATAATGGAGCAGTACTTACATTACTAATGGTTTGTGGACTCACTCATCGCCAAGCCTATAAAGATATCTTTGCAATTACGATCATTAAAACAATAGCTTGTTTCTTTGTCATTGGTGTGTATCTATTGACTGGACTTGTTTAAAAATCATATTTAGAAATAACCGCCAAATCCTATAGGGGATGGCGGTTATTTTTTTTCTGAAATTTTTTAGTTGGAAAACTAGAGAGGTTAGTTGGAAAAATGGAGCTTTTAGTTGCAAAAATCACCGATTTAGTTGTAATAGTAATTTAATGGAAAAAACTATCGTGACAAACAATCCAGTAATATCTAGTTTTTTCAGTGGAGTTTTATATCATAAGGCATTTGGAGATAACTAATTGGAAGAATAAGTGGAACGGGGTCGTTAGGGGGATGCATGTTTTAAATATTACAATGGAACTAATTGTCGGGTTTTTTCTTCTTTTCTTTATCTTTAAGTTTGTTGGGAAGAAAATTATTAAACAAATAAGCCCATTCACGTTCATTGCAGCGATTGTATTAGGTGAATTGCTAGGAAATGGATTGTATCATGATGATGTAGGATTATTTTATATTTTTTATACGATGGCATTATGGAGTATTTTACTTTTTATAGTGGAATTTCTTGGCCAAAAGTTTTTAGTGGTTCGTGGATTTTTTGAAGGTAAACCTTCCGCATTGATAAAACATGGTATAGTGGACCGAGAAGAGTTAAAGAAAAATCGAATGAATCTGAATCAGCTATAAAGCTTACTTAGACAAAGCGAAACATTTTCTATTCGAGAAGTTGCATATTGTTATTTAGAGGCAAATGGATCTTTAAGCATTTTGAAGAAATCCAAGTATCAAAAGACGACACAAGAGGATTTCCATCTAGTTTCGAAAACAGTTTATGAGCCAGTAACACTTATAAGGGACGGCAAAATTTTATGGGATGAAATAGAGGATTTAGGTTTTGATGAGGCATGGCTAACCAGTCAACTGAACGCGAAAGGTATTTCAAGTGATAACGATATCCTCATCGCTGAATGGTTAGAGGGAGATGGACTATTTGTCCAACTTCTTCAAGATAAACCTTCATCCTTCGATCAAACGCGAGCATGAGTGTGTGCTCGCTACACAAGCATTGGAATCTGACCCGGTAGACCCGAGGCTTTGAAGAATTCGTCGGATCAAATAAAAAACAGTAGTACAAATCTTAGAGATGATTTGTACTGCTGTTTTTATATTTTTGTAGTAGATAAACTATTAATTCTATTAAAGCAATCACTATTAACGACAAGCCGAAAAGTGGCATTATTATTCCGAGTATTACTAATAGAACGATGAATCCCCCAAAACTTTTACCCATCGGTGTTTTTGGCGGTGCGGATAATTTCCCTTTTACTTTTCTATCCAGCCACATCTTGTATCCCCAAATAATAATTGTTAAAAATGCTAAACAAACGAGTAGATTGATTATTTTATTGGGCCAACCAAATAAATGTCCTTCATGTAATGGAATACCCCATGTATACCATTTTCCTAAAATACCATAATCGGCGTAACCAACTTTTGAAATTAGCTTGCCGCTATATTGATCAAAATAGTTAGTCACTTCTTCATCAGGGCTAACATCTAAACCAGTGACACCGGAATTACTTCCTTTTGCTACGATATATACACCGTCTTCGTTCATTGGATAAATGATAGAATATGGTTTGGAGATATGCGATTCGTCAATCTTCTGCATCAGTTGTTGCACACTAATCGTATTATCATTATCGGTCATGTTACCAGCTATACCATGATGGTGAGCGTGTGCATCGCTAGAAGTTGGTGTTTCATTTTTACGGGTAGCCCAAGGAATTTCGTTGATCTCAGATGTCGGTGGAACTTGTTGTAACTCTGGAATACCAATGGACGGATGGGATTGTGCCGTTGAGTATATGATATTCCCCATAAGAGCCGACCATGGTAAACCAGTAAAGATTAAAATAACCATTGGAATGGCAATTATTGTACCGGTAATAGCATGAAGTTTTTTATGCTTTTGTCTCTTATTTTTGGTTCCTTTTTGTTTTTTTAAGATCTTTCCTTTAAAGGACATATAAACTCCTGAAATAAGTAAAAATATAGCCCAACATGCTGCTAATTCAACTAAATAGTTTACAACTGTTCCACCTACAAATAAAGAACTATGTAAACCTCTCATGACATTCGAATAAGTAGACGCCGCATTCTGACTTCCTACAATCTGATTATGATCATCTATGAAGACATATTTTTGATTGCCCTCTGTATTGGTCATTGTAAATCTTGTATTGTAATCATCTTTCAAAACACTGACTTTTGCTACACTATACCCTTCGTACCGATTTTCCGCATTCTCTATCGCTTCATCTATAGAGACACTTTCACTTTTGGTGCTATCGCCAAAAAATAAATGATCATACAGTTGGTTTTCCACATTTGTATAAAATAAATATCCGATACCACTTATTGTTAGCGTTATCAGTAAGGGAGCAATAAATATCCCCGCATAAAAATGCCAACGCCAAAAAATATTATAAAAGCGCTTTTTATTCTTCAAATTTCTTCCCCCATATTTGAATTTCCAACCTGGATTTTATTTTATAAAATGGTTGTGAAATTTGATTGAAATATAAAGCTCACATGAAAATTTTTTTATGGAAGTTAACCTAAAAATTTTACATCTTTTTATTATAATTATTACCTTGACTTCGAAATAATAAAATCATAAACTTAATTAAACCAAGAAGAAAACTATGCTTTAAAATAATTAAAAGAAGAGGATGATAAAAGTGGAAAAGACGCAGAAACAAGCTCCAACTGAAGTCGATGAAAAAGGGAAATTTAACCGACAAAAAAACCAGTTTAATACTCCATTTGGTAATAACCAAGGTGAACTTCCAGTAGAAGCAGGACGGTATCGTCTTTTATGGGCGGCTGTTTGTCCGTGGGCACATCGCTCCGTCATTGTGCGAAGTATACTAGGCTTAGAAGATGTCATTAGTTTAGGAACTGCTAGCCCAATGCGTCCTAATATCGACCGCGTAGATTGGGAATTCTCTTTAGATAAAGGTGGAGTAGATCCTGTATTAGGTATTCAATATATAAGTGAAGTGTATAAAAGGGCAGACCCAGAATATGCTGGTAGACCAACTGTGCCTGTCATCGTTGATATGAAAGAACAAAAAGCAGTGAATAATGATTATTTTAGATTAACGAATCATTTAGAAACGGTTTGGGCACCATTTCATAAGGAAAATGCACCAGATTTATATCCCGAACATTTACGCGAAGAAATGGATACTTTAAGTGATGTTATCTTTCATGAAGTGAATAACGGTGTGTATAAATGTGGATTTGCTCGCTCACAAGAGGCGTATGAAGAAGCATATGATGTTTTGTTTGATCGATTAGATGAGTTGGAAAAACATTTATCAACGAAGCGCTTTTTATTTGGAGACTTTATTACAGATTCAGATGTTCGCTTGTATGCAACGCTTGTACGTTTTGATGTTGCGTATTACTCCGCTTTTAAGGCAAATCGAAATCGTATCGTAGATTTTCCAAACTTATGGGGATATTTACGAGACTTATATCAAACACCTGGTTTTGGAGATACGACAGATTTTGAAGCGATTAAAATACATTATCTTTTATCCAATCATATTGCGAGCGATGATCAAAAGAGCCTAAATATTTTACCAAAAGGTCCGGATACGTCTAACTTCCATTCCGCACATAATCGCGAAGCTTTAAATGGAAAGAAAGAAAAGTTTCTCATACACGAAAGTAAATAAGACGTAAGGAGATGGAAAAGTAGTGATTATCCGAGACGCTGTAGAAGAAGAACTATCTTATATTAGGGAACTAAGATTAGCTGCCTACGAGGAACATGCAACAAAAATTCCGGCAGCTCACTTTCAAGCTTTAAGAAAATCCATCTTATCGGATGGGGATATCCAAACTGGTGTGGAACGCATGGTAGTAGAAAGTGATGGAGAAATTATAGGAAGTGTTGCGTTGTTTTCTCCTGATATAAAAGCATATGATGGACTCTTAGAAGATGAACTTGGTTATCCAGAATTACGAATGCTTGCTATCTCTCCAAAAGCAAGAGGTAAAGGAATAGCAACATTACTCATTAGTGAATGTATAAAACGTGCAAAGGAAAAAGGTTTCGGCGAAATGGGTCTTCATACAGCAGATTTTATGGAAGATGCTATAAAATTATATGAACATCTAGGTTTTGAACGGTTGCCACAGTTTGACTTTGAACCAGCAAATGATGGAATTATTGTTAAAGCGTTTCGAATTCGTTTTTAGCAAAATAAAAAGATCCCCTATACGAAATATAAAACTAGCTACAACGACTCCCAGGTCGTTGTAGCTAGTTTTATTATTTCTTCATTTTGGCATCCACCGTATCCAAAAAATCCTTTGTTGTACTCATTACATATTTGACTTCATCTAAATCTCTATCACGAAGAATAGAGAGATGTAAATCCAACATATAAGACTTTTCCTCAAAATCTGTTTTCGTAGCTAGTCTTTGAAAATTAAAAAGTTCGTTTGGATGGATTTCAAGAGCATTCATAAGCATCTCCAGTGTTTCTAATGTAATATTTGCTTCTCCACGTTCGATATCAGAAATACGAGATTTACCAACGCCTATTTTGCCTGTTTTTTCTGCAAGCTCCTCTTGTGTTAACCCTCTTGCTTTTCTAACCGTTCTTAGCTGTGCTCCGACTAATTTTAAAAAGTTTGACAACTATGATCACCTCTATATAAAAAGGCTATTCAGTTCTATGATTGAAGTAGATACCAATATACTGATTGATTTATTATAAGTACTTATATAATGGTACTTTTATTATATTAATTGATTTGTTCTAATTTATATTTAGCTGCTGGAGTCTGAAATACTCGATTGGTTGCCATTTTACCAGAACGTAATTTCTTGAAATAATATGGAACTTTGTTAGAATTTTTATGTATATTGGAAACCAATAACAGGATTAAAGGAGACCCCATCATGACAATTTCCAAGAAAAATGTAAGAACTTGCGACAATGGACATGAATACTATAAAAGCACTGACTGTCCTACATGCCCGACTTGTGAACAAGAGCGAAAACCCAAAATCGGTTTTCTTTCTCTCCTTTCCGCACCCGCAAGACGTGCATTAGAAAACAATGGCATCACTTCTTTAGAACAGCTATCTAACTTTAGCGAAAAAGACATTTTGAAGTTTCACGGAATGGGAAAAGCTTCGCTACCTAAACTAAGGGCTGCACTAGAAGGAGAAGGGTTATCGTTTAAAAATTGATGTTAAAGGGAACATAATAATTAGTACTTTTAAATGTATATTCTAAGATGAACCAGCTTCAACGACTTCTAGGTCATTGTTGTTGGTTTTCTTCTTTTTCGTATCCACGATATGTAGGTAGTATCTTTCTTTGTTGCTATTTAAAAAATCAGAATATAAAATTATAAATAGATTGCCAAGTACGAAAAAGATCTACAAATAGTTCGTAAGAGCAGGGGGAGACAGATGTGATTTCGGAGTCAAAAACATTAATGGAAAAAATTAATGAAGCAAAGGAAATAGCTTTAAAGTACCCGTCTGAAGCATTTGAAACAGCTTCTTCTACTTATAAAGAAGCGCGTATATCGAAGGCTAAAAAGGAAGAAGCCGCTTCCTTGTTTGTCATGGCACTAGCATGTAGATCAATGACAAAATTAGAGAGTTGCTACGACTATGCATATGATGCGTACCTAAAATATGAAGAATTAGGTGATCAAGCTGGTATAGCATCGGCACTAAATTTAATCGGTGTTGTCTATTTTTATAATGGAATGTATGAACAATCTCTTGAAAACTTTTTAAACGCACGGCGATTTGCAACAGAACCAGATGATGATGCCATTTTAAGTCGCATATATAATAATATGGGTGAAGTATATAGAGAAGTTGGAAATATGGAAGAAGCATTAGCAGCGTATGAAAAAGCACTATATATAGCAGAAAAGCAAGACATTAAAAGAAATCAAGCGGTTATTTTATTGAATATGGGATGGGTTTGTTTTAACCAACATTATTTAGATGAAAGCTTTGCGTATTATCGAAAGAGTTATGACATGTTACTTGAATTAGATGATGTCACTTCCCTCGCAGAAGTGGAGAATAAAATCGGTAAAATTTATTACTTACAGCAAGATTATGAGCAAGCAAAGCGCTATTACATGCAGGCTTTGGAGAGATTAAAAGCTATAGGAAATAAATTTTATACAATAGAAGTACTTATCAACTTAGCAGAATTTGAATTACGAGTCGATGAAGATTCTTTTTTGAATTATATGGAAGAAGCTATTAAAAATGGTGAAGAGATACAAGCAAGGCAATATTTAAGTAGAATTTTCAATCAGTTGTCTGTTTTTTATGAATCGAAAGGACAATTTGATTTAGCATTAAATTACTATAAAAAATATCATCTTTTAGAACAAGTCATAGGCTCTACAACGATGTCACATAAACTCGAGATTATTAAACTAGAATTAAATAAACTTTTTGCAGGGAAAGAAATGGAGGAAATAGCTAAAATGAATGAGCATTTGAAAAATGAAATTTCCACGCAAAAGAAAATAGTAGAGGATCTCGAACAAACGAATCAACATTTAAGTGGTGAAGTGTTCTATGATGATTTGACAAAGCTTGCGAATCGTAAATACTTTACCAAGTATCTGAACGAATTTTGGAACGATGAAAGCAATGCAGATATAAATGTTGCTTTACTGATGATCGATATTGATTATTTTAAACGTTATAATGATTTTCATGGGCATATAGAAGGGGACCGTTGTTTACAGCAAGTCGGAAACTGTATGAAAACAGTGATAGAAGATCATGGAGGCATATTAGGGAGATTTGGTGGAGAAGAGTTTGTTGGTTTTTTAAAGCATATTAGTCAAAAAGAATTTCTCCAAATCGCGGAAGAATTGAGGAAGTCAGTGGAAACTATGTCGTTACTTTACTGTTGGGAACAACATGCTTACCCCATTACAATTAGTGTTGGAGCGGCATTCGGTCAGTGTGAGCAGTTTGAAAGTAAGGATAATATGTATGCAATTGCTGATGAGGAATTATATAAAGCGAAAACGACTGGACGAAACCAAGTAAAAGTTTTCGCGAAATAGGGGGCATAATGATGGCTAATACACATTGTCCGCTTTGCGGGAAAGAAAACAAATGTATGGTCGATGCAACAGAACCGAATGGTTGTTGGTGTACGATGGAGAAATTTCCAAAGGGTATTTTTGAGCTAGTTCCAGTAGAAAGCAGAAGAAAGCATTGTATTTGTCATAATTGCTTAGCTAAATATAAAGAAGAAATGCAAAAAATCTGAGAGCCGTTTACGAGTAAAATGTACCCTATAGAATAGACACTTTTAAAAAAGTCTATCCTATGGGGTATTTTTGTTTATAATGAGAAAACATAGAAGGGCGGATAAACATGACAAAAAGATTACTAACTAAAGAAGAACAAAAACAATTAGCCTCTAATCCATATGTAGCTACGGTTAGTGATAAAGCTATTACTTATTCAGAAGAATTTAAACGTCTTTTTATTTCGGAGAATGAAAAAGGAAAAGCGCCACGTGAAATTTTTGAAGAAGTTGGTCTAGATGTTGAACTAATTGGCTTAAGGAGGATTGCTTCTGCCGGGAAGCGTTGGCGTGCAGCTTATCGTGAACAGGGTGTATTAGGATTAGAAGATACGCGTAAAATCCATTCTGGCCGTCCGCTGGAACGTGAACTGACCTTAGAGGAAAAGTACGCTCGATTAGAGGCGCAAAATCGTATATTGCAGGCTGAAAATGAATTATTAAAAAAGCTCGATCTACTCGAAAGGAAGCTGATGAAGAAGGAATCAAACTCGTAGCAGAACAGAAATTTCAATTGATCCATGACACGATCGAAAAGTATCAATTGAAACAAATGGTCCGTTTTCTATGTAAATTAATTGGCGTATCTCGCTCAGGCTACTACAACTATTTTACAGAAAAAGCGATACAAAACCGTGTAGATCGCGATTTAGTAGATAAAGAAGTAAAAGAAATTATTCTAAAAGCATTTCATTTCCGCCGTCGGAAGAAAGGCGCGCGTCAAATAAAAATGACGTTAGAGAATCAGTATCACATTACTTATAACTTAAAACGAATTCGTCGCATTATGAAAAAGTTTGATATCATTTGCCCGATTCGAAAAGCGAATCCTTATAGAAGAATGGCAAAGGCAACAAAGGAACATCGGACATTACCAAATTTATTAAATCGCCAGTTTAAGCAAGGAATAGCTGGAAAAGTTTTATTAACTGACATTACATATTTGAGTTACGGAAAAGGAAAACGTGCCTATTTATCTACTATTAAAGATGCCGAAACCAATGAAATTCTAGCGTATGAAGTGTCTGACAAAATAACGCTAGATATTGCCCTAAATACATTAAAGAAATTAAAGAAGATTGGTAGAAAACTAGCTGAGGGTGCATTCATTCACTCAGATCAAGGTTTTCACTATACAAATCCTCGATTCCAAAAGCTTATAAAGAAAATGGGTTTAGGTCAGTCAATGTCACGTCGTGGAAACTGTTGGGATAACGCTCCACAAGAATCATTCTTTGGTCATTTTAAGGATGAAATAGATATTAAATCATGCGAAACATTAGAAGATGTAATATGGGAAATTAAGAGTTATATGACTTATTACAATCATTATCGAGGTCAATGGAACTTAAAAAAGATGACGCCTGCACAATACAGACATCATCTTCTTCAAGTTGCTTAAGAGCTTTTTTTAAAATGTCCTTTACAAAGGGTACACTTTAGAGACGGTTTAGCTTTTTTCTTACTCTAGGAATTTATTCTATGGTATATGGAGAATTTTTTCTGAACGGCATAAGATGTGTACTATTTAGAAATAATGCGTCATAGTCATCGTTGTCTCACAATAAGTGAACTATTTATTTGAAGAACTGGTTGCTTTCAACCGTAATTTGGGTGCTATCGGACTGATTTGGTAGCTTTCCGAATAGAACTGGTTGCTTTCAATGATCGGTTGGTTGCCCTAATCCATTTACTGGATGCTCACACACCAAAAACTTCACCGTATAGGGTAATCCGCAACATTCCATTCAACATATCCATTTGCTTGTCGGGGCAGAGAAAGGAAAATGTGTTTTTTCTCTTTTAGTTATGTTCAATTACATCAGTTAAAGTGATCAACTCATCGATAAGTGAGCCGATATAGGAAATCGTATCTCGTAATGGTTCTTCTGTCGTAATATCTACTCCAGCCATTTTCGCAAGCTCTACAGGTGATTTTGTACCGCCTGCTTTCAGCACGTTTGTCCACTCATCAACGGCAACTTGACCTTCGTTTAAAATACGCTTTGCGACTTGTGTGGAAATCGTTAAACCGGCACTATACGTATAAGGATACAATCCCATATAATAATGAGGTTGACGCATCCAAGTGAGTTCAGCACCTTCTGATATTTCTACTGCCTCACCCCAAAATTCTTCCAACACGCTTCGTTTATACTCATTCAAAATTTGTGCATTGACATTCAGTCCTTGATCGACTCGCTCGTATACTTTCCGTTGATAAGCAGCCTCCAATAAATGTGTAACAAAATTATGGTAGTAAGTGCGTGCCACAATGGAAGAAATCACCCAACGTTTAAATTTCGGATCAGCCGAGTTTGCTAATAAATGATTCGCTACAAGCATTTCATTCATCGTAGAAGGGGCTTCAATAAAATATAAAGAAGGTCTTGCATTAAATATTGTCTGTTCTTTATTTGCATGATAAAAATGACCTGCATGTCCTAGCTCATGAGCAAGTACAAATACTTCATTCATTCTAGAAGACCAAGAAATAAGGATATATGGATGGTTGCCGTATGGGCTAGAACAAAATGCACCAGTAGATTTTCCAGTATTTTGTGCAAAATCAATCCAACGCTCTTTATACGCACGATCCACCATGTCCAAATATTCATCGCCCATTATAGCTAATGCATCGTCAATATACTTTTTGGATTCTTCTATCGAAATGGTCGGCTCATACGTAGGATCCAGTGAAATTTTTAAATCGGCAAATGTCATTTTGTCTAAGCCATGCACTTTTTGAAGTAACTTTGCGTATTTACGCATATGGGGTGCAAGCTCGTTCATGATCAAGTCAATTTGGCGGTTGTAAAGAGTGCGATCCACTTCTTGATTGAGCAGTAAATAATCAAAAATAGAGTCATATCCACGAATATCGGCAGTCGTTTTTTCCATTTGCACATGCATATCATAAGTTATAGCTGTCGTATGTTGGTATTCTTTTAGTTTCGCTGAAAAAGATTCGAATGCAGCTCGTCTAATCGCTGGATCTGATTCGGCTTCCCAATCATTTTCAAAAGATACATAGCTTAATGGATATGATTTTTCAGCTACTTCAAAGTTATCGAAAGAGATATCCTGCATTTTGGTCGTATTATATAATTTATATGGTGCATTAAACGAAGCGGAGTACGCGGCAAGAGTTTTCTCTACTTCCGGATGCAATTCATATTTTTTCTTCTCTAATAACTTGTCTAAATAATGTTGGAATGCAGGTGCAAGCTTAGACGCTTCTAAAATCATTTCATCTGGTAGCTCTACTAATTCACTCGTTAAAAAAGAAAGTTCGCTACTAATTTTAGCCGAAAGGGAACTGAATTTATTTGCTCTCATTTGTGCAGTTGTGTTTGTTTGGTCAGTACTAAGAGACAGACTAGCATATGTCCCTGCTGGAACAATTTTTTCATATACAGCCGAATAATCGGTTAGGGCTTCTATTATGATAGAAGGATTATTCACTTTTCCTTTATATTTTTCAGAAAATTGCTGAACCTCTTGCTCAATATCTACTAATGAATTTGTAAAATCCTCTTCAGCTGCAAATAAATCGGCTAAATTCCATGTGTATACCACTTTTACTTCGTCTCGATTAGGTAACTTTTGTACCATTTTTCATCTCTCCTTTTTATTACGAATGTCGAACTATTTTCTAGTATACAGAACAAAATAGGCAAAGTAAAAATAATCATACAACTTTTAGTTCTCTATAATTTTACAAATATATTAGTAATCATGATAAAAAAATACTTTAAAAGGATATTTGAAGAAATATATCGAGTATAATTTTTGATATATATTCGATAGGAAATAACAGTGAAAACCCTTTATTTAAAAGGATTTGGACATGTTCGCAAAATATTATTTTAGTGTAATATCAGAAACTTTAGAAATAAAAGAAAAATTAGTATAGACTGAATTTAAACTTTGTTTTACAATGAAGTTGTTCACAACAACAACTTGATAGTTTCTGAATAGTTTCTTACCAAAATAAGAGAATGGTAAGTAGTATGACTTATATATTCAGAATTATCAAACTAAAACAGGGGGTTTTATTTATGAAGAAATCGAAATTTGCTTCATTATTTCTTGCTTCTTCTTTGCTAGTTGGGGTACTAGCGGGATGCGGAGCAGAGGAAGAAGGTACTAGTTCAAATGGGGGAGAAGGAAGCAGTGCAAATGGGGGAGACACAATTAAAATAGGTGCCAATCTTGAGCTTTCAGGAGCTGTAGCATCATACGGTACATCCGAGGCGGATGCTATCGATCTAGCTGTAGAGGAAATCAATGCTGAAGGTGGTATTGATGGAAAACAAATCGAACTTATTAAAGTTGACAATAAATCTGACGCTGCTGAGGCAACTAGTGCTGCGATTAAATTAACGAGTCAAGATAAAGTAGTAGCGATTATTGGAGCTGCTACAAGTGGTGCCTCAGTTGCTCAAGTACAAATAGCAACTGACACTAAAACACCTATGATTTCTCCTTCAGGTACAAGTACAACTGTAACTGTTGGAGACGACGGAAAAGTAAATCCATTTACATTCCGTACAGCATTTATTGACCCTTTCCAAGGTACAGTAGCTGCAAACTTTGCTACTAACGAATTAAAAGTTAAAACTGCAGCAGTTTATGCGGATAATGCGAGTGATTATGCGAAAGGTCTTGCGGCTTCTTTCATTAAAGATTTTGAAGCAGCTGGAGGTACTATTGTTGCGGAAGAGTCTTATGTTGCAAAAGATACTGATTTCCGTTCCACACTAACGCGCATTAAATCTTCAAATCCTGAATTTGTATTTATCCCAGGATATTATGAAGAAGTAGGATTGATTGTTAAACAAGCTCGTGAATTAGGAATTACTGTTCCATTAATGGGTGCTGATGGTTGGGATTCTCCAACAATCGTTGACTTAGCTGGAGCAGATGCATTAAATAACACGTTTATTATTACTGCCTATTCTGCGGATGATCCAGATGGTAAAGCGAAAGCATTTGCGGAGAGCTTTTCTAAGAAGTACGGTAAAGACCCTAACTCTTTTAACGCACTTGGGTATGATTCCGTTTATTTATTAAAAGATGCAATCGAACGTGCTGGATCGACAGATGGTACAAAAATTAAAGAAGCGATTGAAGCTACTGACCAATTAGAATTAGTAACAGGATTATATTCCGTTGATGAAAATCACCATCCGATAAAATCAGCTGTAATTATTGAATTTGTAGATGGAAAACAAGTATTTAACACGAAAGTTAATCCTTAAGATTAGCCTGATTATAGAGGAGGGATTATATCCCTCCTCTTTTATTTCTAACTAATTGAATTAGAGAGACTTTAAGGAGTGGAAATGGATGGAATGGTTACAGCAATTGATTAACGGTATTTCACTCGGCAGTATATATGCATTAATTGCCCTTGGCTACACGATGGTTTACGGAATTATTAAATTGATCAACTTTGCACACGGCGATGTGTTCATGGTTGGTTCTTTCATTGGATTTTATTCTATTACTGTCTTTGGGTTAGGGTTTTTCCCGGCGCTTATCCTTTCGATGGCAGCGTGTGCATTATTTGGTGTAATTATTGAACGTATTGCATATAAACGTTTACGAAATGCAACAAGAATTGCGGCGCTTATTACGGCAATCGGTGTATCGTTATTGATTGAATACGGTGTAATTTATATTAGAGGGGCTCAACCAGAAGCATATCCTAATGTATTCTCTAATCGTTCTTTTGAATTTTTAGGCGCTCAAATTAGCATTCAATCTATTCTTATTCTTTCAGTTTCTGTTGTACTTATGATCTTGTTGCAGTTTATTGTGCACAAAACGAAAACTGGAAAAGCGATGCGTGCGGTTTCTCATGATACAGAAGCTGCTAAATTGATGGGGATAAACGTTGACAATACAATATCAGCAACATTCGCAATTGGTTCTGCTTTAGCTGGAGCAGCAGGTGTTATATTTGGTGTATATTATACGAAGATTGACCCACTAATGGGTGTGATCCCAGGTGTGAAAGCATTTGTTGCGGCGGTTCTTGGTGGAATTGGAATTATTCCAGGAGCAATGGTGGGTGGATTGGTCCTGGGAGTTGTTGAAACGATCGTTAGTGCTTTAGGATTCTCTTTATGGAGAGATGCTGCAGCATTCGTTATTTTAATATTAATTCTTATCTTTAGACCATCTGGAATCTTTGGAAAAAATACACGAGAGAAAGTGTAGGTGGTACATAATTATGAAAAAGTCAAAACAGTTTTGGCCATTTATTATAGTGGCAGTATTAGTATACACAGTTGTTCAGATTTTGATTTCAAATGGAATGTTGAATCAATTCTATTCTAATACGCTAATATTAATTGCCATCAACATAATTTTAGCGGTAAGCCTACATTTGGTAATCGGTATTACTGGACAATTTTCGATAGGTCATGCTGGATTTTTAGCTGTAGGTGCTTACCTTTCAGCCATAGTAACAATGAAATTACATCTTCCATTTGTAGTTGCTATTATCGTAGGTGGTATTGTAGCTGCTCTAGCAGGATTAATTGTTGGTATTCCAAGTTTAAGGCTAAAAGGAGATTATTTAGCGATTGCAACACTTGGATTTGCAGAAATTATTCGTATTGTGTTCTTAAATATTGACGCTGTTGGTGGTGCTGCTGGGATGCAAGTATCCCACTTAACTACTTGGACATATGCGTTTGTTTGTCTCGTTATTACGATTATAGTTATCGTCAATTTTACGAACTCGAGACATGGTTTAGCGGCAATCTCCGTAAGGGAAAATGAAATTGCGTCTGATGCAATGGGGATAAATACTACGTATTATAAAGTAATTGCATTTGCAATCGGTTCCTTCTTTGCAGGGGTAGCAGGTGCTTTATTTTCCCATAACTTTTATATTATCCAACCAAGCCAATTCGGCTTTTTAAAGTCTTTTGATATTCTAATATTCGTAGTGCTAGGTGGTCTTGGTAGTCTTTCAGGTGCAGTTCTTTCAGCTATATTATTAACAGTAGTTTCAACATATCTTCAAGGATATCCTGAAACTCGTATGATTATTTATAGTCTTGTATTAATTTTAGTAATGTTATATCGACCTAAGGGATTAATGGGTACGATGGAAATTACAGATTATTTCAAGCTATGGAGAACGCCAAAAGGGGGCGGCCAACATGGAAAATAAGCCTTTATTAGAAGTGAAAAATACCGGTATTCAGTTTGGTGGTTTAAAAGCAGTTCAAAACTTAAATATGGTATTAAATCAAGGAGAATTAGTTGGTCTGATTGGTCCCAATGGTGCTGGAAAAACGACTAGTTTTAACTTGTTAACAGGCGTATATGTACCAACTGAGGGAGATATTCTTTTTAATGGAGAACGAGTAAATGGCTTACCTCCTTTTAAAGTTACTAGAAAAGGAATAAGTCGTACGTTTCAGAATATTCGTCTGTTCAATGATTTGTCTGTATTAGAAAATGTAAAGGTTGCCTATCATTCACTTGCTAAGCATAATATTCTCAGCTCCGTCTTCCGTTTACCAGCTCATTTTAAAGGTGAACAAGAAATGGAAGAAAAATCAATTGAATTTCTGAAAATTTTTAGTTTAGATAAGTACAAAGATGAGTTAGCTAAAAATTTACCATATGGACAGCAACGAAGACTAGAGATAGCTCGTGCTTTGGCAGCTGGTCCAAAACTTCTTTTATTGGATGAACCTGCAGCGGGTATGAACCCTCAAGAAACAAAAGATTTAATGGACTTAATCGCATTTATTCGAGATAAATTCGATTTAACTATTTTACTTATCGAACATGACATGAACTTAGTAATGGGTGTTTGTGAACGAATTTATGTACTCGATCATGGTCAACTTCTTGCGGAAGGATCACCAGAAGAGATCCGTAACCATCCTAAGGTTATTGAGGCTTATTTAGGGGAGGAAGTTCACGATGTCAATGCTTAAAGTGGAAAATATAGATGTATTTTACGGGAACATTCAAGCCCTTAAAGGTGTTTCGATTGATGTAAATGAAGGAGAAATTGTAACATTAATCGGGGCTAATGGGGCTGGTAAAAGTACTTTGTTGAAAACGCTATCAGGATTATTAAAACCGAAAAAAGGAAAAATAGACTTTTTGGATAAATCCATCTCCGGTAAACAAGCACAATCGATTGTGAAGGCAGGGATATCGCATGTTCCAGAAGGGCGTCGTGTATTCGCTAATTTGACAGTTGAAGAAAACTTAGAATTAGGAGCTTTTTTACGAAAGGATAAAGCGGGAATCCATAGTGATATGCAAAAAGTGTATGAGATTTTCCCAAGACTTTTAGAACGTAAAAAACAGCATTCTGGCACACTGTCCGGTGGGGAGCAACAAATGCTCGCAATGGGTCGTGCTATTATGGCGAAGCCTAAACTAGTCTTACTAGATGAACCTTCGATGGGGTTGGCTCCTTTGATGGTTAAAACAATCTTTCAAGTGATTGAAGATATTAACCGGGATGGTACAACCGTTTTATTGGTCGAACAAAACGCTAATATGGCCCTTTCTGTAGCGAGTCGTGGCTATGTAATCGAAACTGGCAGAGTCGTTCTCTCGGGTCCTGCACGAGAATTACAAGCAAGTGAAGAAGTACGACAAGCATATTTAGGCGGACACTAAAAAAGACAGGGCTGTAAAATATGCCTATAAATTGAAACAGGTGTAGAAAAAGACTTTTCTACACCTGTTTTTTTGTATACTTTTTTAGTGAACGATTCAAAGTTATCAAAAGAGCTATCGAGTGTTTTAGTAGTATCCAGTAATTTATATGGCGTACGAAAGGAAGCTGTATATACGGTAACTGTTTTTAATTTTTGGAAGAAATTGATATTTTACCTTATCTTGATTGCGTTACTTTAGTACCGTATTTCACATCTTTTTTATTGCGGATATCGAACTAGTTTCTAGTATACATAAATGAAATTTGAAATTAAAATAAATTAATAACCTGATGATTTTCAATAAATTAACAATTATAGTAGTCTTATTGATAAAAAAGTTCAGTTAAGTACATATTTATAAATAAAATATTGATTAATTTTTTTGGTAATATATAGAATACATTATATTGAAAACCCACTGTTTACAAGGGTTTATAAATACTTATAAAATATTATACTAATGTAATTTCTGAAATTTTAGAACTAAAGGAAAAATTGTTGTAGACTGAATATATACTTTGTTTTACAATGAGATAGTTCATTCGAATAATTGATAGATTCTGAGCTGTTACTTATTAAAAAATTAAATATTAAGAAGTACGACTTATAAATTCAGAATTATCGAACAAAATAGGAGGTTTTATAAAATGAAGAAATCGAAATTTGCTTCATTATTTCTTGCTTCGTCTCTACTAGTTGGAATACTTGCAGGATGTGGAGCGGGGGAAGAAGGTAGTAGTTCTAAGGGAGGAGACGAAATTAAAATCGGTGTCAACCTAGAACTATCTGGTCCAGTAGCATCATATGGATCATCTCAAAATGACGGATTTAATTTAGCAGTAGAAGAAATTAATGCCGCTGGTGGTATTGATGGGAAACAAGTTAAATTAGTAACAGTAGACAATAAGTCGGATGCTGCTGAATCTACAAATGCTGCGATTAAATTAACAAGTCAAGATAATGTAGCTGCAATTATTGGACCTGCAACAAGTGGTAACTCTGTAGCTCAAGTACAGATTGCTAATGACAGTAAAACTCCAATGATTACACCTTCAGGAACAAGCCCAAATGTAACAGTTGCAGATAATGGTTCTGTCAATGAATTCGCGTTCCGTACTTCATTCATTGACCCATTCCAAGGGACTGTAGCTGCTAATTTTGCTGCTAATGAACTAAAAGTAAAAACTGCAGCAGTATATGCCGACAATGCGAGTGACTATGCAAAAGGTCTTGCTGCTTCATTTATTAAAGACTTTGAAGCTGCTGGTGGTACAATCGTGCAGCAAGAATCTTATGTAGCAAAAGATACAGATTTCCGATCTACGTTAACTCGTATTAAAGGAGCTAATCCAGAATTTATCTTTATCCCTGGTTATTATGAAGAAGTTGGTTTGATCGTTAAACAAGCTCGTGAACTTGGAATTACAGTTCCTCTAATGGGTGCTGATGGATGGGATTCACCAACAATCGTTGATTTAGCTGGAGCAGAGGCGTTAAACAACACATTTATCATTAATCACTATTCTGCAGAAGATCCAGATGGAAAAGCAAAAGAATTCGCAGATAAGTTTAATGAAAAATTCGGAAAAGCGCCGAACTCATTTAATGCCCTTGGCTATGACACGGTTTACTTATTGAAAGATGCAATTGAGCGAGCTGGTTCTACAGATGGAACGAAAATTAAAGAGGCTTTAGAAGCTACAGATGATTTAGATTTAGTAACAGGTTTATACTCAGTAGATGAGCAACACCACCCAGTTAAATCGGCTACAATCTTAGAATTCGTAGATGGAAAACAAGTATTTAATACGAAAGTTAATCCTTAAGATTAACCAGTAAAATGGGAGGGATTGATATCCCTCCTTTTCTCTATGTAAAAAGAAAAACGAATGCATAAAGGAGTGAAACTTCATGGAATGGATACAACAATTGATTAACGGTATTTCACTCGGAAGTATATACGCATTAATCGCCCTCGGTTATACGATGGTGTATGGCATTATTAAATTAATCAACTTCGCACATGGTGATGTGTTCATGGTTGGTTCTTTCATCGGATTTTATTCAATTACTGTCTTTGGTTTGGGATTTTTCCCAGCGCTTATCATATCAATGGCAGCGTGTGCATTATTTGGAGTAATTATCGAACGTATTGCATACAAACGTTTGCGTAATGCAACAAGAATTGCTGCACTAATCACAGCAATCGGGGTATCTTTACTAATAGAATATGGTGTAATTTATATTCGTGGAGCTCAACCAGAAGCGTATCCAGATATTTTCTCCAACAAAACATTTAGTATTTTAGGAGCTCAAATTAGTATACAATCTGTGTTAATTCTTTCTGTTTCTATCGTTCTTATGATATTGCTACAATTTATCGTACATAAAACGAAGACAGGAAAAGCGATGCGGGCTGTTTCGCATGATGTAGAGGCTGCGAAGCTAATGGGGATTAATGTAGATAATACGATTTCTGCAACGTTTGCTATTGGTTCTGCTTTAGCAGGGGCTGCGGGTGTAATTTTTGGTGTGTATTATACAAAGATCGATCCTTTAATGGGGGTCATTCCAGGTTTAAAAGCGTTTGTTGCTGCGGTTCTTGGAGGAATTGGAATTATTCCTGGAGCAATGGTAGGCGGATTGGTACTCGGAGTTGTTGAAACGATTGTTAGTGCTTTAGGTTTCTCTTTATGGAGAGATGCTGCGGCATTCATTATCCTCATCTTAATTCTGATTTTCAGACCATCTGGAATCTTTGGAAAAAATACACGAGAGAAAGTGTAGGTGGTATATAGAGATGAAAAAGTCTAAACAGTTTTGGCCATTTATCATAGTAGCTGTATTAGTGTATGTAGTCGTTCAAGTGCTTATTTCAACTGGGATGATGAATCAATTTTATTCTAATACACTCATACTAATTGCCATTAACATTATTTTAGCAGTCAGCCTACATTTGGTTATTGGGATTACAGGTCAATTTTCTATTGGTCATGCAGGATTTTTAGCAGTAGGAGCATATATTTCCGCAATCATAACAATGAAATTACAACTCCCTTTTGCACTGGCTATCATTGTTGGTGGAGTTGTTGCTGCATTAGCAGGACTAATTGTAGGAATTCCAAGTTTAAGACTAAAAGGGGATTACTTGGCTATTGCAACACTTGGATTTGCAGAAATTATTCGTATTGTGTTCTTGAATATTGATGCAGTTGGTGGAGCTGCCGGGATGCAAGTATCCCACTTAACTACTTGGACATATGCGTTTGTTTGTCTTGTGATTACCATCATAGTTATAGTCAATTTCACCAACTCGAGACATGGTTTAGCGGCAATCTCCGTAAGGGAAAATGAAATTGCTTCTGATGCAATGGGGATAAATACTACGTATTATAAAGTAATTGCATTTGCAATCGGCTCCTTCTTTGCTGGAGTAGCAGGTGCTTTATTTTCCCATAACTTTTATATTATCCAACCAAGTCAGTTCGGCTTCTTAAAGTCTTTTGATATTCTAATATTCGTTGTGCTAGGTGGTCTTGGTAGCCTTTCAGGTGCCGTTCTTTCAGCCATCTTATTAACTATAGTTTCTACATATCTTCAAGGATATCCTGAAACTCGAATGATTATTTATAGTCTTGTATTAATTATAGTAATGTTATATCGACCTAAGGGATTAATGGGTACGATGGAAATTACGGATTACTTCAAACTTTGGAGAACACCAAAAGGAGGCGGCCAACATGGGAAATAAGCCTTTATTAGAAGTAAAAAATACCGGTATTCAGTTTGGTGGTTTAAAAGCTGTTCAAAACTTAAATATGGTATTAAATCAAGGAGAATTAGTTGGTCTGATTGGTCCGAATGGCGCTGGGAAAACGACTAGTTTTAACTTGCTAACTGGAGTTTATGTTCCCACTGAAGGAGATATCCTTTTAAATGGAGAACGGATTAATGGGTTACCTCCTTTCAAAGTAACTAGAAAAGGGGTTAGCCGTACGTTCCAAAATATTCGCCTTTTTAATGAACTTTCTGTATTAGATAACGTAAAAGTTGCCTATCACTCAATTGCCAAGCATTCTATTATAAGTTCTATTTTAAGACTACCTTCCCATTTTGCTGGTGAAAAAGAAATGGAAGAAAAATCGATTGAATTCCTGAAGATTTTTAGTTTAGACAAGTATAAGGATGAGTTAGCAAAGAATTTACCCTATGGGCAGCAAAGAAGATTAGAAATTGCTCGCGCGTTAGCAGCCAATCCAAAACTTCTTTTATTAGATGAACCAGCAGCAGGTATGAACCCTCAAGAAACAAAAGATTTAATGGACTTAATTGCATTTATTCGAGATAAATTCGATTTAACTATTCTACTTATCGAACATGACATGAACTTAGTAATGGGTGTTTGTGAAAGAATTTATGTACTCGATCATGGTCAACTTCTTGCGGAAGGATCACCAGAAGAGATCCGTAACCATCCTAAGGTTATAGAGGCTTATTTAGGGGAGGAAGTTCACGATGTCAATGCTTAAAGTAGAAAATTTAGATGTATTTTACGGGAATATTCAAGCCCTTAAAGATGTGTCAATTGTTGTAAATGAAGGGGAAATTGTAACATTAATCGGAGCAAATGGTGCTGGGAAAAGTACATTATTGAAAACTTTGTCAGGATTATTAAAACCGAAAAAAGGGAAAATAGAATTTTTGGATAAATCTATTTCCGGTAAGCAAGCTCAAATGATTGTGAAATCGGGAATTTCACATGTTCCAGAAGGACGCCGTGTATTCGCAAACCTTACAGTAGAAGAAAACCTAGAATTAGGAGCTTTTTTACGGAAAGATAAGGCTGGCATTCATAGTGATATGCAAAAAGTTTATGAGATTTTCCCTAGACTTTTAGAACGTAAAAAACAACTTTCAGGTACACTTTCCGGTGGAGAGCAACAAATGGTCGCAATGGGTCGTGCTATTATGGCAAAGCCGAAGCTAGTCTTATTAGATGAACCATCGATGGGATTGGCTCCTTTAATGGTTAAAACAATCTTCGAAGTAATTGAAGATATTAACCGAGATGGTACAACTGTTTTATTGGTCGAACAAAACGCAAATATGGCACTTTCTGTAGCGAGTCGTGGGTATGTAATCGAAACTGGTAGAGTCGTTCTATCTGGTGCTGCACGAGACTTACAAGCAAGTGAAGAAGTACGCCAAGCATATTTAGGTGGCCATTAATAAAAAAACTTTCACTAAGTTCTAGTAACTTAGTGAAAGTTTTTTTATGCTTTAGAAAATAATAAAATCTATGGCATGTAGATTATTTTCGCCAAACAACATAGAGTTCATTTTTTTTATATGGAGCTTTATATAGGATTGTGCGCAGTAAGAAGTGACCGCTAGGCATTTCTTGCTAATTTGGCGTCAACAGTTAGTAGAAATTTAAATGGATCCATTGCACCGTATAGGGATACTGCGTGGTAGTGCGTTGAATAAAGTGTTCGCTGGGATTTCCGCTGCAGCCCAACGCTTTCCGCCGGGTGAGCGATGAGCCATCCCCGCCGCTTAGGCGTCGTAGGGATGTCTCATTTGCTCACAGAGGAACAAAGGCTAAGAGCGCCACATCGTGTGGCAACGCCTTCGTGACCAACATCCTGTTGGCCTCGGCAGGAGTCGTCG
>NZ_VDGG01000014.1 GCF_006861775.1 Psychrobacillus soli | reverse complement strand
CATGCCATAATTTGTCCTACCGCTCCAGCTGCTACAGTGAAGCGTCCATTATCAAGCGCCGCCATCGCAATTTTGAACCCTTCTCCTTCTTTACCGAGTAGATTCTCTTTTGGTACTTTCACATTTTCGAAAAATAGCTCGCCTGTATTTCCAGCACGAATTCCTAGTTTTCCTTTTGTTGCAATAGAAGAAAACCCTTCCCACGTACGTTCTACGATAAAAGCAGAAATCCCTTTATGTTTTTCCGATTTGTCTCCTGTATAAGCAAAGACTAAAAAGTGGTCTGCCACATCACATAAGGAAATCCATGCTTTTTGTCCATTTAAAATGTAATGATCCCCGTCTTTTACAGCGGTTGTTTCAAGCGCTGCTACATCAGACCCTGCTGCGGGTTCCGTTAAACCAAACGCACCAATTTTCTCCCCTTTTGCTTGAGGTACTAAATACTTTTGTTTCTGTTCTTCTGTTCCCCACTGTAACAACGTCAAACTATTTAGCCCAATGTGTACAGAAACCGCTGTACGGAAAGCCGTATCTCCTCGCTCTAGCTCTTCACATACGATCGCAAGCGAATTGTAGTCCATCCCGCTTCCGCCATACTCTTCTGGAATACAAACACCCATGAATCCAAGGTCTGCAAGTTTCGTATAAATAGCTGGGTCTGATTTTCCTGCACGATCCCATTCGCCAATATAAGGCATAATTTCTTTGTCGACAAATCCTCTTACCGTTTTACGTAACATGTTTTGTTCTGCTGAGAATGAAAAGTTCATCATATATCTCTCCTTCTTAATTGGTTGTTTGTGTCATACCTAATCGATTCATAATTTCCTCATTATGCTCCCCTGGATTAGGAGGATGGTACTTCATCTGAACCGGTGTCCGGGATAGCTTAAGTGGACTTCCAATCAGTTTTATGTGTCCAGCTGTTGGATGTTCTTGCGTGATAAACATATTGCGCGCTTGAAGCTGTTTATCATGGACAACTTCCTCTAAATTTTGAATTGGACCACTTGGAATATTATTATTTCTACATTGTTCTTGCCAATAGGCGGTTTCTTTTGTTAATAAAATGGCTTGTAATAATGGAACTAATTGGTCTCTGTTTTTCACGCGGTTAGGATTCGTTTGAAAAAGAATATTTTGAGCGTATTCGGGTTTTCCGAGCACATCGCAAAATGCCTTAAACTGATGATCGTTTCCGACTGCAATGACCATTTCTCCATCTAATGTTTGAAATGCCTGATACGGAACAATATTTGCATGGCTATTTCCGAGAGCTTTCGGAACTTGTTCGGCCATTAAATAATTACTTCCAATATTCACTAGTGCGCTTACTGCAGAATCATAAAGGGAAATATCTAACTTTTGTCCTTTCCCGGATTGTACGCGCTCTAACAAAGCAGCTTGAATTCCAATGCATGCATATAACCCAGTTAGAACATCTACTATGGCAACACCTGTTTTTTGTGGTCCTGATTCTTTCGTACCGGTAATGCTCATTAAACCGCTCATCGCCTGAATGATAAAGTCATATCCTGGAATATGTCGATCCGGTCCCGTTTCACCAAACCCTGTAATCGAGCAATACACAATACGTGGATTAAGCTCCGATAACACGTCATACCCTAAACCGAAACGCTCCATCGTGCCAGTTTTGAAATTATTAATAATTACATCACTTTCTTGAACCAACTTTTTAATCGTTTCAACACCAGCTTCTGACTTCAAGTCTAAAGTAATCGCCTTTTTGTTTCGATTGGCACTCAAGTAGTAAGCGCTTACTTCTTCTTTAAATGGAGGACCCCATTTACGCGTTTCATCACTCCCGCCAGGTGCCTCCACCTTTATGACCTCTGCACCTAAGTCACCCATAATCATCGTGCAATATGGACCAGCGAGAACACGCGACAAATCTAAGACTTTGATATTCGCAAGAGCTCCCGTCATTTGAACACTCATTCCTTTCTATCGATAAATTCAAAAAGCCAATTCAAAAGGACTACAGACTAGCTGTACGTCAAATTGAACTGGCTTTTTATCTGCGGTTAAAATTCCGGAAAGAATTTTGACAGATTAGGCAGTATTGGCTTTTTATATTTCCTAACAGATTGGTCATGGGTAATGAACGCTTAAACGTTTCGACATGACTCGTTAGTTCTTATTCTATTACATAAATATAGATTTGTAAACTAAATAATCAAATACTTTTAAATATTAAATTAATTTTTCTTTTTCAATCGTATATAACTCATAATGCTTATATAGATCTTTCAGTGCTGACATTACTGCATTTCCTGCTTTGCCTAAATAATGATTTTTTATACTTGCAAGTGGCTGATCAATTCCATCTTGTAAACTATGCCCTCTTAGCAGTTGTTGTACAAATGCTCGTCCATGTTCCGTAGCTAACGTACAACTCGCCGCAACAATCACTCCGTATTTTTTATCAATTTCCGCTGTAATTGTTAACGTTTCATATAAGTTTTGTGCGGCCATTCCCGCCGGAAGCCTTGCATGCCCCGCTATAAAAACTGTATTCATAATCTTTCATATCCCCTTTGTTAAAAAGCTTATATTAAAAGCATCTCTATACTTTAAGAATACAGGAAGCGAATACTATTTAATAGTACTTAATGGGAATATTCTGTTTAATTTTCATTTAGTTAAGAAGACTACATAGGATAGTAGGTTCACAGAAAGATTTTGAATCATTCATACCTTAATCCACCAGAAATGTTCTCTATCTTTTCCCAATCGATAACTATTATTTCTTTCTTTTTCTTCTCAATCATCTTTTCATTAACAAACTTTTCAATAACTCGATTTAAATGTCGCGATGTTGTACCTATTAAAGAAGCTATTTCCACGCTATTTGTCGTATGAATCTCTTTTCCAAAAGTGTCACCATTACGAACAGTGCACAAATAACTCGCAAACCTCGATTCAACAGAAGCGAGCAAGTTAATGCGGGATGCGGTTGTACAAGTTTGTAGTTTGTACGTTGTATGTTTTAAGAGTTCTTTTAAAAAAGCTAGATCTTTCATTAATTTGTTGCGTATGTATGTTTTATTGATGAAAATAAAATCCGTTTCTTCCACTGCAGTTACTTGGGATTGAATTGGCACCTTTTGGATTAATTCAATATCACCCATGATGGAAATGGCTGAACAAAATCTAAGCAGCAATGCTTTACCTGTAATAACACTTGTTGTAATTTTTGTTCGACCTGAAACTTGCATATATAGCCCATCAATGTCCTCCCCTTCCAATAAAACGACTTCGTTGCGATTATATCGTCTGATCTGAAATGGATGTTGGTTATCTGTAAAAAGCATTTTCAACTCTTTGTGGTTCAAATAATCTGTTGAAAGTAAATGATCTTGAATAATTTGCATCGTTTTTCTCCTTTTGAGACATATGTCCTTTTTATTATATCGAAAAATAGCTACTATTAAGAGAGTGAAAGGACGGAGAGCGATGAAATTTGTTTTTGATTTAGATGGTACGATTTGTTTTAAGGGGCAACCTTTATGTGAAGAAATAACAGAGGCATTACAATATTGTCGCCATATGGGACATGAAGTTATTTTTGCTTCTGCAAGACCAATTCGCGACTTACTTCCTGTACTTCCAAAAGAAATGCATATGTATCATATGATTGGTGGAAATGGGACGTTTGTTGCAAACGATGGAAAAATTACGCATCTAACATCGTTCGATCATCAAACTAAAGAACAAATAAAACAAATTATTGAAGACTTAAAGCTTAGCTATTTAATCGATACGGAATGGGATTATGCATATACTGGAAGCACAGAGCATCCGATTTTTCGAAATCTGGATCCCGACCAGTTAGCAAAAAACATTTCGATACATAAGATGGAGCAAATGATTAAGGTTGTGCTATTTCCAAACGAACATGTAAGCGAAATATTATCTCGATTAAACTTGCTTCATGTTCGAACATACATTCATCGGCAAGAGAATATTCTAGATATTAGCCCAATAGGTACAGATAAATGGATTGGCTTGCAAAAACTAAATGTGAAAGAGCAGGACTTCATCGCTTTTGGTAACGATGCAAATGATATCCCTATGTTTCAATTTGCGACAGAAGCAGTCTGTGTCGGTAAACACGAGGAATTGCAGAAAGTAGCGACGTGGAATGTTGAAAGTAATGCAGGGGCAGTCGCAGATAAGATTAAAGAACTTAGTAAAGTTTATGCCACTCAACTGGAAATGTACAGATGAAGACTTCTCCTATTTCAGTAGTGGATCTCTTGCCAGTTCGATATCTTTCCAACTAAACATGAAATAATTACAACTAACTCAATCATTTTTCCAACTAAACTCACTAATTTTCCAACTAAACCGTCATTTTTTCTAACTACTCCTTATAGAAAGACTGAAATTGTTACCCAAATGACAAAAAACTGTAGACAGCTCCTCAAAATCTGAGTGTCTACAGTTTCATTATGCTAAACGCTTTTTAGCTTCTTCTATTTGGATGGTAACCTGGTCAAATCCAGTTCCACCAAGGGAATTTCTTCTTCTAACCGCAGCAAGAGGTGATAATACATCATAAATATCCGACTCTATTAAGCTGCTTGCTTCTTGTAAATCATCTAGCGGAAGATCTAATAAGAAATAGCCTCGCTGGATGCAAAGGAATACTAACTTACCAGTTACTTCATGTGCCTCACGGAATGGCAGTCCTTTTGCTGCAAGATAATCCGCAAGTTCCGTTGCATTGGAAAAGTCTTTGTGTACAGTATCGTGGAGACGTTCTTTATGAACAGTCATTGTGCGAACCATACCTTCGAATATTTTCAAACTCCCAACGATAGTATGCACCGTATCGAACATACCTTCTTTGTCTTCTTGCATGTCTTTATTATAAGCAAGTGGCAATCCTTTAATAACTGTAAGTAAGCCCATTAGATTTCCGTAAACGCGACCTGTTTTTCCACGGATCAACTCGGCCATATCCGGATTTTTCTTTTGTGGCATAATACTAGAGCCAGTAGAGAATGAATCATCTAACTCAATGAAGTTAAACTCCGAGCTTGACCATAAAATGATTTCCTCTGCAAATCGGGATAAATGTGCCATTAGCATCGAAGAATTACTTAAAAATTCGACGATAAAATCACGATCACTTACCGCATCCATGCTGTTTGCATATACGTTCGCAAATCCAAGGTATTCTGCAGAAAGTTTGCGATCAATTGGAAAAGTAGTTCCTGCAAGTGCCCCTGCTCCAAGTGGAGAAATGTCGATACGTTTAATCGAATCTTTAAAACGATCTTTGTCTCGGTCTAGCATCCAGAAATACGCCATTAAATGATGTGCAAATGAAATTGGCTGTGCACGTTGTAAGTGCGTATATCCTGGTGCAAGTGTTTCCACATGCGTTTCTGCTTGAGCAATCAGTGTTTGTTGGAAAAGTTCGATTAACTCGATGATTTCTCCTACTCTATTTTTCAAGAATAAGTGCATATCCGTTGCTACCTGATCGTTACGACTGCGCCCTGTATGCAGTTTCCCGCCAACTGGTCCAATCAAATCAATAAGCATTTTTTCTAAATTTAAATGAATGTCTTCGTTTGCAACTAAAAATTCTAATGCATTATCTGCTGCTAGTTTCTTTAATTGCTCTAAACCACCCAGAATTTGCTGCACGTCTTCTTGGGGCAAAATTTGACAAGCCCCAAGCATTTTAACGTGTGCAACGCTTCCTTCTAAATCTTCCATTACTAATGTTTGGTCAAAACCGATGGAAGCTCCAAATTCATCTACCCATTGTTCAGCAGATTTTTGGAATCTTCCTCCCCAAAGTTTGGTCATGCTTTCACCTTCTCCGCTCCTTGGTTCACCATCGCGTGAACTTTTGTTGGAAGACCCCAAAGCTCGATAAATCCAACTGCTGATGCATGATTAAATTCGTCATCTGCTGTGTAAGTCGCAAGTTTTTCGTTGTATAAAGAGTTAGGTGATTTACGTCCCTCTACAATTGCATGTCCTTTGAATAATTTCACGCGAACTGTGCCGTTTACGTATACTTGTGTTTCTTTTAAGAATGCTTCTAGTGCTGTTCTAAGTGGAGAGAACCAAAGTCCTTCATAAATAAGTTCTGTTAGTTTTTTCTCCATTACTGGTTTGAAATGAGCTAATTCTTTTACTAATGTAATATCTTCTAATTCTTTATGTGCTAATAACAATGTGTGAGCACCTGGGATTTCATATACTTCACGGGATTTAATACCAACAAGACGGTTTTCTACATGATCGATACGTCCAACTCCGTGTTTACCTGCCAAATCATTCAATTTTAAGATTAACTCATATAGTTTATATTCCACGCCGTCTAGCGCAACTGGAACACCATTTTTAAACTCAATTTCAATAACATCTGGCACGTCTGGTGCATTTTCTAATGACACCGTTAAATCATAAGCGTCTTCTGGTGGCGCTGCCCAAGGGTCTTCTAAAATACCACATTCGTTTGCACGACCCCATAGATTTTGGTCAATCGAGAATGGGCTATCTAAGTTAATTGGAATCGGAATATTTTTTTCTTTTGCATAAGCAATTTCCTCTTCACGGCTCCAGCTCCACTCACGAACCGGTGCAATAACTTCTAAATTAGGATTTAATGCATTGATCGAAACTTCGAAACGAACTTGGTCATTTCCTTTACCTGTACAACCGTGTGCTACTGCAGTTGCACCTGTTTGTTCCGCAATTTCCACTAACTTTTTCGAAATTAATGGACGAGATAATGCAGAAACAAGCGGATATTTGTTTTCATACCAAGTATGTGCTTGTAAAGAAATTAGTGCATATTCATTCGCAAACTCTTCTCTTGCGTCAATCATATAACTTTCTACTGCACCAACTTGTAGTGCTTTATTTTTAACAAATTCTAAATCTTTACCTTCACCAACGTCGAGACACACTGCTACTACGTCATATCCTTGTTCTTTTAACCATGTAATTGCTACAGATGTATCTAGTCCGCCTGAATATGCTAAAACGACTTTTTTATTCATTTTATATTCCTCCAATGTATGTTTATACGCAAAGTTAGTATTAATATACATAATGTAACATGATATATGTATAAATACAACTAATAATTTATAATTAAGCACAATATTTTTAATGGAAAATCAGATTAATTGATTCCTCAAAATGAAACGAAGATAATAGATGTAAGGAGCGTGATAAGATGAGTCATTTATTTTCACCTTTTACACTAAAAGGTCTTGCGTTAAAAAATCGAGTAGTGATGCCCCCTATGTGTCAATATTCCGTGGAAGCAAAAGATGGTATCCCAACTGATTGGCATTTTATCCATTATGTTTCACGTGCTATCGGAGGAACGGGTCTTATAATAGTAGAAATGACGGACGTAGAACCGGATGGTAGAATTACTGATTATGATTTAGGATTGTGGTCAGATGAGCAAATTCCTGCATATGAAAAAATAGTAAATGAAGTGCATAAACATAAGTCAAAAATAGGGATACAAATCGCACATGCTGGAAGAAAGGCTACAGATGCCAATCCACCGGTTAGCTCTTCTAATATTCCAGTAGCGGAAAATTGGAAAGTACCAAGAGCGCTTTCAACAGAAGAAGTAAAAGAAATGGTAATTAAATTTAAAGACGCAGCAAAACGCGCTGTAGCAGCTGGATTTGATACAATCGAGCTACACGGTGCCCATGGCTATTTAATCCATCAATTTCATTCCCCTTCTATTAATAATCGTACAGATGAATATGGAAAAGACTTATCTAAATTTGGAGTAGAAGTTATAAAAGCAGTACGTAGCGTAATGCCTAAAGAAATGCCCCTGCTTTTCCGCATTTCAGCAATCGAATATATGGATGGCGGTTACGACTTAGAGCATTCTTTAGAGATTGCGCAAAAGTATAAAGAAGCTGGTGTGGATGTTTTCCATGTTTCGAGCGGCGGAGAAGGACCTGCTGGGAAGATAAAACCTGCCAATACTCCTGGATATCAAGTTTCGTTTGCCCATGCATATAAAGAAGCATTGAATGTACCAGTTATAGCAGTTGGTATTTTAGAAGATGCGGCATTGGCGGAACAAACAATTGCAAATGGCGACGCTGAACTTGTGGCGGTGGGACGCGGCATGTTGAAGGATCCGTACTGGGCACTACATGCGGAAGAAGCGATTACAGGTAATGTGACACCACCTGAACCGTATAAAAGAGGATTTTAGTAACACTTCGCTATTCAATATGTTATAATTACGAGTGAAAAAGAGTATATTAAAAAAGACTGCTCGGTGCGACAACACCAAACAGTCTTGTAATAAAATAGTATCGCTTCAAAGGCGATCAGCAATTAGGACGAGTAAACCTTCCCATGCTTGCTAGGCTCAGGGGCGGTTTACTTTTTTTCTTTGGAAAAAGTAAGAATGGAAACAATCAAACCTGCGAACGCTATAGCGAACATCAAAGATTCAAATGTCGACATATGCAACACCTCCTCTCCCTATCCAAATAAATGAATAGTAAATCGGAAATGCTGACCGCCCATGAACACGCTATTCTACTACTTTCCCATTATATCACACATATGTTCCTATTTAAGGGAATAATATTATTTTGTCAATCTCATTAAGTTACTACCATTTACATCTGTTGAAAAGCCAAACTTCTCATAGTACCCAACTAATCTATCTGGACAATATAGTTCTACCCTATCTACATTTTGAACTAGAGGATGCTCTAATATACTTTCGATTAAAATTTTCCCGATACCATTATTTCTGAAATTTTCTTTCGTCATCACATCAAATATGAATGCTCTATATATAGTGTCTGTAATTACCCTTGCAAACCCTATTAATTCCTCTGTTTCACTATTTACTAATCCAATTACTACGCTACTATTCTCTACCATTTTTTTAATTTCTGAAAGTTCACGATGTTGAGTCCACCATTCATTTTTAAATAAATTATGTAATTCGTTTAAATGTCTTTCGCTTAATTCTTCTACCATTTTATAATTCATTAGACTAACCCCTCTTTGAAGTTCATATTTTGTGAAATTCCATGGACCTACCCACAGCAAAATGTTCATTTTCTATTAATTTCGCTAATTGTATATATCTAGAATTCCATTCAATTGGTTGCTTTCTACCAAATAGCTCTTTTTGGATAAACAATTCCTCTATCTACAAATGTGATTCCTTTTTAATTTTCAGCAACGAAAGTATGTTGCTTATCTTGATTCAAATGCCATAATTTATCTTATCGAATCTTTTGTCCAATTATTTCCATTCCCCTTTACTTAAAGGATTTTTGAAATAACATGAAACTAATATCTGCTAAAACCATGGACGTTGGTATCATGATCACAATTACTACGAAAGCTATAAGCTCGGTCATTGGATTAAACGGGACAAAAGCATTAAATATATACTGCATTAGTTTCCAAAGAATCATGAATATGACTACTGAAAGCAAAAGAAGAATTAGCTTAGCTATGATTTTCTTCATTGTTCCCCTCTTTTCATTAACGAACTACTGGAGCTATTAGTAGCAGTGGAGCCGAACATACTAGCTTCCTTTTAGTAATATCCGGAAAATTGAATATTTTTTCTGGATATTACTATAAATAAAATGAAAATTGCGATGCCTGGTAGTAGGCTATGCACACTAACTCCCCAAAAATGATGAAATCATTCGGTGGACGCTTGGAAAACTAAGCTATCCTAAATAAAACAATAGAATGTAGACAAACTCATTTTTTTAGTGTTTGTCTACATTCTTAAAAGTTTACTATTTAAAAGTCAATTAACCGATAAGTGTTTCAATTATTTCCTTCGTAATTGCCGGAATAACTTCAGTAGAATATTCAATCTCCATACGCTCATAGCGTTTGTGAGCATCATAACCATAAGGCCCGATATTAATAGCAGGTACATTGATTTCTCTTATATCTTCATAATTCACGTAATGCTTTGTACCCCAAGCAGGATTATTATTAATCACCGATTGGATAGATTTCTCATCATCTTTTAAAGCAACACAGCTCATATCGCAAATATAAGGAAAATAATTTTTAGAAACGATTGGATATTTATATTGTGACTGCACTTTTTCTATTGCTTTATCTAAAGCCGAAATCAAATTTTCTTCTTGTTTATTTTTCCCTGTAAGGTCTAAGCAAGGTGAATATAGGGATGAATAAAGTAAAATAATGGCTGGACTTTGATCCTTCATCCATTTCCATTCTTCTTCCACAACTCTAGCTGCGAACATTCTCGTATCCAAGCTATCATCTAATAGTAGTTTCTCTTTAAACTTATTCATATGCTTCACAAAAATTTCTCCATGTTCCTCTTTTAACGATTTGGTCATATCCTCATACAAAATTACACGTGATTTCCATGGTAATTGCTTGAAAGGTTGTTCACTTAGTTTACAAAAACTTTCATACCGTTCATTTAAAGTTTTGATAGCGTTTTCAAAAGCGAATACCGCTTGTTCCATAAGTTTGGTTAAGACCTCTTGCGGGGACCATGTATGCACGAAAAGGTTAAAATACACATATGCTGAAAGTGCTGTTTGCACAGTATAATTGGGTTTTAAATCCATTTGTTTCAAAGAAATTGGCGGTGCGGGTGTTTCCCCTAAATGTCTATCGCATAATTCGGGGTTATAGCTAATTTGTCTTGTCAATTCTGCTGCAATATAATTCGGATCCAACCCTTCGAAAGCAGAACCAACATGCGTTTCCGCTCCAGTTATGAAAAAAGAAGGCAGTAATTTCCCAACAGTTCCTTTGTAAATATAACGATTCACATCGCCGTCATATAAAGGAGCGACGAAATCCGAATTTATTAATGCTATATAATCAAAACTGTGCTCTTCTTTCCATTTTTTCAAATCTTTTAGACCCGATAAAACACCTTTGGAACTTACTTCTTCGTCACATTCTGAAAAGAAAACTAGGTTTCCTGCTAATTCTTCTGGGTGTTCAGCGAAATACTTTAGCAATGACATATGGCTAGCTACACCACTTTTCATGTCTAATACACCTCTACCAAAATACCATTCTCCCGATTCCAGTTGCTCTTTTACTAAATCTGGGAGTTTTTCATCGTGTAATTTTTTCATTAGTTCATCCGGTTTACATGCCACGTCTTTCAAATTTGTATAATCATCAATGCCAACTGTATCCAGATGACCCATTAAGATAATCGTTTTTTTACAACTTTTCTCTTTTGTTCCTTCTACAAATGCTAGGACATTATATCTGTCCAATTGGTCATCACTTGTTTTTGAAAGAATTACTTGGTCAGGTTTTTGGATAAAGTAAGGCATCTCGGCGATCATTTCATATATTTTCTTAGCCGCATCGATTTCACCTGGCGTTTCTACTATACTTTCAACACGAACAAGTTCTTCTGTCAATTTTAGTACTTCATTTTTTGTAGTAATCATACTTCATACTCCTTTTCTATTTGCTTTATGCTTGGGACTTTTATTTTTACGAAGAGAAGGCTTTCTTTTTTAGTTTTTTGCCTACTCCCCCCTTATCTAATCTATTCTCAACGTAATTGAGCAATAGAGTGAATATTAATACCAATGCTAAATAATAGAAACCTACAACTAATATAGCATGAATTTTGAAACAGAAAATACTTTAAGTGAACAATCACTTCCTCCATACCTTATATCATGTTGCACAGATGTTCATAACCCACCTAAGAATTTAGAATTAGTAGATGCAGAAAGAGAGATAATAACCGAAAAGCTTAATATCTATGGGTACAATTACAATGGTAAGCAAATGGTTGCAAAGGATTTAGGGATGATTATTCGAACACTTTATCGGAAGTTGGAAAAGCTTCAAATACTATCCTGATTAACTTTAACTCCAATAGAATGGCATAAAGTTATAATTTAATAGGTAAGAATTGTTGATTATGTAAGGGGCATCAAGAAGACTCCATTGCAAACAGCTTGAACTGAAGCCAATCCCTCGGAAAGCAAAGTGGTGGCCCTTGTCAGGTTTAAAATAAATTTATAGACCAAAATTGAATTTTTCTACAATCTGAAAAGGCTGTTTAAACAGCCTTTTCTCTTCTTTAATACATCTTAAACCTGCCTTCGTACCGCTTCTTTAATTTTGTGAGATGAATAGAAATTTTTTCCGATTATAATAATCTTACGTTTTGGAAATATCTAAAAATCCTTCTCCAAATACATCACGTACATCATGAATTGTTATAAATGCATTTTGATCAGTTGATCTTACAATTTTTTTGAGTTTGACTACTTCTTGTGTACTAATAACAATATAAAGAATGTCCTTTGAATTTTTTGTATAATATCCATGACCTGAAAGTACAGTTACACCTCTGTTCATCATATTTGTTACTTTCTCAGCTATTTCATCTGGTTTTTCTGATATAATGGTCACAGCTTTTTTAGGGTTTAATCCTTCAATAATGAATTCCATTACTTTGGTCGCAATATATAGCATAATAATCGTAAACATAAGACGTTCCGTACCAATAATAAAATAAGAAGAAAAGGCAACGATTAAATCGAAGAACAAAAGCCCATAACTTATGCTCCAACCAAAATATTTATTAGTAATTCTAGCGAGAATAGTCGAACCTGCAGTCGTACCACCAACTCGAATGATTAATCCAATACCTACCCCTGCAAAGATACCACCAAATATTGAATTGATCATCAATTCATTTGAAGAAATGTTCCAACTTTCTGTTACATGTAGAAAAAGTGATATAAATAAAACCGCAATTATCGTATAGACAATAGTACTCTTATTTAAGAACTTATAGCCTACTACAAGCAATAAAGTATTAATTATCAAACTTACTAGCCCCGGCGACCATTCAAAGAGATAAAATAATATAATTGTTATCCCTGTAACTCCTCCTTCACCAAGTTCATTAGGTATTACAAAGAGGTTTATAGCTAATGCAAAAATAAATGAGCCTAACAAAATAAAAAAAATATCCAAAATTTGTTTCTTCATAAATTAATTTCCTACCTTCTATGTATCTGTAAATCAGAATATGTACAAAAATGAGAATCTCTAAAATAATTCTACTTATTTACTCCCTAGTGCTGGCTGCGCGAATCTCATTCTACACATAGACCAATTCAATGTTGTCTCCTGTATTTCAAAATAAATGTCCCACAGGTTTTCAACCAAGCGTATTTCAACATTTCTTCTAAACTGCTCAGCAAATAAATCAGGTACTTTGAATTTATTAATAGGAATCTGCTTCTTTTCACAAATGAAATAGCCTGCATTTTCATCTAAAAGAGTAAATTCATTAGCATCAAACTCATACAAATATAAAGTAATATTTTGCATTACTTCAAACCACTTATGCTCTATTACAACAACATGGGGGCAAGACTTTGATGAAAAATAGGAAAGCTTGTCTGCCTCCGATGTATGCTCACCAACGTGATAACAAACACGCGGACAGTTTCTAGGGGTTAAAAAATTCGGCAAACACTTTTCATTTATAGCCCAAACAAGCCCTTTTGTAGAGTCTAAATCTGTTCGAGTAGGTATTCGTGGTTCAAAAAGCTTAATATCACTTTCTTCACTTACATGGAAAAGTCTCATATATGCCTCCTAATCGATTTTCAATACTACTTTCTCGTATGCTTATCTTAAGAAGGAAAAAATTCCATTGGTTCTTTACAATGTCTGTATCCGTTCTTTTTATAGTAGCTGATACTTTCGTCACTCGGCCAGACAATTATAAATTCATACTTCTTACTTTTCGCCCATTCGTTTATGAACTTGATCAAGTTACTTCCTATTCCTTTGTTTCTAAATTCCTGGACTGTAAAAACATTCGTCATAAATGCAAAAGGATAGGTTATTCTACCTGGTCGTGGTACTTTTTGTATTAATTCTATGTAGATATGGGAGACGATTTTTTCTTGTTCCTCTACTACCCAAATAAACCAGCTGCCACTACTTATTGCGTTCTCTAAAAAGGCTCGGAATTCCAATTCAAATAGTTCAAAGTCACTTTCTTCAAATGATTTTGTATCATGAGTTTCCAGCGTGAAGTCCCATCTCATTTGAGTTAACTGCTCTATATCCCTTCGTTCTGCAAATCTTATGTTCACTAGTTTCTTCCCTCTCTTCAATTGAGTTATTGTTATATGATGTAGATAACACACACAGTAGGACTGCCCGCAGTAGTTAATATCATAGGCTATTTTCTAACCCTTCTCCCATAAAATATGAACTATAATTCCTCTGGTTCACTATACGGATATGCATACAAATCAATATCAAAATCTGCACCAATGTCAGCAGCTAATTTACTCGCCTTTGTGTAAATGGGAAGTCCTGGAGAATAGCCATTATGTATTTCAATTACAATGACAAATTTAGCTACTAAATCATAATCTTTTTTTAAACATAATATGTCCTTCACTTTTGACTCCAATTTTTCAATAATAGGCATTAATACTTCATCCACATCTAACGTTTCTTTATAGCCCAAACCATATTTCCAAGTTGTAGAAAAATAATGTTTGTCGGAATTTAAAGGCAACGGTTCCCCTACTTTTGTAGTTTCAGACGGCTCGATATTCAATCTATTCGTTACTTCATCTATTGGAAAATCATCATTCCCTAAAAAGAAGTAAGCTTGAACTTTTGTTTTTTTAAAATTTAATCCTCCAGTTCACTTTTGTGATTCCACTAAACTTTTTAACTCAAAACAACTCTTTGACTTCCAACTATATCGACCGTTATATTAAGATGCATTTTTTCTAATTCATTAACACCATGTCTTATAAGTCCAAATGTAGTCACTTATTCTCCTCCTAGCAATTAGGCTCATTGAAACCGCTAAACTTACCAATATTATACTCTATCACCAAACTTTTTTAGTATTTTTTTTGTAAAACACAAAATATTCTTCATACAACCACTCCCCTTTTCAGGGTAAAACTGTTCTTTACAACTACACTAATCTTTTTTCTAACTTTATTTAAAGCAAAAGAAAGGCACCCTATTGGATGCTATACGTTAAAAATCAATATCATGAGCCTAAACATTTTTTAAAAATGGACCAACCGTTTACAGCTAGCACGACTTGCTGTTCACTTATATATTTAATACTGTTAGTTTGATCATTTACCGATGCAAACCCTGTTTTCTTTTTTTGTATATTGATCGAAAACCGTCTATGATGTTAAGTTCTTCCTAGTTAAAATTGCTCAGAGAAGTCTTTCGCTAACTTTTGACGCAATTCATCCTGGGTTTTCTCGTTATAAATCAATTCCTCCTCGAATAACTGCTTATATAAATACGGTTCCCAATCACCTATGAGGTGTGAATCAATTTTCACAACATGAATGGACTGATTGAAACTATTATAATAGCCATCAGCATCACTTGAAAGCGGACTATTTCGTAGGGTAGAAACGTCGTTATAAATCTCTATCATTAAAGGTTCCATTGTTTCATTGCCAAAAAGGGCATCAAATGACGATTTCTTTTCTTGAAGAAGTGTATCAAACTGCTCCACCGTGTCTTTGGCACCTGAAGGGTATAAATAGGTAATTCCATTTTTCATTTCCTTCTCTAAGTTTCTTTGCGTCGGTACATGAAAAAACGTGCTTGCTATTAAGCGCGATTTATCTTTAGATTCCACCCCCTCCTCTTCCAGTGCATACTCTAATATAGTATTCATTAATATAAATAAAGAAATAGATAGGGCTAGTAAGATCGAACCTACTAGTACAGCGGCCACTTCTATTCGATTTTGAAGTTTTGCTAATTTTACTTTCCCGCTAACTAATCCATAAATACTTGTAGCAAATAGGAACAAACATAGCACTAATACAAAAATCCCAGCTAAAATACTAGACTTTATGGAGAGATATAACACTAAATAGCTTGCCCCGGACAAGAGTGTAAAGAATAATAATGTACCTACTACTTTAAAAAAACGTTTTCATTGCTTTCTCCAATTCCTCTTTCTGCAATTATGTTAAGCGCGATTTAGACATATAATAAGCGCTCACTGTAAATAATTGATTTATCTCCTGATTCTCTATCATTGTTTCCATATCATTTAAGTCTACCAAACGTACATCTATGAATTCAGTAGGATCTAAAACTTGATCAAACGCTTTAAAAGCATCTAAGATCAAAAATGTTACCACTTTATTCGTTTGAGTTGCAGGATTAACATAGAATTCCCCTAGTAATATAGGCTCCTTTTCGCTAATAAACCCAGTCTCCTCCCTTACTTCTCTTACTATAGCATTTTCATATGTTTCGTTTTCCTCGGGTTTACCTGCAGGGATTTCTAAAAAGAAATCTTGTGCTGCATATCTAAACTGTTTAACTAGTACAATCTTTTTCTCTTTTGTAAGAACGATTGCATTGACCCAGTCAGCGTATTCGTTGACGTAATAATTCTTTATTATTTGTCCATCCGGGAGTTCACAATCATCTTTCCGTAAATTTCCGAATGGTGTTTTAAAAACATAGCTTGAATTGAGCATTTTCCAACTGTTCATTATCCTCTTCCTATCCATTAAATAGTCATTACCTTATGTCATTTCTTCGTAAGATGCGTTACTAGATTAAAGTCTACTATTTGCCATTTTTCTTGTTTAAATTGAATATTGCTCATACATGCATTTAGCAATTTAGTTTTCCCTGAACCTATTTCTCCATTTGATATATTGGCCAGTATGGCGTTAATTACTCCTCCGTGTGCGACAAGTAATACATTGCCTGCTGGATATGTTTCGTTTATTTCATGAAGGCCCTCTGTTATCCGATTATTTAAGGATATTCTATCTTCTTGATTAGGATATACTCTATCTGGATACGAGGAAGTTCTGCTCTTTAATGTCATACCCTCTGCATCCCCATAGCCCCTTTCTATAAATGTATCCATTTCAATAATAGGGACATTAATCTTTTTATTAATAATCATTGCAGTTTGTTTTGCTCTATTCAAAGGGCTTGTTATGATGACATCCCATTGCATATTCTTGAGGTATTCACCACAATCTGCCGCTTGTAATTTCCCGGTATTGTTTATCGGGATATCAGTTCTGCCCTGAAGTTTTCCTGCTACATTCCAATCCGTTTCTCCGTGTCTTACAATACAAATTTTAGTCATATTTATTCCTACTTTCTTGTAATTATTATTGTAAAAAGGCCATTTTCGCACAATATATCGGGCTTTTACATATGATGCAAAGAATGTGCCTATTAACACATTACAATTTATAAAAGGCAGGTTAAGCTATGGATACGCCAATTGACTACACCTCCCCATCGACCCAGTTCACTTTTGATGTCAATAAAAACCTTTTCTTTAAAAAAGATAATTTCAACTTTATGAATATTTTAGGTGTCGAACAGTTAAATACACTGGACAATTTATCATTGATCGATATTTTTCTTAGTACAAACAACAATATTGAACCCCATTACCATCCAAATGCTTCCGAGTTAGTATATTGTATTTCCGGTGCAATGGCTGTTTCTATTTTGAATCCATTTACGAAGCAATATCAACATTACACCATAACACCTGGCCAAGTGGCGAATATCCCCCAAGGTTGGTGGCATTACCAAATGGCTACAGAGGATCGGACTCATGTACTTGCTATTTTTAATGCATCCACGCCAGAAGTAATTCTTGGTTCCGATATTTTAAGATTAACTCCATCGAACATTATGGCACACACTTATTGTTTGGACGAAAATCAATGGAAAAAAGCGATAGAACCTATTACGGACTCCACTTATATTGGACCACCGAAAGATTGTCATCGAACACATGGAAGTAACGCACAGTATTTCCCTAATTATATACATCCTCACGGAAATCAGGGGTATCCAATGCAACAATATAGTCCATACAATCATCCACCTAGTTAACAAATTATCCTAAACTCTCCTCTGGATCACCTTCCAAAACGTCACTCAGAAAATAAACAACAGATAAATAGAACGGATAACTTATGATTTGTGCCAGCATGATTAGCCCCGTAACTGGTGCTGGGGTATCTCCGCGGTTCGTCATTGGAAATAAGTTTGCGAAGATATAAAGTAAAACGAATAAATAAGGTATCCAAAGAATGGCTGTCCAATATTTCAATTTTGTAGTCCGCAGCCATTTTTTATTGAAATAATAGATTAAAAAAGTAAGTAGTACAAAGCCAACAATATGTATAACTCCAGTCATTAAGTTTACAGAATCTGGTTCCCACCCACTTAAACGCCAAATTCGGTAAAAATTTAATTGGAGCTCAATAGAAACAAATAGAAAAAACGCATAGCAAGCACTAACTATATTTAATTTCCAAAAATAGCCCAATAATAAAGCCCCTTCCTACGTTTAGTAATATTCTCCATTTAATCGGGAGAATCCTTCAAAAACAGGAAGTTAATTTCCAACAAAAAGACTGTTTGACGAATGATCATCCAAACAGTCCAATAAATTTATTAAATTGTTTCCTCTAGTAATTGTTCCAAATGTTCTTTTGTAAATAAATAGTATTCATTACAGAAGTGGCATTGTGCTTCTGCTTGCCCGTCTTCTTCAATCATATCTTGGATTTCTTCTTGTCCCAAACTAATAATAGCACTTGCGATTCGTTCTCTTGAACATTGACACTGGAATCGAATTGGCATTTTTTCTAGTACGGTTACATTATCCTTTCCAAGAACCTCCAATAACATTTCTTCTGGCGTATATCCACCTTCTACCATGGAAGAAATAGAAGGTATTTGTTGTAAGCGACTTTCTATAAATTGAATCGTTTCATCATTGGTCCCTGGAAGTAATTGAATAATAAAACCTCCAGCCGCGTGAATTGTATAATCTGCGTTCACAAGCACACCTACTCCTACGGAAGAAGGTGTTTGCTCCGAATTCATAATATACGAAGTGAAATCTTCTCCAATTTCACCCGTTTCAATTGGTACTTGGCCAACGAATGGCTGATTCATTCCTACATCCTTCGAAACAGAAAGTGTGCCGCTCGTTCCAACCGCGCGACTTACATCTAATCTCCCCGACTCTGCCACTTCAAAATGAGTTTTGGGGTAGGATACGTATCCACGTACCTCGCCTTTTGCATTTGCATCGACAAGTATCGTCCCTATAGGACCACCACCGTCAATTTTAATCGTCAGTTTTTCTTCACCTTTCATCATAGCACCTAAAATAGCACCCGCCGTCATGGATCGACCAAGTGCAACAGAGGAGGTTGGAAGTGTTTTGTGCCTTCTTTGTGCTTCCCCAACAGTTTCAGTTGAGCGTATTGCATATGCTCGTACTTGGTCATGAAGGGCAATTGCTTTTACTACATAATCTGTCATCTTTTCGTTCTCCCTTTATGAAATGTTTATATTTCAGCTTTCTTTATTCTACTAACTTTAAGCGATTTTCTTGAAAAGTAAACAAAATTAACTTAAGCCTGGAAGCTTAGGTAGTTAAATAAATACAATAGGCTTTTAGTCTTTTTATTAATTATGCATCTACTTTGTGACGAATTTATGAACTTCTTCATATTTTTCACCATACGACAAAATTTGCATTTTGAATGTACTACAATGAAAAAGTTGGTTCTGAAAACCATTTAGTAGCGTATATAAAATATTATTTGGAGGAAAGATCGTGTATAGAATACTTGATGAAAAAACGTTGTTGTTACAAATTGCAATTAAAAGAAAAATTATGTACAGAAAAGCGAAAAACTATGGATTTACGCATCCGACAGTTGTAGAGTGCAGCCAAGAACTAGACCAATTACTAAATAGATATCAAAAGATCGCTTCATAAACAAGCAAACAAAACCGATTTACCTTCCTTAAATGGATCGTAGTCGGTTTTAATTTTGGATAAGTATTTAAAGACCGGGAAACCTAATTCTAGAGGTGACAATATGGCAAAAATTCTTCAGTTACTTATTATCTTCTGTTTACTTTCTCCATCCATAATTAGAGCTGAAACGGACACTTCAAGTGTAAAAGTTGCATTTGAAAGAGACGGCTATTTATGGATTAAAGCCAATAACAAAGAAATGAAAATAATGAACGAGAAAGCTACGTACAATTATCCTCCAGAGTGGTCATTTGACGGTAAAATGATTTTATATCAAAAGGAAGTGCCCGGTAACTTAATCGATTCCAAAAATACTTCCAATGAATTATGGGTTTATACGATTCAAACGAAAACGCATAAAAAAATCTTTTATGACGGCTATAGCCCTAAGTGGTCACCTACTGCGAATATTGTTGCTTTCATGGATGGTGGCGTCTTAAATGTATCCAATTTACAGGAATTTAATAACATCGCATTAGGTGTCGACAGTTATGAATGGCAACCAAGTGGGAAAGGATTCATTGCTTCGTCAGGTGCTGATCTCCGTCCAGATGGATGGACAAATCCAGTACTATATAAAATCGCTTTAGCAGATAATTATATGGACAATAAAGATTTGACGAAAAATGTGAAAAAGCTGTTTGTTATTCCAAAGGAGATAGGTACAGAAGAAGTGAAAATCATTTCGATAAACGCTAATTCATTTCATTATTCGCCAAATGGGCAATGGGTATCCTTTAGAGTATCACCTACTGCATCTTGGGCAATGGATAGCGATATGCTTTGTGTTCTTTCTGCGGATGGAAAACAATTTAATGTGATTGATGAGATGGCTTTAGGATTTGATTCAAAATGGGCATTTAATAGAAACTACCTTGGTTATATTGCTGGAGGTGGAAGGATTGTATATGGGTTTAAAAACAAAGACTTAAAAGTTACCGAACTTCCTTCTTTTCTTACGTTGGATCTGACACCTGAAAAGTATGTGGACATGGGTTTTTCATGGATGAATGACGATTCGTTTGTTGTGTCTAGGGTACCGGAAACGGAATGGTCCAATGACCCTGAAAAACGGCCACAGCCTTCTTTATACTTTGTTCCGCTTTCTGGAAACGAACAAGTTAGGATAACTACACCTCCTAAAGAGAAAGGCGATTACAATCCAATATACCTACCTCCTATTAATAAAATTACGTGGTCCAGACAAAAAGAGTTACCGGATAATACAGCCGAGTTATGGATTGCGGACCCGAACGGCGGCGACGCAAAAGTTTGGATAAATAATATCGGTGTCTATAGTTTTTTTCCAAAGAAATAAAATAACGCACCGCTATACAAACGGCTAATTAATTTAGCCATAGTTAGTATAGCGGTGCGTTATATTTTTAAACAACGACAACAAAATTCGAAGCAAATGTCTGCTCTTTCTCTATTTGAATCGCTTGTAACTTCTCTACTTCTATTTTTCTTTGATTTGCACAATCCATATTATCCAATTGAGAGATATAATTTTTATTAATAAGAGTTGCTAAAAATTCTGCATCTTTCAAAGAGCTGTTTAGGCCAAAAGCTCCGGTTGGTGTCATCGTATGCACAGCGTCCCCGATTAATGCAACACCGTTTTTCCCCCAGCTTTCACTTGTAGAACTGAATACATCTAACAACACGAAATCTTTCCACGATTGAATAGAGTTTCGCACCGTTTCTTCTAATTCCGGGAAGGCGTCGATGAGTTGGTCAATAAAAGGAGTAAATGGTTGCTTGCGTAACTGTGGAAATGAGCCCTCTTCAATATTCCAACCAATTTGGATAAAGCCCTTTGCTTGAGTGAATAGCGATAATTGTTTATCACCAATTAGTGCCATTCTTATCGAAGGTTCCCAATTATCCGGAGCAGGGATTCTTGCCCAAAGTAGGTCAAACCCATGTTTTCGAATCGTCACATCAATTTCCGCCTTTTTTCGAACGGTGGAGTAGCGACCATCTGCTCCAATAATAAGTTGACTTGCAATGACTATTTCTTCTCCATCTTTTAACGCTCGAACTCCATTAAAATGGCCCGATTCATCCTTTAACAATTCGACAACTTTCGTATTCATCATCGAAATATAAGATGGATATGCTTCTGCTGCTTCTAACAATATCGTTAACAAGTTTATTTGTGGAACATGTATGCCTAAATGTCCTACTTGCGGATCTGGTAAAATCGTTTTAAATGGTTTCCCGTCATGCCAATACTCTAGTTTTTCCATGCGAAGTAAACCTAATTTTTCTATTTTCTCCAAAAGACCATATTGTTTTAAAATCGCTTCGCCTTCTTCGTTTAAATGCTCCCCACGAAACGCCTTTCCAACAGTCGGATGCTGTTCAAGTAGCAAAACAGATACATTTTTCTTCGCAAGCAAATACGCAAGCAATGCCCCACCTGGTCCAGCTCCTACAATACATACATCTACGCTATAATTCACTTCATAATCCTCCCGCTATGGAACATTAACTAGTCTTAAGTCAATTTATCCAACAAAACATCTAACTTACCTATCGTAAGTAAGTATATAATTACAATCACAGTTAGTCAAATGACAGACAAATAGCAAAAAGCCGCTCCGTATTTCTTGCTGGGGCGACTTATAACATTCTATCATATCTATTGATAAATATCTCTGTCCCAAAATCGTTGTTGTGTAATCGCTTGGACGAACATCTTACTGAAGTCAGCGTTGTTAGTAGCAAACACAATTCCAGGTCCTGCCTTTGCACTTGATGCATCGAAAAATGGCACTCCTGTTGTTGCAACACCAATGGGTTTGTAATGTTTGAACGCTTCATCTATAAAATAAATTAAATCTGAATTGAATTTCCCTTGATTTTCAGCCGTTCCTCCAACTACATATAAAGCGTCGAATAGTACAGGAGCTGTCGTGAGGAAAGTTTCATTCACTCGAACTTTAAAGCGATCTTTACTCCTGATTATGCCAAATTTCTCCGCAACAATCGTAAACTGTACACCATAGCGTCTGAGCGTTCTGACTACTGATTCCACTTCATCCACATCAAATCCATTGCCAATGAGCACAGCAACTTTCAATGTTTGGGGGACTCTTCTCGTATTTGCTTGACTCAGTGCAGGGGAAGAAGCAGTTACTTGAGATTGCTGTCCAGTTGGTCTATTCACGCCTAAATTGTCCGCAATAATACTCGCCATTTCAAAATCGACATGTGCGAACATATCCACTACTTGCTGCCTAACATTGCGATCATTAACTTTCCCTACTTCAAATGAGAATGCATTTATAATATGCTGTTTTTCTGGAGGAGACATACTATTCCAAAAAAGTCTTGCTTGTGAAAAATGATCTTTGAATGACTCACTTCTTGCCTGTATAACTCGCCCTTCCACTTTTTGTGCGTAGTGGACAAAGCCACCTTCTTTTGCAGTACTAGTGGAAGGTGTATTGTTTGCAAGAGAATTTTTGTGATAGCTCACTTGCCCGACATTAATCGACTGGCGACTAAATCCATTACGCTGATTATTATGGAACGGACAAATAGGACGATTAATAGGGATTTCTGTAAAGTTTGGTCCACCAAGTCGTAATAATTGGGTATCAATATAAGAAAATAACCTACCTTGCAACAGTGGATCATTCGTGAAGTCAATCCCAGGCACTAGATTTCCCGGATGGAATGCCACTTGCTCTGTTTCTGCGAAAACATTGTCAACATTTCGGTTTAATGTCAGCTTGCCGATTATCTTAACTGGCACTATTTCTTCTGGCCATATTTTCGTAGCATCTAAAATGTCGAAGTCAAACATGAATTCATCCGCTTCATTGATCATTTGCACACCAAGTTCATATTCGGCAAAATCACCATTTTCAATTGATTCCCATAAATCACGGCGTTGAAAATCAGGATCTTTCCCTGCAATCTTTTGGGCTTCATCCCAAACGAGCGAGTGGACTCCGAGTAGCGGCTTCCAATGAAACTTCACAAACCTAGCTACCCCTTCTGCATTAACGAATCGAAAAGTATGGACCCCAAAACCTTCCATTACACGAAAGTTCTTCGGGATAGTGCGATCTGACATATGCCACATGATCATATGCGCTGATTCTTGATTGTTCGCGACGAAATCCCAAAAAGTATCATGCGCAGAGGCTGCTTGTGGCATCTCATTATGCGGCTCTGGTTTTACTGCATGAATAAGATCCGGAAACTTTAACGCATCTTGGATAAAAAATACAGGGATATTATTGCCAACAAGGTCATAATTGCCTTCTTCGGTATAAAATTTCACCGCGAACCCGCGAACGTCCCGCACCGTGTCGGAAGAACCTGAACTTCCAACTACATTTGAAAATCTAGTAAATACAGGTGTCTTCGTTCCGGCTTTTTGCAAAAAGCCAGCTCTTGTGTATTCCGTCATCGATTCATACAATTCAAATTCCCCGTGCGCAGCGTAACCCCTTGCATGCACTACCCTTTCTGGAATTCGTTCATGATCGAAATGCGTAATTTTTTCTCTGAAGTGGAAATCCTCCATAAGCGTTGGTCCACGGACACCAGCTTTTAGCGATTCTTCATCGTTTGACACTTTTAGGCCTTGATTGGTCGTCATCTTTTTCCCGTCATTATTCACTCGAAACTGTTCTAATTGACGATCCTTGCTATTTTCATCCACTTTTCGTTTATCATTTTCCGGTGTTTTATCCACCAAATCCCCTTTCTAGTATTGTTGTTTCGTTCATTAAGCTCCATCTATACTATATGTAAGGAAGAAGGTACTTATTAATAAAATGATTAATTTCTACTTTTTATTAAAAAAACCTTTTCCTAGTGTTTCTACTGTCTTAGGAAATACTGCATACAGTTTGCTCGTTATACGCATATACGCTGGTAAATCTATATCTCTAACTGGGTTTTCGATTGTTTTCACGATAGCTTCGACCACTTTTTCAGGAGACAAAAGATGTTTGCTTAATTTATTCCTGTAGCTACCGGTTTGGTCAGCTAAATCTAAAAATGGCGTGTCGATTGGTCCCGGATTGATGGTTGTCACGTGAATGCCGAATTCTTTCAATTCCATGCGCACCGCATTTGCAAATCCAAGAATCGCATGTTTGGAAGCTGCATAGACAGACGCTTTTGGAGTCGCAACTTTCCCCGCTTGCGAAGCAACGAAAATTAGATGCCCAGTCCTTCTTTTTTTCATTTTCGTTGCAAAAAATTTGGTCAGTTTCATCGGTGCAAGTACATTTACTTGCATCATTTGATCCATTTCTTTCTCTTCTAACTCGGTCATATATGCGAAAGTTCCTACACCAGCACAAAGTATGACCGTGTCCGGCGTACCCATTTCCTTAAACACCTCGTCAAACGATAAGTCTAAAGTTAAGTTGGCTTGTATTGTATGTATGCCTAGCAGATGTAATTCTTCTAGTACTTGTTGGTTTCTTCCGGTTGCCCATACTTCATGTCCTTGTGCTTGAAGTTTTTTGGCAAGCAAAAGCCCGACGCCACTTGTAGCGCCGGTAATACATATTTTCTTAAGCTTGCTCATACAACAAAATCCCTTTCTCATTACGATGTTCCATAATATAGCCGTTTTCCAGTAAATAATCGACTTGCCCTATTGTTTCGGACAGCGTTAATCCTAGTTCTTTTTCATAAACTTTTGGGAAAAGCGCTTGGGTAAGTTCAAAAATTGTTTTTTCCCCGTCTTTCATCATATCTAGTACTTTCAATGCTCGTTCTTTTTGTTTTTCCAGTCTTGTCGTGAGAAGGTCATATACATTAAACACTTCGTTGCCATGTCCACTATATATTTTCTCTACTGGTAGTTCTTGAATTCGTTTAAGCGATGCATTATATTGTAACATTGATTTTGCGCGTTTTCCTTTATTTAACGGTGGTTCAATTAGTGGGTTCGATGAAATTTTCTCCAAAATAAGATCTCCACCGATTAAAACTCTTTCTTTCTCTGCCCAAAATGATAGATGACTTTGCGCATGACCTAATGTTTCTAGTACGGTAAATTCAGGATGTCCAGGTAGCATGTCACCATCGTTCAATATTTTATCGATTGGTCGATTTCCGATAAGCTGAAGTGGTCTCTTCATCTTTTCTACCCAGTGTAAATAGCTTTCTGGTACTCCCTCTTCTATCAAACTTTGCATATAAAATTCATTGTGATACTGAAAAAAATCTTCATTTTTTTCTAACCATGGTTGGTTATATGCATGGCCTAATATCGTAGCCTTGTCAAAAGCATCTACCCAGCCAGAATGATCTGGATGATGATGGGTTAATAGCACTTGTTCAATATCTGTTGGTGCATAACCCGCTTCTTTTATCCCAGCTAAAAGTGCTTTCAGAGCTTCTTCCGTTTTTGGTCCTACATCTACTAATGTAAGTGCATCCCCTTTGACTAAATATGAATTTACATCCCCAACTGCAAATGGAGTCGGCACGCTAATTTTATGTATTATCATGTAAAATCCCCTTTGTTATGAATAGCTATTCATTCCATTGTACCGCTTTTTTTACAAGACGTCACTAAATTGACGTTGACTTTTCTGAAAATGCAACATATAATTTCTTTAATTCAGAAAATAAAAGCCAAGATGAAGAATAGTACATATATGATGGAGTACTAGAGAGTGAAATGACCCGCTGCAAGTTTCACCTCCCGCTCATATGTCGAACCTACTTCGGAGCTACTATGTAAACATAGTCGTGCCTCCCGCGATAAGGAGGAGTAAGTTGTGCCGATTTTTCGGCAAATTTAGGTGGTACCGCGGAGACAAGCGTTTTCGTCCTTATTTATAGGGACGGGAGCGCTTTTTTATATGACCAAAAGGAGTGGATTGTACATGTCGAAGATCGTTTTTATCGGAGCTGGAGCAATGGCGGAGGCAATTATCAATGGCTTGACGAAAGAGGAGAAGGTTCTTCCTGCGCAAATTCATGTGACCAATAAATCAGATATTGATCAACTGGAGCATTTGAAACAAACGTATAACGTACAGATCGTGTGCGAAGAAAAAAAGGCGATAACAGAAGCAAACATTATCGTTCTAGCAATGAAACCGAAAGATGCAATTGATGCATTTGGGGAAATTGCATCTTATTTAAATGAAGGAGCAATGATCATTTCCGTTATTGCGGGTGTATCGATCCAAACAATCTCTACCCATTTAGGAACTCGACCTATTGCACGTGTTATGCCAAATACTTCTGCAGCCGTTGGATTAAGTGCGTCTGCTGTTAGCTGGAATGACCTTGTTTCAGAGAAATCGAAACTGGAAGTTATTGATATACTAGAGGCAATTGGTTCAGTGAAAGTAGTAGACGAAGAAGATTTACATGTGGTGACGGCACTTGCTGGTAGCGGCCCTGCTTATTTATACTACTTTGCAGAACAATTTGAAGCAGCTGCTGTACAGCATGGATTGACTTCTGCCGATGCTCGTCAACTATTCATCCAAACAATGGAAGGTGCAGCACAAATGCTGAAAAAAGGCGACGTGGAACCATCTGAACTGCGAAGAAAAGTAACAAGTCCAGGCGGCACAACAGAAGCAGGCGTTGAACAGTTAATACATCATAAAGTAGACGAAGCAATATTTGCATGCATTGATGCCGCTCAAAACAAATCTCGTGTTCTTGGAAAGCAGTACGAATAATAGTGGGAGAAATTGGCTAAGGGAAACCAATTGGCATTGGAAAGCAACCAAATGAGATCTTGGAGCAACCATTTCATCTGTGATAGCAACCATTTCTCCCACATAAGCAACTAAACACCTAGAAAGGCGTGTACTACCGAATGGATAATTCTTATTTTGTCGGTTGGGGTACCCTTACCCTTATAAACGCAGGAATCGCACAAGGAAGTGGTTTGAATTGGTTCCTTTTATCACTTATTATCGGACCAGTTGCAACGCTTAGTTTAGTCATACTTGAAAAAAAATAAAAAGATTCCGAGTGATACTACTCCCTCGGAACCTTCTTTAACTCTCCATTTACCCAATCAAATTCAGCAAAATCATCCGCAACATAAATCGGAAACTCATAATGTTTGACTTGAGCAATCATGTCTTTTATATCAGATGGCATAAATCTTGCACTTATATGATTGACTATCAAGTGCTTTGCCCCAGCTTCTTTACAAACATTTGCTGCATCCATGATGGTTGAGTGCCCGTATAGACCCGCAAGTTCTGCCGTGTCTTGATCAAATGTCCCTTCATGCACGACAATGTCGGCACTTTGACTTAATAATATAGCGTTCTCGCAAAATTTTGTATCCCCTAGAATGGTCACTTGAAATCCTTCTTTTAGTTCCCCTGTTACATCAGAGCTCCTTACGATACGTCCATCAGCTAATTCTACATCTTGTCCTTCTTTTAACTGCTTCAATAATGGACCTCTTGGTACTCCTAGTGCATCCGTCTTCGCTATCAGAAGTTCTGGAGGAAGGGCTTTTTGCGTCACTTTATACCCAAAACAAGGGATAACATGTTCAAGCAACTTTGCTTCGACGATAAACTGATCATCTTCAAAAACAATGCCTTCTTCGATTTCGATAATGTTCAGTTTATATTTGATATGTGTTTTCGATGTAGCAAGCGTCAATTCGATCCATGCTTTTAATCCAACTGGTCCATAAATCGTTAGGGCTTCATCCCCACCTAAAAAAGAACGGGAGCCGAGCAAACCAGGCAGTCCGTATATATGATCCCCATGAAGATGCGTGATAAACAGCTTCTCTAATTTTCGCGGTTTCAATGTTGTATGTAGAATTTGATGTTGTGTTGCCTCTCCACAGTCAAACATCCAAAATGTTCCCCGTTCATCGAGTAATTTCAATACAGTGGCAGTTGTGTTGCGCTGTTTGGAAGGCATTCCCGCACCAGTACCTAAAAATAATAGTTGCATCCTCTCACCTACTTTCGTAATCATCCAAGAAAATCTTTTCGAAAATCCATTTTAAATTCTCATAAGACTTTCTCTTTTACTTTAATTCCTTTTATACTACCTTCTCGGAACATGTCTTGCAATAGATTACCGTATGAAAAGCATCAGGAAACAACTATGCCAATAAAATAAGTGCTGTCCATATGAGGCCAGCACCTATTTTAAATTATATACGCTTTTTATACACACCTATTTAGATGACAATTCACTTTCTGTTACCCATTTATGATTTGTTACTTTTTCTCCGCCAGTCGTTGGCGTGTAATCCACCATATAAACCGTCGTTTGTTCAGCTGAATCTATTTCCGCAGTTGCACCTTGCATCCCTTTCATATGATTAGCTTCTATCGTAACTTTTGATCCTGGTTTTAACGATTTATCATCAGCATCTTTAATCTCTTCTTGAATAACCCATTTATGATTTGTCACTTTTTCTCCACCTATAGTCGGAGTATAGGAAATCGTATAAACTATCGTATCGTAAGCACCCACAATTGTTGCTTCTGCCCCCTTCATCCCTTCCATATGATCCGTTTCAATAATTGCTTGACTTCCTACTGGGTAAGTTGGATTTACTGCCACTTTCAAACCTTCTGGAACTTCCCCTGAACTAGAATGATTCATCTTAGAATGATCGATGTTCATGCTTTCTTCAGAGCTTGCATTCATATCCATATTTTCATTCGAAGTCGTTTCATTTTTATCATTTGCACAAGCGGTCAACGTAAATGCTGCGAACAAACTTACTATCCCAATCACTAATTCTTTTTTCATCGTAATCCCCCTCCATCTTTACTTTCTCCACTAACTAACTCATATTCTGTATTTGATAACAAGCACTCACGAAAATGGTGGAAAAAACTTGCCCACCGAAGTAGGCAAAGTCTCCAAAATCATTTCTCTAGTTTTACTCTTTGTAATCGTAAAGCATTCAATACAACCGACACAGAACTAAATGCCATAGCGGCTCCTGCTACCCACGGAGCTAATAAGCCTACAGCTGCAATTGGGATTCCTAGCGTGTTGTAGGCAAAAGCCCAAAACAGATTTTGCTTAATATTTCGCATCGTTTTGTGGCTCATAATGATTGCATCTGCAATGCTATTCAAATCTCCACGAATCAACGTAATATCGGCTGCTTCCATTGCAACATCTGTTCCTGTTCCAATTGCCATACCGATGTCAGCAACTGCAAGGGCAGGGGCGTCATTAATCCCGTCTCCGACCATAGCCACCTTCTTTCCAGAATCCTGTAGCTTTTTGACCTCGGCTGCTTTCCCTTCTGGAAGAACCTCCGAAATCACATGGTCAATGCCAACTTCCTTGCCGATTGCCTTAGCAGTACGTTCATTATCGCCTGTCATCATAATGACATCGATATTCATCTCTTTTAATCGTTTAATTGCTTTTTTGGATGTTTCTTTGACTGTATCTGCTACTGCAATGAGTCCCGCATATTCACCATCTATACTTGCGAGCATGGCTGTTTTCCCATTCGCTTCTAAGCCTTCCATCACTGATAGGATAGGAGAAATGTCAATATTATGTTGATACATCAGCTTACGTGTTCCAACAAGAATTTCTTTATGGTCAACGATGGTTTTAACGCCATAACCTGGGATTGCTTCGAATTGTTGTACGTCACGAAGGGATATTCCTCTATCTTGAATTCCTTGAACAATCGCTTCTGCAAGTGGATGTTCCGATTGTTTTTCAGCAGCGCCTATTAGTGAAAGGAATTCCTCCGCATTTCCCTCTTGGGATACAATTACATCCGTCAACACGGGTTTTCCGTTTGTAACAGTTCCAGTTTTATCTACAATGACCGTGTCAATATGGTGAGTCGTTTCTAAATGTTCGCCGCCTTTAAACAAAATACCAAACTCTGCGGCACGCCCAGATCCTGCCATTATAGAAGTTGGTGTTGCAAGTCCTAAAGCACAAGGACAAGCAATAACAAGAACAGCAATCAAAGCTTCTAATGCCGGAGTAATTTCTCCAGGGTGTACCCAAATAATCCAAACTAAAAAAGTGATAGTGGCAATACCTATGACAATCGGCACAAATACACCAGAGATTTTGTCGGCAAGTCTTTGAATCGGTGCCTTAGAGCCTTGCGCATCTTCCACCACTTTAATAATTTGCGAAAGCGCGGTGTCTTTTCCGATTTTCGTTGCTTCCATTTTCAGAAAACCATTTTTGTTGATCGTTGAACCAAACACAGAATCACCAGTCATCTTATCGACTGGAATACTTTCACCTGTTAGCATCGATTCATCTACAGCCGTGTTTCCTTCGAGCACTAGTCCATCTACAGGAATTTTTTCACCTGGTTTTACTAAAATTGTATCCCCGGTAACTACTTCTTCAAGTGGTATTTCTATTTCTGCACCATTTCTAACAACCAACGCCGTCTTCGCTTGAAGTCCCATAAGCTTTTTAATTGCTTCAGAGGACCGACCTTTTGCTTTTGCTTCAAAAAGTTTTCCTAATATTATAAGAGTAATTAAAACGGAGCTAGTTTCAAAATACAATTGTGCAGTATGATGTGCACCAATCGTAACGATGGCTTGATATACACTATAAAAATACGCAGCGGATGTGCCCATCACGACAAGGACATCCATATTAGCACTACCATTTCGAAGCGCTTTATAAGCACTCACATAAAACTGCCAACCAATGATAAATTGAACCGGCGTTGCTAGCGTCATTTGTACCCATGGGTTCATCAGTATTTCGGGCATATAAATAAAGGAAGTAAAGGAAAAATGACCAACCATCGTCCACAATAATGGAAGTGACAAAAGAGCAGCGATGAAAAATTTTCTTTTTTGCTTTTGTATTGCTTGCTCTCGGTAATCCATCGTATCTTTCTCATTATCCTTATGGAGCGCCCCGTACCCTAACTTCTCTATTCTTCCAATAATATCCGCAACGGAAGTTTCGGAAGGATTATATTCAACAGCTGCATTTTCAAGAGCCAGGTTAACATTTACAAATGTTACGCCGTCCATTTTATTTAACCCTTTTTCAATTCTTGTTGCACAAGCAGCACAAGTCATTCCTGTAATGGCAAATTCTCTTTTCTCCTTCGCAATCCCATACCCAAGCGCTTGAATTTTCTCTTCAAGGTCTTGCTCGCTCAACTTTTCAGGATTGTATTTAATTAACGATTTTTCAAGTGCCAAGTTAACATTCGCTTTTTCTACACCATCCATTTTACTTAACCCTTTTTCAATTCTTGTAGCACAAGCAGCACAAGTCATTCCTGTAATTTGTAGACTTGTTTCTTTTACTTCATTACTCATTTGAATTTCACCTCTCCACTTATACCTTTAGGGGGTATATAATTTTGTAAGAAAGAGAGTGCTAAAATAGCACCCTTACCCGACTATTCCACATCATATCCTTGTTCATCAATTGTTTCTTTAATCTCGCTAAGCGTAACTTTTTCGTTATCAAATGAAACATCTACTTTACCTGATTCTAAGTTTACCTTTACTTGTTCTACACCGTCTAATTGAAAAACGCTACTTTCAACTGCATTCACACAATGACCACAGGACATTCCTTGTACGCTCAATGTTATATTTTCCATCTGTATCACTACTCCTTTTATTTTCTCATTAATTTTTGAATGGTAACTAGTAGTTCGTCTAGTACTTCATCGTCGCCTTCTGTTAATCTATCTACTACACAGCCTTTTAAATGTCCTTGTAAAAGAACTTTTGCTACGCTGTTTAAAGCGGATTGAGTTGCGGATAGTTGGGTAATTATATCGTCACAATAGACGTCTTTATCTACCATTCCTTTTATTCCACGGATTTGTCCTTCTATTCGGTTTAAGCGATTTGTTAAATCTTTTTTTACATGTTCAGGATGATGACTTTTCCGACAAGACATGTCAGTTGTAACTGTATTATCTTCTGTAATATTGTCCAAGTATCCAACCTCCTATTCACCTTTATAATACAGTACCCTCGTAAGGTATGTAAAGCGAAATGATTTTGTTTATTTTTTTTCATGATCATCCAAAAAATCCTTACTAAAACTCGTTTTAGATTCTAACGAAGGTTTCTTTTTTACTTTAATACCCCGTTTAATCGTATCTTTTCCAAACTTAGTTTGTAACTGTTCGACAAGTTTTAAAATAGGTTCTTCTTTTGCATGCTCTTCAAAGTTAAAAATAGATAACTGCTCCACCGATTCTCCTTTATCGTATACGTTGTTTACCGTAACGCCGAGTAATCGGATCGGTTCATCCTTCCAAGTTGCATGGAACAATGTGGTCGCAAGTTGAAAAATCTCCTTTTCTTCAAATAATCGATTCGTTACTGTTTTGCTTCTCGTCTTATTTTTCCAATTGGCGTCTCGAATATGAATCGTGATCGAACGTCCTGCTAAATTTTTTGACTCTAGTCTAGCTGCTACTTTTATCGAAAGTAAGCGTAATACTTTTTCAATTTCGTCTACATCCGTTACATCATAAGGAAGGGTTGTAGAGTTTCCAACACTTTTCGTATCGAAAACTGATTCTGGATCCACTCCCCGATTGTCTATGCCATTTGCTCGCTCAGAAAGTCGTATTCCTACTTTCCCAAGCTTTTCTTTTAAAAGACCGGGAGCGGCATTTGCCAAGTCTCCAATTGTATTTATGCCGAATTCTTCAAACTTTTTGGATGTGCTTTCTCCAACACCGTGCATTTCTATAACAGGGAGTGGCCAAAGCTTTTCCGCAACTTCTCTTTTACGTAAAACTGTAATTCCCATCGGTTTCTTCATATTCGAAGCAGTTTTTGCCAAAAACTTATTCGGAGCGATCCCGATCGAGCTTGGCAAATCTAGTTCTCGAATGATTCGCTGTTGAATGGATTCCGCAAAAGCAACTGCATCTTGTCCCATTTCTACATCACTCACATCCATATACCCTTCATCAATGGACACCGGTTCCACAAGCGGCGTATACGAACGTAATATATCAAACATCGCTTTCGATGCAGCACGATACCGTTCAAAATTCGGTGGCAATAAAATCAGCTCGGGACACTTTCGTTTTGCCTCCCAAACAGACATTGTAGTATACACACCTTTAGCGCGAGCCTCGTATGAACAAGTGACTAAAATTCCACGTCTTTGTTTCGGATCCCCTGCAACCGCAATCGCTTTTCCTTTCAATGAAGGATCATGTGCTTGTTCGACAGAAGCATAGAAACTATTCATATCTAGATGAAATATAATTCTCGCCTTACGCTGCACATACCTCACCTCCAATTTGTATTATTCCATAATAACAATTTTACCGACAATTGAGCTATTCTGAGATATGTTTTTCCAATAGGAGCTTATTTAAATGGGATCTGGTTGCTCTTGTTGGACGATTGATTGCTCTCGCCAACTGGCTGGTTGCTTTAGATGTTTGAATGGTTGCTTTCCCATCACCATCAGTTGCCCTTTTCCGCTTTTTTCATATAAAAAGAGGTAGCTATTAATAGCTACCTTGTTCTTCTTTCTTCACATTTTCCAAATACGATTGAATATCTTTAATTCCTTCTAAAGAACGAACTAAAATAGATGGATCGACGATGGTAATCATTCGATTTTCTAAATTTGCAACCGCCGTAAAATATTGCGTTTTCGTATAATTTACTAGACCGATTTGCTTTAAATCATCCGTTAGAATGTCTAGAATTTCTTTCGCTTCCTTCACTAGAATTCCAACTGACATATCTTGTGTATGCATCGTCACGACACGAGCATTCTCATAATTTACACCACTACGATGATATAAGATTTCTTCGAAGTCGATAATTGGAACGAGTTCTCCACGAATCTTCATTAATCCGATTAAATAATTCGGTAAATGTGGGATTGGATTTACTTGTTCTAATTTTTCAATCGATACGACATGTTCAATGGGAACTGCGTATTCTTCGTTTCCACATTGAAAAACAACTACTTTTTCACTAGACAATAAACAGCACCTCCTGTATACATTATTCTGCTGCTACTTTTACAATCTCTACAAGTAAATCAGCTAATTTTTCTAGCTCTACTACTGGCATGCGTTCATTTGTCGTATGAATTTCCTCATAGCCAACAGATAAAATTACCGTTGGAATACCAAATCCAGCAATGACATTTGCATCACTGCCTCCGCCGCTTCTTTTTATATCGGCAGTTCGACCAATTTTTTCAACTGCTTTTTTCGCTACTTGTACTACTTCGTGATCATCTTCAAAATGGAAACCAGGATACATTAATTCCGTTTCGGTTTTAGCTGTACCTCCTAGTTTTTCTGCTATATCTGCGAAAGTAGCTACCATATGCGCCACTTGTGCTTCTAACTTTTCGTGATTAAGAGAACGTGCTTCCGATAAAATATGCACTTCATCGCAAACAATATTTGTTGCTTGTCCACCTTCAAAGCGACCAATATTGGCAGTCGTTTCTGCATCGATACGACCTAATTTCATCGCGGAAATTGCTTTAGAAGCTAAAGTGATAGCAGAAATTCCTTTTTCAGGTGCAACTCCAGCATGGGCTGTTTTGCCAGTAATCGTTGTCCATAGTTTGGACTGGAACGGAGCCGCAGTAACGATACCTCCAACAGGACCATCGCTATCAATGGCATAGCCGTATTTGGCTGTAAGTAGTGAAGAGTCCATTTCTTTTGCTCCAACTAAACCACTTTCTTCTCCAGCTGTAATCACGACCTGGATATCACCATGTGGTACCTCCTGCTCATTCAAACGACGAATGGCTTCAAATAAAGCAGCAATTCCTGCTTTATCATCCGCTCCTAAAATAGTCGTACCGTCCGAATAGATATAGCCGTCTTCTTTTAGAATTGGTTGGATTCCTTTACCTGGAACGACTGTATCCATATGAACAGTGAAATAAATTGCATCCACATCTGCTTTCGTGCCTTTTAAAGTGGCGATTAAATTTCCTGCACCATGTCCAGTTCGCTCAGCAGAATCGTCTTCGATAACAGAAAAACCTAATTGCTCTAATTTATCCTTTAAAATCGGCGCGATTACTTCTTCATGCTTCGTTTCGGAATCTATTTTTACTAATTCAAAAAATTCTTCTATTAAACGGTTCATCTTGTGTAGACTCCTTTATAGTGGAATATTTCCATGTTTTTTATTTGGTCTTGTTTCTTTTTTATTACGCATCATTTCTAATGCTTGTATTAACTTAATACGTGTTTCACGAGGATCGATTACATCGTCGACCATCCCCATCGAAGCCGCTACGTACGGGTTAGCAAATTTTTCACGGTATTCTTCAATTTTTTCTGCACGTACTTTTTCAGGGTCATCACTATTTGCAATTTCACGTGCAAAAATAATATTCGCAGCCCCTTGTGGACCCATTACTGCAATTTCCGCATTTGGCCATGCAAACACTACATCTGCACCTATCGATTTGGAATTTAGTGCTACATAAGCCCCGCCGTATGCTTTACGTAAAATAACAGTCATTTTTGGAACAGTTGCTTCCGAATAAGCAAATAAAATTTTCGCCCCGTGACGAATAATGCCGCCGTGCTCTTGCTTAATACCTGGGAAGAAGCCGGTCACATCTTCAAATGTAATGATTGGAATATTAAAGGCGTCACAAAAACGGATGAAGCGAGCAGCTTTATCACTTGAGTCGATATCCAATCCACCTGCCATTACTTTTGGCTGGTTACAAACGAGTCCAACCACTTCTCCTTTAATACGTGCTAAACCGATGACAATATTTTTAGCAAATTCTTTTTGCACTTCTAAAAAAGAATCCGTATCCACTACTTGCTCGATCACTTTTCGGATATCGTACGGACGAACGGCTTCAAATGGAACGATATCCGCTAAATCTGGACGATCATCATTTTCCGCTGCTACATCCGTAATTGTAGGTTTTTCCTCGAAGTTTTGAGGTAAATAACTCAAAAGTAAACGCACACTTTCCAGTACTTCCGCCTCTGTTTTACCACGGAAATGGGCGTTTCCACTAATCGTGTTATGTACTTTTGATCCGCCTAAATCTTCCGCAGAAATCTTTTCACCCGTTACTGTTTCTATCACTTTTGGTCCAGTGATAAACATTTGACTCGTCTCATCCGTCATGAAAACGAAATCAGTAATAGCAGGGGAATACACCGCTCCACCAGCACAAGGTCCTAAAATCACCGAGATTTGAGGAATAACTCCGGAGTAAATCGCATTACGATAAAAAATTTGTCCGTACCCATCCAAGGACACAACCCCTTCTTGGATACGAGCACCACCTGAATCGTTTAGCCCAATAAACGGCGCACCATTTTTAGCAGCCAAATCCATCACGTTCGCTATTTTCAGCGCATGCATTTCTCCAAGTGCTCCTCCAAATACAGTGAAATCTTGTGAAAATAGATAAATTGGTCGACCATTCACTTTCCCATACCCTGTGACCACCCCGTCACCAGGTCCTTCTTGCTTATCCATCCCAAAGTCAACTGTACGATGTTGGATAAATGGATTTAACTCGACAAATGAGCCTTTATCCACAAGTAACTCAATTCGTTCACGAGCAGTAAGCTTCCCTTTTTCATGTTGCTTTTCGATACGTTTGTCTCCGCCGCCTAATTCGATTTTGCGCTTGCGATCATATAAATCATTGATTTTATCATAAATATCCATTTGTTTACTTCGCTCCCCCTGTTTTATCACAAAGCTCATATAAAACCCCGCCAGATGCTTTTGGATGAATGAATGCGACCTGCGCACCACCCGCTCCAAGTTTTGGCGTTTCTTGAATGAGCCTTACCCCTTTTTCTTTCAGCTCATTTAAACGTTGTTGAATATTAGTTACTCCAAAGGCAACATGATGTATACCTTCTCCTTTTTTCTCAATGAAAGAATGAACCGCACTAGTTTCGTCGATGGGCTGAAGTAATTCCAGTTTTACATTACCGCTATCGATAAAAGCAACTCGCACCTTTTCAGAAGGAACTTCTTCAATATGTATTAGTTTCAAACCTAGTGTTTCTGTGTAATATGGAAGGGAATCTTCTATATTTTTCACAGCAATCCCAATATGATCGACCTTTTCCATTGTTGCACACCCCTTACTGTTTGACTATTCTCTATTCTATTGTACAGATTTCAAAAATAAATGGCTACCTCTTGTGATTTTTTTCGTTTTTGTTAAAATAGTAGTACATGCTAAAGGAGAGAATTTCATGCGCAATCAAAAATTCCGTAAAATTGTTGTCTATTTAATGATTTTAGTAATGGTCATGTCTTCCCTATTATTTGGATTAAGCTTCGTCCTGCAATAATGGATAAAAAAACAGCGGTAGCTCGCATGCTTCCGCTGTTTTTTCTATATATTTGCTATGTTAAACAAAATTGTTAATACTAAATACAATATAATAAGGTACCGTATATATACATTCTACAAAAGCGCTAATCTGTCTATGAAACAACCTATTAAGAATTAGATACTTAAAATTTAATCAATAATCGTTTTTGGTATTTGGGTCATCAATAATTCAAAGAGAGTTTTAATCTAGGACTCGGTATTCCTATTAGTAGAAAACTGTTGTAAATTATCTTCGGAAAAAATTGAATGTAGCTCATTTCAAGATCTAGTGTAGGTTGTTTGTATAAACTTGAAAAATACTATTCAATATAGTTTACGTTATTATTCTGACACCATTTTATCGCAATTTGTTTAAATCGCTCGTGACGATATAAATACCATTGATCTGCGATTTCAAATTCTACTATTTTATCCTTAAATCTTCTAAAAGCACCCTTTCTACTAATTTCTAATAATAAAGAATCCTTCTTTTGCTGATCTTTTACTGCTAGGCAAAAGTCTTCCATAATTTCATATTCATTGACTTCATGTTTAGTAGGTAACTCTATGTAATTTTCAAAGTTTTCAACAACATCCATAGCAATTATTCTATTTTCTCGTTCCCATTCACTTGAATACTCATATTATAGATCACCTTCCATTTTTATAATAATATTATAAATTTCATGTACAACAAGATATAAAAATTCCTCATAGAATATTTAATATGGAGAATCCTGAACATCGACTTCAAAAAATTATATAAATGAAGTTTTATCTTCAACTGTCCTGCCCTTTGGCTAAATTAAGAACAGGCTTTCCCCCCTTTAAGTAAAGCATCCTTTCGTTGAACAAAACTAAACTGCGGCGTTTTCAATAAGAAAAACTGATAATAGGTTAATATCCTATACATTTTTCCATTAACCTAAATAAAATAAAAAGAAGAATCCATAAATACGACCACTCGTATGGATTCTTTTTTTGTTATTATGCGGTTAGTCGCCACCTCCCCCGCCACCACCACAATCGCCTCCGCTATCACTACTAAAACCTACATTTCCGCAATCCCCATTCCCATTCCCATTCCCATTCCCATTCCCATTCCCACTGCCATAGTAGCTCCATGCGTAGTTGTTTTCAGATACGCTCGTTGGTCTCTTTTGCCCGTAATGAGATGCCGTCTTCATCTTTGTGATATCGAATAATGAAGGTAGCATCGCACCACCGATGAGTGAAGATATTATAAAACTTACTGTACTATAATTTGTACCGACTAATATGAATGTTGCAAAGGTTGCCATGAAACCAAAGACGAATAGGAAATTGATTACTTCAAAGTTGAAACCTAGTTTGAATAATAAGTATAGTAAATGGGCTATTTTAAATACGACTGTTATAGCAATACCTATAAAAATCACCATAAATATGATGTTCATAATATCCCTCCTAAAAGAAAAGTACTTGTATTTATATTACGTAAGAATATTCAAAAAGTTTGGTTTTTTCTTTTGCACATCATTTTCCATATATCAGTTTTATTAATCCCACACTCAATTACTTCCTGTAGTGTTTTAATAAAGTATGTCCAAAATGCTTTCTTCTTGCTTATTTTTATTCTTAGCCTTCCATCGTCAACTAAACTGTCCAGTTAGCTCAAAAAAGAAAAGGGCTTTACTCCTTCATGAAGTAAAGCACCCGCTAGTTAAGTAAAAATAATAATTAAAGTTTAAAATCCTATTACAATGTTTTTCTAAAGGAATAACACCATTTGTCATAGTCTAATTTATCCTGATAAAAACGGTGTGCATCACTTCTTTGTAAACCTGACTCCAAAGCTACATACTCTGCCCCACTTTCACTAGCCCAATCATGTATGTACTTTAACAATTTCTCTCCGTAACCAAATGACCGTTGAGACACATCAGTAACTAAATCATAAATAAAAATATGACGCTTATTATAAAAGTTAATTCTCCAACTTAATCCAACTAGTGAAACTATTTCACCTTCAACATACATTGCGTATAGCTTGTACCCATCTTTACTCATATCTTGAAGTAACTCTATGTATGTTTCTTCTGTTAAATCAGTTCTTAATTGCTTCATAATAGGAAAAGCTTCTAACCACTGTTTGCTATTTGTTAACTCAGATATAGTTTCTAATGTAGAATTCGCCATAATTCAATTCCTCCAATTATAAAATCCTCTCAAATTATACCATCTATTAAGACAACATTTATCCTTCAACTAAACTGCCCAGGTAGTTTATGTATAACATTTCACACTGGACCGCCGAAATCTACTTGATGATCTGGACATATAAATAGATCATCCTAATGATAGTCTTGTTTAACTAAAGCTCCCGTTAGCTTAAAAAATTTGATGAATTATTTATCTGCTTTTAATCATAATTTCTGCGGTATCTAACCCTAAACTTTTCTTTAACTCTTCTGTAATAGAGAATGAAATAGTGGCCCCTTTTTCCACATCTACAAATTTGTGATGTACTCCCGTAACAACTGTTCCATCAGTGCCATATGTTTCAGAAGGATTAGCGTTAAATTTTAAATGGTCATAATAATTCCCACTGACTTTTCCTTGTATAAAAATATCATCTGGTAAAACAACATAAGCTGGTTGTGTTTCTATCAAAGAAATTTCAATTGTGTTTTCCTGTATTTCTATTATACCGTCTCTCGGAACGGGTGATCCATTTACTTCTAACTCATAATTCCATAACTTTTTTGCTAACTCTAGTAATTGAGCATCACTATAATCATTTAAAAGTTCATCAATCAATTGATTATAATAATTTGCTTCCTCTTTCGTGTAGTTCAAATCTGTTTGAATACTATGCAATGAATCTTGAAGTTCCTCATTCTTCTCTTCTAATTTCTTTATTTGAGTATCTTTATCTTCAATAAGTTGTTTCGTAGCGTCTTTTTCATCCATTTCTATACTGTTATCCACTGAACTTTTATCTATACAAGCTGCTAAGAAAACAATCATACTTAATATTGCTAATAATAAAATTCCTTTTTTCTGCATTTAAATCCCCCTCAAATTATATTTATCTTTCCTTTTTTATTTTCCATCATTCCTTTCATATTTAATACGTTTACTCACTTCTTTTGGTTTAAAACCATAACCTGTTGCCCTCTTTCCACTCATGTTAGCCAATTCGATATTCCTGCCTATATATTGTTAGAATTTTCAGATAAAATAAACCAATAATAGGTAATTTTACTACTAAATAATATTTAAGGGGGAGAAACTTTTTACATATTTTTGTTTATATTACTTTAGCTTCCATTCTCATAGTTATGATTTCATCATCTATTCTTCGAAAAAAGAATTACCCCAAGTATTGGATACCTAGTGTTCTTTTAATAGGAATATCATTTGTAATCGCGGTCGTGGCTTTTTTCACATTGAACGGCTGGGAATCAATGAGTTTTTTCTTTTTGTTTGTTTGTATTACTATAGGTTCGCTTATTGGTACAGCTTTTTCAATGCTCATGAACTAAGCATCCGTTAGTTGAATAAAATTTTTATGGTTAACTATTGAAACCATTCCATTACAACCAGTTTTTGTTCTTTCGTATTTGAAATTGCAAGTACGAAGCAATTATCTTCTTCTAATTTGATAGGCGCCCGTTTCAGAAAAATAACTATTTATTTTTCTTACTATAAATTTCATAAGCAAAATATCCAAATAAAAAACCTATTCCAGCTCCTAAACTAACTGTAGATAGTAGAGAGATTCGGAAAAACATGCCCCAAATCACACCGATAGCACAGCCACAAAGCATTCCCATTGGTATTAAACTATCTAATATAAACTGAGCGCCTTTCGATTTTTTCTTACCTAGGTACCCTTGGTTATATTTATGTTTCAGCCTTAGAATTACAAATACTACAATCCCTCCCACTATTACAACAGGTGCATTTGCCATGATAAACTCCATGTTAGAACCTCCTTTCACTTTTTAATAAGATCATATCGGCTACTTAAAATTTTATTTCATTAAATAGTTCTAAGTCACAGATCATTATTGAGTGAATATTCAAAATCATTTGACGGAGTTCTAAAAAACCTTATTAAATGCTATCCAATATTTTTTGTTTTTAAATCATTAATCCTGCCCCGTTCGTTCCGTAACGTAGTGATAATCCCGCTATTTATATTGATTGAAATTTGTTTCATTTGGCGTTACCGATTTAATAAATGCTATATCTTTTTTATTTACATTAGGTGCAAAAAATTCCCTACCCCAATGTTCAGAATGAAAAATAGGGCTAGTATTTTTACTCAAAAAAATAGAGAACCATTTTAACTTCCCCTCTTTATCCACATAGTTAAATAATAAATAATTTAGAAGATCTAGTTCCTTATTTCCCTTGAAAATAGCAAGATTGTTTTCCATAACTAATTCAAATGAATCTTTAAACATAGATTTTGTTTCCTCGACAACCTCTTTCTCTTCAGTGTTTTAATAAAATAACTCTCAATTACTCGATGAACGATAACTTTTTCTCCATTGAAACAACTTTTATGCTTATACCGTTCGGCTTATGTACTACTTCCTCTTCATAAATGTTAAACCCTATTGAACTATATAATTGAATGTTTTTAGGTACAGTCATACGAACTTTACAAAATAATGTGTGAATTCCATTATTAATCGCATAGTCTTCTAATGATTTTAATATTTTTTTCGCAATACCTTGCCCCTGTTTTTCTGGGATAACTGATAATCTAAAAAAATAAAGACCCTTTTCGTTTAATAGAAAACGAACCATTCCTACAGGTCTATGATCTACATAACCAATGAAGCCTTGTTCTCCTTCTTTTAAAGAGGCTGATATTGATTGAACCGTCTCCTCTAAAGCACTCGAGGGTGGCACTGCATCCATATACTCCATAAATGCTCTAATCATTAAGTCATGAATTACAGCAGCATCTGATATTTCTACATATTTAAAATCCATACATCATTCTCCTCAAATATTAAGTATGTTGTAATAAGTAAAAATAATAGTGGCGAGGCCAATCCCAAAAAGGATACTTCCTGCAGCCAAGAAATTATTTATAGAACTTTCCATTACAATTAGGTATGCTGAATGATCTGCCCCACCTTGTTTAGCTATCCAATTTTCAGCAAGTGATGTTCCAAAATTAACACTGAAATAATGTTGTAAAATTTTTGTCGCTATGCAGTAATAGAATTTCTTTTTCACTTTTCGCTATTATAATCATTCCATCCTTTTTACTATAATTGTATGTTCCTGCTATAGTTCAATAGAAAAAGAGTTGACCTAAGCAACCCATGATTTAAAACTAAATTACCCGTTCGTACAGTAAGAAAGGACCAAATAATGGTCCTTTCTTGCGGATATATTCTATCGATCTGTCACTCGGTAATATTTTTTATAACTGCCATTTCCTTACCGAACCTATCACCTTTATCAATAAATCCTAAACTCGCGTATAAATTATAGGCTCCAAAATTTTTAGGATGAAAACCTACAACAATTTTTTCTGCATTCGGTAATTTAGCCATTTCTGAAATCATTAACTTAGTAGCGGCTTTACCAATCCCCTTGCCTTGAAGTTCCTTATCCACCATTATTCTATATATCCAATAACCATCAAGTTCCTCTTGAACTGAATTGTACATCAAAAAGCCAACTACTTTATCTTCAGCATAAATAGCATATGGCTTTAATGTAGGCTCAAACTTTGACTGAGCTATTGAAACAGCATTGGGCTCTAGGTAATCTTTTTGTTCTGGCGATACTTCTAGTTTACAACAGTCGTACCAGTTTTCTGCATTTAATTCTACGATTCTCACATTTTCTGTACTCATCATTTTCCCCTTTCAAAATTCGGGGAAACGCTAAACAACTTTGTTAATTAGTCGTTATCCCCTTGTAGTGATTCATAAATTCTTTTATTTGTCATAATGAACGCCTCCTCTAAAAACTAATACCTAAAAATTATATTGAATGAATTTTTAGACTTATTAATTATACTATTTTTCTCCAGTTAATTCCTTCTTATAGTAATTTTATTTTCTTATTGAAACTTCCTAAAGATACAGCGTTACTTATCCCCTTCTCTGTTAGTTCCGAATCACTCCAACCTTGCATTCTTTTTTGCGTATTCCATACAGTCTCACCATGTCTAGTTATATATAAAATTAACAAATATTTATCACACCCTTAATGATTTTTCTGTTAGAAAATATTTAGTTATATGTTATCTTTCTTATTCAGCTAACCTGCTTCATTAGTTTTAGTGTAACATTTCACACTGGCTCGCCAAAAACTACTTGATGTTCTGGACATAAAAATAGACCATCGAAATGATGGCCTTGTTTAACTAAAGCATCCATTAGTTCAATAAGGATCATTTTAAAAAATAATCTTTGATCAAGCCTAGTTTTGCTAAGTACCTGTTATTTAATTTATTTCAGCAAGTTCAATGAAATAATGGTCCTTACGGTAAGACATAGCTTCCATAGTTGCAATCAAATTTTCTTCATGATAAACCTCAATACGATAGAATCCTGTACGATAATTACGTTTAACCTCTGTTGCATGGGCTAATAACTTGTCCCCAGGTTTAGCTGATTCCATAAATTGTATAGTTGTATTTACCGCTAAAGAGGTCTTTCCATATGCATTACAGGCTACCGAAAAAGCAAAATCTGCTAAAGCATAAATAACGGCACCGTGCACCGTGCCATATGCATTGACCATATGATTTTGTACTTCTAATTTTGCCTCCGCAAAACCAGCTTTGAATTAGGTCAACTGAATACCTAAAGAAAGAGCATAAGGATCATTTTTTACTTGTTGTAAAATTGCCTCGTAATGTGTTTCATGAATGTGTAATTCATCTATTTTTTTCTTCATTTTTCATATCCCCTTTGTTTGAATTAATTTAAAAAATGAATTGTACAAGTAACATATAAACAATTGTCCCAGCAGCTATCGATAACAACATATTGCGCTTCCAAAGATGTAATCCAGTCACAACTGCTACTCCGATCAACTCAGGAAAACCATGGGAGCCAGTTAAAAGCGTGACATCTTTCAAACAATAGATAACTAAGAGACCAACATCAGTTAATCTTGATAGAGGATGATATCCACGCCTTTTTAACAGCAGGGTTAATAGAGGATTATAAGCAGCCAATATTTAACTTGTTACCAGAACAAACAGTATATATTTGTGGAACCTCAAAGTCCATTTGCTCAGGTCTACGTGTAGCCTATATGGTGTATAGCGACGCCTTTCATCATAAGATTTTACAGTCCATATATACGAACAATGTCAAAACTTCTTCGCTCGACGCAGAAGTGATTACTGAATTGATACTGTCCGGGGTTGCATCTAAAATTGCTAATCAAAAGCAACAACTCGCACAAATGGCGAATGAGATCTATACGAATTATTTTCCAGAAAAAAAAGTGGGTGAACATCCACTTAGTTTTTATCGCTGGCTACCGATCCAAACGCATTTGAACACGTCACAAATCGAAACAGATTTAAAAAACGAGGGAATACGTGTTTTCCATTCAGTTCGTTTTATGAGTGGACGCACGACAAAGTATCATTATCTACGTATAGCACTTTCCTCCACTAACACATTAGATGACTTACAAAGAGGATTAGAAATACTCAAATATTATGTGGACAAGCACTAGTAAATAGACACCAATTCCCCTGAAGATACAATACTGGATTTTGGTGTCTATATTTATAAATGATTTAATCTCAAAAAAATTCTTTCGATTATTTCATATTGAACTCAATTGCTCTTAGTCGAACAAGAAAAAAAAGCCGTCTTAGCAACTATATGTGTTTCCATTAAAGGCACCATTAGTTAAATAAATCTGTTATAGGGAATCTATTACTTAAGTTTTTGTAACATAATTATCATAAATAGCAAAGATTAGATAATAATACGGTTACCATACACACCTAGAGGTGAAATATACAAGAATAATAAAAAAAGAAAGTTGGTTTTGTTCCTTAACCAACTTTCTACTTTTTAGAGCGTTTCAATCGAAGTATGTGTGGTAGCACATGTTCTTCAAGTACATCGTCAATTGTGTAGCCTTCCTTGCCTGGTACTCGTTGACCATCTTTCTCTTTTTCATCTATAGGCACATGCCAATGCCAAGGATCAAACTTTTTTACTTCCTCGGGTGTATCATTCGGATGATAATGAGCGTGAAATTTTTGAAGTATGGTACCGTTGCCGGCATACCAATCATAATAATATTCCACCAAATTATTTTTATCGAAGATTTCTCTACATTGTAGATAACAAGCATCATCAAAAAATTTAATCTTTGCTAGTACTTCTCTACCCTTTTTATGACCTAATTGTCCTTGCGGTGTTTCAGAAAATGATACGCTATAAATTTGTTCATAACGTACTTCAAGGTTGCTAAAGGTTGTTTTAGTTATTCCTAGCTTTTTTGGCACTTTCCAACCTCACTTTATACGACAACCAAACCGAAGCATCTGTGTCTTCTTCCGTTAATTCCAAAATAGTTTTATCGCCAAAAACTTCCTCGAAAGTTTTACCATCGTATTTTTCTTCTAATTCTTTTATTGAGTGCTCTAGATAAGTTATTTCATCTACTTCAGGTTCTTCGTTTTCGACTTCCCAATTAGCTTTTAAAGTAGCAATTGTAAATCGTTTTCCGTTCGATAAAATAACTTCAGCTTCTTCAGGTATTTTAGACCACTTATTTCCATCCTTTTCAACACCTTTAATTTTCCCATCACGTATCCAAGCATTAATCGTTTGTTGTGATACACCAATAAACTTAGCAACTTCACTTGTTGAGTATGTTACTATACTTTCTAGTATAGATTCCGTTGAAATGTGTACCAATAACTGATTAAAATATTCAACAAGCTTCTCCCTATTAGATAAGTTATCTTCATTCCATTCGTTTCGATACTGCTCAGCACCTTTTACTGTAAATAATAAGTGCTTAACCAATGTAGCTGTAACTATTAGGTCTGTCTCTACCATCTTTTTCGTATAATCGTGAGCAGCAGATCCAGTTAAAATCTCTCTTTCAATTACTGTAGGACGCATAATCATCTCACCTCTCACCTCCATCATATCGTCGAACTTTCAGTTTGTCAACAAACTGAAAGTAAACGGAAAGTACTTTTAAAGTTTATTGTTACCTTTATCTATACAAATTATACAAATCAATGCCAAAAAAGAACCTTCTCAGTGCAAGAGGGCACTGAAAAACTTACGTTTTTAAATTCGTATCGTTTTTTCAAACAAAAACAGGCAACTTCTTGTTCGATTTTGAACATGAAGTTGCCTGTTTCTTTGATCTTTTCTATTCTTTTTCTCTTAACAATGTGAGTATTCGCTTAGGATTGACCGCGAACATTGCTGTGGCACCTTGTATTTCCATGCCAAAAAGACCCGCAGATGATTCTTTTGTGTAATTAATATTTGCCTTTTCAGAGTATGCTGCGTCATCAATTACCGTATTAATTTCCATACCTGTCTGTGTACTATTTCAAGTGCGATTTCAACGATTTTCCCAATAAGCAAGTCTAATAAGCTTACGTCTTTAAGACGAAGCCTGCGGAATTTTGTGAGTGAACTTGGATCGATAACTGGATCTTCTGGTGCCATATCTAAGAAATATTTAAATGACATATCAAATTTTGAACGTTCCACTAGATCTACATCTGATACATCAAAAATGGACTTTAACAATAAATACTTAAACATACGAATCGAAGGAATCGCATTACGTCCATAGTCTAAACAGTATTTTGTTTTCAATTCTTCTAATATGAATGTAAAATCGACTAGCTCAATTATTTAACAAAGCATATTATCTTTTGGGATGACAATATCGTAAATTGCCATGAAAGGACTTAACTTGAACGTTTCTTGGTTAGAAATCATTTTGGGACAACACCTGCATTTAATAAAACTATAATAAATGAAAAAAAGCGAGGTATTCGACGATTAAATCGTCGAATACCTCGCTAAGTTAAACTATCTGGACTTTTCAGTGGCTTCTTCATTTAAACAGCCCCTTTTTCCGTTAAATATAAACCTTCTAGTAAAACTCTTCGTCATAACATCAGAATGTTACAATCTTTACTTCAGAAGAAGTATCTCCAAAACGAAGCGACTTCCAATCTTTAGAAACTAGGAGAATACTGCAATTTTACGTGCGATAGATTCCGTTAAACGAGATGCTACTTTTGGAACAGCCCATTTAATAATAGGTGTTGACATCGCGCCAGATAATCCGCCTGCATGAACTTCCACCGTACAAGTCATTGTAGTTTTACCATTAACTTCTTCTGCTGTAAAGTGACCGCTTCCTGTAAAATTATCTGTTAAACCTTTTAGTTCAAACGTAATATTGGAAGGTTCATTCCATTCGGTAATATCTACCTGTGCTTTTATTGTTTTTTTAATACCTTTCACACTACCTTCAAATGTCCAAAAAGATTGCGTGTCATTGATGATTTCATGTTCTTTATAGGCCGGTACCGTCGTTGCCCATTTTTCAAGATCACTGACATAATCCCAAACTGCTTGTACATCTACTGGAATTTCTACTGTATGTGTTCCCGTTGCCATTATGATCCCCACTTTCACTTCGTATAAATTGGAAATTTACATTCCTACAATATAATTATTACATAGTAAGCATAAACTTACATCACTCATTTTACATAACTTTTTTAATTTTCATGGGAGTTCAACATTCAATATTAGGATGTTTATTTTACTTCACACAAGAAAAAGCCAGTACAATTGGAATTCGTTGTCTTCTAACAAATTCATCTTCACTACTAAAATGTTCACGCTTGGGTGTACCTTCACGTAAATCTAGAATTGAAAAGCCAGCTTGTTTAAGTGCTTTAAAATAATGTTCGATTGTTCGATGATACTTAACCACTATTTGGTCAATCCAAGGCTCTTTTCTTTCCCCCTCATGGAAGTAGTCATCGACAATCCAATTACCACGTTTATCCCCAGATTGCTTACTAGCAAATGACGAAGTTGTCAGTGGATGCTGGATACTAAAAGTAAATCTTCCACCTTCTTTAAGTGTTTTATGAACATCTTTAAACAGGCGGTTAATGTCTGCAACATAATGGATTGCAAATCGAGATGTTACAAGATCAAATACCTCTTTTGGATAATCATAAGATTCCATAGTTTCAAGATGTATTGTCCCATTTTGTTCAAGTATGTTAGAGCGTGCAACTTCTACCATTTGTTCCGATCCTTCTACTCCTGTGTAGTTTTTTGCTCCTAAATGTAAAAGCTCTTTTCCAAAAGATGCATCACCACACCCTAAATCTAAGATACTACTATCTTGAAAGCTCCCAATTAATTCATAGATAATCGGTCCTTCAATGGCATTATTTGGACTATCGTTTCTGTTTCTTCTAGTCATGTAATTTTTTAAAAAATCCGTTTGATCGTAAACGCTAGATCCTTTAAACTCCATCGAAACGATTCCCCCTCTAAAATTTAAGATGTCAGGCAATTTGATTCATCGCCAAATACACAAATTAATATATTTTACCACATATTACCTGTAATCTACAAGTAGGAGGTTATTTAGTTTCTAGAAAAAATTATCGCTATAACTATTAATTAATGAACTAACCTGCAGTGTTAGTTGAACAGCACGCTGTTTGTACTAATATACGGAATTCCTGCTTCTATATAACTTCTTATTAATTCCCAATCATTAATGCTATTTTTTTTGAACGTTTGAAAGAATAAATTTGCTGTTCCTAAACTCTTACCTTGAATAATTAAAGTAGCTGATAAAATAGCCATAGTTTCATCTTCTTTTAAAGGAAGAATTGAAATTACATTTATATTCCACTGAGCATTATTTTCTTTAGCGAAATTAAAACCTTGTTCCTATCCATTTACTGATTCTTCATAACCAAAGTCAACTATATGATGAAGATGCTACATGGATGGCTGCCCGTTACTTCAATAAGAATTTCACTAACGAATAAACGCTAATTCTCTATTAGCAAGTGCATCGTTTAACCATAAAGGATGCATTTTCAATAGGTCTTGCGGTAGGTTCTGTTGTTCAAAAAACTTAATTTCTAGTGACTCAGAGGAATTACATCGTAGTTCTCCACCAGTAATTTCAGCAAGAAAACAGGTTGTTATAAAATGTACTACTTTACCATTTGGATAAGCAAACACCTGTGAATTAGGCTCAGAGTACACACCAATAAGCTTTTTAATTCTTATATCTAAATTAGTTTCTTCTTTTACTTCTCTGATAGCTGCTTCAGAAACTGTTTCCCCTATTTCTATATGTCCTGAAGGAATGCCCCATAGTCCTACATCTGACCTTTTCTGTAACAAAACTTGTTTTTCCTCATTCAAAATAATGACTGCAATCCCAGCTTTTAAATCATCAATTTTTTTCATACAATAACCCTCCATAAAATAATAAAAAAAGGACCGAAGAGAAAGATTTCAACGCATAAGAAATACGCTGAACCTTTCCCCTCGGACCTTTTATGTCAATAGGTGCCTTTTACATATTGTAAAAGATGTAGCCCTTGGTCACTGACCTACCTAGATAGCGGAACCCTAGTTACAATTTTCCAGTTCATATTCATTTTACTACTAATACTCAGAAGATGAAAGATACTCTTTCACTAAACTCCCTTAAGTTTAAGTGAGATATTTCACAACGAATCGCCGAAATCTACTTGATGTTTTAGACGTAAAAATAGAACTAAAGCTATAATTATTCTATTTTGTATTGACTGTTATTAAAGTAAATATGATATAATTTAACGGTCTAATAATTCAATTAATTTAGACAATATTTGATTGGAGGTAGATATTATGACAAACAAAAGAAATGGTTACTTGAAAATTAATAAAGGGATTACGACTAACTAATCAAACTGTTTAGCGTTTTCCCGCATTTTGAGAGGGGAAAATTATTTGAATCAAACATTATTAATCATTGATGCTCAACAAGAATTAATTGATGGGAATCAAGTAGAAAGTGCTGTTTTTAATAAAGTGCAACTTATTAGGAATATTAATTTACTGATCGAAAAAGCAAGGAAATCAGATGTTCCAGTTGTATTTGTTAGAGATTTAGATGTTGCTGAAGGTAAAGGGAAAGGTTTTCAGGTTCACGATGACATTAATGTACCTGCTGATACTAAGTTTTTTGATAAAACTGCAACGAATTCCTTCCATGGAACAGAGCTTCTAGATCATTTGAGATCACAAGAGATTGAACATATTGTTATGATGGGTTGTAAAACACAGCATTGTATTGATAGTGCAGTCAGAACAGCAACGATTAATGGTTTTGACGTGACTTTAGTCGGTGATGCCCATTCAACAACAGACAGTGATTTTTTAAGTGCAGAACAAATAATAAAGCACCATAATGAAACGCTTCATGGGCATTATAATGTTGAACACTTTTCAATAGTTAGAAATTCAGGGGAAGACGTGTTTCGTCCAACTCATGACTCTTATCGGGAAAATTAAAGGTAACACTTAATATCTTGATGCAAGAAAACAACAAAATACATGAACTTTTGTGACAGAATAAGCAGGGAGAATTCCCTGTTTATTTTATTTATTAAGAAAATGAGTGACCTATGACAGCCCAAGATCATTTACTTAATCACTCGATAGCACAATCATAATTAACTAACCCAAGTCATTTTCACTTCTTTGGATTTCCATTTATTATCTTTATTCTAAATAAATATACTTAATGCTTGCTCTGAAATATAAAAACAGATGTTCAAAAAGGAGGACCTTTTTAAACATCTGTACTTTATTGCACTGGAATCATCAGTTCAATATTTTTTCCAATAGGATTGGAGTAATAGTTTAAATATATTTTTGCTTTGCCATCATAATTTTGAAATTGCGTCGTCTCAACTACGTACTGCTCATCTCGTGAAACCTTGCTACTTGTATGTTCTAAAGTCGTACCATCTTCTTTTACAGCCTCATGTAGCATTAAAAGTCTACCTTGATTATCCCCTTTATTTACAGCAACTGATACACTTTGATGCGTTACGGAAATGTCCCAATCGAAATAATCGGGCTTTGTAAGTACTTCGTTTCTACCAAAATCAACTTCGATAAAATCTTCTCCCTTTGGAACAGCTTGAACAGCTCCAATAATAATCGAGAGTGAATCCGGGTCATGGAAATAATCACTTTGCAAATATAGAGTAAATTTGCCGTCTCGGATATTTCCGCTTTTTGATATGCCATTTTTAATGCTTTCTCTTCGCTCTCCACTTTGCATCACGACCCCAATATCATCTAGCGATAAAATTTGCATCGTATTTTCTTCGTCTATTTCAATGTCGAGTGCCATTTTTAATGGAGAACGGCGAATTTGTGTAATCGTAAATTTCTGACCATCGACATTTACAGTACGATTCGCCGTAATAATTTTTTCCTGTGCAATTTCTTTTTGTAGTGTAAACGGTATTGTAAATTCAATGTTTCCCTTATCTTTATCATTAAAATGAAAAACAGCTTTAAAATCCTTCGAAGTATAAGCTATTGGCTCTGAAAAATTATATTCTACTAAAGATGAGATATGTGTTTGATGATCTGCATTCGCGAGAAATGTACAGCCGCATTCCATTTCATCGTCCCCTTGAAACAATTGAACATCCTCCAAGTATAATTTCGAAATATCAAAGGAGGAATCGGCGTCATAGAAGAGTACAAATCCCGTATGATCTGCAATCACGCCTTGCAATGTAATCGAAAGACCATTTTTAGACTGCATCGCATTGATCTCTTCATAGTATTCATTGTCCACAATATCTTGTATTCCTTTATCGATGGAAACCGCTGTTACAAGTGCTTCAAAGCCAGGTATTTTTGCAACATGGCTAGCAATCGTAGGAGAAACGCGAATGGAAAATAAAAGGCTTAGACAAAACAAAGAGACGATTGCAACCGAAACAATGCGCTTCTTTGTTCTTTTTTCTCGCTGAACTTTACGATACATATCCATTCGAACTTGTTGAAGTTTCTTCTTTGGCACGTCAATAGGTAGTTTACTCATAGCCAGTCCTCCTTTGCTCTAGCGAAGTTTCTAAGCTTCTTTAATATGTAATGAAGCTTAGACTTAACAGTACCCTCCGGAATTTGATTTAGCTCAGCAATTTCTTTGTTTTTTAGTTGCTGAAAATATTTCATATAGACGAGTTGCTGCTCCGACAAGGTTAAATTCTCCAATAATCTCTCCATATCTGAATAGATGACCCATTCAAATAGGTGATGTTCCTCAATTGGAACAGTTGGTTGGCGTTTCCGTAAATAGTCTTTACAACAATTGATTAAGACGCGCACGAGCCATGTTCTGGCATATTCATGCTGTTGAACGGTATGCATTTTTTTAAGTGCCTTGTAAATCAGCTCCTGCATCACGTCTAAAGCGTCTTGCTCATTTTTCATATATGTAAAAGCCATGCGATATAAAATATCTTCATCCTTTTCAATAAGTGAAAGTATCGCTTGATGATCCCCACGAATAGCACGCTGTTCGATTTCAAATTCCATCCTTTTCGCCTCCTTCCTTCATTAGACGTGGCAATTTTTCATTTCGTTCAAAAATTTTTAAATTATTTGAGAATACTGCGAATTCAATTAAATTAAATGGAATTACAAACAATAGAGGCTGTCTCTTAAAAGCCAAAAATATCACTTCTTATTGAACTAAAGTAAAAAAGGATAATTGTTAAAGAGTGTAGAATATATGTAATAATACCTAAAACAGGAGGATTAATATGATAAATCAAGTCTGTGTTATTAGTATTTACGTGCCAAATTTAAACAAAGCAATCGAGTTTTATACTAATACTTTAGGTTTTGAATTAAACAAACACTATGGTCCAAAAATTGTATCACTTGTACACGGAGAGTTACCACTTGTTTTAGAGGAGAACGATAATGCAACTTATAATCAAGATCTTTCAGGAGTTGTATTAGGATTGCGAACTGAAGATATTTATGAAAAAGTCAAATACCTAAAAGAGAAAGAAGTGAATTTTATTATAGATGAACCAACTAATTATCCTCCAGGTAAATTTATTAGTCTTAGAGACCCCTTCGGAAATATTTTAGAATACCTCCAATTTGAAAATTTGTAACAAATATAACAAGTTCAACATAATCGTCAGGCTTTTTTGAATATACTTTTTTATCTTTAATACTGAAAATAAGCCAAAACTATGCAACTCTGTATAAAAAGCTGCATAATATCGGCTCTAAGGATTTTATACGCTAAGACGATTAGCTTTTCGTTACTTTAACAGAGCCTTTCTAATTAAAAATTAGAGGAAAAGTAAATATAACGAAAGCTGCCCAAAGTCCGTAGACCGGCAAATACTTAGTAACTGCATCTTGGATAGTTGAAGGTCCGGACTTATTTTGTAGAAAACGAATATAGGAGAGCATAATCCAAATTAGATTTGCCCAGATAAGTATGTTTACTCCTAAAACAGCAAGTCTATTAGGCGTAATCCCATAAGAAGAAAGTCTGAACACGATGGCTGACAAAGCCACACTGTCAATGATAAGCGCAAGAACAATTAAGGCAAAATTTATATAATCTGAAATGTTCTTTTTCTCGTCTGAGTCGCTCTCGATAATGGAAAATATGGTAACGGCCAATACACCAAGGAGGATTCCGTTGAAGGCTATCAGGAAATTGCGGTCCAAGAACGGATTTTTTCCGACCCATATAACCGTTATAAGATAGACCAACAATGTGACTAGGACAAGAGGACTAAAGATTTTAGCTATATATGGTGTAATATTCTTAGCAAGTTTAAGATTCATTGATACCAGGTATGCAGCCACAATAGCGAGAGCGGCAGCACCAAATAAAACGACATTACTAAAGTAGAAGTCTTCTATATCCAAGCCAACAAAGCTAAATAACTGCATAGTTAATGCTGCTAGTACCATTCCGCTAACCGCCATGCTGGCGTAGAGAATACAATATTCCAAATTAAATTTAATATAGGCTAATCTTGTACTGCCTTTTGAATATTCATTTCCTGTAAATGCAAGCCCTACCAATATCCATAAAAATATGGGAAGGTGTAAATAAGCAAGGATAATACTGTCTTTATAATTTAATGGCAGCATATTAAGATAAATTCCGGAAATTAGAAACAAAGCTGCAAGAGAATAAATAACACTTTTTTTCGGAGTATTATTGTAAACAAAATAGGCAGCAATAAAGGGAATTATACCAAAAGCCAGGTTAATTGGCGCAATTACTTCCTGTTCGACAAAATGGAAAATGATCCTGGTGCTTATCCCGGCCAGAATGGCTAAGATACCCATGAACAAGAAACCTTTTTGAAGCAAGGAAGATTTTTCTGTATTTGCCGTCTCCTTGAAATGCAATCTTTCATACCAAACACCAAGAACCTGAGAATCAGGATTTTGTTCCCATGCGTATGAGAATGACTTTTTAAAAGCTTTCGGGTCTTTTCTATACATTCTCTCCAACTCTTGAGGATGATCAATATTTTCAATAATCAAATTGTTAATGTCCATAGTTATACCTCCCCTAATAATTGTTATATTAAGTTTCCTCCAAAATGTTTAACTGTCTTCGTCACTTTTATATTCTAAAATATCTCCAGGCTGACATTCTAAAGCCTTACATATTGCCTCTAAAGTGGATAATCGAATCGCTTTTGCCTTTCCATTTTTCAATATAGAAAGGTTCGCCATTGTTATTCCAACCTTTTCCGAAAGTTCTGTAACGCTCATTTTCCTTTTTGCTAACATCACATCAATATTGATTATAATTGCCATTGTTATTCACCTCAGACCGTTAAATCATTTTCTGATTTAATATTAATTGCTTCTTGTAAAAGTTTTTGGAGAACAGCCGCAAAGACTGCGATAACCATCGAAGCAAAAGGAACAACCAATCCGACAAAGATCACTCCTGGTGCGTCGTCTACTTCCGCAAAGATATAGAAGAGCGGCCAAACTAGCACATGCAAAATACTGATTGTGATGGCACAGTATTTGATTTTCTTTAAAGCTTTTACAGATAAATCAGAAAAAGCTTTATTTTTGTCAATATAGCGTAAGAGTTTGAAAGCCTGATACAAAGCAAAGTAAAAAGGTATCGCTGATGCATCAAAAGCGATGAAAACAAGATATTTAATAAAAGTAAACTCTGGAAGCAATTTTGCTGCAAGTTCCCCCATCTCAGGCACCAAAAAAATGCACAGAGCAAGAATTGGTACTCCTAAAAGAATAACAGCTATTTTTAAAAACAATGTTGTTACTTTTTCCATAAAAAAACACCTCACTTAATTATTCCTATTTTGATTTTAATACACATGTTATCGTTTTACAATAAATTTTTATTAATTTGAATAACATTTTTATTGTATATTTTGTTTTAAGCAAAAATAAAAAGCATTCCTCATTCAAAGAAATGCTCTATAACTTTAAATCATTAAATTTGTTCAGCTAACTTGCTGCGTTCATTCAATAAGAAAAAGCTGATAAAAAGTTAAAGCTGAACGAAGTCCTACTTCAAGGTCTAATTCTCGTAATTCACCAGCCCTTTTTACTTCCCCAATACGCATTAATGATGGTGCAGTATTTAAATTTTGTATTAAAGAATCTGCTGTTTGATAGTGGCTATTGACGGCTTCATGAACGTAAAGACTGATGAATCGTACCGTTAAGTCATGATATAGGTCATTTTTAATCGATTGAACCTCTACAAACTGTGCATTGGTTTGAATTGCATTATTTTCATTCTTGAAGTAAAGCACCCGTTAATTGAACAAGACGAACAATACCTTTTTGCTATTTCCCCCAAATTTATCCTTCTTTATCGTAAGTGTTCCTAGTGAGTTGGAGACTTTGGCATATAAGTACCTCCACCCGCTACCATTTCTTTTGTTTTAATATCATAAATTGCATATCTACCTCTAAATTCTTTTTCTGTGTCTTTAAAGGAATAAAAAAAGTAAACTTGTCTATCAGGGCTAACAGTCTGATGGTAGTTAATATCTATATCAGGGTAGGGACGAAGAATATTTCCATCAGAAATTATATAATTTAATCCTTCTATCTCATTAAACAGTAACTTTTCCCTAATGTTTATAGATGCATCAGGCATTTCTTTATAAAGAACAGTATCCAAATGTCTTTGTTGTGACTTTGGCTTCTGCATATATCTTTGATAAAGCTCCTGATGGCCAGGATACTTTACGTCTCTCAATGCCTGGTAAAATTCATCTACAGTTTCATCAAAATTTTTTTCCTTATTTGCAGGATATAAATATTCCATTTTATCTGAAAGTGTAGTTTGTGAATAAACAGGATTTCCTAAAAACATGGAAAGACTGAACAAAAATATAAACGTATACAAACTAATTAAGAATGGATTTTTCATTTAGGTTACCTCCTTTTTAAAAGTAACGTACCCTAAATGTCCTTTAACTATCCTGCCGCGTTAGTTCAATAAGAAAAAGCTACCTTTACAGGCAACCACTTGTTTAATTAAAGCAACCGTTACGTTCCATTATTAAAGCTTCATCAAAATCCACCTGTTTGTTCATCATACTAATTAATTGGAATTGGGCTACTCAATAATTCATGATTGGCATTACGAGCTTCCAAGAAATGGTTTGAATCCCCAAGAGTTAATCCGTCATAGCGTATAACCGATACATCTCCTAAATCATTAGAAACAAATGCCGTCACAGGGTACTTATACTCACTTTGGACTCCGTCTTCCGATCGAATATCAAAGTAGATACTTTCACTTTTACTTTGTGATAAATCGTAATAAACCGTTGTGGACATAGGTGTTGTCACTACTTTTTCAATGGTAACTATTTCTCCATTATTTAAAGTGATGGTTTCATTCATCTCGAAAACCTTTTTATCTTCAAGTAACTTTGCTTGCGACACCTGCACATCGAATGTCCATGGTTGTTGAATAACCTCTTCATCATTGAGATGATACCTCCATCTATCGTAACTAATTTCAATATTTACTTCTTCTGTTGTAACCACTTCACTTAAATCAACATCGTTATAAATCGTAAACATCGAGTCGTTTAATTCAATGGATTGACCACCAGTCGTTACCGTATACTCTTGTCCATTAACTTTGACAGTTGGTTTAACAAAGGTTTGATAATCAAACTTTACACCATCTGTTGGCTCAAACGTAGAGCTTAATATGATTCTTTGGTCGTCTAACATAACTTCATTTAATGTTAATTTTCCAAGTGAATTTTCTGCTGTTTCACCAATCTCTGTCTTATAAGATGAATAATTGAGATTTTCATTTTGATTTATATATTTCTCAATAGGTTCCCCAACAAATGGCATGTTTGCAATTATTCCTTTATCAATTGTCAATGTTAACTAAGCATAAATGCCGCAATTATTGCAACACTTAACCCTAATCTTTTTTTCATTTGTTTTTTTGGATGAATTTTGTTACGGACATCCTTTAATATACGTTTTTGTTCATACTCTGAAAGTGGCAGTTCATCAAATTCACTTAAATCTAACTTCACATCATTTAAGTCCTTAAATAATGACATATCCATTACACCTCATCTTTCAATAAAATGGTTTTCAATTTTTTTCTACCCATAGAAAGTTTGTTATGCACCCAAGAATCCTTTGCTTGAAACTCAGATGCAATTTCTTTAGATGGAACCCCTTCAACATAATATTTCTCAAATATTTTTCGTTCGGTATCATTAAGTTCATTAAACAAACTAGATAAATCAAGCACGTTTTGTTTTGAACTCACTTGACTAGACATACGTTCATCAAAGTCAACATTACTAACATGCTCCTTTAACTTTTCAGATTTACGAATATAATCAATTGCACGATATTTGGTGATCGCGGCAATCCATTGCTTAAATTCATTTTTGGAAGAATCATATGAGTCTATATGGAACCAGATAGAAACTAGCACATCTGCTAAACATTCCTCCATATCTTGGTGATTCCCATTCAGATATTTTCTAATAATGGCATTGAGCAGACCACTGTACGTTTTAATAAGAAAGGGCAAAGCTTCTTCATTTTTCAATTTAATTTGTCGTACAACATTTTCACCAGTAACCCTCAATTCAAACCCTCCTTTATTTGTTATTCGGTACCTATCCATTAATACGTATGTAAATTAACAAACCTATCAAAGTAAATTAAAATAACCGAAAGATAAAAAATCTATCGGTTAGCCAACAATTTTATGCATTTTTATCAAGGAGTTGTTTTCTAAAGATTTTTCCCTGAATTAATTACTTTAGCTTATCTGTGCTTGTTCTACTAAATTGCTGCATTAGTTTAAGTGTAACTTTTCATAATGGATCGCTGAAATCTACATGATGATTTGGACACAAAAATAGACCATCGAATTGATGGTCTTGTTTAACTAAAGCACCCGTTAGTTGAAGAAGAAACATTTTACGTTACTACTTTACTTAAATATTCCAGAACCAATATTGACCAGTGTATTATTTATTATTCGCAATAAACGATATAAAAGGAATAATACCCAAGGTAACATATAAAGTGACAAATTGATGATTGGAGAATCTCGATGTAGGCAACTATTCCCATACAAATCATTAAAGTTTAAAATAAACGGACAGTAAGTGGTGTATAACCTTTAGATAATCTAACTTTTCTTAAACGATTTCCAAATACCCTCATTTTATTGACTACTCCTATGTTTTAAATAGTTATAAACTATATCTAATACCATAATACACATCAATGGTATATAAAACCAAAGGGGGTAGTTGGGTATAAATATAGTAAATGAAAGTAGTATTGCTGCTACTATGGTTCTAAAATTCTTTTCTTTATAAGAGAGTTCATTGTATTTTTTCACTAGCTAATTCGCTCCTCTATAGATAATCTGCTACATGAAACTTTAATAGAAAAGACATTTTAAATAAAATGATTTTTTTGACTCGAAAATGCTTTACCCCTTCTTGAAGTAAAGCACCCGTTAGTTTAAGTGAAGATTTTCACATTCTTAATAAATACTACGTCATTGTAAGGCTTAATTTGGAGTTATTTTTGATATTACCTCTATAATATACTATTTACATATTCGAGGAACGAGAGTAGTATAATTCTGTATTTTATATTTCGAAAATCGCTGAATCCTTTTGGAGTGGGGAAACCATTATCCGTGGTTGTTAAAATCACAAGGGGTGAATCCTATATTGTAGGTAGGGCTACTCTTTTAGCCCGAATCCGACAGCTAACCCCGTAAGCGTTAAGAGAGAGGGAGGTTAAATCAACATATGTTTAAAATGGTGTCCAAAGGTTACCCTATTCCTGATGGGCTTTTTGTCGTTCTGTTAATAGGGAATTAAATGGTTGTCAGATTGGTAGGAGTGAATAGAATGACAAAACAAAATAAGCAATTTGCAGTCATTGGATTAGGTCGGTTTGGTGGGAGCGTCTGTCGGGAATTGTTTACTCTTGGTCATGAAGTATTAGCAATCGATATTGATATGAATAGGGTGGAGAACTTCATTCAATACTCAACCCATGCCATTCAAGGGAACTCTACCGAAGAAACATTCCTAAAATCAATCGGTATACGGAATTTTGACCATGTCATTGTCGCAATCGGTGAGAATATACAAGATAGTGTGCTAACCACGCTCAATTTAAAGGAATTAGGTATTAATAAAGTGTGGGTGAAAGCTCAAAATATGTATCATCAAAAGGTATTAGAGAAAATCGGAGCCGACCGTGTCGTTCACCCGGAACTGGAAATGGGTATTCGGATTGCCCAAACCATGTCGTCTGATAGATTGTTGGATTATATTAATTTATCCGAGGAGTACAGTGTAGTGGAATTGAGTGCCACACAGCGAATCCACAATCAGACATTACTCGATTTGGATATTCGCGCAAAATTCGGCATCACCATTTTAGCAATCAAGAGAAATGATAAAATAAATGTTTCACCATTACCAACTGATATGATTTACGAAGGCGATATATTAGTGGCAATGGGACACAATATAGATTTAAAGCGATTTGAAGAGAAGGCGCTGTAGGTAGCTTTCATATGAGGAAGTGAGTATTATGCACACAATAAAGCCTAGATTTCGCAATCTATCACCTTTGGCAGTCATTTCTGGAAGTTTTCTGTTCTTAATTATCCTCGGTACTTTATTACTAAAGCTCCCGATTGCAACAGAAAAACCAATTTCGTGGATTGACGCCTTTTTTAGTGCAACATCAGGGACAACGGTTACGGGGTTAAGCGTCTTTGATGTAGAATCCACCCTGACCTTATTTGGAGAAATCGTCATGTTGGTACTTATCCAATGTGGTGGGATTGGATTGATGACTTTCGCTGTTGTCATTCTTGTATTACTGGGGAGAAAAATCGGATTGAAGAATCGGATTTATATACAGGAATCCTTCAGTCAGTCGTCCATAGGAGGTATGGTGAAGCTAGTACAACGGATTTGTATTTTTGTTTTTTCGATAGAGGGTGTAGCCATAGTCATAATGTCCATGCACTGGATACCTGATTTCGGCTGGGCTAAGGGAATCTACTATAGCATCTTCCATGTCGTATCGGCTTTCAACAACGCAGGATTCGCTTTATTCCCGGATAACCTAATTCAATTTGCAGGAGACCCAATCGTTAATATTATCTTATCGTTATTGTTCATTATCGGTGGACTTGGGTTTGTTGTAGTTATGGAAATTCTCCAAAAGAATTCTTTCAATAAGTGGTCGCTTCATACAAAAATGATGATAGTAGGAACCGTTTTGCTAAATAGTATCGCGACTATCATCATCTTTGTATTGGAATATAATAACCCAAGTACAATAGGGAACTTTTCGCTATTTGATAAATTTCTAGCTTCATATTTCCAAGCCGTTGCACCACGTACAGCTGGATTTAATACCATTGCCACTGGGGAAATGGAAGACACATCCTTATTGTTCACAATGTTGTTAATGTTCATCGGTGGCGGAAGTGCTTCCACTGCATCTGGTATTAAACTTACGACATTTATGGTCGTACTGCTATCGACCATCTCTTTTATACGAGGAATACAGGAGCCACACCTCTTTAATAGGTCTATTAAAACAGAAATCATCATCCGGTCGCTTGCCATAGTAACTGTCAGTATGTTCATTAACTTCTTTTTTATTTCCATGCTTACAATAACAGAAAATATCCCGCTATTGCCTCTTGCCTTTGAAGTCGTTTCCTCATTTGGTACTGTCGGGCTCTCAACCGGAATTACAGCCGATTTGAGCAATGTCGGGAAAGTAGTCCTGTGCATCGTAATGTTCATTGGACGTATTGGTCCATTAACTTTATTCTTTTTACTTCTTAAACCGAAAAAGGAAAAATATAAATTTCCAAATGACCAAGTTCATACGGGGTGAAAATTGCGCTGAACAAAACCGTTCAGCGTTTTTCTTATGTAGCTTACTATCCATTTTAATCACGCCAAACGTAAAATTTAAATACATATTCTATCATTTCTTTTTAAACTAACCTGCACCGTTAGTTTAAGTGTAACATTTCACAATGGATTGCCGATGGACAGAAAAAAAGACCATCGAAATGATGATCATGTTTAACTAAAGCACCCGCTAGTTGAAGATGTATTAACTTAATGATTCCTTAAATAAATGATTTCATCACTTCTTATTACTTCAAAGGATAAATCATTCTCGACACTAAGGACAGAAGCTGAGGTTACTTCCTTATTATTTTCACTTGTGAAAGATATTCCGTATCCATTATTTTCAGGGTATCCATACAAATAACAAACTACTTTTCCATCCTTTAAAAAAACTACTTGATACATTCCTTCATTAACCGTCTCTCTAATATCACCCCATTTATAACCAACTGTTTCATATATTGTATCTTTTAATGTATATGGGTCAAAGGAGTATGCTACATCCCATTTAAACGGGGTTACATTTGATAAATTTACAGTTTGAACGGATTGTCCAATGGATAAAACTTCTTCTTTCAATAATTCTGAGTTAACATCCCATAAATCTTTCTTTAATAGGTTTATTAAAACAACAATAGATAATATAACGATAGCTATTATCGCTACTGTTTTTTTGGATTCCATATCAATATTTCCCCCGTTCACTTGTTAAAATCTCCCCCACGTTACTGGCTGCTCATCCGCAGAAATGGCAAACGGAAATGGATGACCCCCATAGGTTGCAAGGACATAACATGAAGCGCCGTTGTTCATCTGAAACTTCGAGGTTAAATATGGAACTGCGGTTTTCCTCTTATTAAACTAAACTGCGCTGTTAGTTGAAGAAGATTCTTTAAATATAATCAATGGAAGTCCCTTTCTTTACATAACCATAAATCTTGATAGTATTAACTAATACCTCACCTGGAACGTGTATCTCTTTTAGGATTTTTAACAATCTATTTTTTACTTCTTCATTTTCAAATTTAAATTCCAACCATTCAATTGTTTTATAGCTATCCTTATCTCCGTCTATTTTGAAATGATTGAACCATTCTGCATCCCAATCACAAGTATAATTTGTCTCCATATCCTTTGTTCGCCAACAGATAAGTTCTGGTATATAAGTCATGGCTAACCAAATTTCTTCCCATTTTGTATCATTCATTAGACTTTGGTATTCAGTAAACCTCATTTTTTGCCTCCTATTGCGTAACTTATATTAAAATGCTTCTTGAATATAAAAAACATCTATCCAACCTTGAAGAAGAATAGATGCTTTAGCGAAAAGTATAGAAAAATATAAGATTCCCCAATCAATGCACGGTATCGGCGAGAAAGTCGCAGCAACAAATATGGACAAACTATTGGCTGGTTAGTTGTAGAAATTAAATTTTTATTTTGTGATTAGGAAAACAATACTAAGTTCTTCATATTATTTTGGAAGATTTAGTTGCCACGAAACTCCGAAGCGGTCATTTAGCCAACCGAACTTTTTACTGAAACCATAATCACCTAAAGGCATGAGTGCTTGTCCACCTTCGTTGAGTTTATGATAAAGATTGTCAAGTTCCTCTTCACTTTCACAAGTCACAAAGATGGAGAATGAAGGAGTGAAAGAAAATTGATGATTCACATGACTGTCAATACACATAAATTCTTGCCCTTTTAAAGTAAAAGTAGCCTGCATTACAGTCCCTTCTTTCCCAGATTCATTAGGTCCGTATCGAACAATACTTGTAATTTGAGAATCTTCAATGAGGGATGTGTAATAATTCATCGCTTCTTCTGCATTGTCATTTTGAAACATTAAAAATGATGCTAACTTCTCCATTATATATATCTCTCCTTTTCATACTTACCTATAAAGTTGGATTTATGCACTTTTAAAAAGCAAATCAGATTTCCAATATCTGGCCAAGTTCAAAATATATACAAAGAGCATGAACCTTTCCAAACAAAGTAATTTGAAAGTTATTTGGCATGCATAAATTTAGTATAGCATGAACTTTTTATAGTTTTCATTAATTTCTATTGACAAACTATTGGCTGGGTTTGTTTAATAACGTGGATTAAAATTCTTTAGGTCTTCTTCTTTAATGCCTTCTTTCTTTCCCTCGTCAATGATGTTGTAATTAAATTGAAATACATCCTTGTCATGAGCAAAATAGGTATACTCAACATGTGGTTCATTTTTGAAGGTTACAACTGTATAGTATGCTGGAAGCTTAAATCCCCATTTGCCCTCAATAGATTCAATATCCTCTTCTTTATAGCCCTTATCTTCAATCAGGTAAGTAGTTACCCTATTTTTGTAGATATATTTATTTACTTGTACTGATACTAACGGTACAATTACTAACCCAATAAGAATAACCAATAGAGTAATTTTAATAATCCTCTTTGTTCTTCTCATTCCCCCACCTCAATTTTGGTATCCCTATTTTGACTAAGCTAAACCGTTAGTCTGACTCTTACGACCACGGTGCGTCACAGACTGTCGCACTCTTTACGAGTAGCACTCATGGGAGCTGAATAAGACGCCAAATACTGTTGCGCAACTACTGTTTTAATGACTGATAAATGGCTACCTTCCAAATGCCATCTTCCTGTTTTAAAGGATATGTTTTAATATATCTCTTGCTACCGAAAATGATCTCTAACTGAACAATGATTACATCTTCCGTACTTGATTGTTCATTTATTGAGATTGCATCATAAAATCTATACATCAAATAAGCTTCTTCCAAATTAGAAGACAAGTATTTCATATATTCGTCATTGAATAATTCAACAGAAGGAAGTTGACCGCCATTATAAGTTAGAGCATAAAGTCTATCGATTTTGTGTTCCAAAATTAAATTCATATAAATTAAAATCATTTCTTCGGGAGTAAAATCGCTCAAACTATTGATACTTCCATTAAGTAGATAATCGTTATAGCTATCCAATTTGTCACTTGGTAATTCTTCAAGGTATGTAAAATCATATTGCCTATCTATAATCGGTGTGGCTTGGTTATTTTCTTCGGCTTTTATTAAAACACCCTCTTGTTCAGAAACTGAATTATCTGGAGTACAACCTGTTATTACCAAAGAAACACCTAATAAGAACAATATTAGTCGAGTCATATTTTTCCTGCTCCCTTTGCAAAACTTACAATTAAATTATTGAATAAATCCTTTTTTATTAAATGTATAATAAACACTTAAAATTTCTGAAAAGGTAATTCCATACATAAATAATTTACCACTAACTCTTAAATCATAGTTATCGTTATCTACCTTAAAAAGAGAAGAATCTACTTGACCCCAATGTGCAAGTCCTGTCATTGTGTAGCTTACAACGTTACTAATACCAGATATCTTTGGCATAAAACCGAACGCACCAATGAAACCAAACAACAAAATTGAACCAAATACCCAAATATTTTTATGTTTCATTTCTAGTCCACCTCTCAAAAAAATAGTTGATAAATTAATCATACTATATTGCCCAAGGGATACTATTGTAATATTCAAAAGAGATTGATTGTTTTGGAAATGATTCTTCAACTAACACTCCGCGTTAATTCAATAAGAAAGGGCTTCCCTTACAGGCAGCCACTTGTTTAACTTCAGCACCTATTAGTTGAAGAAGAATAGGTAACTGACTGAAAATTCTTATAACAAAAGAGCTATAAACCAATATTAAATATAAAGTGGTAAATCTATTACACTGTTCAATTGATATATATTTTCTTCCTTGTAATTAGAACCTACTCTGATTCCAAAACCTTTAATGCCTATATTTATTGCTAATTCTACATCAACTGCTGAGTCACCAATCATAAAGGACTCTTCCAAATTAATTTCAGGATATTTATGAATTACCTGCTTAATCATTCCAATTTTAGGCTTCATACAAGTACACCCCTCGTCTTTACTATGCGGACAATAAAAGACATCAAGAAGTTCAACACCTTGACGAGTTAACTCTTTTTTCATTTGATTATTTATATCCTGGTACTGTTCAACCGTAATGTAACCTTCATTAATAATGTATTGGTTGGTAATAATTATAATTTTATAACCTTTCTTTATGACTTCTTTTAATGTGCTAATTGATCCATCTATAAATACTGGATGCTCTATTCTAGTCCATTCATGGTCTTAATAATCTTCAATTATAGTGCCATCTCTATCAAAAAATGCGATTTTCAATTTTCACAATCCTTACACATTGATTTTTCCTTTATTCTAATTGAACTAACTTGCCCCATTAGTTTAAGTGAAATATTTCACAAACTTGCCCATTATTAATATAGATTTAATATAGATTATAACTATTCGTGTGGATTTATTATAGATGTGTGGACATATCTATTATACATTCAGTTTCACAATGGATTTATAGGAGTACACGCTGATTTAATATATGTCATTGGTGATGTTTTAGTATATATCTCTGGATCATTCCAACAGAACGGGAGATCGAACACCTTCGTGAATCCTGTCATTCAGAAATGGAAAAAGTGATTTTTGAATTCATGTTTTCTACCGGTTAGTTGAACAAGAAACTGTTCCAATGCTCATATATTTTGATACTCTCATCGACTTTAACTTTGTTTTTTTGAATAATATAAGAAAATTAAACGGTTTTTGATTACTATTGTATAATAGGTAAAGAGAGAGAAGTTTTTGTTATTTTACAAGGGGGTGTTCAGATGGTTGAATGGGTTCAACAAGCAGATGGAATTTGGCAATACATCGCTTTATTTTTAATATCATTATTACCACTACTGGATGTTTTTTATATTATTCCAGTAGGTGTTGTGTTGGAGATGTCACCTGTAGCCGTTGGGATTATTGCTTTTTCAGGAAATTTTATTATGGTTTTAGTCTTTGCAATATTTTTTAGACAAATTTCTGAATGGCGTAACAAAAGAAGAGACAAAAAGGGAAAATCAGGGCCTTCAAAAAGAGAAACTAGAGCGAGACATTTTTGGGAAAAGTATGGTCTTCCAGTGTTTTCTTTGCTTTCACCCTCGTTACTTGGAACAGATTTAGCTGCTTTAACTGCCCTTTTGCTTGGTTCATCTAGAACTAGAGTAATCACTTGGATGGGAATCAGTTTAGTCATTTGGTCAATTCTTATGACAGTTGGCTCTGTTTATGGTCTCAAATACATAAATTGGATTTAAACTTAGACACCATAACAAAAAACTATTTATCTAGTCAGTAAATAGTTTTTTTATTGTTAGCTAGAAATTGTTTTAATCTTATTAATCAGTAAATGACATCTTTATATTTTTTACTATCAACTGGGTCCAAAAATTCCATTTTTTTGATACACAACCAAACAATTCACAATGGAGTTCTGAGATTTACTTGATGTTTCGGATAAAAAAATAAACCATCGATATGATGGTCTTGTTTAACTAAAGCACACTTTGCTTTAAGTTCATTTTTTCACTAACTTGTTAATTTAATCGTTACTCGTTTTTTTTCAATGGCCATACGTAAGTTCGAGATGACTCCAAGGAACAATATAAACGAACAAACCATTTTTTCAAAAGGTGTGCCAAGCAATTGTTGTATAAACCCAACTGACCAAAGTATAACAAAAAACCAACATATTCTGGTTATTCCTCTTTGGTATTTATTTAGTATATTTTTGCTGACAAACAGCGTAAAAACTCCTCCAATAATAGAAATAACAGTATTGATAATAGATATTGGTAACTGAATAGCGAAGGATTCAGACCGTCCACCATTAACCCATGTGAATGGAATAATTTCGATAATAATAAGAAGATGGATTAAGATAGTCAAAGAGTAAAAAATAATCCCCATATAGACAGCAGTTTTTAAAGTAATTTTTCTAAGTTTTTCTAACGTACTATCACCTCTTTTCTTCCTGTTTTTATAATGTATTCTAGTAATGTATTATTCCAATATCCTTTGAAGTATGACACTTTTACCTTTAGTACAATAACTTCAACAAAAAGAGCATCAATCCTTCTTGGGCCAACAAATCATTCGTGAAAAAAACCAAGCTTATAATTGCAAGCTCATAGAAACTGTTCTTATGTTAAAGCCCATCTTTTCGTAAATTTTAATAACGTGATTCCCAGTATACGCACTAAGACGATCTTCAGAGTATCCATCTTGTCTTAAATGATCAAAGCCCTAATAAAGCGCGCTTTATCATACTTAATTTACTGATTTAAACCAGTTTGATTAAGTTACTTTAGCCTTCTTGAGGTAAAGCACCCGTTTACTGAAGAACGAATTATAAACCTTGGTACAAAATAGCCTTGACAATTATTTATCATACAGTTCATCTTAACGCATCAAAATGAGGTTATCACTCTGATATGTCCCGAGTCTATACTTTAATCTAACTAAAACTTGGAAGTAATCGTTTTAAAAATACCAATTCCCGTAAGTTTCAACGTCATTTTTTCAACGCAGAACCGGGCTTACGCTATTCACGTATACGGCTCCTCCTAGTTATCATTAACAAAATATAGCTAATCTCTTTCGATCAGATTTCGCTCATTCTGCTATCCGACTACCCACAACGGCATTTGGTTTCCTTGCTTATTATCATTTGTACACCATGCTATTCTATAAGAAAAGACCGGTAGAGTCTCCCGAGTTGCCGTATCATATCCATGTGTGACGTGCCAAGGTCTCTGACTCCAGATAGGTTTTATCCTTCTTGCCTTTAACGATGGATAAAATTGGAGCTTTCTGCTGCGCTTTAGGCATCAGCCCTCTTGATTTACTAATATTATGCAGCTTCCCTACAATGTAAAATATACAAAAATTAACATAAAAACGGTGATAAGGTATAAACCCTTACCACCATTATTAATCAAAGTAGTTAGCAAAAATTAATCAACTAATGTTGAGACCTATCCACTAATGAAAAACCTTTTCAATATATCATAGAAATGCCTCTATACCGGTATTAGAAAGAAAAGTCTAGAAGAAGACTTGATTCTAAAATTTCCCTACATGTATTAATGACTTGTAGAAATTTGCACCATTTTTAATTGCCTCTTTTGCTTCAGGAAGAATACGAGAATGATGTAAGAAAGCATGAATAACACCTTTAAATTCTTCTAATTCTGCTTTTCCATTATTATATGTCAATATGTCATATAATAATATACTATCATCTTGAAGTGGATCTAAATCTCCATAAGCAATATAGCAAGGAGGTACCCCTTTAGTTAAATCATTTGAAAAGCAATCAAAATAACGTAAATCTACATTATCATCTTCTATATACATTTTTGAATAGGCCTTTAAATCTTCACGACCCAATCCATCATAATCACCACCAAATATGCGCCTTGATCTTGAATCAGTTAATCCAAAAGCTCCATAATATAGAAGTAAACTACGTAAATACGTAACATCATCTTTTTTATCCCTTAAATACAAAGCAGTTGCTAAAGATAAATTGGCTCCACCTGAATCACCTGCAAGAGAAATATCATTCTTATCAAGATCATATTCTTCCGCATTACTCCGTAACCATTCAACTAAAAAGGCACATTCTTCTACTTGTGTAGGGTATTTATATTCGGGTGCTAAATGATAGTCAATTCCAATTACAACCGACTCTGTTTCTTCCATTAAGATGCGCATAATCCTACTATGGGTATCAAGATTTCCTACTACAAACCCTCCACCATGTATATATACAATTGAACCTTTTCCGGTTCTTTTTTGTGGATAATGTATACGAATACCAATAGTTCCATAAGGTCCTTCTAACTCTAAATCAACGCTTTTTTTAGGTTCTGGACCACCTTCATTCCAAAATTTTCTTTCATTATTATAGTTTTCACGCATTTTTTCATAGGTTACATTTGTTGAAAATGCGTCTTCGACAAGTTCATTTTGCTTTTTTAAAGTTGCAATCATTTCAGGAGTCATCATTTTTAAAGCATCAAATTTGTTCATTTCCATGGTCATCATCTCCATCTACATAATCTTTTTTTTCTAAAAAAAGTAACTTTACGTTCCAGATAAGAAATACTAACATTCCAATTTGAAGGACTTTTTCAGTAATAAGTTCCCAACCAGTCAAATAATACATATCCATCTATTATCATTCCTTCCTTACGGTGAACACCGTGACAATTACACTGGTGGTTTATCTTTCATTAATTGTTTAATAAATCCGGTTATCATTAATATGAAGAAAAATAGATACGGATATGATAGCGTCGTAGCTAAAGATTTTATCGAATTTAACGCTTCATTACCACCTAATGTAGTAGCAAAAATACCAGTTAAAGCGATAACGGTCATGAGTATAACCCACACTGCACTTCTAACAGGAGCTGCTTCTTTTCCTTCTATATCTGTCATTCTCGCTAAAGATAAAGCTGCACTTGTCACTGTAGTTGAAATAAACATAATTAACAATATAATCGTTGCAATGGCAGTTAACTTAGGCCAGGGCATTGTCTGTAAAATAGCAAAGAAGGTCATATCTGGATTTTCTAAAGCGAATTGAGCAATTTTTCCAGTTCCCAAAACTTTATCCAAAAGTGCTACTCCTCCAAATGCTGCATGCCATAACAGCATAAATATGACTGGTATTGTCATAGTCGTGAAAGCAAATTGACGGATAGTTCTTCCTTTTGAAATAGATGCAATGAATACACCCATAAAAGGTGTCCAAGAAATCCACCACATGTTATTAGCGACATCCCATGTTGTTGAATAAGTAGGATCTAAACTAAATAAAAACATATCAAAATTTCTAGGAATCAATTGATCTATAAATGTTCCTAGTAATTGTACAACTTGGTTCAGGATATAACGTGTAGGTCCAAAGAACATTGCAAAGGCTAACATAAATATTGCAAGATAAACGTTCCACCTTCCAATTATATCCATCCCCTTTCCCACTGTCTTTGTTGTTGAAGCAAATAAACATACAATAAGTAAGAGGATTAGTACAAGATACGGAAGAATTGTGCTATAAGAATTATCAATATTAATCACTTGATTCATTCCAGTTGTTATTTGTACACTACCTAAACCAAGTGTAGCTGCAATTGTCATAGCTGAACATACAACGGCTAGAATATTCATGAAACTCTTCGTAATAGGTACCCATTTTCTTTTACCAAAACTTTTTTCAATTACATCCCCTGGTAAATAGCGAATTTTATGTTTCGAAACAAAATAGGCCATTACTAAACCCGCAACACTAAAAATAGCCCACACAGATACCCCCCAATGATAAAGCGCTGTTCCCATTGCTTCTCTGGCAGCTTCCATAACACTCGGAGCTTGTGTACTAGCAGGTGATAAAATATACGCATAGATAGGTTCATTTACACCAAAATAGATGATTCCAATTCCAATTGAAGCTGTAAATAACATAGATATCCATGAAAATATGCTATATTCAGCCTTTGCATTTTCACCGCCAATGACGATATTCCCATATCTAGATATACCTAAAACAACTAATAGCATCATACAAAATACTGGAATTATCATGGCTACCCATCCATACTGCGTTGCAAAAAGTGACTGAATAAAAGTCATATTATTGGACAATGTATCGGGGCTAATTAATGAAAAAACAGAAAAGACACCTGTAATTAAAGCGGAAAGAAGAAAAATAGGAGTGAAAATCTTCTGTTTTTTAACGCTACTCTTGCTGTCCATCATTATCATCTCCTAATTAAATATCTATATGTTCAGAAATAAAGTATTTTGAAAGAATAATAGTTATTAGTTAAAAGGTTGATCGAAGGAAACGATTAACCTTTTAACTCTCATATATTACTCATTGCCGATAATTAGTGCATCTAAAGCTATAATCTTATCACCTTTTACTCCAACAGGATTAATATCCACTTCACCTAATTGTGCTGAAAGTGTTTCAACCATGTGGCAAAATTTTTGGATAGTATCGATAAAAGTATCGATTGGAACAAGTTCTTTACCTCTAAAACCGGTAAGGAGTGGATAACTTTTTAAAGCTTTAATATTTCTTTCAATCTCTGTCCTACTCGCATTTGGTAGAATAACGAATTTATCATTAATTAGTTCAGTTAATATACCTCCTGCCCCGACAACAACCATTGGTCCAAAGTTCGCATCTTGTTTCATTCCTAATATGAATTCAGACTCAAAAGTAACCATAGGTGCAATAATAGCTCTACAACCTAATTTATTTGACAGTTTTTCATAAGCATCTTTTAATTCCTCATTATTTTGTAAATTTAGCACAACTCCCCCTACATTTGACTTGTGCAATATTCCATCTTCGGCTGTCTTTAATACAACTGGATAATCTAACTCATGTTGTATTACCTCAATGTCTGCTAGGCTTTCTACTGCGTATGGTTTATTAATAACTAATCCGAATTTTTCCAGAAGAAAAAGTGAATCGATTTCACTTAATGTTCCTTTTACAATTATCTCATTTGACTTGTCATCCATCTCTTGAATATTTCCTTCAGAGAAGGTGAAATCACGATAATAAAGATAATGTTTGATTGCTAACAATCCTTCTTTCGTTCCTACTAAAAGCGGCGCAGGAATATTATTGACTAGCTTAGTCGCTTCACCTCTTCTTGTTCCACTGAAATTTGTTAAAAAGGCTACAGGTTTTTTGGTGTTTTCATGACTTTTACGAAGAGCATCTATACAACCATTCGAAAGATAATAACCATCACGCAAATCTTGTGAAATAATACCAATTGCTGCATTATCATCCATTAACATAATCGTTAATGAGTCAGTAAAAATACGCTCGAAATCGATACCCGTTCCCCAAGGATCTAATGGGTTTGCAGCAAGTTGTCCATATTCTTGAATTTGAGACAATTCTGACATAGTGTTATCAGATAACGTGGCAAAGTCTAATTCAGCGTATTCTGCATCATCGGCTAATAAGTTTCGTTCCCCACCCGAATCCACAACGGCTACCAGCCCCCCAGCTGGAATTTCAGGAAAATAGCTAAAGAGACTTAATGTATTCGCAAATTCTTGTAAACTATCTACACGAATGACGCCATAGTGATCAAAAACTGCTTGAAAGACATCATCATTACCAGCTAATCCACCAGTATGGGATTTAGCAAATTCTGCTCCTAATTCTGATTTTCCAACTTTCATTATTACAACGGGAATTTTTTTAGTTACCGACATTATTAATGCTTCGATAAACTCTTCCGGTTTTCTAACAGATTCCATATAGACTGCTATTACTTTTGTAGAAGATTGTTCTAATGCATACTTCATATAATCTTCTAAGCTCGTAATATGACCAGTCCCGGTTGCAACTTGCAGATTGAACTTTAACTGTGGTTCATTATGACCGATTGTACTGAACACAGATCCGGATTGTGAAATCAAAGCAATATTTCCTTTAATGTTCGCGTCAGGTGCTCTAAAACCACAAATCCGTAAACCAATGTCATTATTATAAAAACCCATCGCATTATGACCCATTACAGGTATATTTGCTTCCCTACATTTTTTGACAACTTTCTCTTCTAATTCTAAATCTTCTTCTAATACACAGTTCGCGAAGATAACTATTGATTTTGCTTTATTTTCAATGATATTTTCCACTTGAGCTAAGACTCGCTTGGCTGCAACACTTAGTACAACCAAATCAACTTGGTGGCCAATTGATTCTAAATCTGGAAAGCATTTCATCCCTAATATTTCATCATATTTAGGATTTATAGGATATACTTTACCAGTAAAAGTACCTTCCGCTATCATTTCCATCATTTCAAAACCTAAAGATCCAGGCTTATTTGAAGCACCAATCAACGCAACACTTTGCGGATTTAGTAACGACTGTAGGTCCATAGTAACCTCCAACTATCTTATTTATATTCTAAAGTTAATCTTTCTGCTTGAGTCTCACGGTCTTCTTTTAAGACTTTACCGGCACCATGATCATTTTTGGCTAACGCTTCCATGATGTCGACTAAGCAGTTATCTCGTAAAGCTTCCCATTCACGTAAATCTTTTCCTTCTGCTTGTTCAGCTGTTCCTTCCACCATTTCGTCGATTAATTTATTGGTTAATTCAGGAGCTTCAATATGAGCCCATGGTAGTTTTAATGTTGGTCCGAATTGCTCCATAAAGTGTCTCATACCTCGTTTACCGCCGGCTAAATAATATGTCATGTTTGTCCCCATTATTGCCCAACGCAACCCAGCTCCGTAGGAAATAGCATCGTCAATTTCACCCGTAGTTGCGATTCCATCATTGATAAGATGAAGAATTTCACGCCAAAGTGCTTCCAATAATCTATCCGCAATAAAGCCATCTATTTCTTTACGAACAAGTAAAGGATGCATTCCAATTAAGCGATAGAATTTTTCAGCTTCTTCTTTAGTTTCTTCTGCTGTTTTTTCACCACCACAAATTTCAACTAACGGCAAAATATACACAGGATTAAATGGATGAGCTACTACTAAACGTTCTGGATACATCATTTCTGATTGTAAACGGGTTGGTAATAGACCAGAAGTACTTGTTCCAATAATTGCATCTGGCTTACTATATTTATCAATTTCATTTAAAATACTAATTTTAATTTTTTCAACTTCAGGTGCACTTTCTTGTATATAATCCGCATTTTCAACTGCTTCTTTAATACTATTCATGAAATATAGTTTCCCTTTTTTATGTTCAGGGACAGAAATAATTTTTTGTAGGGCAGATTCAGCATTTGTAATTACTTCATCTAAAACTTCTTTCGCATTCGGTGCTGGATCTGAAACATAAACATTAAATCCTCGATGTAAGCATCTTGCGGCCCAACCTGCACCAATTACTCCTGCACCAATAATTGCGACATTTTTGATTTCTTCAGCTTTCATGACGTATTATCTCCTTTATCAAATATATTGTTTAGCTTGTATTTTTAATTTTTCTCTTGCTTCTTTCGGTGAAAGGATACGTGCACCCATACGTTCAACGATTTCTTTCGCATTTTCTACAAGTTCCTCATTTGTAGCAAGATGGCCTTTTCCTAGATAAATATTATCTTCTAAGCCCACACGAACATTCCCACCCATTAGTACAGATTGGGCCACCCAAGGCATTTGATTACGTCCTATTGAAAAGGAACTCCAATTTACGTTTGGTGGTAATGCATGTAACATAGCAATCATATTTTGTTGTGTCGCTTCTGCACCATATGGCACGCCCATGCATAATTGGAAGGTAGGGTAATCCTCAATAAGACCTTCTTTCATAAGTTGTTTTGCTTGCCAAATATGTCCTAACTCAAATACTTCAATTTCTGGTTTCACCTGTGCTTCTAATAACCCTCTAGCAGTTTCACGTAACATATCCATCGTCGCAATATACGATGTTGTAGCGTAGTTCATTGACCCACAATCTAATGTTGTAATTTCAGGTTTTATTTTTACAATATGTGCAATTCTTTCTGCTGGCGTAATCATATCGGTACCAGGTCCACCTACAGATGGGTTCTCTGGGTCTGGTACAAAGTCAGCTCCCATACCTGCAGTGATGTTAAGAATCATATCTACACCACTATCACGAATTAATCTTGCTGTTTCTTCATATAAACTTAATTCTTTACTATAGTTCTTGGTTTTTGGATCTCTTACGTGAACATGAACTATTGCAGCTCCTGCTTTTGCCGCCTTCACAGCAGAATCAGCAATTTGCTGTGGTGTAACAGGTACGAATTCACTCTTATGAGCAGAATCACCTGATCCTGTTAAAGCGCATGTGATAATAACATCATTATTCATTAATTTGACCTCCTACTATTTGGTTTTGGATATTAGTAACATCCATAGATGCCACATTATTGGTTTCTGTTTTATCTTTCTTTTGAATTTTCACAATCATTCTATCCGCAATAAAGGCTATTATTGCTCCAGCGACAGCAACGCCTATGAAAATTATAAATATCATTCGAAAACCTGGTAATCCCGGGTTTGCATCCATAATTCCTCCAAACAACGTATAGATAAATGCATCTGGTATGAAACCAATAATAGAAGCCACTCCCACAACTGTACCGACCATATATTTTGGTGTCTCCAGTTCGTCTACTACTGCCCAGTACACACCTCGTAATCCGAAAGCAAAGAATCCTAATGCTATAACGATAAAAATCATTAAGAATAAGAAAGTTGGATTACTAGGAATGATCATTAAGAGAATGGAAAGTAGCACTAAAGAAACAAAAGCAACTTTCATAATTCCAGTCGATTTTCCTTGTTTTTTGGAAATACTCCCAAAAAGAGGGCCTGATATGATTTTCGCAGCCTCCCCTCGAATCGCGGAAACAGTTCCAGCCATTGCAGCGGTAAGACCAAATGCAAACTCTAGATATGGAGTTAGATAACTTGTACCTGCTGCGAAAATATAAGTTGTGAAGATGATACCAGCCAATATCCATGTTGTTGGTACTTTTAATACGGTAATAATTTGCATCGCTGTAACTTTTCCGACATCATTATCTTCGGAAGCTATATCTGGTAACATAAAGAACATTAATACACCAGTCAAAATACAAAAAGCACTAATAATTTGTATAACAAGTGCTAAATCACTTGATGCAGCACCTAATAATTGATACAACCACAAACCACCAATAGTAAAGATGATTCCTATAACCCCTCTACCACCTTCTAACCAACCAAACATTTCCCCTTGTTCTTCTGAAGTACTCATTACGTTGACCGCTTTAATATAAACCGACCAGAAAGTTAAAACGGTTGTGAGCCCCCATAAAGCATGTATTGCTAAAGTGACAGGATATGGCGGAAAGGTTGCAAAAATAAGTCCCAATATACCAGTAGATACCATGGAGAAGGTCAATAATTTTCTGGTAGAAAACTTATCAGCAATCCATCCACCTGGTAAATAACAAATTAAATTTACAATCCCGTAAACAGATGCTAGATTTCCATAAGCAAGATTATTTCCTACTAATCCCAATGCCTCTTGCAATGGTGTGTAATAAGAAAATCTAAAATAAGGTAATGAATAGATTGATGCTCCTGCCATCATTAAGATGATGAGAATTAAAAACTTACGCTTTCTTGAGAGATCTACTGCAGTTAACATAAATTACCCCCTGAACCTAATTTTATCTATTCTATGCAAACTCCATTGCGCGCCAAAAAGACTTTGCATAGATTAAATACAGCAAATGTTGTTAAAGGTTCTAACAACTCCCAAGAACAAAAAAGGAGGCTATATTTCAAATCTAGGCAAAACCTAAATGAAATAAATAGCTCTCCATATATAAAATATGACAGTGAATGTAACTCTACTCACATCCACCTAGTTGGAATCCAACTATCGGCGATAAAAACCTTCATCCTCACGGACTACCCTTTTAACGCACCTCTATTTGTTATATTCAATTTTTAAAATGTAAACGCTTTATTTAATGTAATTATAATTACGAGGTTATTACATGTCAATACAAATTTTACGAATATTCTTAATATTATTTTATAGCTTCGCAGAATTATTTCAGAACTTATGAAAGGTAGATATATGACTGATTTTACCTCTACGATTGAATCGTATGCTATTACGGAGATATCAATCAATTAGCTGAAATATCGCTAATTGTTAGAAATATGAAAAATTCAGCTACTTTGTCAGTACATACGACCCTTGAATAAGATGAGAAGCGTATCGTAGATTGGATGCTTGCCGCTTTTTTCTGCAATCGGATTCCGGATCATTCGAGCCGATTTTTGGAGTTTGTTGGTACTTCTTTCCCAACATTTTGGTTTGGTCTCATTCTCATCAATATCTTTTCTTATCGCTTGGAACTGTTGCCTTCTATGGGCAACAGCAGTTTTCTACATTTGATTCTTATTGCCTGTACATCAGGTATTTTGTTGGTAGCGATATACACAAGGATGCTACTAAAACTAAAAGTCACTATCAAATTTTTAAACAATTACGACCTTATCTCATTATTCCTAGCAAGAGAGTACCATTTTTAACAATTGTTTCCTATCCTTCAAAAACTTTGCTGCGTTAGTTCAATAAGAAAAAGAGTTACCTATGGCAACCCCATGTTCTTACAAACACTAATAACCAATTTCCCTTGGCTCCAAAAGAAAAAAACAATTAACTGGTATAGTAATCGCCTTCATTCTCCGTCAACAATCTTTGCAAAGTCATCAAGAGTAGTTGAATACTTGATATAGATCCGTGGTAAAAGATAGAATTCATCTTTTATTCCCTTCTCAGAAAATAGTTCAGGAGTTGTCGTAAGTCCAAACAAATAGTATTTCTTCGTTTCTGCAACGACCTTGTTACTAAAATTTCCGTATGGATACGCAAGAGCATTAACTGGTTTGCCCGTTATTTTTTGAATTTTATCTTTAGACCCTTTCAGTTCATATTCAAAATTATTTATTTTCGTCAAATCAGGATGTGTAGCAGTATGAGACTGAATTGAGATGATCCCCGACTCAACCATCATTTTTAAATCCGATTCCGATAATCGGTTGGAGCGACCGATAAAGTCAGAAATAACAAAAATAGTACCAGTAGGTTTAAAACGGTCGTTTTTCAGTTTTTGAAAGATATCAAATGCATTCAGATTGTTTTTGTACCCATCATCAAAGGTAATGAAAATGGGTTTGTTTACTTTATAAATGTCTTGCCATCGATCAAAAGTTAATAATGTGTAGCCATGGTCTCTTAGATAAATCATTTGTTTCTCGAAATTCTTCGGTGTTACATATAACTCCTTAGAACCATGCTCTTCAAATTCGTCTATCGAATGATATATTAAAATAGGTACTTTACGTTGCGCAAAAACTTGTGATGGAAGAATTAATATAAGAAGACATAGGAAAAACATTGCAACCTTTTTCATAAAACTCCTCATTTCATTTTTATTACTTTTCAATTTATTGTTCCTCAAAAACATAGGACTATTATGATTTCTCCAACATCGATTCCATCTACCTATTCACTTCATTTCTTTAGTACTATTAACACTAGTGAATATGGAAAAAAATTTTTTTCTCACCTACCTCTTTACTTTACAAAAAGTGAGCATTTCCCTTTTTAAGGGAACATTCGTTTGTGGAAGAAAGTTAGCTGTTATGATGATGTCTGGGTAATAATACATAAGTTACCTTTGCCTATTAAAAAAGCAAGGCCCGATTGGCCCTGCTTGTTATTTAACTGTTACTTTTCCAACCATTCCTTCCTGTAAATGGTACCAATATATCAGATCATATGTACCACTTTTTATTGGTTTCACGGTAATGTTTTTTTCTGCTTTTCCAATTCATAAAATATTATCACATTAAATTAGGTTCCAACGTGCTTCAAATAGTAACTCTTTTATTTGAAACAGTGACAAAAAAAGATCGACTCTTATGGCGATCTTCTGGAATCAATTCTTCTACAATCAACCTACTGCCTTAGTTTAACAAGTAAAAAGAGCCATATAGAAGCTCAACGATCTTTCAATAACGCACTCGTTAATTGAAAAAATTAATCGATATCAACACGAGCCTTATTATTTCACATCCATAAAAACCTTTATCTATTAATCATATTAATGGTTTTAAACACTTAAATGACCCATTTTTTCAATTCTAACACTTGACTTCAAATCTGAACATGATATAATTCAAACCACTAACTTTTGCGCAAAAGATAATAGTAAAAAAATTAAATATATTTGAGAGATGGTCTAGTAATCATATTGTGAGCAGCAAAAAGAGACTGAATGCGTGGTGAAAATTCAGGCAGCAATATGTATGAAGTACGCCTTCAGTTATTCTCAAACTACTAATGAAGTGGATGACCCGTCCAAAAACGGATCATCAATTAGGGTGGTAACGCGGAGAACTCCTTCGTCCCTTTACAAGGGATGGTAGGGGTTTTTTTGTATTCATTTTTACCTAACCTTATTCACCAGTCACTTAAGTAAGATTGTTGAAAGAATGTAACCAACTACTAACAATGATGTGCAAATCACACCACCCATATTTGAATTAGGACAAATCCAACTTTAAGGAGATACAATAAATGAAAAAGGAACTATCTTTTGTAATGTCAATTATCCCCATACTTACATTAATCATCTCGGCCGCTTCATCGATATTATTTTGGAAGGCTGGAATGCATATTCCCTTAATGATTGGAGTCATCGTTGCCGCTGTCATTGCTATGATTTCTGGTTGGAGTTGGCGTGAAGTAGAAAAAATGATGGTCAATGGGGTATCCCGTGCATTGCCCGCCGTTTTTATTTTACTGATTATCGGAATCATTGTTGGAACTTGGATTGCAAGTGGCGTTATCCCAACGATGATTTACTATGGTCTATCGATTATAAAACCGTCACTGTTTGTGCCGCTTGTTGCTCTAATAACTGGAATTGTATCAATTACATTAGGAAGTTCGTTCACTTCAATTGCGACTGTTGGGCTTGCTTTTATGGCGATTGGGGAAGGACTTGGTTTTTCTCCAGGGCTTGTTGCAGGTGCCGTCATTTCAGGGGCCTATTTTGGTGATAAATTATCACCTTTGTCTGATACGACAAACATCGCTCCTGCCATGGCAGAAACAGATTTGTTTAGTCATATTAAGCATATGCTCTGGGACACGATTCCTGCATTTGTCATTTCAATTATTCTGTATTGGTTTCTAGGTAATTCTGTCCTATCACTCAATACTGCTGATACGAGTGAAATTGATTTGATTATCAAAGGACTGGAAAGCGTCTTTGTAATGCACCCACTGCTGTTACTCATGCCAGTTTTCACGATCTTATTAATGATGAAACGTGTACCTGCTATTCCAGCGTTAGCAATTGTAGGGTTTTTAGGTGCGGTACTTGCAGTGCTTGTTCAAGGGGTTACAGTTTCCTCGATTGTTCAAGTAATGACGAGTGGATTTTCAGTGGACTCGGGTGTGGCTTCAGTGGATTCACTGCTTAATCGTGGTGGTCTCATGTCCATGCTAGCCACAATTGGACTGTTAATCCTCGCGACATCCCTTGGGGGAATTTTAGAAGAAACTGGCTCTTTTGAAGTGTTAACGAGAAGAATGATGGAGAATGTACGCTCAAGTGGAACATTGATAAGCTCGACAATCTTTTCTACTTTTGTCGTTGCATTTGCAAGTGGCGCCCAATTTTTAGCGATTATTTTACCAGCAAGGACATTTGTTAAAACGTATAAAGAGATGGGGATTGACACAAAAAATCTTTCGAGATGCGTTGAAGCAGCGGGCACAGTAGGAATTAACTTAGTTCCATGGAGTGTCCCGGTCATTTTTGCAGCAGATATTCTTAGTGTCAGCCCAGGTGAATTCATCCCATTTGCTTTCTTAGCATTTCTCGTCCCGCTCATCAATATCATTTTCGGTTTCACTGGCTGGACTATTACCAAGAAAAAATATAATGATAAAAATGAAATAAATACTAAAGGAGAAATATCATTATGAACGAAATAATTTTACATGTGTTAGGAACAGCACAAGACGCAGGCCTTCCGCATCCGAATTGTTTTTGTAAAAACTGTGCTGAGGCAATCAGCAATCCGGAGTTTAGACGCTCTGCGGCTTCTTTAGCAATTGTACTACCCCAAGAGAAGACTTGGCATTTGATTGACGCAACACCAGATTTAAAAGAGCAGATGGCAAGAGTACAAATCAAACACAAGATGCAAGGTCAACTAATGGCTAGCATATTTTTGACTCATGCTCATTTAGGCCATTACCCCGGATTATTGTTTTTAGGAAGAGAAGCAATTGGTGCAAACAAGGTGCCTGTCATGGCAGGCACGAAAATGAAGAAAATGTTAGAAGAACAAGCACCTTGGAGCCAACTAACAAAACTTCGCAATATTGACGTGCAAGAAATTAGTGATGGACAAGCAATTGCGGTTTCGCCTCATGCCACAGTTACACCTGTTAATGTCCCTCATAGAAATGAATTTTCAGAGACATTTGCTTATTGGATTGAAGGAACGAAAAGGAAAGTTCTTTACATCCCGGATATCGATCGATGGGAACAATGGGACATGGATATTTACAGAGCGTGCGAAGAAGCTGACATTTGCTTACTTGATGGCACATTCCATTCCGCTAAAGACCTTGAAAAGATTGGCCGTGATTATCGGGAGATCCCTCACCCGCTTATGACAGAAACAATGGATCGATTACAAAATTTAGTTGAACGAACTGAAATTTATTTCATTCATCTTAATCACTCGAATCCCGCTATCGATGCTGATAATACTATTAGAAATGAGATTGAGCTTAAGGGCTTTCATATCGCAGAGGAAGGAATGGAGTTTTCTTTATAATAGAGGGCGATGTAAATATTGGAACTTATGTGAATCAAATATCTATAAAATGTTAGAGGGAAAATATAAAGAAGTAGGACAGACAAATTATTCGGCATGTTCTACTTCTTACATTTAATTTATATGGGCACGTGTGTTGATTTCGTAGAATTCTTATTCAACTAAACCAGCTAATAGGATGTCAATATTTTTCTTTAAAATTACTATTAATCTTATGTTATACTATTTTGTGCATGACAAATAGCCTTCCAAAAACCTTCTGNCATAAACCCAATGAAGCAGTTTGTTAATACAGGCTACTATTGCCACTTTTGCAGGCTTTCCTTCTGATTTCTTCTTGTCATAGAATTCTTTCAGCTTTTTGTTTCTTGAACTTCTGATACCGCACAATACGGCAAGATTTAAAGCATGCTTAATCTACTTGAACCTCGTTTAGTAATATGATTGGTTGTCGCAGTAAACTTTCCTGATGAGTGTACACTAGGATACACTCCTGCAAAGCTTCCTGCTCTGTCTCACTCACCAGTACCCCTATCCTCCATGCAGTATCATAGCTTCGCTTGTTATACGAGATCTATGTCCCAACCAGCCTCAAACATGTTTCTACAAATAGAGGGTGGACAGTTTAGTTCACGGGGTCACTGTCCCACGCACCGGTACGTCCTACCCTGGCTACTGATATATTAAATCCTATAAAAATAAGGTCAACCAGTAAAAACTGGTTAACCTTATAATACGAGAAAGCACCCGTTTGTTAAAAATATAAGGAACACCTTGAAAAATAAAGGTCATTCTATCTTTATAAACTATTTAGAGCATTTGATATTTCCTTAATAATTTCTTTGTGTACGTAAAGATTCCAAATAATAAAGATGGAAAGGAATAAAAAATATACTGCAACATACAATTTAACATTTTTTCTTGGTATCGAAGGTTTAAAAAATAATAAAAAAATGACTGAAATAAAAAGCGAGAGTATAAAGATAGTAAGTCCCCACATATCATTTGCTTTGTTAATTGATAACATTACTTTTATTGCTTGAATTGGAGAATCCTGCACATTGTACGTTTCTTTTTTTACGAACCCCTCTTCAATCGTTAACATCATCGTTTCTTCATCCAAGTAATAATTATAACCAGTCAAATTGAAGTTGGTCTGCAGTGTTAAAAGAAGTATTGTTATCAAAGAAATATAAATAAATAACGGTAAAAACCTCTTATTATTCTTAGGAATAGCTACCCCTCCTTAACGGCTTACTTTCGACATCCTTTCAAAAATACCTTTTTCATCAACTAACCTACTGTGTTAGTTGATGAAAATAGTGCCACCCCCAAACTTGAGGTAAAGCATCCCTTTGTTCAACAATTTATATATATTAACTTATTCAACAGAATCGAAAAAAACCTTCTTCAACTAAATTGCCCCTTTAGTTCAATAAGAAAAAAAGCTTTACTCCTTCTTGAAGTAAAGCACCCGTTCGTATTATTAGGTCAGCCAGATATTTCTGGTTGACCATTTTTTATAACGATATATGATAGCGTTAGCCGGGGTAGAACGTAAGCACCCGTGGGGCTAATGATCCCGTCAATTAAACAGTTCGCCCCCTACTTGTAGAAACATGATTGAGGCTGGTTGGGACAAAGATCTCGTATAACAAGCGAAGCTATGATACTACATGGAGGTATAGGGGTTACCGGTTAATTGTATGACAAGGAGGAAAATAATGATGAATCCAGTAATTGGTCTGGATGTGGCAAAAGGTGAAAGTCAGGTTCAAGCATTCTTGGATAAAAAGCAACCGTACAAAAAGAGCTTCAAAGTAGCACATACACTTGAAGGGCTGACAATTTTTTTAGAGTTTATTAGAGAAATAGAAGAGGTTTCCGGAGAAAGGCCCCCTATTGTGTTGGAATCCACTGGACATTACCATACACCAGTTGTCCAATTTTTCGAGGACAAAGGATACTTATTGATAATGGTAAATCCACTCATTTCATATCGAGCAAAGAGTTCCAGTTTACGTAAGGTAAAGACGGATATCATTGACGCTCGGCATCTCTGCGAGATGTTCTATAAAGAGGATCTAGAGCCTTATAAACAACGAGTAATCCAGCTCTTAAACCTACGTAATCTTACAAGACAACATGAAAATATTACAGGTATGTAAGTACAAACTAAACTACAATTCCAATCCGTTTTAGATCAAGTATTTCCTGAATACTGTGGGGTCTTTGGAGATTTGTATTCAGACGTTTCCTTACTTTCATTACAAGCATTTCCTACTTCAGAGGAAGTATTGGCAACTTGTGATGAATCAATCGCCAAAAAAATAAAAGAATTATGTAAAAACCGTTCTCAACAATGGGCAAACAGTCAGTCAGAAAAATTAAAGGCTGCCGCAGATCGCAACCCATTCCAGAAAACCTTATACAATAGTCTTATCTTAAGCATGAATATGTATATTAAAATGCTTCTGGAATACAAAAAACATCTATCCGATCTTGAAAAAGAGATAGATGCTTTAGCGAAAAGCATGGAAGAATATAAGATTCTCCAATCCATCCCCGGTATCGGCGAGAAAATCGCGGCAACGATTATTTCTGAGATTGGGGAAATTGATCGGTTTAATCACCCTAAAAAGCTAGTTGCCTTTGCAGGAATTGATCCAAGTGTTTTTGAATCTGGTACATTCAAAGGTACTTTGAATCGGATTACCAAAAGAGGTTCTAGTAGACTACGACATGCCTTATATATGGGCTTTAAAAGTGCCATTCGTGATTGTCGCAAGAAGAAAACGACAGATGAACTCATTCCTCGAAATAAGATGTTACGAGAGTTTTATGATAAGAAACGTGAAGAAGGAAAGCCCTTTAAGGTAGCTGTGATAGCATGTGCAAATAAACTTTTACATTAGATTTATGCACTTTTAAAAAGTAAATCAGATTTCCAAGATCTGGCCTAGTTCTAATATATAACCAAAGAGCTAAACCTTTCCAAACAAAGAAATTTGAAAGGTTATTTGGCATGGACAAATTTAGTATAACATGAACTATTTTTAGTTCTCATTAATTAATATTGACAAACTATTGGCTGGTTTAGTAGAAGAAGAAATACTATTCATTTAACCCTAAAAAAATATTTGTCTGCCTCATTTTTAATCCTCGATATTACTTCGTCTTCATTAAACGCTATAGGCATATCACCATATCGTAGTTGATCAATCATTTCACTTATTTCATACCACACCACTAAATGGAAGGCTTATTTTTTTCTACTGTTTCCTCCTGACAAGAAAACGCCATGTAATAAGAGGTAATCCATGCGTTACAAATAGAACTACTGCTATAAGAAAGGAAACAAATGCCCTTCATATAATATATATAACATTTTATTCTACATATTTTTGCTTTGTTGAAGAAGTTTAGATTCCCCTGAGCGTTCCCATTCTTCCACTGTCTCATATGCCTTTTCAGGAGAATATCCTTTTCCTACAAGAATATTTCTTATATATGGCACCGGAAGAATCCAGTTATCGATCCAAGTTCACTTACAAAATTCCGCAGGCTTCGTCTCAAAGACGAAAGCTTATTAGACTTGCTTATTGGGAAAACAGTTGAAATCGCACTTGAAAAGAAAATCATCAAAAGTAAATCCATTATTGTAGATGCCACGCATACAAAGGCACGTTATAATCAAAAATCACCGAAAGAATTTTTACAAGAGAAATCCCAAAAACACATACCGCCATGAGCGACGAACGAATTATTACCGCTGTGATTGTGACAACAGGAAAAAAAGCGAGGGAAATATCTTCAAGAATTGATTGAAAAAAAGTACACAGACAGGTATGGAAATTGATACAGTAATTGGGGACGCAGCTTACTCTGAAAAGGCAAATATTGAATATACAAAAGAAAACGAAATGGCATCTCAATTACATTTTTATTTACAGCACTAAAAAAGAGAGCAAAAAAACTCCTGCTTTTCTTCTCTAAGGATCCCCTCTCAGAGTCTTGGGCAATTCGAACCTTTTCACTTATTTCATCTCATGATGCATTAGATATTTTTCGTCTTCTTCTTCTCAATCTGTGCTTACTTACAAAAAAAGTGGACAAAGGATGGAGAGTTAGGGATATCCCCTTTTCTCTAATCCTTATCCACACGGTTTGCACAACATTATTTCATGTAGCAATTTTGTGTTTTTTCTTTACAATACAAATTCCAACCACGCGATAGCTTCACGATGTGGTGAATGTAGATCGTGGGCAATATTAGATGTAGTAGAGTCACTTTTCTTTTGCTCATTAAACTTTTTCATACTACTGTCCGGCATCACTTGTTTGCTTCAAAAGTATCAAGCAATGTACTTACTTCATCCGTGGATTTAGTGTTCATCAATTGATTTCTTAATTCACTTGCCCTGCGGAATCCTTTGACAGTTATTTTGAAAAATCGATGAAGCCCTGTAAAAAACAGTGCCAGTCACTCATCCTATTTCGAGTGACTGGCACTAAAGAACGTCACGTTCTAACAAGAGTAAAGTACGCTTCTACATCGCTAGTAGACACAGCTTCTAGTGAATCTGGTTGCCATTTTGGAGAACGATCTTTGTCCACTAGCACTGCCCGAATCCCTTCATAAAAGTCAGCCGTTTTCATAAAATGAATGGCCATGTTCTTTTCCATTTCTAGACATTCGTTTAGTGACCGGCCTTTTCCGTTAATTAATTGTTGTAATGTCACTTTTAATGAAGTAGGCGATTTTGAGAGAAGTGTGTGAACCGTGAGTGCTGCCCACTCATTTCCTACAGAAGCCTCGCTTTGGAGGGATTTCACTATTTCTTCTACTGTTTCATATTGAAAATGGCAATCTATATCTTCTTGCTCAATTGATAACTGTGAAATACTTGGCGAGTTTGAACAATGTGATTGGATAAATTCATTTAGTTCCTGCTGGATGGATTCAGATGACCAGTGCTTTTCTTGCATTTCCATTTGAAACGTCTCCCAGTTACCACTTTCCATGTAATAATCGGCAGCTCCCATATAAATAGTATCACTTGCCTGAACAACCTTTGCAGTTAATGCAAGGTAACGTCCTGTGTAGCCAGGTAATTGATTCAGAAAATGGCTTGCCCCAACATCCGGGAAAAATCCAATGTTCATCTCAGGCATCGCCCATTTCGTCTTCTCCGTTACAATCCGATGTGTCGCTCCAATAGCTAGACCGACTCCACCACCCATAACAATACCGCTCATATAAGCCACAATGGGCTTTGTATATTGATGAATTAATGCATCTAATTGATATTCCGAAGTGAAAAAATTCTCTGCATAGGATACAACGTCGTTATTTTTTAAATCGTAAAATTTTCGCATATCCCCTCCTGCACAAAAACCTTTCTCCCCCTCACCGTATAAACAAATAAAAATTACATCGTCGTCATTTCTCCATTTTTCCAAAGCTTTTGTTATTAACTCAACAACTTCAAGATTGATAGAATTTAATACTTGAGGACGGTTTAATTTTATCCAACCAATTCCATTTTTCACCTCTGTCACAACAACCATGTGCCACACCACCTTCATAATTTTGCTTAAATCCGAAAGTTTGCATTAAACATCTAAAAAGCCTAATACAGACCTTTTGGTTTGTCCTTTTAATATTTTGCCGTCAGCATTTTTCTTCGTGTATAGAAATTGACACCATCTTTTCCGTTAGCATGAAGATCTCCGTAAAATGAGTTTTTATGTCCCGAGAATGGAAAGAAAGCCATTGGTGCTGGTACACCTAGGTTTACTCCTAGCATGCCTGCATCCATTTCTTCTCTGAATTGTCTCACTGCCTTGGCACTATCTGTATAAAGGCATGCACCGTTTGCAAAGTCTGATTCGTTGGAAAGTGCGATTGCCTCATCTAAACTGTTTACTCGAACAATTGATAACACAGGCGCAAAGATTTCTTCTTTCCATATCTTCATCACTGAATTAACATGATCGAAAATAGTTGGTCCAACAAAATAGCCACTTTCTTTCACATGATCTTTACGACCATCACGGATAAGGCTTGCCCCTTCTTCTTCGCCAATACGGATGTAGCTCTCTGTTCGTTCCTTATGAGAGTCGCGAATGACCGGACCCAAAAAGACATTTTCATCTAGGCCATTACCAATTATTAATTCATTTGAAGCAGTTACAAGTCTATCAACCAATTCATCAGCAACATCACCAACTGCTACAACGACAGAACATGCCATACAACGCTCTCCTGCCGATCCAAACGCAGCTCCAATAATGTTCTTGACAGCGTTATCAAGATCGGCATCCGGCATTACGATAGAATGATTCTTCGCACCCGCTAATGCTTGCACACGCTTATTATTTGCAGCCGAGGTCCGATAGACGTACTCCGCAACCGGTTGTGATCCGACGAATGAAATTGCTTTAACCTCTTCACTCTCCATTAAAGCATTTACTACATCATGTGCACCATGCACAATATTCAATACGCCATCCGGAAGACCCGCTTCTTTAAATAACTCAGCCAAACGATTAGCAAGAAGTGGTGTGCGTTCGGATGGTTTTAATACAAAAGTATTTCCTACCGCAATGGCTAATGGGAACATCCAACAAGGAACCATCATTGGAAAATTAAATGGCGTGATTCCTCCAACAACCCCTAATGGATAGCGATACATACCTGACTCTACCCCTGTAGCGATGTCTGGTAATTGTTCACCCATCATAAGCGTTGGTGCACCGGCAGCAAATTCAACGCACTCAATCCCACGTTGCACTTCCCCGTATGCTTCCGCGTAGCTTTTTCCGTTTTCAATCGTAATAGTTTTTGCTAGCTCATCCCAGTTTTCTACCAAAAGTTGTTGATAACGAAATAAAATACGGGACCTTTGCGGAACGGCCGTCTTGCTCCATGTTTTGAACGTTTCTTTTGCGATTGCCACCGCTTGATTTACATCTTTTTGTGATGAAATCGGTACAGTTGCAATAATTTCACCCGTAGCTGGATTGGGCACCTCTTCGTATTGATCAGTATCCGCTTCAACCCATTCACCATTTATAAAGTTTTTTACTTTTTCAACATTCGTTTTAACTACCATTTATTAATCCCTCCTTAGTTTGAATACTAGGCCAATTGCATTTTCACACTAAAATCGTAATTATAACACCGTTCGTACAATGCTTTAATCTCTTCCAACGTAGGTATTTTCGGCGTGTTAGCCGGGCTACCACTTTCAATTGCATCAGCAGCCATCTTTGAGAGAGATTGCGTAAATAGCTCCTCTTCTATACCGTACATTTTCATATTCGGAATGTTAAGATCAAAACAAAGTTGCTTCACTTCATTAATTAATCCTATCGCTAGTTCTTCATTCGAATAGTTTCCTGCATCCGCGATTACTTTTCTTCCAATTTGTGCAAGCCTCTCTATTGAAGCTTCCATTGTGAATTCTAGCACCGCCGGAAGTAGCATAGCATTAGAAATCCCATGTGGCGCATGAAACAAGGCACCAATCGGGCGAGACATCCCATGAACTAGCGTTACAGATGAATTAGAGAAAGCTGCTCCAGCAAGCATTGAACCCAACGCCATTTCTCCTCTTGCGTCCATATTTGTCCCATCTTCATAAGCGATACGAATGCTTCTCATAATATGATCGATTGCCGTTAATGCCAATGCATCAGTCACCGGATGCGCTTTTCTAGAGATATATGCTTCAATTGCATGGCATAATGCATCAACTCCAGTCGCAGCAGTTACACTTTTTGGGCACGATACTGTCAGATTCGGGTCAACAATGGCAACCGCCGGCAGTAGACTAGCATCCGCTAACATCATTTTTACATTTGTTTCAGTATCTGTAATAACGGTTACCTTTGTCACTTCGGATCCAGTCCCTGCAGTCGTAGGAATTGCTATCACCGGTAGAGGTTTTTGAGTGATTTTTTTACCCGTTCCAAAGTAGTCCGTCATGGTGCCACCATTCGTCATAAGGACTGAAACGGCTTTCGCGGTATCAATACAACTTCCTCCACCAATTGCAACAATATGGTCACACAGTCCTTCTGAACAAATAGCCATCGCTTCTTTTACGTGAATATTGGTTGGTTCTGAATCTACATTCAGATAAGTTTCATATGATAATCCACTTTCATTAAGCTGTTGCTGACATTCTTCAACATACCCTAGTTTATTCATTATAGAATCACTAATAATTAATGCCTTCTTACCTAACTTATTCGCTTGTTTTCCTACTTTTTTTACGGATCCAACCCCATAAAGGATTGTACTTGGCATGAGTAACTCATAAATACCTTTCATTAATTCCACCCCTTTTAGCTGTTATTACCTTCTTCAATCCTAAAAACACTTCAACCTTTAAATACAGGTTTACGTTTTTCAATAAAAGCATTCACACCTTCTACCATATCCTCTGTAGAGAATAACTGTGCCCACTGGACTGCTTCAATTTCCAATCCTTCAACAAGTGTTGTTTCCAACCCCTCATTAACAGCTGTAATTGTTGCTTTAATGGATTGTGAGCTTTTATTAACAATGGATTCAGCAAGTTTCTTCGCCTCGTCCATCAACTCTGAGAGTGGCACGGACTTATTAACCAGACCAATTTTTTCCGCTTCCTCACCATTTATTAACCGACCAGTCAATATTATTTCAAGCGCTTTTGCCTTATTCGTTAATCGAGGTAATCGTTGAGTACCTCCAAATCCGGGGATTAGACCTAAGTTTAGCTCCGGTTGCCCTAGTTTTGCTTCATTTGCAACAATTCGAAGGTGACAACTCATAGCAAGTTCTAATCCCCCACCTAGACAAGCACCATTAATTGCTGCAATGACCGGCTTTGTTAAATTTTCAATTTTATTTAACACGGTTTGCGCATCAACAGATAGTGCCTTCCCTTTTTCTTCATCATGAAAAGCATTGGTGAATTCTTTAATATCGGCACCAGCAACAAACATTTTCCCCTCACCCGTTATTACAACTGCCTTTATACTTTGATTTGTTTCAATGTGATCAATACACTCAGACAAACCGCTAATCGTTTTTGTACCTAATGTATTTGCAGGTGGACAATTAATTGACACGTACCCTACGCCATTTTCCACCTTCAACTGAATATTTGTAAACTCCATAGCTTTCACCATTTCCATCATTCTGATCACTCCATTTCAATATAGTAAATTTCTTTGTAAAACTCATCTAGTAAATTTAAGCTTCACTGATACTACCTACACGATGTATCCAAGTCTCTTTTATCTGTTTTATACAAAAATTGCTTCTAAATTTCCCCACCTCCATTTAACAATAATAATTTTTTAACTTCTTTGAATTTACAGAAATCTTTATGTTATTAGTTTAATATGGTTGTCTCTTGACGTCAATAAAAATTTGACCAGACAGAATAAAACTCATTTTGAATTGTATTTCTTTTTACTTGAAGGCAAGGAAATCCTCGTATAATAATGAAGTGGATTTTCCGACACTGTTATACAATTACAAATGAACCTTGGTAATAATGATAATTTCGTGATATGATTTTAAGGAAGGTAAGTTATTCTGAAGGATAAGGTAATGGGAGTGTTAGGCATTCCTATGACAGTTTACTGTGATATTCTTCCGAAATATCTATAATTTTAAGATATTCAACTGAAGTTATAAAATTTGGTAGGTGAAGACAATGAATAAGCGAGCAGAAGAACGAAGAAAGCAAGTATTACGCGCAACACTTAAAGCAATTAGTGAAAAAGGTTTTAGCGTAGTTACTCTTCAAGATATTGCTGACTATGCCGACGTTAGTAAAGGCGTTATCAGTTATTATTTTGAAAATAAAGAAGATGTTTTTTACCACTTACTTGAGTGGATGACAGATCGCATCTTTCAAAATGAGTATGCAGCTATACAAAAAGAAAGTAAGGCAATCGATAAAATGCGTGCATACGTAAATGCAGCTTTTAAGAGTCCTGAAGATAACCGGATATTTTACAGTGTATACCTTGAGTTCTTGGCCCAAGTGAATCAAAACGAACGATTTCGCGAAGTAAATAGCAACTTTTACAAGAATTGTTGGTTTATTGGAAGTGAAATTATTCAAAAAGGTAAATCAGAAGGTATTTTTACAAATATAGAGGTAGAAAGTGGTAGTCATATGATTCGTGCATTAATCGATGGTTGTCTTCTTCAATGGTTAATGAGGGACGACGAAATGTTGCACAGTTATTACCGTGACAATTGTTATGATGCGATTATCACCTATTTAAACTATAAGGATTCCTGAAATGAATGTTTCGTTGTCCTAAAAAAAGATTGACCAGTCACTTATCCGTTGTATAATAGTTAGAATACTCAAAACAAAAGACTGAATATATGGGAAATTCAATCAATTTTGCCGATTATTATTCGGCAACATTGCTCCCTATTTAAGTTAAAAATGCTTCCGTTTAAACCAAGGGAGCCAAAATTTTTTCTCTAATAAAAGTCTGCCTGGTCAATATTATTTCAGTTAGTATCTAAAAATGGAGGGGTATACCGATGAAAGACATAAGTTTCCGCGCTTTATTAGTAAACAAAGATGAACAAGCATTTACTATAAAAGTCACTAACCTGAAAGTAAGTGACTTACCAGAAGGTAATGTAATCATTAAAGTTGCATATTCCAGCATTAATTTTAAAGATGGCCTTGCTGCAACACCAAATGGGAAAATTGTGAACGTATACCCGCATGTACCTGGTATTGATATGGTAGGCACTGTAGTTTCCTCTCAAGACGTCCGTTATAATGTTGGTGATGAAGTAATAGCAACAAGTTATGAAATCGGTGTTTCACGTTTCGGAGGATTTAGCGAGTATGCTAGAATTCCAGCTGACTGGATTGTGCCTTTACCAAAAGGTTTGTCCATGAAACAAGCAATGATATATGGAACGGCTGGCTTTACTGCTGCACTATCAATTCAGCGATTAGAAGAAAATGGTGTAACACCTGATAATGGTCCTGTTCTTGTATCCGGAGCCACTGGCGGTGTTGGTAGTTCCGCAGTATCTATGCTCGCAAAATTAGGATATCATGTAGTTGCGAGTACTGGGAAAGAATCCGAACATGACTTTTTATATGATATAGGAGCCAAAGAGATTATTTCTCGTCAAGAATTACAACCTGAAAAAGTACGACCTATCGATAAACAACGCTGGGCTGCAGCAATTGACCCTGTTGGCGGGAATACTCTTGCTTATATATTAAGCACAATGAAATACGGTGGTTCTGTTGCTGTAAGTGGATTAACAGGTGGATCCAATGTTTCTACAACCGTCTTCCCCTTTATTTTAAGGGGTGTGAATTTACTTGGGATCGATTCAGTTTATTGTCCAATGTCAACCCGTAGTGCGTTATGGGAAAGAATGGCGAATGATATGAAACCTGATAAATTAGAAAAAATTACAACTGAAGTAACGTTAGATGAGTTAGCTATTACATTGCCACTAATTTTAGAGGGGAATGTGAAGGGAAGAACTGTACTGAAATTATAACGTACAATGCTCTTCAAGAAATTAATGACTGTTTTTCAATTGCCACCTCATAAATGGAGACTGCATTTCTTTCAATCCTCCATTTACGAGGTTTTTATGTTTTATAAATGCTCATTCAAATAGTTTTGCAAAAACCTATGACATGACGTTTTAGCATTAACAAGAACCCGCTACGAAGTCAATTCTCATAGCAGGTTTCATTCCTATCATTTAGCTGTGTCGTTGTTTTATAACCCGACACTACTTGTTCGTTGTTTATTAACGTTTGGTTACTAGACTTTCTGTGTCCCCTTTAAGAAAGCACCCAAACCTTCCTCACGAATAATTCGACTTGCTTCCGCAAATTCCTGTTCCTGACTTAAAAAGAACATGGAAATGGCGGTTTCTAGGTTATAGTCAAGTGCTTGCTTCAAATTCATCATTTCATAGGTCTTATTAATCGTCATTTTCGTTATTTTTAGCGCAGACGGCGGTATTGCCACCATTTTTTCTGCCATCTTCATGGCTTCTTCCATTAACTGTTCTTGGGGAACTACACGATTGAAAATACCTAGACGATGGCCTTCTTCTGCATCCACGGAATCACCCGTGTAAAGCAGTTCTTTTGCCTTTCTCATACCCACAATCCATGGCATCATCAATGTGGCCGGAGCTGCACCAAAACGGATTTCAGGTTCCCCAATAACTGCCTTATCTGATGCAATCGCAAGGTCCGCCGAGAACACCCAATCAGCAGATACACCATAGGCATATCCATCTACCGCCGCAATAACGGGCTTTTTAAGATCCCATAATTTCAACCCAACACGCAAAAAGGTTTCTAGTTGCGCTCGATACACTTCAGATGGTTCATCGCCAATAGGAGAAGGTAAGTCCATGGATTCCTTCAAATCTGCACCAGCGGAGAAATTCCCTCCCGCTCCCGTCAAGATAACCACTTTAACATTTGAGTCCCTTTCAGCTTGATCTAGTGCTTCCCACACATCTTTCGTCATTTGCTCTGTTACAGCATTTAATTTAGTAGGGCGATTCAACGTAAGTGTTGCAACATTTTTTGCAACCTCATACAAAACTGTTTGATATTCTTTCATATTTATCTTCCTTTCAGGGTTTTATTTTACTGTTTTGATAACGTTAGAATTTATTATTAAATGTGGCTATCATGTTTCAAAACCGATAAGGCTTTGTGAATCTTTAGCATAATATACTAAAATATTTTTTAAAACCAGTTATACGGTTTAGGATTAGTATTCGTATAGATATGTTTTACCTCTGTAAATTCCGCTATTCCTTCATGATCAAGCTCCCTTCCAATCCCCGACTGTTTATAACCACCCCAAGGAGCTTGCGTTAGCGTTGGATGATAATCGTTTATCCACACAGTACCCATTCGTAGTTGTTTTACTACCCGATGAGCTTTCCCTACATCCTTTGTCCAAACAGCTCCAGCTAAACCGTAATCACTGTCATTTGCAAGTTCAATTGCTTGCACCATTAATATTGAAAATTATCCAATAGGGATTTTTTCATTAATTTCAGAAGTACCTAACTCTTGGTTTTCCTTATGCAAACTCACAACGACTACATCTTGGATTTCAATTTCTGATTGTGCATTCTGATTCAGGTGAGCTCCTGTTTTTAACATTTTCATAAAGGAATAAACCAATAGTAGAATCACGAATATAAATGGAAGCGCCGTCAAAATTGAAGCCGTTTGTAGCGTTTGTAGATTTCCTCCAAGTATCATCAGTGTCCCTGGTAATATAAACAGTGTAAGTGCCCAAAACAAGCGATTCCATTTTGCTGGTTCTTCATTAATCTTAAGTCTTGGTGTAGTTGCTGAAGCCATCATATAGGCTGCTGAGTCAAAAGTAGTTGCTAAAAAGATTAATGCAACAAAAGTGAATACTAACACTATCAATGTACCGAAAGGAAGTGTGCTAATTACTTGAATGATAGTAGCAGGTGCACCTATCTGTTCTAATAAACCCGTGACTGGTAATAAGTTTTTCAATTCTAAATGCATTGCATAATTACCTAATACAGTAAAATAGGCGGTGCATCCTAACGAACCCCATGCTAAACCTCCTAAAATCACTTGACTAATTGTTCTTCCCCTAGAAATCTTGGCGATGAATAAGCCCATAAATGGTGTATATACAATCCACCAAGCCCAATAAAAAACAGTCCAACCTTCTACAAACCCTGTATTACCTACTGGATCTGTAAACGTATTCCAACGAACAAAATTATTGAACAATAATCCTATACTATTTGTTCCCATTTTTAAGATGAATTCGGTTGGTCCCACTACTAGGATGAAACCCAAAAGTAAGATGGAAGAAACGATTGCTATATCACTCAATACTTTTAATCCTCGTTTTAAACCTGAATAAGCGCTCCATGTGAATAAAGCTGTACATAATATGAGTACAAACACATTCATTGGTAGTGAAGCTTCTATACCTGTCAACTTACTTATTCCCGCAGCCACTAATGGCGTGCCTAATCCTAGAGAAGTACCCGCAGCCCCTAGAATTCCGAACATGAAAATAATGTCGATTATCTTACCCAGTAGTCCATCTGCATGTTTTCCTATTACAATTCGACAAATTTCACTTAATCTTAAAATAGGCACTTTTAAAATGTGGTATGAATATGCAATTGGTATAGCGGGTAAGACAAAAAATGCCCAAGCCGATGGTCCCCAATGGAAAATACCATAAGCAGCTGCTATCTCAGCCGCATCAACCGATCGGGCTTCAATTCCGTATGGGGGTGCCATATAATAGTATGCCCATTCAATGGTACCCCAGTAGACTAATCCAGACGCAACACCTGCACAGAATACCATAGCTCCCCAACTAAAATTTGAAAACTCTGGTTTTTCTTCTTTTTTTCCAAATTTAATTTTTCCATACTTACTAAAAAATAAGTAGATTAGAAAACAAAATCCTCCGGTTCCTGCCCACAAAAAGACCATTCCAAAATTCTTTGTCACAAATCCATTCGCCACATTAACTAATTCACTTCCCTTTTCCGGAAATAAAACTAATGGTAGGCAAATAGCAACTATTAAAACAAACGTAGAGATGAAGATGAACCAATCAATTTTATTTTTTCCCAACAAAATGACCCCCTTGGGTTAAATGTGAATTACTTTCCTTACATCTCTGATACAATCCCTTAAATAGATTAATTTATTTCATGTGATAATCTACTACTTTATTAACTCACCACACTTTTCAATGCTTGATTTTTCACCGATGCGAGCACATCTAAAGCAACCACACCTTTTTCACGAACCGCTAATGGATTAATTTCAAATTCAACGATTTCTTCATATTTCTCTGTAGCGGTCTTGCCCATTTGCACAATCGAACGTATAAGTGCGTCTAAATCCAGTGGTGGGTTTCCACGATATCCTTGGACATTTTTCCAGAGCATCGGTATGCTTCTAATCATCTGTTCCGCTTTTTCATTTGAAATCGGGGGAACGGCCAGAACGACTTCCTTAAAGAGCTCGGTGAAGATTCCGCCAATTCCAAATACAACAATCGGTCCGTAATGGATATCCGTTTTATATGCAAGAATTGTTTCAAAGCCATCTGTAACCATTTCCTGAATTAAATAAAATGGTGAATGGAGATGTTCCATTCCTTTCCATGCTGTTTTCAGCTCATCCGCATTTTTTAGATTAAGTGCAACACCACCGACGTCCGTCTTATGTGCTAATCCCTGTGCTTTTAATACAACCGGATACCCAATAGCGTCCGAGTAATTAATCGCCTCTTGCAATGAGGTCACTACTTTTTCCCTTGGTGAAGGAAAACCATTCTCCTCCAAGAGTTCTCGTCCTTCGTCGTCATGAAGCAAGGTTGGTTCTTCCTGTAACACAGTATTATTTACCGAATAAATTGGTGTTTGATCAGTTCTGTCCAAGAATTCTTTGTACTGGAATAGTGCCCGGCATGCAATTAAAGCATTGCGACTACCTTGTATTACAGGAATACCAGCATCATCTAAAATAGACAAAACACGAGGATCAAACTCCGTTTGAATATGACTAAAATACAAAAATGGTTTATCTGAATTTTTTCGTAACTCTGCTAGATCTTTTGCAGGTGTGCCAGTAAAATCAAATTCATGATTTCCTTGCCCAATTGGTGCATCAATTGCAACAGATACAATTCCTATATTAGAATCATTCGCTAAAGCGCTTAAACAAGTATTTGATACCTCGGAGAATTCTTTACTGCTTTTTCCCCATACATCAAGAGGGTTTGACAATGTTCCTAATTCAGGGATTTCGTTACCTAACTTCCGTTTAGTTTCCTCAGAAAAATCAGGGAACTCCACACCATAATCTTCGGCTAGATCAAGAAGTATACCCGCTTGTCCTCCTGACACTGTCAAAGCGGAAACTGTATTTTTAGATGGGAGGAATGGTTGTGATAATAATTGAGCTACCGCAACTGCCTCATCAATATCATCTACAAAAATTAGTCCATGCTCTTCAAGAACCAGTTTTTCAATCTTGTAATCTCCAGCAAGTGCTCCTGAATGCGCATTGGCAACAGCTGCTGATTTTTTTGTTCTGCCGACTTTCATTGCAATGACTGGTTTCTTATTAGCACTACACAAATCAAGCGCTTTCAAAAAACTATCATGATTCCGTACAGCTTCAATGTATAAAATAATAACGGATGTTTCAGAGTCGTTCGCTAATAAATTGATATAATCAGCCATTTTAATATCCGCTTCATTACCTGTCGAATAAATTTTGTTTATACCAAGCCTAGATGCAACAAAAGCATCATTGACTGAACCACTTTGTGAGATAATAGAAACAGACCCTTTTTTAATAGGTCGTAATGGTCTATGCAAAGTGCCAATGTACGGAGTAAAATTATGATGCATATCAAAATACCCCATACAATTCGGTCCTATTATTCTCATTCCTGACTTTGAAGCGCTTTCAAGAATGTTTTTTTGTATTTCTTCACCATCCAGTCCACTTTCTCCGTATCCCCCGCCAGGAATTACAAGAAGTTTCGCATTGATTTTACTTGCATCTCTAGCAACCTCCACCATTAGATGAGGATTGACAAGTCCGACAACGACATCAATCTGATCTTCAATTTCCAAAAGGGATTGATAACATTGGATGCCATCAATAGTTTCATATCTTGGGTTTACCAGATATATGCGTCCTTTAAATCCCATTTTGTTTAAATTATCCAACATAACACTCGTCGCAAAGCGATAATTTGCGCCGACAATAGCAATGGTTTGAACCGGTTTCACTAACATTTGAAGATTCTGCTCTCTCATTTTTACACCTCAATTTTTTATTTTTGGTCATGAGTATACAAATTTTTAAAAATTAATTATTATTAGATTATTCTATTAATATACAACTTTATAATACACCTAGTATTTTGACCAGTCAATATAAATTGTGTTGTTAATAAAATTTATAGATTTACCAATTAATCTCTTAAATAATAAATGGCTATGCAAATTTAATTAAATTTAATTTTTCAATTGCATTGTTAGCTTCATTAATAATATTTCCTACTATTTGTTCCGCACTTTCAATCGTCTTAATTAATCCTACTCCCTGACCAGCATTCACCCAACCATTTAAGAGGTCTCCTTCAATTGCTGCCTTTTTATTAATAGCCCCACTTATATAAGGCAACACTGTTTCAGGTGTGGAATCATTTTGGAGTGTCTCCTGAATTTTTGTAACGTAATCAGATTTAATCACACGCATAACTCCACCCATACTTCTAGTTAAAATCGTCGTATCATCGTCCCTGGATTGGATAAGAAGTTGCTTATAATTTTCATGAGCCACGCACTCTGTTGTAGCAACAAATCGTGTTCCCATTTGAACACCGTCCGCACCCAAACTCATAGCAGCAATCATTCCTTCTCCATTCGAAATACCGCCTGCAGCTATAACGGGGATGTTAACTTTTTGCGTGATTTGTGGAACCAAAGCAAAAGTTGTTAATTCTGCCCCACCGTTATATCCGCCCGCTTCATATCCTTCGCATATGATAATATCCCCACCAGCCTTTTCGGCTTTTTCAGCATGCTTTACTGTCGAAGTTAGAATCATTGTAATAATGCCCATTTCTCGGAAAATCGGTATAAATGGAAGAGGGTTACCTGAACTAATACTTATCGCTTTTATTTTTTCTTTATGCTTTTCAATAATATTTATATAGGGTGTATTGTCGCTATGTTCACTTATCGGTAGGTTAACACCAAAGGGGAATTCTGTTTGATTAACTGCTATCAAAATCTCTTCTTCAAAATTTCCAGGTGTTCTACCTGCTGATCCAATTTGACCAAACCCACCACCATTCGAAACAGCTGCTGCTAAAGATCCGTTTCCTACATATGCCATTCCCCCTTCAATAATCGGGTATTTAATATCTAGCATCTGACAAATTCGATTATTTTTCATAGTATCCCCACTGCCTTCTGTAAAATACTTTTTTCATTTACTACAAATCCTTCTTATAAGCCATTTTGTGTGTATTCGCTTTGCTAATCCTTTTTTGTATAAGCTCAATTTCCCCTTTTCTAATATCAACAAATAAAATTCTGAATATCCACTCAAAAAACATTAAAATAAATAATTAGAATATTCAATTATAATTGTATTCCACATTTATTGACCAGTCAATCTTTTTTTAATTAAATTGTAAAGGTGTCTATGTAATGATGAATAATAGACAACTTAATAATACTAATGAAAGTGAACTATATATTGATTGGAATGACTTCGCACTTTTACTTTTCAGAATGCAATTGTTGTGTATTTACTGTTTTAAAGAATTAACCATTCAGCAAGCAAATGCAACTCGCTATTTCTCCAAAAGCCTTCAGAATCTTTAATTCAAATAAACTTTCCAAATTAACTAACCTCTTTTTTCTTTACAAGAGGTACACCAATAGATTCAAGATGCTAAATAGTCTCGTTTATATTTTGTACTTGGAAATTTAAGTTCACTTCTTGTTCTCTTTGAAAATAGCTGACATTCTCGGAAAAGAAAGAAAAGATAGTCTCATTTCCTAATTGAGGTTTAATCACAGTCCCATCAAGATTCTTAGTTCTCCAAAATATTCCTTCGTAACCTTTTATCTTCTTATCTAACGCCTATCTGTCATTAGATATTTAGTTTTTCGATTATTGTTAAGTTCCTTCTTCAACTAAACTTCTGCGTTGATTTAAGTGTAATGTTTCACAAACTTTTATTACGAATGGTTTCTGAATAACCTTTTTATAGGTCCTACAAAAATCAATTCATAGTATGACCCTACATACAGAACAATTTTGCTCCATTAGTATAATAAGCTCAACTCGTTAAAAACAATTTTTACTTCATCTATTCCTTCTTATTTACTCGATTTTCAGTCGTTTTCGCTTATCTCTATTACACTTTTATTATTATCAATTAAAACTGGAAAAGTTAAGCCTAATATCGTTTTATAAATTTTTGAACGGCAAAATCAAATTCACCTTTGTTGACAGCAAGTATGCTAAGGTTTTCTTTCTCATTTTTGCTCTCCTCACCTTCTAAATTAGAATGCTCAAAAAAACAGCGAAAGCATTTACATGCCTTCACTGTTTTGTAATAGTATTAAACTTCTTCACAATGTTCTTCAAATAATCCTTGAAGATGAGTGATAACCGATGTTGGAGCGTGTCCTTCGATTTCGTGACGACCGATTTCTGCAACAGGTTGACCGTCTTTCAATAATACAAATGATGGAGATGATGGTAAGTGGTCGTCTCCAAAAAGATTACGCGCTTGTTGCGTTGCATATTTATCTTGTCCGGCAAATACTGTTACAAGATGGTCTGGGCGTTTATCGTAATGCACTGCGTTAGCTGCTGCTGGACGAGCGATACCACCTGCACACCCACAAACAGAGTTTATCATTACAAGCGTTGTGCCTGTACGAGCAAAAGCAGCGTCTACTTCTTCTGGTGTTGTTAATTGCTCATAACCACTAGTTTCCATTTCTCCACGAGCCTGCATAACCATATCATTCATCAATAAATTAAAATCCATATTCATTGTTCAACACTCCTCCTATCAAATGCGCCTCTGCGTATTTGCGTCTAGATTTTGAAATGAGCTAGCTCAATTCAAAATCTATGACATCCGCCGGAGGCTTAACTTTATTCTGCTAGGTTTTTGACCTTGCTGAATAAAGTTAAACTATTTTTATCTTATCAGATTATTGTTTAGAGTTCGAGGAAAATAACTCATCTACTGCCTGCGAAACAGTCATCTGTTCCCCTCTTACTAGTTGCTCTAATTCCTTCATCGATTGTTTCTTTTCAATAGAAGAGAAAAAGTCATCATACAACCGGTCGATGATCATCGTTTTATACCAGTCAACCGTTTGTTCTTTTCTTCTATTTTCCCAAACGCTATTTTCCAGCATGCTTTTTTGGAAAGACAAGATTGTGTTCCACACGACATCTAGTCCCTTTTTATATAGGGATGAAACAGCGAGTGCTGGTGTTGTCCAATTTGGTGTAGATGGTGCTAAAAAGTGAAGTATTTGTTTATATTCTGCTACTGTTTTTTTCGCAAGCTTTTCATTCGCCCCATCTGCTTTATTCACCACAATAGCATCCGCGAGCTCCATTATCCCTTTTTTCATTCCTTGTAGTTCGTCCCCAGCGCCAGTTAGTGCTAGAAGTAAGAAGAAATCAACCATTCCCCGAACAATCGTTTCACTTTGTCCTACACCGACCGTCTCCACTAAAATGACATCATATCCAGCTGCTTCGCATAAAAGCATCGTTTCGCGAGATTTTTTATGCACGCCACCTAATGTTCCGGCAGAAGGCGATGGCCTAATAAAAGCACGAGGATTCTTTGCTAGCTCTTCCATCCGCGTTTTATCTCCAAGAATACTGCCACCAGTCAAAGACGAACTAGGGTCAATCGCAAGCACCGCAACTTTATAGCCTTGGTCACAAAGCATTTTTCCAAAAGCTTCGATAAATGTACTTTTACCAGCTCCCGGGACACCAGTAATTCCAATTCGGATACTGTTTCCAGTGTAAGGGAGAAGTTGTTTTAATAACCGCTGACCAATTACTTGCTGATCGCTTACTGTACTTTCGATAAACGTAATCGCTTTTGCTAAATGTAGCCTCGAGCCACTACGTATTTCACGAATATACTCCTCCTCGTCAATAAGAAGCTTTTTCTTTTTCGTGAATTTTTTTACAATAGCTTTCCCCATACCATCATGCTGCGATTTAATACCACTCATGACATGCATCGAAGTTTCGTTATTTTTTCTCGATTCAGCCATTAGCCTTCTACTTCCTCATAACCCAATCGTTTATATACTTCTTCAATGACTTTTTGGGCAGCAACTGGAATAACTGTACCTGGTCCGAAAATAGCAGAAGCTCCGTTTTCACGTAAAAACGCGTAATCTTGTGCAGGGATTACTCCACCAACAACGATTAAAATGTCTTCACGCCCTAGTTTTGCTAGCTCTTCTCTTAACGCCGGAACGAGCGTCATATGACCGGCCGCTAATGAACTTACCCCGACTACATGGACATCATTTTCCACTGCTTGTTGCGCCGTTTCAGCTGGTGTTTGAAATAATGGACTAATATCGACGTCGAATCCTAAGTCTGCAAATGCTGTCGCAATGACTTTGGCACCTCGGTCATGCCCATCTTGTCCCATTTTGGCAATGAGAATACGTGGGCGTCTTCCTTCGTTGTCACGGAAATCTTCTGCCATTTTTTTGACTGCTTCTATTTCTTCAGCGTCACTAAAGTTTGCGCTATATACCCCGCTCACCGAACGAATCACCGCCTTATGCCTTCCTGCAACGTATTCAATTGCATCGGAAATTTCTCCGATCGTCGCACGTTTTCTAGCTGCATCCACAGCCGCAGCTAGTAGATTTACTTCTCCTGTTTTAGCTGCTTCTGTTAATGCCCTAAGTGCTATTTGTACTGCTTCTTCGTCGCGATTAGCTTTTACTTCTGCTAAGCGTTCCATTTGTTTTTGACGCACTACTGTATTATCGATATTCAAAATATCAATTGCATCTTCTTGTTCTAAACGGTATTTATTGACACCGATAATAATTTCTTTCGAAGAGTCAATTTGGGCTTGTTTTTTCGCAGCTGCTTCTTCGATTTTCATCTTCGGAAGTCCTGTTTCGATTGCTTTTGCCATGCCACCAAGTTCTTCAATTTCCTCGATTAGCCCCCAAGCTTTTTCCATCAATTCGTTCGTCAGTGTTTCCACGTAATACGAACCGCCCCATGGATCAATTACTTTTGTCATATTCGTTTCTTCTTGCAAGAACAACTGCGTATTACGTGCAATTCGAGCAGAAAAGTCCGTCGGAAGTGCGATTGCTTCATCCAGTGCATTCGTATGAAGTGATTGTGTATGACCCATTGCAGCGGCATTTGCTTCTACTAAAGTTCTTGTTACGTTATTAAATGGATCTTGTTCCGTTAAACTCCAACCAGATGTTTGAGAATGTGTACGTAGCGCTAATGTTTTTGGATTTTTTGGGTCAAAGCTAGCCATCATTTGTGCCCATATTCTACGTGCAGCACGCATTTTCGCTACTTCCATAAAATAGTTCATACCGATTGCCCAGAAGAATGATAGTCTCGGTGCGAATGAATCAATTTCTATACCTGCTTTCAACCCTGTTCGTACATACTCCAGGCCGTCCGCTAATGTATACGCAAGCTCAATATCCGCCGTAGCTCCCGCTTCTTGCATATGATACCCAGAAATCGAAATCGAATTGAACTTCGGCATATACTTTGCAGTGTATGCAAAAATATCCGCAATTATTTTCATCGACATATCTGGCGTATAAATATACGTGTTTCGAACCATATATTCTTTTAAAATATCATTTTGAATTGTCCCGGCAAGCTGCTCTGGAGTTACCCCTTGCTCTTCTGCAGTGACAATATAAAAGGCTAAAATCGGTAAAACGGCACCATTCATCGTCATCGAAACAGACATTTGATCGAGTGGAATACCACTAAATAGAATTTTCATATCTTCTACAGAATCGATGGCAACTCCCGCTTTTCCAACGTCCCCTGTTACTCGTTCATGATCAGAATCGTAACCACGGTGAGTAGGTAAGTCGAATGCTACCGATAAACCTTTTTGTCCCATTGCTAAGTTTCTTCTATAGAAAGCATTACTTTCTTCTGCTGTTGAAAATCCTGCATATTGACGTACTGTCCATGGTTTTGCCACATACATCGTTGGATATGGTCCGCGTGTATTTGGTGCGATTCCTGGTAAATCGTTTAAATGTTGTACCTTGCTTCGGTCAGATTCTTCATATACTTTTTTGAGCTCGATCCCTTCATTTGTTAAAAAGAAACCGGCTTGTAGTTGACTATTCATTGATTTTTCTACTAGATTTTCAATAGAAACGGCTGAATAATTAGGCGTTGACATTGGAATCCTCCTTTTTGGCAAGAGCTAGCAATTGTTGTCCTTTTTCAAGTAGTGATTGTCCAGCATAAATACGTCCAGAAAGTCCAGCGTCTAACCAGTCTTCATACTCCTCGAATTTCCCTGCTACATCCATTGGAACAGACAGTTGCTCATTCAATAATGCAGGAACTAACCCTGCTGTTTGCTCATCATTTCCGACAAATACTACATAGTGAATACGCTGTTCATCTATCCACTTTTGTAAATCGAACGGTTTTAAGTTTTCCGGTGCTACTACTGGAGAAATTCCTAACGCGATTAAATAACTACTAACAAAATCCATACGTCCCTTGTATTCTTTTAATAGACCATAAGGAATAATAGCAGTATTCAAAGGACTTTTGTGAAATGCCTTTCGCAGCTTCTCGAATGGCTCCGCAAGACGCTTATAATCCGTCTGTTTAATGGCATTTGGTAATACATCAGCTGGATTTGCGTAAGTATTTGTACCGATTAGCGATTTTTTACGGGTAGCTAGTAATTTAAGTTGTTGCTCCCATTTTTCATTTGCTCGAGCTAAAAGTTTTGCTTCTCTATCTTCTATCGTTTCTTCCTGCATAAGCTCTAAAAAATACGTCCATGCTTTTTCGACCAGTTCTTTCGTTAAACTCTCCACATAATAAGAACCACCGGCCGCATCAATCACACGCTGAATATGTGTTTCTTCTTTTAATACGAGCTGCATATTACGCGCAATTCGATTCGAAGTTGGTGTAACTCCTGTTAAATAATCATGTGGATAAGTCGTCACGCTATCCGCTCCACCAAGTACTGCAGCAAGCGCACTATTTCCTGCACGAAGAATATTAACATGAGCATCTAATACAGAAAAAGATCGTAAGGAAGTTTCCGCGTGTACAGGAATAGCTTCTATATTCTGATGTCCAAATCCTTCGCCGAAAGCTTGCCAAAGTATACGGAAAGCGCGGATTTTCGCTATTTCCATAAAGAAATGTGTATCTACTGAAAACTGAACAAATGCTTTTGAAACAAGCTCCCCTATGCTTGTTTGACGAGCAAGTGCATCAGCTTGTACAAGAACGCTTGCTAGTTCACTAACAGCGTCTCCTCCTGCTTGATGGATGTTAGATCCATCTAAGAAATACGTTCGAGCATTCGGAAGATCTGCATCCGTTGCTCCTTTCACCAATCCCTTAAGATCAGTAAAATGATTTAAAAAAGACCGATTATTCATTACATCCAAAATAGTAGGATGTTCTGCTAAAAGTACTTTCCATTCTTCTATTTGTGCTGCATTCCATAGATGATCTTTTTCTACTTTGTAATGAATGACATTATTCCCTTTTCCAAGCGATTCTTTAATATCCACTAAAACTTCTTCGCTTGTAGCACCTTCTGCTAGTTGTGCGATGGCCCATTCCGAAGAACTTTTTGCTTTTCGTACAATATCCGTTTGTGAAGTTGGTATATATGCCACGTCGGCTAATGAATAAAGCGGTTTCAAAATGATATCCTCTAGTGTTTTTGTAGAAAGAGAGTCTAGTGTTTTCCCTTTTAGTGATTTAAGTGCTACTTGTTCCCATTCACCGAGTGTTGCTTTATTAAACGTCGTTTGTTTCATTTTATCTATTGTCATATGAACGCTCTCGCTTCCCCCTTTGCAAATAAAATTATCTTAATTATATATTAACGGACAATGAATACATTAGAAAGGGAAACTTCCTTTGAAAGTGTGATGAAACGAAAAAGCCCCTTTCCTAATCGAAAGAGGATTTTTCATTCTTTATTCAATTGCTCCCGTACCTTTAAGAGCTACATCGACGCTCACGTCAAACGGTAAATCAGGATATGCTTTTTGCCATTCGGAAATCGTGTTTTTATCGTAGAGCATCATCGTTCTATATCTTAATCCAAAACCTATGGGATCAAGATTTTTTTCTTGAACTGTAGTGAGAAAATCTGTAATCTTTTTTTTCACTGCCTCTGCGGCTATTTTGTCATACTCCTTTAGATTATTTAATGCTAGGTTTTTATTCGATTGACCAATTACGCCAATCATTTTTACATTCATCTTTATGGAAGTAGGCTTTCCATCATCCATTATAACTTTATAATGGACAGTAGTTTTTTCCATGTTGATGACAAAGGTTAAATCCTCTTTCTCTGCTTTATAGCTGAACCCGCTCATTCCATTTAGAAGGGTATTATAATATTTGGATTGCTCTGCGGTTAATTCGAATGGTTTTGATTTTTCTTTCACAACTAATGATTTATTGACGATTAACTCCTTCTTATCTTCTGTTGCCTCAACAAGTGGCAATACTGCATCAACCCCATCCGATAACATATCTCTTCTAAATTCATAAAGGAAAGTAGAGGTGATAAAAGGACTTTCCGTACCATTACTACCAAAAAAGTTTACAAGCGTAGATGATACTGCAGACTCTGCAGACGGTTCTACTCGTAAAATAGATTCAGCAGAAGTTTTAGCAGCTGCTACCCAGGCTATTAACTGAATATCACTACGTCTGACAAAGTAATCCATAAAGTCCTTCATATTTTCTTGTAAGAGTTCTTCGTTAATAACGATAATTTTGGTATGTCCAAATTCTAGTATTTTATCGGTATGTGTTTCTAAAATACGAATTGCTTCAGCAAGCGTTTCCCCTTCATAAACTAGATATTCATAATTAGGTCCAGTGGAAGATTTAATAGAAGCAACAGGTAATGATAATTTTAATGTCACCTTATACCCTCCCTCTTCTTTTTCCGCCGGGTCTATTCCAATACCCGTTACGAAAACCCGCTTATCAATATCTTTAAATCCACAACCCGCCAATACAAAAACACATGAAAAATACATTGCCGCAACCACGATTACTTTATAATTTTTGAATCGATGCTTCATAATTTAGCTCTCCTTTTCACTACTACTAAGGAAATAATTAATACAGTAAAAAAAATAGGCAAAGATCCATAGAAATAGTTAGATAAGGAAAATAGTTGGTACTGTGTCAATTTTCTTGTTAAAACTAAAGAGATTATCCCGAATAAAATAACGAAAATATAAGGAGCCAACAACTTTCCCTTCCATTTCAAGCGCTTAAATTCGAAAATGCTCTCCAAAATTTTTAAAGCAACATGCCAATGTAATAATAAACTAACAAATGCGATCCCTAAAAATGCTAGGATAAAAATAAAAATAACCCGTTCGATTAAACCATATTTCATACGTATTGAATCACTGGTGGACACCCATGGGAAAGTTAGATCCGCAATCTGTTCCACCCCGTTATAACCAATCGGCACAAAAAATGTCGTAAACAAAACGGCGGTGCCCGTTAACCCAATAATTAAGACTTGTTTCCATCCCATTTTATGCTTTTTAGTAAAAAGTTTATTAAAAATGACCAAATCGGCAATCCCTACAAATAAATAAAGAGAAGCACCAAAGGCCCAATAGGAAGGAACGTGGTTTATATGCATCATAGAAATTTTTATAAAATCCCAGTCTAGTTTCGGATTCGCATAAAATTTTATCAATAGAAAGAAAATTATTGGAACAAATAAAACGATTACAATTTCTGCCATGTATAACATACTTCTAGATTTCATCAAAATTCCAAAAGATATAACAAGGACGAACGCAAACGTCGTAATTACAATGGATGTTTCTGGCGAGAAAAAAGTAATAAATAAAAATACATACGTAATAAGGGTAATAAGCCCGGCACAAAACCAACATAAAAAAAGATAAAAAAGCACCGGGTAAGCAAACCATTTGGGAGTATGTGCTTTCAACATTTCCGGTAAATTTTTACCAGGGAAAGAATTGAATAGTTTAACGAGTATATATATGAATATAGTTCCAATAATAACAGCAGCAATCATAGAAGGAATTGCCCCAGTTTTGCTTTCAAACAAAAGAATTTTAGGGACGGAGGCAATGATATTGGAAACCATTGTAAGAAAAATAAAATAATAAAGAAAGCGACTCATTCGCTTTTCACCCCTTTTTCACTCCTTCTACTTTTCCAATACATTTTTAAATAAGGTTCTCCAAAACTTTCTTTATTGATCAAAAACATGAGTATTCCTAAAAATCCAAGTATAAACCCAACCGTTCCAAAAAATGTGGTGAAAGCTAATAAAATATATCTACAGAACCTAATGGAAAAGCTCATCTCGTTGATAGGTATCACAAAACTAGAAATGGCTACTGCTGATACGATTATAATCATTATATTGGAAGTCAAAGCGGCCTCTGTAGCTGCAGTTCCCAATATTAACCCACCAACAGTTGTGGCCGTGGCACTTATCGCTTTCGGTAGCCTAATACTTGCTTCCGTTAAAAGCTCCATAAATACGAGCATAAATAGTACCTCTATAAAGGATGGATATGGCACACCAATCCTACTCCCGGCGACAGTTAAAGCCAATTCCGTTCGGAAAATATCCGGATTATAGGAAGTAATGGCCACATATAATGCAGGCAATGTTAAACAGGTTATCAGACCAAAATATCGAAGTACAAGCGTGAAAGAGGTGACCCAAAATAAATGATAATTGTCTTCCATGGATACCATAAAATCAAAAAAGACGACCGGCGCAATTAATGCATGAGGACTTCCGTCAATCATCAAAATCACTTTACCAGCATCTAAGTTATAGCAAATACGATCAGGCCGTTCTGTCAACATCAAGGTAGGAAATAAAGTAAACCTCTTACCATTTAAGTAAAGTTGGAGTTCCCCTGCCGACTGAATAAGTGTTGTATCTAATTCTTTTATTCTTTTCTGAATCGTTTTTAAAATGGCTGGCTTTACAGTTTGCTCATCATAAATAATAGCGATATCATTATGCGTTTTATCTTTTAACTCTAAGATTTCAATCTTTAGAGTAGGCTCCTTATACCGATGTCGAATGATATTTAAGTTGGTAAGAATATCCTCACTTAATGCTTGCTGAGGTCCATATACAGTCGGTTCCATAAGCGTCTGCTGTACGGTACTAGTGTTTACTTTCTTCACATCTATTAGAAAAAAGTTTTGTTGAACTGCTATTAACACGCTTCCCTTTGTAAGTTCGAGTGGAATGTTATCTTCTGATTTAATAGCTAGAAGATCAGGTGATGATTGAATATATGCCCCGTAATGCTGTGCCGACTTCATCTCGAAAAATGGCTTAATAATAATGCTTTGTAATTTATCTCCATCTACAGCCGTTTTTAAATAGAGAAGAAATGCCACTTCATCTTCTAGTTGTAAAGGTATTAGCATAACATCAAAAGAAGGATTCATCTGTTCCTTCAGGTCAACCATCAACTTAGGAGTCGTTGGGTTCTCTTTTGAATTCGTCATATACAAACCTCCAATAAAGAGAATCTTCGCAAGCTTAGGTTAACCGAATGAATATGATTCAATCCTACTGATAGAAAGTTTTAATGGAAATTATTTTTTATGTAGGGGAATGATAACAGTTGAGCACACTAGTTCTTGGAGGACTTCTATTTTTAAGTATAAATTTAGGGGGAGGAATCGCTTGGTTAGTTGCTAGACTATTTCGTCGTTCCAACGAAGGTTTAGCTTTATTATGTGGAGGATTCTTAGTAGGACTACTTGCGTCAGATATTATTCCCTCAGCATTCCATGTTTATGAATCACCTGGCATTGTTCTAGGTATACTTATTGGGTTTATGTTTTTACTTGTTGTGAACAAATTACTATATTCATCCAGCCAACATAACTCCTCTGTCTACTTGCTTACCATCGCCCTTTTCATACATACCATTCCATTAAGCTTAACTATCGGAAACTTACTAGGGGATTCTTCTTTCGCTCTCGCCATTTCTACTTCTACCATTTTGCACCATATTCCCGAAGGATTTGCGCTTACTTCTATATTTCTAGCGCAAGGACAGAAAATAATAGGTTTATTCCTTTCTTTTATTGGTTTATCAATATGCTTTAGTTTATTTATTTGGATTGGTCATCACCTTTACCTCAGCATTATGGCACAAAGCATCCTATTAGGAGTCTCCATTGGGCTAATCGCTCTTACGAGTATAAAAGAATTCATTCTACATAATGTCCGGAAAGTGTCGATGAGGACCTCGGTAACTTTTGTCCTAATAGGTTATCTTTTCAGTATTGTATTTCATTTTTTGCTCTAATTGAGTGAGAAACCCCTCGTTAATTACCAATAAATGGCTAAGAGAGACCGAATCGTACATGCAAGCAATCAAAACGACCTCGAGAGCAACCAGTTTCATGCCTAAAGCAACTAAATGATCGATGAAAGCAACCAAACCAAAAAACAACAGAAGAAAGGGATGAAATTTCTTCTGCCGTTTTGTTATTCAAGAAACGCACATCATAGAGCTTTTTGGACGTTTAAGTGTTTATCATGTTGCACAACCTTTTAAACGTGTTGTTTTATATATTTTGAAAAGATTTGTAGATTACTATATACTGGTATTTATAGTAAAATGACCGACAACGGGAGTGACAAATGAATGGATATCACGATTACAAGAGCCCTACGCGAATTAAAAACACTCGACGGACGCATTATAAAAAAGATTAATGAAACGACTTTCGCCACATCTAAAAAGCCGAAAGAAAATATAACTGGCTTTAAAACAGTCAATGATTTCGAAAATAAAGCGAAAGAAAACATTCAATCTATACAAGATTTGATGAATCGTAGAAAACAAATTAAAACAGCAATCGTTGAATCAAATGCGAAAACAATGGTAGAGGTTGCCGGAGTAAAGATGACGGTCGCTGATGCAATCGAGCGCAAAAATTTTATAGAAGTCGAAAAGACACTTCTCCGAAAAATGAACAGTGACTATGGCCAAGCTCAAATAAGAGTAGAACAACAAAACGAACTAGCCCAAGATAGACTAGATACACAACTAAATAATATGATTTCCAAAGATGGCAAAACAGACTTAACTGCAGTAGAAGGTTACAAAAAACTGTTTTGGGAATCGGAGGAAACGAAGTTAATCGACCCTGTCAATGTAAACGAAATTGCGACGAAAATGACGCAAGACATCGAAACTTTTGAAGACGATGTTGATGTAGCTTTAAGCGAAATCAATGCACGAACGTTTATTACTATTAGCTAAGCCTTGTATTTACAGCTGCTGTTTTAGCGAAAAAGAATAAAGTTTCCCCGCGCAGGGTCCGGGTCAAACCCTGCATCCAACTAATCTTAACGTATGGTAAAAAGCTTAAAGCTTAACCCTAAAACTTAAAAGATGAACATTTAAAGCTCTTAAACGTTAACATTCAATCTTCAAATTTAAACAATCTTTCAAATCTCGGATCATTAGGTGCCATAGGATTTGAAACTTCCTTTCTTTCCCTCCGAGCAGCTATGACAGCACAAAAAGAGTGATCCTTTTGGATCACTCTTTTTGTTTAACATTGTACTCCGCATGGTTATGCCGAGTACAACCAAATAAGTAACATCCTGTCATAATGGATGTATCAAATTCCATTGTAGGAATGTGACCAGACAATATTCGATTAATCATTTGTTCATAATCTACTTTTTCATTTAGTAATTCATTTATGTACGCTTGTTTGTCACTTTCTAGCCAATCATCATCATCACATTCTTCTTCAGAAGCTTTTTTTATTTCATCTATTTTTTGAATGATCACTTCATTTATTATTTAATGTGCAGAAGTTGAGTCATTTAGTTGGAGCAATGAATATACATATCGGCTAACCCAATTAGGTTGCTTCCAATAAATATTCCACCCCTTTTCAAACCAATTGACGGCTTCTTGATATCTTCCCACCTCTACATATAAATCAGCTACATCTATTGCTCCAATAAAGTCATCCTCGTCTTCGGAAAAATCTCCAATTTTGATTATTGCCTCATGTAAATTTCCTAACTCAATCAAACACTTTACATGGCTATACATTGCATGATCAGATTTCTCTGAGGCCATTAGAAAATGTTGCGAAGCCAATTCCAAGTTTCCTAGATGGTAGTATGCTACTGCTAAATTATTATAAGCAGTTTTAGTTGAGTAGATGCCAATTGAATCTATCAGTACATCTTTTGCAGATTGCCAGTTTTCTTTCCTAACATAAATCTCACCTAAAAGATTATATGGAAAATAAGATAATGGATTCATAGTTAAAACTTCTTCTAATAAAACCATCGCTTTTATATATTCATCTTCTTCATAACAATACATCCAAGCGAGATTAGTCAAAGATTGGACATTTCTTGATTCATCTACTGCTTCCTGAAATAATATTAAAGCATCTTCATATTTATTTTTTTCTCATAATTTTATAGCCTTCTGATTAATATTCAATTATTTTACCTCTATTCAGTTTACATTTTAATCTAACGCCTTCATCGTTTTCCAATAACTGATCAAAATTTGGACGAATTTATAAAACCAATATAATAATCCGAGAAATAGTAACGGCCTCATCACTCCACCAAAACTCCAAGCAATAAAAGGCTCATCTTTCACTAGCGTATTAGTGTAGAAAGAAAAAGATAAAAGGAAGACGAGGTATATACTCATACCAAGATTCATCCTAAAAGCGCGTTTAATCGATTGTCGTTGCTCTTGTTTATCATACGAAAAACGAGGTACCTCTTCTTCCTCTTTATAATGCTTCGCCCAAATTGAATAGTTTAATAGCGTCATATTGGAAGAATACTTAAGCTTCCAGCCCATTTCTTTATGTGTTGCAAAATAGGACGGCTGCACTTTATATTCAAACATGCATTCATATTTTATATGATTAGGTTCTGTTTTTCTAAATGTAAAAACTGCAGCTCTTACTCTTTCCAGTTCATATCCTTGTTCCGCAAATCCTTCCAACCATTCTCTCGTATCCTCTAGTTGATACATCCAAGCCGCTCTAAATTTACGTATTCTTTTACCCGTGGGGATTGAATCTATCGCTGCATCCATCTCGCTAATTTCAAATCGGCGATATGTCCTAAACACATATATAGCAAAGCTTGCTACGGCGATAATTCCAGCGACAGACAGTATTATTATCCATAAGTTTTCAATTAGAACTTCCTCACCTTTCATTACTGATGAAAGAATTGATACTAAAATAATTGGCAGCATGGATGTGGAAATATAAAAAATTGAAATTACACTCAATACATATGCATGTGTGCGATTTCTTTTCACAAGTGCATCTCTTGATGGATACAGCCGAATTGTCTGTTCTTCATTCACTAAAAATATCCATTTTCCAGCTGAGTACGCGAGTGACCATCCTTCTTTTTGCAAAGTCTTTGGTAAAGTATTACCCTTTGAATTGTATTGAATGCGATAAGTAATGTCTCTTGGCTCGCCTTTTTCGAAACTAAATGTTCGTGTCCACCGATTGACGCTTATTAAGTGCCAACCTTCTTTTGCCATTTTGGAAAGCCATTGCTCCGTTTTCCCGATATTGTAGCTCCATAGCCACTTCACTTTCTTTTCAATCATTGAAAGTCCCCCTCGAAACGTAATACATTGCCATGTAATTCTTTCAATCGTTTCATCTCTACACGCATCAGTTGTTTACCTAGATCTGTTATTTCATAAATCGTTTTCCGTTTTTCGTCCGAATAAATCGTAATAATTTCATCCCGTTGCATTTTTGTTAATGTACCGTAAATTGTACCGGACCCTAGTGTCAGGCGGTCATTTGTCATCTCTTCTACTCGCTTAATAATGCCGTACCCATGCCTTGGCTCGGTTAAGGAAAGCAAAATATAAAAAGCCGTTTCTGTCATTGGCACATATTTCTTAATCACTTTCTCCACTATGTCACCCTCTAATATGTCATGCCTCGACTATATCACATCGTGACATAAACCTACAAGGGAAACTAAAATATTTTCATACCACCTTGCATACAATAAAAGACTTGTCCCAGTAAGAAAGGAGATTTACTTTGGCAGAAAATTCAAAGGACCCATTTTATCAACAATGGTGGTTTATCATTTTAATCATTATTTTAGCGGTTGGGATTATTGAAAATACATTTGATGATAGCGACCAAACTAGAGTGGAAAGAGCAGATGCGATTACATCTGCTTTTCAGGAAGAAACAGTAAGCGAAGAAACAGTAGAAAACAAACCTTCTCCTGATGAAATTGCAGCTCATTTAATCAAAAAGAGATTCGGTTCCACTAAAGAAGAAAGAGAAAATACGGTAGTATCCGCGGAATATGAAAGTGGTGTAGTAGAAGTTATTATAGAGGCAACAAAAGTCTCAACAGCTAAAACACTTAAACGTACTTCATTAAATACAGCTTTTGATTATATGAAATCGATGAAAGATCACCTTAATGTAAACCAGGCAACCTTCATAGTTAAAGCCCCCCTCACAGACCCATTTGGGAATGTAGAAATGGAGGATGTGATGGTTGTACTAATGAGTAGAGAAACATTGGACAAGATCAACTTTCAACATTTCAAAACGAGCAATCTTAGCACAGTTGCCGATAGTTACTGGGAGCACCCTACTTTAACAGGGATATAAAAGAAAAAAAGCTAAGGTCGCCACATCGTGTAGCAACACCTTCGTGACCAACATCCTGTTCGCCTCGGGTCCAGTCGACGCCTGCAGCGAAAAGTAATGGAATTTGCATACTTACTCAGTATCGACTCGTTAAAAACAAAATTTTATACAAGTTTTTCTACTATGAGAATCCAGTAAATGGTTTAGNACCATTTCTATTCCGAAAGCAATCAAATCAACATGAGAGCAACCAAATTGCTGGTGAAAGCAACCAATTTATTAAAATAGCAAGTTTACTTGGAGTGAAACGACCAGGAATTGGACGCATTATTTATAAAAGTTGCGAGTTTGAAGAGGAATGCAGTGCGAAGGATAGTGAACACTTTTTACGACGCATTATTCCTATATTATGTACAATAAAAAGGATGTGCAGCTTAGCACATCCTTTTTCTTCCTCTTTATGTAGGAATAGCGATTGTAAAGATTGTTCCCTCTCCAACTTTACTTTGGACATCAATATTCCCATTTAGTTTCACGATCGTTCCGTAAACCATTAACATACCAAGACCAGTTCCATCTTTTCTAAAGGAATAATAGGGTTTCCCAAGGTGACGGAGCTCATCCTTTGTCATACCGATCCCATCATCTGCTATTCGGATGATGATATTCTTTCCTTCCTCTTTTACGGTAATAGAAAGAATACCTCCCTTTTCTTTCATAGACAAGATTCCATTATTCAGCAAATTAAGCAAACACTGCTTCATCTGATTTTGGTCATATTTTTTTTTCAACGAATTAGAAAAATGGAAGCGGATTTTGACATTATGGATGGTCGCAAATGGCAGCAACATATCCTTTACATACTGGATTTCTTCCTTTAAATCCGAATAAATCATATGTTCTGACTGTGGCTTTGAAAATGCCAAATAATCATTCAAAATTTTTTCCGCTTGCTTCACTTCTTTTAAAGAGTAATCGATATACAATTGGTCTTTACTCGTGTTCGTTTCAGATGTAGCTAATAATTGTAGAAAGCCTTTCGTCGCCGTTAAAGGGTTTCGTAATTCGTGTGAAACACTTGCTGAAAGCTCTCCCATGACATGGAGCTGCTCCGCCCAAAGAATATATTCTCGCTTTTTTTTATTGGATATCATTTTTTCTATCAAAATTAGATTTATCGCCATTACACTTGCTTGGATAGTCAATGCATAAAAAGCAAGTGTCCAAAATTCAGACGTTAGTTCCCCTAAAAATAGAGCCAATGCTAATAAATAAACTAAAACTACAATTACCGCGCTGTAAACACCAATGATAACCCGCTTTTTTGAATGATACGCTTTAAAACGCTTAGACATGAGCGGCAGCACAATAAAAACAACCGTTGCTAATACGAATGACTGAAACGCACCTTCCCCACCTATTATAAATCGCTGTATATTTAATAGTACAAAAAGTGGAAATACACCTTTATATCCACCGTATAACGCAACTATAGTAAATGGGATATATCGTAAATCATAAATTACGCCAGCTTCCAAAACAAACGGAAAATTCATACATAGAATCATCGAGAGAGCGAAAAAGAACAAGAAAAACAATTTCTCATATCGTCTTTCATTCATATCAAAAAAGACATTAATAAGTAACATAGGTAAAACAATAAATAAAATATTGACAAAAAAACTTTCTAACATTAATTATCCTCCTATCCCCCACACATAAAGCAATGCCGGAACTGGAAGATACTTTTGCTTGTTACCTCGATGATAATTACGGTCGAAGTAAACAAATATAAGTGATCCACATGCTTTGTTCCCTTAATAATGAAAAAATTATACCATATTTAGAATTTTAAAAAATGAGTGTTTTAACCCTATTTATCACTTTATTCACTACCGATTAGTATGCTACCCCCGCTTCATCAATCGTATTGCTTGAATCGATAAACGAACGAGTAATACCGCACACAAAAACAACCCTACATATGCGGCAGTGTTTAAATACACGCCATATGGTGCTTCGATGAATTGCCCTATCGCTAAAAGTGCAACCGATATAAATCCAAACGTTATCCCTACGAGCAATAACACGAAACGAGAGAATAATTGAGTAACAAACATTGCATTATGCTTATCGGAAAATACATCATGATGCAAAATGATTTTTCCACTTTCTACCCGTTGTATAAGTTTATCTACACGTCTTGGAATTTTCCTTAGTGCCGGTAACATTAATGCAAACTCTTCTTCCAATCTTTCTTTTGTCTCGATTGGTTCTTTAAACGGTCTTTTTAACATCGATGTTATATATTGCTTGGAGAAATCTTTTGCCTCCGTGAATAGATCAAAATCAGCTTTGATCAAATGCAATGTCCCGTCTAGTGTAATAAGCGAGCGCAACGCAATTCCGACGGATGGATAAAACGATAAACCAAAATCACGAACGACAGCAAAAAGAGAATGAATAAGTTCTTCTGTCGGAATACGAGGAACATACGAAATCCGAAGCAAAATTTGCGCCATTGCTTGCTCCATTTTCAAACGATCTATATGTTCATGTTCTTCTACAAGTAAGGTAATTGCATCGTATAAAATATTCGCATCATTTTGCTGAATTCCCATGAGGAATAATTTAATCCCTTCTTGCTGCGGTACTGCTAAACGCCCTACAGCGCCAAAGTCCAACAAAATTGGATTTCCGTCTCGCTCGTCGATAAATATATTCCCCGGATGTGGATCCGCATGGAAAATGCCTGAATATAACATTTGCTCGAAAAAAGAAAACAACACGGTGCGAGCGAATTCTTCTCTATTTACATGTAAAGATTCAAACAAATTCTGTCTGCTAGCAATACTTTGCCCGCGCGCAAATTGAGAAACAATCAATTGACTATTGCTATATTCTGTATAAATATAGGGGATTTTCATTTGATACGAACTTTTTTTTAGCGCAGCTGCTACTTGCATCGTGTTCCGCATTTCAATATCAAAATTAACTTCTTCTCGCATGTTTTCCGCAAAACCAGTCGCTAGTTCCCGAAAACCTAAACTCTCTGCCCATTTCGATTTATCCGAAACCCATTGGGCAAACTGCACCAATATCATTAAATCGTCTCGCATCATTTCTTTTACTTCTGGTCGCAGTAATTTTACGGCTACTTCCTCATTACTTATCCGCAAAACTGCTTTATGTACTTGGCCAATAGATGCAGCTGCAATTGGTGTCATATTAAAATCCGAAAACACGTCTTCCATTTTATATGGTAACGATTTTTCCAATATACGTTTTACTTGTTCTTCCGAAAGTGGTTTTACATTTTGTTGAAGTGTACCTAGTTCTTCTACGAAAGCTTTAGGAAATAGATCATTACGAGTAGATAACACTTGACCAAACTTAATGAAAATACCACCTGACTCCTCCAGAGTATCACGAAACGCAATCGCTAATTCATGGTCATTTTCCCTGTGGCGAGCGTATTTTAGAGTACGCGAGATACCGTTTTTCATCGCAATTTGCATCACTTGCGCCAATCTTTTTTGGCTTCTCCACTGATTCCTCAAATACAAAAAAGGAGACTTATGCCTCGTTAAACGCTCCCCTTTTTCCCCAATGGCAAGCGGGTCAAACAGCTCGAAAAAAAGATACAGTAGCATGGATATAAGCAGCATACTGCCGATCCAAATAATTGTCCGAATGTCCATCAACACATATACATCGTCTAAATACGCCGTGTAACGCAAATACGAATACCAATAAACAAAAGAAGTAAAAGCTACACTCCCGAGAACTGACATAATCCGTTTCATAAAATTTATCTGTGAACCCATCAGTCGCCCACTTACGTAATAAATAAACAGCGAGATGACTAGTACTTGAACGATAATTTTAACATATACCATCGATCCCACACCCTTCACATTTCTCGTACCCATTTTCCATGTTATTGAATCATACTATTAACATATTATAGCCAAAATTTTAAAATTACCTTCTGCTTTATGATGAGCTAATAGGTATTTTTCAAAAAATGATTACTTCATAAAAATATTCTCCAACTCTTTTTTAAAACCCTTTATTGAATAAAAAGGACTCCGTTCAAAGTGTGTGAGCAGAGTCCTTTTTCATATATTTATCACTATAATCCATCATATCTTCTCGAATTCGTTCTTGGCTGATGGTTAATGATTTCATGTATTTTTCCATATATCTAAGCTTCTTATATAATTTCATTAAAATTCTCTCTGATAAAATGGCATTCTTATCTCTTCCTCTATGGAAATTTCTGTTGAGCAGTCTTGTGTAAGAGAGAATGGCTGAACAAAATCAAAAAGGTGATTCTACTTTAATTGTTTATTTTTAAGCTATATGCTTCATTAATAGCATCCCAATCAAGCGGTCTAGCCATTCTATTTTCAATTTGATCTAATGGCTTAAAACCAAACTGTGCATAGAGTGTGTGAGCATCCTTAGTAGACAGTTGAAAACTCGTTCCTTTTAACTTTGGATGTTCGATGATAACACTCATTAACCATTTGCTTACTCCTCTTCCACGATATTCAGGAAGTACAAAAACGTCCCCAAGCCAAGAATAACGCACAAGATCAGACACAACACGCGCAAATCCAATTTGCTTAGCTGAACCATCAGCTGGATCCCCTTCATAAACGCCATAGCAAATAGTGGAATTTTCGATCGATGCTTTTACTATTTCCTTCGTGGTACCCGTCATCCAATAGGATTCCTTACTTAAAAATTCATAGATTACTTCAACATCTAAATAAATTTTATCCGTGCTGATAAAAAATCCATCTTGTTCTAACATATCATTTTCCTCATTTCTACATAAAAACTGACAAACTATGTTTGCTTAATAGAATATTCTTTACTCCTTACTAAAAAACCTCTTTAGTGCGATTCAGAATTACCTGCTATTTCTTCTTACACAGAGATATGTAATGCTAATTTCCCTATTTTTTATTTTCCAGGTGTATAATGAACACAGAGTATTTTAGAAGGAAGGAAGTCCCTTTGTTACAAAAGTTCAATTTCTTTATCCAAAGATGGATGGCTGTTTTAACTCCATTAAGTTTAGTACTAGGTGTATTACTTGAAGATGTTGGTGGGCATCTATTATTCTTAGTGCCATGGCTATTTGCGTTTATGACTTTTTCCAGTAGTCTGAGTATGAAACTTTACGATATCAAGGTTTTTACTACATATCCGAAAACAATTTTATTTAGCATCGCATTTCTACATATTTTGATGCCTATCTGGGCTTATTTTTTATCCATTATTATTTTTGATGATCAACTGTTAACCATTGGATATGTAATTTCTGTTGCTGTTCCAACTGGAGTTACAAGTGTCATTTGGGTCAATATGTGTAAAGGCCATTTACCACTCAGTTTATCGATCATATTGATCGATACTTTATTATCTCCCATAATTATGCCTTTTTTATTGGATTTAATTGCAGGTGAAAGTATAGCAATTGATACATCTTCCACTATCATCGACTTATTATGGATGATTGTTCTGCCTTCCATTGTAGGAATTGTACTTAATGAATTTTCTAAAGGCTCTATTCAACGATCTTTTGGGAAATACTTAGCCCCGCTTTCAAAATTAAGTCTTTTTGGGGTGGTTATGATCAATAGTAGTGCGGTAGCACCTTATCTAAAAGATATTAGTTGGGAATTAGTCGGTGTCATATTCGTTGTACTCTTTCTATCTATCTCCGGTTATATCTTTGCGATACTACTTGGCAGATTGATCTGGAAAGATACAAGTGTTCTAACAACATTTGTTTTCATTGGTGGTATGAGAAATATTGCGGTTGGTGTTATTGTGGCTACCACGTATTTCCCACCGAAAGTTGCAATGCCTGTAGTCTTTGGTATGTTGTTCCAACAAGTGCTTGCTTCTATATTTAGTAAAGTGATTCAAAAAAACAACTTTAAAAATGCCGACCAATCCCTGTGAGACACAGGATATATGAAACGATTGGCCACTTGTGTCACGCAACATCCAGATTTACTTAAAATGATCGATTAAATTCCTTTTCATTAATATAAAAACCATAGGATGTCCATAAAAATTGCCCTTATTTTCTTCTATTACTTTGAATCCAATTCTTTCATAAATAGTGATATTTGGATTCCCATTATATACAGTTAACGATATAGTTGTCGGGTCTTCGAACTTTGAAAGTCCAGCGTGTAAGAGTTGTTTTCCGACTTTTTTTCCTTGATGATCGGGATGAACGTATAAGGATTCCAAGAAAACGTCTTTACCTAGGGTATCGCTCGAGAAAAAAGCATACCCCATAATTTCTTCCTTATTTTCAGCAACCAATGTTATCGAGGACTTAAATCTTTTTTCCATCGTCTCCGAGGAATAAGCATCTGTTAGAACCTTCCCTTGAATCTCTTCTGGTATAAACGCACTATATGTATCTTTCCAAGTACGAGCTGCAATAGAACTCACGCTTTCTATGTCTGAAAACTGCATCTCTCTAATTATCATATATTCCTCCTTCAATAGACTGCAAGTATGCTTATTTTATCATATAATAAAAAATTCTGATATTTACATAGAGATAGCACCCGTATTCAACACTGGTTCCCCTACCACAATGTACCTGTATCTATTACATTTAATCTATAGTAACCTTAGACAGTTCTATACTACTATCAAATTAAAGGTGAATGAGATTAAATGAAAAAAACACTTCATAGTATCATGATATTAATTTTATTATTAAGTTTCGGACCGATTAAAGGAGAAGCATCTGGCAATTCGCTTTCAGTTGGGACTGTTCAAATAGATAATGTTAAAGTATTAAGTTTACCTAAACAAGGTTCTACTGTAATTACAACTTTAAGAAAAGGGGAAGAATTTTCTATCCTCTCCACTGTATCGGGAGATCTATCCCCCACTAAAATGCATACTGTCATTTCTGGAGATACTTTATGGAAAATTTCCAAAAAGTATGGAGTGTCCATTCATGACTTAATCAAATTGAACCATTTGAATTCATCAACTATTCTTGTGGGGCAAATATTATACATTCCTGATTACTACATGCAAATTCAATTGCTAGGTGGCAAAAAAGGATGGGTTAAGAAGTCAGTTTTACAACAAAAGAATCAAGAACGAATCGTTATGGGTTGGAAGTATAACGGAGGAACCAAAAGTTATGCTCAGCAATTAAGCCATTCCAATTTAAATGTCGTGTCGCCCCGTTGGTATACTTTAAATAATTCGGGCAATTTTGTTTCCATTACAGCGGATACAAAGTATCTGAAGGATGCACATAGTAAAGGAAAAAAAGTATGGCCATTATTTGGGAACAAATTCGATCCGGTTTTGACTGATTTAGTATTAAATAATGCTAAAAACCGTCAGAAATTAGTTGCAGCTCTTAAGAACTCATTAGTTCAAACAAAAAGCGATGGGATTAATGTCGACTTTGAAAACATCGATCCGAAAACCAAACAAGATTTTGTCCTTTTCATAACCGAACTTAAAAAGGCTCTTCAGCCGCATAATATTAAAGTCTCTGTGGACGTTACACGAGAAAACACCGATCCATTTTGGTCAGGCAGCTTAGACCGAAAAAAACTAGGTGAAGTTGCTGACTATATCGTGATGATGGGCTACGAAGAACATTGGGGAACTAGTCCAATAGCAGGTTCTGTAGCTTCTATTCCTTGGACTAAACAAGGTGTGGAGCTATTAATGAATGACGTACCATCTCATAAAATCGTTCTAGGAGTACCATTTTACACGAGGGAATGGGTGACTAATTTAACGACCAAAAAAGTGAAAGGTATAGACCGCACAATGGTTGAGGTTGAGCAAATAATTTCATCTAAAAATCTTAAAAAAGTTTGGGATCAAAATACGCAGCAAAATTATGTTGAATTTACTGCAAATGGAGAGAAGCACCAAATATGGTTGGAGGACAAACAATCGATTCAACTACGAATCGATCTTGCTAACCAATATCATCTAGGCGGTGCAGCCGCTTGGTATATCGGTTCCGAAACACCAGACATTTGGGATGTATATCATTTCAACAAATAATTGTTTAATAGAATAAATTCTTATAACCTAATGTCCCTTAGTATAACCTCAAATTGGGGCATATCGAATATTTAGAAAAACAGACGAATTGGTCCACATTGAATTTAAAGAAACCGCTAGATAAGGGAAAATCAGCTTCCAATGCCAGCACAATTTGGAATTGTACTGGCACTGGAAGTCTTTTTCATGTACAACAAAAAGTTTGCCAGATTGGGATATCAAACGATGAATGTGAAGTAGAAGATTACTGGATCTTTTCCTACGATAAAAGGGACCGAGCATTTTCTCCGAATATCAGCATTGCATTTTAAGCAAAGAAGTTACCCCATCCACCACTCCTGTACCATTAAAAATAAACACAAATAATCCCTACCGATCAAACAGGAAGGGATTGAAACATCGTGATTACTTGTTTTAACATTCAGGGTGGGCGATGACACACGGTATTTTCGATTTTGACATCTAGAAGCTTAGACGGTATAGTAAACTGCTATTTCACTACTTTATTGATTGGACAAACTGGTATGCTTCTCGATCCACAATTAGCGTAACATGATCATGCTTCCACAAAAATGATGCAGGAAAATTCCTATTAACATTTTGTTCTAGCAGCCTTTTCACGGCTTTTGCTTTACTTTTTCCAGAAGCCAATATAATAATTTGCTCACTTTTTAATATCGTTTGGATTCCAATCGTAATTGCGTGCCTCGGAACTTCGTCTAACGACTGAAAGAATTGTGCATTGTCTTCCCTGGTAGATGTTTTTAGTTCCACTACATGAGTTGACATGTTTGGATCAGTCCCCGGTTCATTAAAACCAATGTGACCATTTGTTCCAATTCCTAATATTTGTAGATTGACTGGACCTATACTGTCAATTATCTCTTCATAACGTATACATTCCTCTTCAGCAGAACTTGGGTTGCCGTCAGGAATAAATGTATTTTTCATTGCAATATCTATATGCTGGAATAGCTTCTCAGACATGAATGTATGATAGCTTTCCGGGTGATTTTTTTCTAGCCCTAGATATTCATCTAGGTTTATTGTCTTCACATTCTTATAGGAAATGCCTCGCGCGTTGTAACCACTAATCAGATTTTTATACAAACCAAGTGGCGTTGCTCCTGTTGCAAGTCCGAGGACTAATTGATCATTTTCTTGAATATTCTTTTCTACCAATCGGGCTGCTTGCTCACTAATTGCATCGTAATTATCGAGCACAATCACCTGCATAATTGTCCCCCCTTTGTATAGGCAATATTCCCGCGACAAATGGTCATTTGAACATTCCATTCTTCATCTATAATTGTTAAATCTGCGTCTTTTCCCGATTCTATCTTACCCTTATTCGAAAGTCCTAACTGTATTGCAGCATTTGTAGATGTCATCGCCACAAGTTCAGATAATGTACAATCCGTTACCAACTTCATATTTTTCGCTGCATTCTCCATTGTTAATATGCTCCCAGCTAGCGTCCCATCAGCAAGCCGTGCATCCCTATAAGTAACCACGACATCCTGTCCACCTAAATCATATGTACCAGGTGCAAGTCCTTTTGCCCGCATCGCATCCGTAATTAAAATAATTCGACTTGCGCCCTTTTGAAGAAAAGCAAGTTCAACGGATTTGGGCGAACTATGAATCAGGTCAACAATCATTTCAACCGTCAGATTTCTTTCCAAAAAAGCAGCTCCTACTACCCCAGGTTCTCGATGATGAAAAGGGCTCATCTGGTTATATAAATGAGTCACATGTCTAGCTCCCGCTGTAACCGCTTCGCCAACTATTTCTATTGTTGCATCTGTATGTCCGAGCGATGCAATAATGTTATTTGTAGTCAGTTCCTTAATAAAAGTAAGCCCATTATCTATTTCAGGAGCTAATGTTACAATTTTAATACGATTTCTACTCTGTTCTTGCCATTTCTTAAATAATGAAAAAGAGGCCGGTAGAATATGTTCAATCGGTTGTGCGCCAGCCCTTTTGGATGAGATGAAAGGACCTTCCAAGTGAATACCTAGCATTTCAGCCTGCGTATCATCAGCGGTAAACAAACTTGCATTCTGTAACGCTTTTCCGATACTTCTATCTGTTTGCGTCATTGTCGTTGCTAAAAAACTAGTCGTTCCTTCTCTAGGAAGTGCACTTGCCAAACCACTTAATGCTTCTTTTGTTGCATCCATTACATCAAAGCCTGACGCTCCGTGGATATGAATATCAATAAACCCTGGGACTAGGATCCAGCCTTTACCAGCGGCATCAATGTTTTTATCCGCCTTTGTTTTTATAGAAGTAGCAACTTCTATAATTTTCCCACTTTCCAAAAAAACGTCTCCAAAAATACTCTCTTTCGTCGGATCTGCGATTGTAATATTTGATATTAGTAAAGTTTTTCCCACAAATAGTCTCTCCTTATGAAAAAACCATAATGACATTTTTCTTCCCTTAATCGTTGAGATAATACTTGCTACTCTACTAGCATAGGTTGAAGACTTTCCAACCTATGCTAGTAGAATGGCAATATTGTAATGTTTTCCTTTGCAAGATACTTTTCCAGCAAGGAATCTATTACAACATCTTTTCTATAACCGCATTTGCAGTACTCTCTTTGTTAATGCTCGATTCTTTTTTAGTTCGCTTAAAGTACTCCGCATAAAGAAGGTCCAATAAGTATAGCTGTGATATTTTAGCTGATAAACTACCCCCTTGCAGTGGTCCTTCATTGGACCCACATAGGAGCGTAATATCTGAATAACTTGTTAGAGGTGATTTGGCAAATCTAGTTATGGAGATAATCTTTGCTCCTCTTTCCTTCACAACCTTTGCCACTTGGATGATATCTTTAGTCGAACCAGAATAAGAAATAAGAACAGCAATTTCATCTTTTGTCATTAATGAGGCTGACATGATTTGGAGATGAGAATCTATCGTACATTCTGTTTTATTTGTTATTCTCATAAATTTATTCTTCGCTTCCAACGCAGTCATTAATGATGCTCCAACACCAAAGAAGTGGATTCTATTTGCCTTAATTATCATCTCAACAGCATTAGACACATCATTTATATTAATTTGGTTATGTGTTTCGGTCAGTGCATTAACGTTAGCAGTTAATATTTTGGAAGATAATTCTTCAATGGTATCTTGCATTGTAATTTTACTCGAAAGTTGTGGCATTTCATCTTCTAAGGAAGTGTTATGTGCTAAAGCAATTTTAAATTCTTGATAACCTCTAAGCTTTAGTGTTTTGCAAAATCTAAATACACTTGATTCCCCTACATTACAAGCATCAGCCAAGTCGGTAATCGACATATATATCACATCTTTTATGTTTTCTAGGATATAGTCGGCCACTTTTTTCTCCGTATTCGTAAAGGTATGGTATCTTGATTGGATAAGTGAAAGTATATCTATTTTGGTCATTAAGCCCTTCCCCCTAGTCATTCCTCGAAAAATGAAGCGATACTGCACCTAGTAATCCAGCTTTATTTCCAAGAGTAGCTCTCACTATTTTCACATTGGAAAAACTACTAATCATTAATTTCTTTACTTTATTTGTTATCAATACCAATAGCCTTTCCTGCTCCATCACCCCGCCACCAATAATAATTGCTGGTGGATTAAAAATATGAATTAATGAAACTAAACCGTAGGCAACTTCATCCACCCAGTCATTCAGCACTTTTTCTAATTTAGTATCTCCTTGTTCAAGACCTTCAAAAATCTTTCGCCCATTGGCATACTTACTGTCTAGCTCCATCGCATTCTTCACCAATGCTCTAGTAGATCCATACATTTCATAACATCCTTGATGTCCACAATTACATTTTTCTCCTTCAGGATGTAATATTAAATGACCAAACTCGGCCGCAACTCCATTAAGACCTTTATAAATTGTAGAATTAATGACAATTGCTCCCCCAATTCCTGTTCCATAAGTTAAACAGAGAAAATCATTAAATTCCTTACCTGCGCCGAAATGCTTTTCCCCGATAGCAGCCGCATTTACATCGTTTTCTACTTTCACGGGTACATCGAACTTCGCTTCAAAAATACCTTTTATATTCATACCCGAATAATTTGGAATGTTATCATTCGCATAAATGATTGAACCTTCTTCACTGTCTACTTGACCAGCTGTACTAATAGCAATGCCATCAAACCCTTTATAAGACTCTGCTATTACTTGAATCAAATTTTCGATTAAATATGGCCCACCCTTTTTAGCCTCAGCATCAATCTCTTTAAACGAAGAAATATTCCCATGTTCATCAGATAGGCATATTTTAATCGAAGTTCCCCCAATATCTACTGCTACTATTTTCATTTGCTTCATCCTACATACCTTATTTTATTGCTTCAATAAACCTTTTGGTAATATCCATAGGTCGTGTAATGGCTGTTCCAACAACTGCTGAGTAAACTCCAAGGTCGAATACGTGCTTAAGTTCTTCTGGCGTCCAAATACCACCCTCTGCAATGATTGGCACAGGAAAGTCTTTCACTAATCTTTCCATCAATTCCATGTTTGGCAAGTTAACCTCCTGGGTGTAGTTCGTATAACCACTGAGCGTTGTACCAATGAAATCAAATCCTAATTCATAGGCTGTTTTTGCTTCTTCATACGTAGAGCAATCTGCCATGAATAATTGATCCTTATATTTCTCTTTAATAACAGGATAAACCTCGCTTATTGTTTTGCCATCAGGTCTTATTCTCTTCGTAGCATCTATCGCAATGATATCTACACCTTCACGATATAAAAGATCTATTTCCTTAAATGTTGGGGTGATAAACACATCAGAGTTCTCATATACATTTTTGATAATCCCGATAATCGGCAAATCTACCGTTTGTTTAATCTCTCTAATATCCTCGACACTATTAGCTCTAATTCCCTTAGCTCCACCTTTCATCGCTGAATAAGCCATTCTCCCCATAATAAACGAGCTGTGCATGGGTTCTTCAGGAAGTGCCTGACATGAAACAATAAGTTCCCCTTTTATTGATGCAAAAATTGCCTCTTTAGTTTTCATATAAATACAACTCCATGCTCATGAATTGCCAATGGCTTTTCCACTATTTTTTATCAAGTAAAATAAGTATTAAACTTAGTTGCGTACTTGCGTCCCATCATCTTATACCCTTCTGCATCAGGATGAAGGCCGTCTGGGAGTAAACTTTCATTTTCTGCATTCAGAATATCTAGTCCATCCACATAGTGAATATACTTATCACCATTTCTCCTGAAAATATCTACAATTTCCTTTACCTGTTCTCGCATTTCAATTAGAGTAAATTCAACTAAATTAGGAGTTTCTTCTCTAAATGTCCCGAAAATAGGAGAACTTAAAACAATTGGAACAGCGATATGCCTTTCCCGAATTATTTTAATAAATCCAATGATGATGGCTTGGAATGTTCGGTGATTGTAACTATTTGCACCGAAAATATTTATTCCCGCACACAGGGAAATGAAGTCAACAGGCGTATCCCTAATTGTTCGGGCTATCATTGGCTCGTAATGGCATTGCCCACTAAATCCCAGACAAATCAAATCAAGATCCAATTCACTCGAGGTAATAGCTGGCCAAGTTTTCGAAGGACTTTCTGCTGCAGTGCATTGAGTGATAGAACTCCCATATGTAATCCACTTCTTCCTTTGAGTCGAATAAACATTCCAATTTGCTTCATCGGGAATATAAACATTTCTTACCGCTACTTTTCGTTGTTGCGACAAGTAAATTTCCACAAGTTTAGTGCTTACCGAAAGACCATCCACAGTAAAAGATGTGTCCCCAGGATTCACAATGATTGTTTTCACGAACGCTTTATCTATCACAAGATCGAATTCAACTTCAGCTTCAGATACCGCAATTTCCACTGTTATGTTTGATGCGTTTGTTTCAAATGTTATTCGAACACCGGCAGGTATTTCTGCAGTTCCATTAAGTAGATTTGGCGTATAGAATTCTTTTTCTTCATGAAAAATTCGCCAAGGAATAATAAATTCACCGTCTTTTTCGAGTGACAAGGCACCTCGTATTGTTTGTGAATTCAACAAAATAGGTTTCATTAGTACACCCCTATTACTTATTTTCAATGCAGAAGTAACCGAATTATTATGATTTCAACCAGTCCAACGTAAATGTCCCAAACCGAATATCCATATTATTTAAATCACTATCATCATAGATATGTTCATAAACGACACCAATTTCGCCGTTTTGAAGGATCGTTAAGCAAGAATAATCAAAATAGCCGTCTTCAATCACTTTCTTATACGGCCAGGTTACCCCTCCATCCTCACTCAAGCGAACCGTACCTTTTGTTCGTTTATTTTCATTGGCTGGATTAGAGAATAACACTCGTACCTTACCATCACCTTGATCAGGATAAAGGACGACACTAGATTGACAAATTGGGTCCAACAAAGTCATGTCAAATGTCACATCATCCCAAGTTTCGCCCCCATCCGTACTCTTAGTCACGGCAGTTCTTTGAAGTCCATAGTGATTTCTCATATAATATTGGAGATCTCCATTTGGTAATTCAATCACTTGAGATTCAGTTAAGTACTGCTTTACATCAGAGATTTCTTTTGCAGAAAGAACTTTTCCATCCAGCTCCCTTTCATCATTTGGCGACTCCCCTCTCTTCCAAGTAACACCATGGTCGTCACTATATATACAAGCACATGATAAGTGACCCTCTTCATTGGAAAAGTAGATTGGAAACACCAAACGTCCAGCTTTTTCGCCATGTTTCAATTGTAGTCCACGCCCAGGACCAGATCCGATAAAGCGCATCCACTCTTCTTTCACGAATGGATTTAGCTCGCTTGGTTCCGACCAGGTAAATCCATCATCTTTACTTTGAATCATTTGTAAAAAAGATGTTCTTCCTTCAAGCAAGGTTTCATTTGGATCAATTCCTTTTTTATAATATATATTGCCGCTTGGTTTACTGTCCTCATAAACATACCCTTGGGCATCAACTGTATAATTAGTTATTTTCTCCGTTGAATCAAAAACCTTGCCGTCCTCGGACAGTAAATAAAGCGTTCCGTCTTTGTCAAATAGTTTCCTACGTCCTTTTGAATCAAAACCAATCCCAGTTTCGCTAGTCCGGAGACCAATTCCACCTGGTGTATGACATAAAATCATAAATATCGTACCAGTCACTTCATCTTCTAATAGAGCCGTATCAATAGCAGCCGCACCATCTAAACCCTCTCCAGCAAAAGCTACAATTCTCCGAATCAGATCCCATGTTTTTCCATTGTCATTACTTCGCCTAATCGCCGTTTCAATTTTGTTAGGATTGTCCCTCTGATCTACTATCCTTGCATCAATTCCAACAATAATTGTTCCTTTACTTGATGTTATCATGGACGGAATTCGATATGCTTTCGAACCAGCATAATTCGGATAGAAAATTGCTTGTGTTTCAAGTTTGGTCATAGTAGAAAACTCCTTGAATTTTTCTCTTTATTATTGATTATACTTTTTCTTCAAGACATTTAAGAAACCGTCAAGTGCAAATAATTTTGCTTTTTCAAAAGTAAATCGAATACAGAATGGCTCATTACCTAAGTCTGTTATTTTTTTGTTTTTAAACTTCATTGAACTCCAACCCGATCCGATAATTGGCTCACAATCAGCTACACCAAAACCTTCCATAGATTCTAACGAGTTGCGCTTTACAATTTCGTATTGAATGGACCCACCTTCTTCTAAGTCAGCCAATATGCTTAATTGGTCCCCAAAGAAGTTGAAAGCAGATGTTAGCACAATTGATTTGCTGCCTTCATTTTTAGGTGCGTAATAAGCAAATTTATCTTTTTCTATATAACCTCTTGCAAATGAAGTCTCACGGAAGTTCGTATGCTGGCCATTACCACCCATATAATAAAAATAGATTTTATGATCGATTTCAACAGGTGTACTAGAAAAAATACATCCACAATCAAATTCACCAGTTGGATACTTCCCTATTCCACGCACAATGAAGTTCTCCTTAGGTGCAACGAACTCCCAGTTGTTCATATCGACTGAAAAATTTAGTTTCAAATCAACCGTGTCAAAATCATCATCTGAACGGTCACCTTCTTTATACATAGAAGGCAATCCTAGATAGATATTTTCATAACGGAAAATAGGCATAGAATAAACCTGGGATTCAGCTCCTTGACCTCTCGTTATTTCAACTGGTTCCGACCAATGAATAAAGTCTACACTTTCACATTTGGCAGCAATCCTCAATCCGTTTTTCCAAATACGTGTAATCAAAATGAATTTCCGTGTCACAGGGTCTCTAAAAAAATAATTATATGTATCTGCTTGTGGATTGAAGTTTGGCCACGGAATAGGTTCTCCAAAATGAATCCCATCATTAGAATAGGCAACAGCCATAAAGTGGTTATCGTGAGAATACTCTATCTTTGTCAATAGTTTGTATTTTTTCTTAGGGTCTGTCTCCTCCTCGTCCAAAAATACACAAGAACCATGTGCATTCCTAAAAATAATATTATTATCTTTACTTTCATTAAATTCGACTAATCCTAGATTCGGTTTCTCCCAATTGACTCCATCTTTTGAAAATGCATAACAAAATCCAGTAATTCTTTTTGAACTAGGTTGGTATTGCTGTCCTGGTCTTTTTTCTAAAGGTGTTGTTGCTGAATGATCATCTTTTAAAAATAAAGTATAATAGCACCGATAAATTTTTTCTTGCCGATCATAAAATACATTTGGATAAGAATTATCGTACCGAACTTCCCAGCTCTTTGATGGATTAGAAAAGAATTCCTCAGTAAAGAGCGGGTTATTCACTTCATCTTTTTGAATAGTATTCAAATGCATTTCAACATTATCACCATAATGGGAATTTACAATTCCAGAGTCTAAGAACAAATACTTTGTCGTCTTCTGCATCTTAATCACTCCTGTGTCAAATTGGTTTCGTATATAAATGACAGGCGACTTGATGGTCTTCCTCACCATATGATTGCAATGGAGGCTCAACTTGCGTACAAATATCCATTCTTTTCGGACATCTGTTACTAAATGGACATCCCGATGGTCTATTGATTGGACTTGGAACATCGCCTGTTAAAGGTATTCGTTTACTTTTGCCTTCATTAACAACTGGAACAGGTACCGCAGAAAGTAATGCTTCCGTATAAGGATGAAGTGGATTAACATGTAGATTGGATGCTTCAGAAATTTCCACGATTTTCCCTAAATACATGACAACAACACGGTCACTCATATACTGGACAACACTTAAATCATGTGCGATAAAAACGTATGTCAGATTCAGTTCTTTTTGAATTTCTTTCATTAAATTTAAAACTTGTGCCTGGATTGATACGTCAAGTGCCGATACAGGTTCATCGCAAATAATAAGTTCAGGATTAATACATAATGCTCTTGCGATACTAATCCTCTGTCTCTGGCCACCCGAAAATTCATGGGGAAATCGATATAAATAGTCCTCACTAAGATTTACCATTCTAAGTGACTCAATAATGCGTTGTTTTCTTTCTGCTGGATTTTTATAACCATGTACTCTAAGTGGCTCATCAAATGATTCTATAATTCTTTTGGATGGGTTGAGGGAAGAATATGGATCTTGGAAAACCATTTGTACACGACTTCTAAAATCAAACACATCTCCGGCGTTTAGTTTGGTTACATCTTTTTGTTCCCCGTTAAAATCGTATAGCATTTTTCCCTCAGTTGGTTTTTCCAATAACATCATGGTTTTAGCCAGAGTTGACTTTCCGCAGCCAGACTCTCCGACAATACCCAACGTTTCACCTCTTCGAACATCTATCGTAACGTCATCTACTGCCTTCACCGTTCCAATTTGTTTTCTGAAAAAACCTCCAAGTACTGGATAATGTGTTTTCAAGTTTTTAATACTGAAAATCATCTCTTCACGTTTAGATGTAGTCATTTTGCAATCACTTCCTTACTTTCTTCCACTAATAGACACCTTACTTGATGGCTATTAGTTAAGTTAATGTCGGGAATATCTCTTGTTAGACAACTTTCCATTGCAAAATCACATCTACCTGCAAATTCGCATCCTTTCACATAATCTTTCGGATTTGGAGTAGTTCCTCTAATTGTTGCTAGCTTTTGATTTTTGTCTAACCCCATAACTGGTACAGATTTCAATAGTGATTGCGTATACGGATGGCTTGGATTGTTTAATATATCTCTCACCGTACCGTACTCAACAATTCTCCCCATATACATAACAGCTACAAAATCAGCTACTTCCGCCACCAAACCCATATTATGTGTAATTAATATGATTGATTTATCGTGTTTTTCTTGGAGTTCTTTCATTAAATCCATAATCTGAGCCTGAATCGTTACATCGAGAGCTGTAGTTGGCTCATCGGCAATTAACAAATTCGGATTACAAATCATGGAGATTGCAATCATTACCCTTTGCCGCATACCTCCGCTAAATTGGTGAGGATAATCTTTTATACGCTGTTCTGGATCAGGAATTCCTAACAATTTAAATAACTCAATTACCTTATCCCTTGCCTCTTTTTTAGGTATTTTATAATGCTGCATTAAATTCTCCATTACTTGCTTTCCCACTTGATGAGTTGGATTCAAGGAAGCCATTGGGTCCTGAAAAACCATACCAATCTTCTGTCCACGCATCGCTCTCATCTGTTTTCCATACTTTTTCATACTGACTAAATCTACTTCATTTCCTCCGTCATTAAAAAGTACTTTTCCACTATCTATTTTACCATTTTTAGGTAATAACTGCATGATAGAGTGAACAGTGACACTTTTTCCACATCCAGATTCCCCGACAATCGCCAACATCTTACCACTGAATACTGAAAATGAAACATCTTTTAAAATCTTTGTGGATTCTTTTCCATCACTAAATGAGACAGTTAAATTTTCTACCTTTAATATTGAATTTAGTTTTCTCATAATTAATCCCTCACTGTTTAGGATCTAAAATATCTCGTAATCCATCTCCTAAGAAGTTTATCGCCAAAACAAACAATGAAATTGCTATCCCTGGCGCTAACCATAACCACCAATAGTTTGTGACAACATCAATTGATTGTGCAGCATTCATAATATTCCCCCATGTTGGTGTTGTAACAGGAACACCAAGACCTAAGAAGCTCAATCCCGCTTCTGCCAAGATAAAACCCGCAACGTTTACTGTAAATGCTACAATAATTGGACTCATTGTATTCGGTAGCATATGTTTAAATATTATGGATGAAGTGGGGATTCCAAAAGAACGACATACACTTACATACGTTTCTTCCCTTACAGTTAAGAATTCATTTCTTACTAGACGGAATGTCGTCATCCACCCTGTAATGACAAACACAATAATTAGATTGTTTACCCCTTGACCAAGAAGGGATACTAACACTAGCACTAATATTAGTTGTGGGAATGTCATGAAAATCTCTGAAAATCTTAGGAGTATGCTATCAATCTTCCCACCAAAGTAACCAGCGATAGCCCCTGCTAGTACACCAATAATCGTTCCACCTAAAGCACTTAAAACACCAACATATATGGAAACACGTCCACCATATAGAACTTGGGCAAATACATCTCTACCTAACTTATCGGTTCCAAAAATGTGCTCAGCACTTGGAGCTTGTGTAATATTGGAAAGATTCATTTGTGCTGGATCGTAACTTGTTATGAATGGGGCAAATACCGATAATAAGGTCATTCCAATACAAACTAGTAGACCTATAGTCGCTAATTTATTTGACCGCATTTTTTTCATTCGAATTTTCAAGAGACTAGTTTTTTTTGCTTTTACTTCTATCGCTGAAGTAGTCATAGTCATATCATAGCCACCTCACTATTCAAGTCGGATTCTTGGGTCTAAAAATGCGGAAAGCACATCCACTAAAAAGCTTGCTACTAATATCGCCGATGCAAGCATCATTGTCGTAATCATAATTACAGGATAATCACTCGATGAAACCGCGCTAATGATCGCGTTCCCAATACCCGGCCACATAAATACCATTTCGATAATGACTGATCCGCCAATTAGCATCGGAAGGCGGAAAGCGAGAATGACTAATATTGATCCCAATGAGTTTCGAAATGCATGAAATATAAATACTTTCCACTCTGGAATCCCCTTGCTTCTTGCTGTCTTAATATAATCTTTACTGAGAACATCCAACATGGAGTTTCTTGTATACCTTAGGAGTACGGCCAACATTCCGATTGCCAACGTAAAAGAGGGAAGTATCAAATTTGGGAGCCTATCCCAAAATGTAACATCGTTTACTCCGATACGACCACTAATGGGTAACCAGCCTAATTGAATGGCAAATATTTGAATGATGATAATCCCAAAAAAGAATTCGGGAATTGAAATACCTAGGACAGCAACATTTCGAGAAAAATAGTCACTCATACTATTGGGTTTGATTGCAGAAACTAATCCCATCGCCACACCTATAATCGTGGAGATTACTAAAGCTAACAATGAAAGTTCAATGGTTGCAGGCAACTTTAAGGCTAATATTTTTGCTATAGGTTGACCAGTTATAATACTATAGCCAAAGTCACCTTTAAAAACAGCAATGATCCAGTGGTAATACTGTATGTATAACGGATCATTTAATCCCAAATGTTCTCGAAGCGCTTCTAAGTTTTCCGAATCTACCGCTACATCCGGGGAAGCTGAATAACTTATGGGGTCAATTGGTGATAATTGTATAGCGAAAAATACAATAATACTGATTACAAATAACATCGGTATTGTGACTAGCGATTTTCGAATGATATACTTTAACACTTACTTCACCACCTGAATTCTATATAAACAAATCGCAAATCGAGAGAAGTATTGATTTGCGATTTGTTTTCAGTCCATTATTTTATTTCCCACTCTTCGAATTTCATGTCGTAGTTATACCAAGGGTTTCCGTAGATTCCTGCGGTCTTAAGCTTTTCCTCATTTACATAGTAATAACTATTCACTGTATACAATGGAAGTTTATAAAGATTTTCCACTTCTTGTTTTTGAAGTTCTTGAAGAATTTCTTTTCGTTCCACAGCATCAACCGTCTCTTTTAACTTTGCGACTCCATCGTCAAAAATACCATCAAGACCAAAGATGTTGATCATATTTGAGTTTGTTGATTCGTATTCACCGTACCATTCCTCATAACCAAATGAAGATAACCCTTTAAGTGCAATATCGTAATCTCTTACTTTGTAAAGTTCTGTTGTAGGGTCTGCCTGGAACTGCAATACATCCACTTTCATTCCAAGTTCAGTCAGGTACTGCGCTACAGCTGTCATAAAGTTAATGGATGTTTGGTCGCCATAGTAAAAACGTAGCTTAATCGTTTCATTAAAATCAAAGTTTGCTTCCTTTAAAAGCTCTTTTGCCTTCTCTGGATTATATTCATATTCAGGAGCATCCGTATAACTTTCGTCAAAAGTTGGTGGAACACCAGTGTTCAAGACTGCAGCTAAGCCGGGATATAGTTGTTCTGTTAACGACTTTCTGTCAATTCCATACATAAGAGCCTCTCGAACTCTCTTATCAGCCATTTTCTCATTAACATTTCCTTCTGTATCTTCCATATTCACTAAGAAATAACGGTAAAAAAGAATATCGATAGGATGTGCAACGAAATTGTCAACAGCTTTCATGCTATCAATGAACTCTGCAACATTCGTGTTAAAGAAATCTACTTGGCCAGTTTTTGCTGCCGAAGTTGGTTCTGCAACAGCCGTCAACACAATCTTCTGAATTTTAGGCTTTGTACCTTCATAAGATTCAGCTGGAACAAATGTAGCAAAGTTTCCAGGTTCCAGTTTTTCTAACTTATACATTCCATTCCCAACTGGATTTTCCCAAAAAGCGGCATTATGAATTTCTAATGGATTTTCATCTTTCAATAAGTGCTTTGGATATATTGCGAATTGCCCTAATACAGGTAGGAAGTTTCCTACTGGGTTGTCTAGTTTAACTGTGATTGTATTTCCTTCAGCCGTAATACCTGCAAGTTTATCACTTTGCCCTGCTATCCAATCCGCTGCCCCTTCAATCGAAGAGAATGCATTTGTATAAATCGCATTGACTTGCGTCGCTTTTAGCACAGTTTCTATACTCCAAACTACATCTTCAGCAGTTAGGTCTTCCCCGTCATGCCATTTAAGTCCATCTTTCATCGTAATTGTGTACGTAAGCCCATCGTCTGAACCCTCGTAACTTGCAGCTAAATCTGGATTTAGATTTTGCAAATCTACATCTGGTAGAAATAGGCTTCTAAACATTAACCTTTGGTGCATTCCTCCCCTATTTAACCACAATGGTTCAATCCTCTCGCCAAACCCATTAGGATCAATTGTAACAAGATTTAATGTGCCACCATTTTCTGCAGCTGGCACTACCGAATCATTGGACGGCTTTGTACTATCTTCATTAGTTGAATCTTTCTCAGGTGAGCATCCAATAATAAACAATACACTCAAGACAACAAATAAATAGAATCCTACTTTTTTCATCCACTTACACCCCTTTTTGATATTAGTTTTCTATTCCAAATTTCTGTTTGGCTACATCAATCATATTTTTAATGATTTCAATCTTCCCTAGATCTTCCCCAGATACAGGTTCCAATGGCCCTCTCACACTTCCGATATTAATCCCGCGTAATTTATAGATCTCTTTAATCGTGGAATACATCGAACCGTTCAATGAACATAATGCAATAATAATGTCATTGATATCACGTTGGATTTTTCTCGCTTCGGAAAAGTTACCAGCCACCACAAACTCTTCTGCTTTTAAGAATAGCTCCGGCATCACACCGTATGTGCCGCCTATCCCGCTATCCGCGCCGATTAATCTTCCAGAGACATATTGTTCATCAGGTCCATTAAATACTATAAACTCTTCAGGTGCCGCAGCTTTAAATCTTTCAATATCCATTACAGGCATGGAAGAATTTTTTACCCCAATGAGCTTGTCATTTTTCAATAACTTTGTAAGCAGATTAATAGAAAGATTATAGCCAGTCGTTTGCGGTATGTTATAAATAATAAATGGCAGTTCCGTCGAATCCATTATCTCCGTCCAATATTTTTCAATGGAACTCTCCGGAAGCTTAAAATAAATGGGCGGTATAGCGGAAAGTGCATCATATCCCAACTCTTCCGCATACTTCGCTAATTCCACGCTTTCCTTAGTTGATGGAGCTCCGACATGAGCGATTAGTGTAAGTTTTCCCTTCAGGCTTTCAGAAACATATTTTAAAGTCGCTTTCCTTTCCTCAAGGTTTTGATAAATACACTCTCCCGAACTTCCCCCAACATAAAGACCTTGAACTCCTTTTTCATAGAGATGATTAGCTAATAATTTAATTCTCTCGGGTGATATTTCTCCTGATTCATCATAACAAGCATAGAATGCAGGAATAATCCCCTTATACTTATCTAGTAACATATTCTTTTCCCCGCCTTAAACCAATATTTGAAATCGCTTACAAACAGACTATATCATCAATTCTGATAATTGTAAATATTTTTCGCCATTTTATTATTTTTTGAAAAAAATTTCCACTATTGAAGTATCTACTCTATATCATTAATTGAGTACGTTAATGATATGGTAGAAGCATCTTTGAATCTTGAAAGTCCTGTTATTTGAAGTAATAAAAAAAGACTGAGTTGATATCTTACTCAATCAGTCTTTTGTTAGAATTTTTAGTTAAATTAACAATTTGGGAATGTTGCCCATAATCGCAAGATCCGATGCCACGCACAATTCGATCAAGCATAGATTCAACATTGTTTACATTACGTGCCGCAAAAGGTTTTGTACGAACAGTTTGATTGCACAGGCAGCGTGGAGTACTCCTCTTGTTTAGGAGTATGAGCGTATGGATTTGAAAGTACACCAAGAAGTTGCTCCATCACACTTAGGTCACCTTGTTCCGCAGCATCTAGCGCTTCTTCTACCCGATGATTGCGAGGTATTACCGCTGGATTGTTGTTTCTCATCAGTTGCAGGACGGAGGATTTTGACTCTTCTTGTCTGCTTAATCTTGCTTGCCACTCTTCAAACCAATCGCCAAATTCCTTAGAATCGAACAGTGCAGTATCTCCACGCTTATCAAAAGTTAATGACAAGAAAGTATTTGTGTAGTCCACGCGATACTTTTGCATCATACCGAGGAGCTCCTCAATAAGTGCTTCATCCTCTACCTCTTCATTAAATAATCCTAGTTTCTTTCGCATTCCGGAGAGCCAATTAGCGTAATACAATTTAGGAAACGCTTGAAGTTCTTTCTCTGCCAGTTTATATGCTTCCTCCAGGTTTTCATGAAGCAATGGCAATAAAGATTCAGCAAGCCTCGCTAAATTCCATCCTCCAATATTTGGCTGATTACCATATGCATAGCGCCCTTGTGTATCAATAGAGCTAAATACCGTTTCCAGATCATACACGTCCATAAAGGCACAAGGACCATAATCGATCGTTTCTCCACTAATGCTCATATTATCCGTATTCATCACTCCGTGAATAAACCCAACAAGTTGCCATTTAGCAATCAGCTCCGCTTGCCTCTTAATTACTTTCTGAAGCAGGGACAGATGGCGATTCGAATCAGCGGCAACTTCTGGGAAATGTCGCTCCAAAGTATAATCTGCTAATGCACAAAGATCCTCTTTCGTGCCCCATCTCGCAGCGTATTGAAAAGTACCAACGCGTATATGACTTGCAGCTACTCTAGTGAGAATTGAACCTGGTAAGCCCGTTTCACGGATTACTGGTTCACCCGTAGACACTACTGCTAAACTTCGGGTAGTAGGAATACCAAGTCCATGCATTGCTTCGCTTATAATATACTCTCTTAGCATTGGACCGAGGGCAGCTCTACCGTCTCCTCCACGTGAATAGGGTGTTCTTCCTGCTCCTTTCAGCTGAATATCAAATCGCTCATTCGTAGGCGTGATTTGCTCGCCAAGAAGAATAGCACGCCCATCCCCTAACATATTAAAATGTCCAAACTGATGCCCTGCATAAGCTTGAGCAAGCGGCAATGCACCTACTGGAACTCGGTTACCCGCAAGCTCTGCTACACTTTCATCACTTTGTAACGATCGGGCGTCCAATCCCAATGATTGGGCTAATGGCTCATTCAGTATCGTCAACTTAGGGGCGCGCACAGCGTGTAAGTTTTGTTTTGTGAAAAATATATTTGGCAAACGAGCATAACTATTATCGAAATTCCATCCAGTTTCTATCATTTCTTTTTTTTCTGTCATCTTGTCTCCTTGTCTTCCTTTATTTTTTATTATCCAATTATTATACCCTTTTAGCGAAACTAATCACCCTTCTTGCTTTGATGTTGCATCCTCTATGATCCAGTCGACAGCACTTAACAGGTCAGGATAGACGGCATCCGCAAGTGGGTCACTCTTTCCTAAAAAAACCCCCTTTGTACCCGCCTTTTTCCCTGCAATAATATCTGTATCGGTATCACCAACCATGTAAGATTGGGCTAAATCAATGTTATATTTTTTACCTAGATCCACGATTAATTTGCTGTTTGGCTTGCGGCAAGCACAACCCGCTTTCGGTTTATGTGGACAATAAACCGCTTCATGAATAATTGCCCCTTCTATCTTAAGTTGCGCAATCATATGGTCATGAATTTTAATGAGTTGCGATTCCTTCATAAATCCAAGTCCCACACCGCCTTGATTCGTTACAACAAATATGTAATCAAAAAAAGCATTCAATTTCTTAATTGCTTCTGGCACTCCCGGTAAAAAATAAAACTCTTCCGGCTTGTTCACAAATTTAACCCGGTCCGATAGTACTTCATTAATTACTCCGTCTCGATCCAAAAATACCGCCTTGTTCATTTACTACACGCCTTTCCAGTATAGTTCCTTGCGTATTCCACTGCGATAACGTTCCGCTTTTTTCAGGTTCCTCTTGTTGAAATGTTACGTATTTTGCTTTGTACATTTTACCGTCCCAAAAGTACACAATAGTTAAATAACCAAGCAAACCTCCATAAACACTATCATCTCGCACTACGTTGACACTCATAGTTCCTATTAATGCGCCATTTTCGATAGAATATTCAACTGTCTCTGTACTGAAGTATGGTTTACGAGGATTTGTAAAATTATATGGGGATAGATCGATTTCATATTTTATTTTGCTCGCAAGAATACTCAGGATATGATTATGCTTCCTTATTTTCACAAGGCGATTAATGGTCAAGTCAATAGGTTCAACTGGCGCCTCTTCAAATCTTAGGTAAGGGTCTTGTATTTGATTGAGGATATGAATCTCCTTATGATCAGCTTTATCATTATTTAATACGATGATGACATCCTCCAGCATGTCCTCATTTATATCTTGATAATATAGTGCAGGATCATACTTGCCATGGTACCAATCAGGAAAATGATAAACTAATACTCCTCGATCACCAATTTGCACGGTAAAATTCTCAAAATCCATCCAACTTTTTTTATCGGCCAATAAGTAGACCCTTTTATACCATATATCAGATGGTACGCTTAATAGCACCACTCGCTCACTCGCATAAGCATTTTCTAATTGGCATAATAACAGGAATGTTATAAGAAAACTTGCGTAAATCTTTTTAATCATCTTAGCAACCCTTTTGTACTTAGGGTTCCCAGGAAGAACTATAAAATACAACTTTAAAAATTCTTATCTATATAAGCTCATTCGATCTTTTATCGACCGACAGAATAGACAAAAGCATCACTTTTTTTGAGACTATTTGTTCTTTAATTTTTCTATGTTACTGTTTATTTTCATTAGTAAATTAATGATGATCGTTAATAAAATAATGAAAATAATTCCGAATAAAATTCCTGCTCCCTCGTAGCCAATATAAGCAATGATTCCCCCAAATGCTAAATACCCAATAAAACAGAATGCAAGACCAATAATTAAATTTAAAATGCTTTTCAAGAAATCACCCCTTTTGTAAAACTTCTCTTAGCATATATGGAACAGTATTTCTGTCCGTTATCAACCCCTCATGCTCATTTGTAATATGTATGTATTTTTCCGCTTGCTTTAGATCCATCCAGGTCACTTCCTCAATTTCTTCTGGATAGGATATGTTTATTTCTCCACCGATAATTTTTCCGACAAAAGTAAAGAAGATAGCGTGGTGTCCCCTTTCTTCAAAAAATGCTTCCCCAACAGAGAAAATACCATCCACTTCTGCATCTAATCCCGTTTCTTCTTTCACTTCACGTACAGCAGCTTCCTTAAGCGTTTCGCCTTTTTCCACTGCTCCACCTGGGAGCGTATAATAGGAAGCACCTGTACCTTTGTTTTTTACCATTAATACTTTCTGTTTAAGCTCATCAAATAGCAGGACATATGCAACATCTACTCTTTTCATTTATTATTCCTCCTCTTCAATAACAAAAAATCCAACTTAACTGCTTAAAATTGTCGTAAGAACCAGAATTAATTTGTTCCGTTTTTTAGGGAAGCCCTTTAACTTCCCTTAGTTCGCCTATCCATTTCGTGCGTACTAAAAAAGAGTTATAATTCTTTTTGACACTTTATCATGGAAAATTTAAATGGAGGTTTATTGTCCATGTTCTTATGTGGCTCCACAATTTCCGTCAATTCTATCAGCCCATAGTTTCCAAACTCTTGTTTTATCGATTCGGAATCATAAAAAAACATTTTTACCCCTTCCATTATCTCGAAATAATCTTTTCCAAGTTGTTTGCCCTTTCCAAACATTGGGGCTTCTTTTGAAATCGTAGTAAAAATCATATATCCCCCTGGCTTTAATTGATTATAGCAATCCTTTATAAATTTTTCCCTCTCATCTTTATTCAACAAGTGAATAAGTGCATAACAAAATATGCCTTCATATAGTTTGTCCTCAAAAGGCATATCGTTAACTGAACCATGAAAAATATTCAAATAAAGCCCATTTTGACTTGCCAATTCAATCGCTGTTTTGGAAATCTCAATGCCTGTTACATTTATTTCGTAGTCCAAAAAAATCTTTGCATTTCTACCATATCCAATACCTGGAATCAATATATCTTTCACTTGCTTCTCAAGGAAAAAGTCCTTTGTCAATATTGCAGAGTCTGCAGGTTCAAATCCCCACATCATTTGATTTCCTATAAAACTTGCTTCCCAAAATTCGGTCATACTTCAGGTCTCCCTTTTCTAATTAAGTAAAGAAATTCAAAAACAACTCCACTTTACTCTTTCAACTCGGATATTTCAAACTTTTAGGACACATTGCTATTAAACAGTAACTTCTCCCGTAATCCAGCCTTTCACAAAGTTTTCTAACGAAGAGGAGACCCATGTTCTACTATCGTCTTCATGATTCCATGCAAAAATTTCATCATCTTGAATGCTCCCATTTAATATTCGGTACCCAAATAAGTCCCCATTGCCGGCATCTGAGAAAAATAGTAAATGATCGAAATGCATATAGAAATCTTTATAGTCACCAAAATTTCTAAAAAATAAATTGTCTTCTATTATCTGTTCTATAGACCAAATAAGAGGACATGCATGTTCATCAAATATCCCATTTGTTTCATAGTATAATTCTAGTAACTTTCCAGGTAATTCAATATTTAACTCATCTTTAAGAAGCGTTATTTCCGCATTCGTTGCAGGTGTTTTAAAATGATAATCTTTCGAAATTGACTCTATGTAATTTTTCCATTTCATTATTTCATTCCCTGTGTATAAGTTAAGAGCACCGCCAATTAATCTAGAATTTCTGTTCCATAATCCTGAATGCTACGAATCCAGTTTTTTACATACACTTCCTTTTGTATTTCTGAGAAATGGACTGGTAAATTGAGTGATTGTAAATTTTGGGGTAATAAATGCATTTTATGCCTAATTTCTTCATTATCTTCCGATTCGGAATCGATGAAAAATAAGTATCGACCTTCCATTTTCTCACGATAAATAGCTAAATAATCCAATGTTTTATAAACAAGTGTAGAAAACATTTTGCCATTTAACTGTACTTCGAAATGTCCTCTTATATTGTAGTTACACCGAATATGTTTCCCCCTAAGCTGCTGTAGGTCCTTTTCAAAATCGAAAAATCTATTTTCGTCTACATTGGCCAACTTACCTATATTTATTTTTCTTTTGGTTTTTGGAAAGCTCAGAAGTTTACCGGCATTTATTTTGCAAATTTGATTCGAAAGAACAGTTTCTTTTCTGCTTCCTTTCGGTAAATAACCAGGAATAGAAGGTCTTGCTGTATATTTTCCTGGATTCTTTTTGAACTCTTTTAAGCTTGCAAAAAAACTCTTCCAGTTTGTACAACATTCTGAACAACCTGTTGATTTATTTGACCAGGCAGCGAATAATAATCTTTTTGCTTCATTGTCTTAAACAGACAATCCAAAAAGTTATAGCCTAAAAAGGACTTCTCTTTTGAAGGGAAATCAAATAGATTTTCCTTTATTTCTTTTTGTTCGTCTTTTGGTTTCAACTGTTCTTTTTCTAATTTTTTAAGAAATGCTTTTCGTTGATTGGCATTCATTATATCGATGTTATCAAGAATAACTTTTAGAACCTCTTGTTGTAAAGGCTGTAGGATTCCCTCATTGTATAGAGCAGTATATACTTGTCTGATAAAGAAATTCGTGGTGTTGTTTAAGTTATTACTGTTTAAACAAAGTTCATCGAAATAGGAATACATTCTATGACCGTTTTTAATGTTGATTTGGTAAGTTCGATATTCTTTATTCAACTTTTCCACAGTTTTTCACCTACCTTTCCTAAGTATATTCCACTAAAAAGAACACAAGTTCTCAATATGATGACATTTGTATTTCGAAAAAAAGAAAGCCAATTCATCTCATGACTGAAGTCACGGGTGTTCTTGGCTTAATTATAATTTTACTAGAAAATACCTCCATCCATTTTGGACAGAGGTATTTTCAGTGTTTAAAATTATTAACTGGGATATTAATGAAATAAATCATATAGATGAAGGATGATTTACAGGTGCTTATTATAATAATATAGAAGATATTAATCCTTTTGTGAAATCACAGGAGTTTGAAAATATAGGCGGTGCAGCATCGTATTAAATTCGTTCTGAACCACCTAATATTTAGGATGTCTACCATTTCGGTAAATAGTTTAAGAAGAAAACTTAGAGAATCTCTTATTAAAGCCTGGTTCCGTTTTTCAGATGGACTCAGGCTTTTTAATTTCCATACTGACTTGGAAGTCTTCTACCTTACTGTTAAACAAAGTAGAAACGTGTGCATCTTATCGATTACTTCCGTTTTTTTAGCCAATAGTTCCTCTTGTATATCTGTTACGACAAGATTAGTCCCTTCATTAGTAAACAAACGCGGCTTTGCTGTACCTTGTCCATTTGTAACGTCAGTGATAATTTTTCCCTTATCTTTTAATCTGCCCACTAGCAATCCCCCTTTTTTACCCACTATGCTAAAAATAATGGATTCCATAGAAAAATATTTATCTTTTACGAAAATACTCTTATTATTCGAAATAACATATATAAGACAATTAATAATTACTAATCTTCTGAAGTTCTTGTGCAGTCCCAATGAATGATTGGACTGTGCCTTCTCCCCCATCTCCAATAAAAATTTTTACTAATTTCAACATTTGGTTCCTTTCTTTATTCCTGAATGGCAAACAAAAAGACACCGTCCTGTACATGAGCAGTAAGAATGACCATACACAGGAAAAAGTGTCTTCATGAATTACTTGAGGTGTATTACTTATTTGGGACACTTAATTTAATGCATGAATCTCTAACTACTAAAGAAGGCCGTAACTTAATTTGTTCTAAAGTAGCTCTTCCCTTTATACGTTCATTGAGTAGTTGGACAGCAGTTGTCCCTAGTTCTTTCATCCGGCTATCAATTGTAGTAAGGGGCACTCTAGCCAACTTAGAAAAGAAAATATTATCGTAACCAATTAACGATATTTCATTAGGAATATCCCAACCATAGTGGGTTGCCGCCTCTATAACCCCTAGTGCCAACATATCACTGCTTGCAAAAATAGCCGTAGCCAGTTTGTGTTCTAAAACGATTCTTTCTGCTGCCCTGTATCCTTCCTCTAAAGATTGGTCGGTTTCAATAATCAATGCTTGCTCTTCAATCCCATACTCTTTTATAACACTTTTAAATCCTTCGATTCTTTCTTTAAATTGAAAAATGTTTGTAGGACCAGAAATCATTGCTAAATTTTTATGACCTTGCCTAATTAAATACTCAGCAGCTAACTTCCCACCCAAATAGCCGTCAATTACGACATAGTCAACTGCCATAGATTCAACATGACGATGGACCATAACAATATTTTTAAAAACACCTTCCAGCTTTGATAAACTCGTGCCATTTATTCTCATATTCGCAAGGATAATTCCATCTAAATGCCGATACTGGTTAATCAAAATCTCGCAAACTTCTTCCTCTTTCTTATCATCATCATCCGTACTGACAAGCACTAAATTATACCCAAGTCGTCTAGACTCTACTTCAATGGCTTTAATGAGTTCCATATTGATTGATACTTGAAAGTCCGAAATAACTAAACCAATTAAACTAAGCGATTTATTCGCTAAGCCACGTGCAAACGTATTTGGACGAAATTGAAGTTCTTCTATCGCCTCTGCAATTTTCTTTCGCGTTTTAGTTGCCACATAGGGGATATCATTTATATATTTTGATACAGTCGCTTTTGAAACACCTGCAAGATTCGCCACATCTTGAATTGTTGCATTTTCTTTTGTCATTTCGCATCTCCTGATAGAATTTTCCTCCATAGTTAATGGCAAGTTTACCATTATACTTTGAATTGTCATAATTAATTTTTTTGTGAAAAAACGGGACTCCTCTAGGCCATTCCAATAGCGAAGTAGGTAATAAAATTGGCTTAAGTTACAATTACTTCATTTAATCTCTTGTCTAAAAATGCTTTTTTCCGAGTAATGGAGAGTTCTGTTTCCGCAAATATAGATGCACTCAATGCATCAACCATTACATTGGTTGGTACCATTTCTTCTTCAATCTGATTTAAAATAAGTTTTGAAACCTTCGCAGCTTGAAAATTACTCGCAAGCTGTCTAGCAATTCGATGGGTCGTTTTTTGCAGTTCCTTTGTGTCCCTTGTAACTTTATGAACGTAACCACACTGCTCTGCTTGCTTAGCTGAATAGTTTTCCCCTAGAAGAATCCATTCTTTTGCTTTGGAAACACCGATTGTTCTTGCAAGTCGGTAATAGCCTCCCCAACTTGGGCCATTTCCAAGAATAACTTCCGGTTGACCAAATACTGCATCCTCCGTGCAAATTCGAAGGTCACAAGATAAAGCTAATTCACTACCGCCACCTAGGCAAGTGCCGCTAATCGAGGCAATCGTTATAAATGGACTATTTTCGATTTGGGAAAAAATCTTGCTTCCACTAGTCCCTTCATCATAGGCTTCTGATTTTGAATAGCTATGCCACTCTTTGATATCTCCACCACTGCTAAAAAATGCCGGATACTCAGAACGAATGATTAGCACTTTTACTTTTTCCTTCATTGTATATAGCCTCTTTATTTGATCATTAAGTTCCTTCATGATAAATGAGGATAATACATTTCTTTTTTCCGGATAGTTTAAGGTTAGGATGGCTATTCCATCGCCTTGAATATCTACTTGAATTTTACTCAATCCTTTTAATCCCCTTTCCAGTTCTTACATTTCTACAATCACTTTAATCGACTCTTCTTTTTTATAATAAGCAGTTGCGAATGCCTCATCGCTATTTTCAAAAGGGAAGCGATGTGTAATTAAACTATCTATATTTAGTTTACCTGATTCTAGTAGTCTAATAGCCCTTTCCCAAACCCGTGCACTTGCCATATTCCCATGTATTTTAAGATCCTTTGTAAGGATAAGATTTGCATCTAATGTTACATCGTCTCTGTAAAGGCCTATAAGGGATAATTGGCCCCCGGCTCGGATGAGATTTAATGACAACGACAAGACACTACCGACTCCTGAAGCTTCTACAATTATATCTGGCCCCTTTTGATAAGTAGCCTCTTTCACTTTTACACTTAGGTCCGGATCCCCTGCATTAAGAACAATGTCACAGCCCATGCGTAAGGCTGTCTCCATGCGTTGGCTATTCATATCAATGCCAATAACTTTAGCTGCCCCCATTACCCTAGCAACTTCGGAAACTAATAATCCAATAGGACCTAAACCAAATATAACAAGAGTAGAACCTGGAACTTTTTCTAATTTATCAAGCGCAAAAGTGGCTACCGTTAAAGGTTCGATTAATACAGCTTGCTTATCACTTATCGTATCAGGAATTTTATGCACTGCTTTATTTGGAAATACCATAAAATTTCCAAATGAACCATCCACGCCTAAAATTCCTATTCGAGCTCTTTTTTGACAGACGTTAGACCTACCGTTCGCACAATCCTCACAATGCCCGCATCCAATATGACATTCCCCCGTAACCCTATCTCCAATTTGAATAGTCGGATCAACTTCGGGACCTACATTTTCAATAATGCCTACCCATTCATGGCCAGGTGTGTGCGGATACTTCAACGTTCCTTCTTTTACATAAGGGATAGTACCATCGAATATTTTCAGGTCAGTTCCGCAAATACCTGTATGAGTAATCCTAATTAAAACTTCACCATTTTGAAGTTTTGGTATTTTTTGATCTGTTATTTTTATTTCAAGTGGACTTACAATCTTCATTTTTTTAGATTTAGTCATATGATCACTCCACTGGCAATTCTTCTTTTTTATTTTTTAGAATAATATTGAATAGTAGGTGCATAGCCATTAATGTAAAACCTACTGGAATAGCAAAATTCAGTATCTCTATCGGAACTCCTGTCGCTGATGAAACTTTCCCTTTCATATCAACTAAATATCGAAACCCGGCAACAATCAAGATTATAACGAAAGAAGATGATAAGATTGTTACTACTACATTCGTTAACCACTGTATGCGTAAATTGAATTTTTCCACAAGAAACTCAACATTAAAATGAGCAATTTTTTGAACGGCCACTGCCGAACCAATCATGATCATCCAAATAAATAAAAATCGAGAGTATTCATCCACCCAACCTATTGGTGAAGACAAGATATACCTAAACACGACTTGCATGATTTGAAAAAAAACGATACATGCTAAGGCAATTAGTATAAACCACTCTTCAAGTTTTAGAATCCTCTGTTCCAACTTTCTGATTTTTTCAATCATGTTTACACCTCTCAATTCTACTTATTTCCCAAATATCAGATTCGGTATAGTCAAAGATAATCCCGGCCAGAATGTTATGATAAGCAGAACAACAAAAAGGGCACCCCACATCGGAAGCATTTCTTTGATGACATCCATAACATTTATCTTTAATGCTCCGCTAATGGCGTATAGACCTGCACCTACTGGAGGTGTAGTAACCCCTATCATCGTGTTTACTCCTATAATAATACCGAAATGGACTGGATCTACGCCAATATTCAAAAGTATGGGCATGAACACGGGTACTAACATAAGAACAATTGGAGTAGCATCCAAAAACATTCCTGCGATTAATATAATTACGTTGATAAGAAGTAAAATAATAATCGGATTAGAGGTCAGTGATAATAATGAATCAGTCAATAATACAGGGACTTGTTCAATCGTAATAATCCAACCAAGTATGCCACTAATTGAAATTAAAAGAAGGATCACTGACGAAGTTGCAGCTACCTCTTTCAATGTTTCAATGACAATTTTCACAGTTAGCTTTTTATACACTAAGAACCCAATAATCAAAACATACAATACCGCAACTGCGCCTGCCTCTGTTGGCGTAAATATTCCTAGCAGTATTCCCCCTAAAATGATTACAGGCATAAATAGAGGTAAAATTGCATGTCTGAAAGCAGTTACTACAGCTCCAAAAGATGCACGTGACTTTTCCCTTGGAAAGTCCTTTTTGAAACTAGCCAAATAGATATACAGCATCAAAATTAGCCCTATCGCTAAACCTGGCAAAATTCCTGCCAAAAATAATCGTCCAATAGAAACTTCCGCTACAACACCATAAACGATTAGAATAATACTTGGTGGGATGATTGGAGTAATTGTACTAGCTGAAAGTGACACAGCAGCAGCAAATGTTTTCTTAAATCCTTTCTTTTCCATAGCGGTTGCTGACACAGTTCCTAACCCTACAATGTCCGCCATAGCTGAACCAGTCATGGATGCAAACATCATCGAACTTAAAACGTTAACATGGGCTAGACCACCTCTAATATGACCTATTAATGTAAATGCTAAGTGATAAAGCTTATCGGTTACTTCCGCTTTATTCATAAGCATACCTGCTAATAGGAACAATGGGATAGCAAACAATGTCGACGTGTTAATTGTTGAAAACATTCTTTGGGGAATCGTAAGTAAGCTAATGTCTTTAATAAAAAAGTAACTAATAGACACAATCCCAATCGAATATGAAATTGGCACATTTATCATAATTAATATGACCATAAGAATTAAGAGCATGAGAACTATTTCCATGGTGACCTCCTGCTAACTAGTTTATAAAGGGAAAGGCTTATCGCCTTTTCCTTTTTTATCATTTAATTTCTACTTTCTAATATTTCATTTAGTAAGTCTTGGTTTATATCTTTACTTCCTCTCCAGATTGGCTCTGCCAATTCTTTAAAGCTTTCTATATCTACATCTTCTATTACATTGACCCCTTTATCTTTTAACTCAGCTATATCACTGTCCATAACTTCCATAAATAGATCACGTTGTTTTTCTTGAGCTTCAGCAAAAACTTCATCTATAATTTTTTGTAAATCACTCGGAAGTGAGTTATAAAATTCTTCATTGATAATAACCGCTTTCGGGTAATTCAACGTATTACTTATCGAGAAATTATTTGCAACTTCGTAAAACTTCATATTTTTATAACCTGATGGGTCATTATCCGCGCCGTCAACAACATTTGTAGTAAGTGATCCATAAACATCTGAGTAAGGCAGTGGTGTCGGTAACGCCCCTAGACCTTTGAACACATCCATTAGCACTGGGATTTCCATTACTCTAATCTTCATTCCTTTAAGATCATCTACTTGTCTAATTTCTCTCTCTTTAGAGAAAATATGTCTGATTCCAGTACTCCACCAACCGAGAACCTTAGAGTTTGTTTGTTCTTCTAATTGCTTCGTAAGACTTTGCCCAATTGGACCATCTGTTACTTTCCATAAATCGTCTTGTGTTTCAAACAAGTAGGGTAGAAAATAAACACTTAAATCTGGTACAAGGTAGGAAGGGGCAGACGGAGTTGCAATTTGTAGCGTTCCACTTTTCACCTGCTCTAACAGTTCAGTCTCTGAACCCAATTGACTATTCAAGTATACTTGTACTTTAAATTGACCATCTGATCTTTTTTCTAGCTCTTCTTTAACAAAGCCATCCAATATATCTGCAGATGGTTCACCCACTGGGTTTCCATTTCCAATTTTGATTGTATACGTTTTCGAATCTTTATCGCCTGATCCTGATGCTTCACTTCCACATCCAGCTATAACCATCATCATAATGAGTGTAAGAGCCAAAAGAAATAGTTTTTTCATTTAAAAACCCCCCAATTCAATTTTGTGTTAAATTTGTCAGAAGTATTTAATAATACTCCTTCATTAATCCCCGGGAAATAATAATTTTTTGAATTTCAGAGGTTCCCTCTACAATTTCAAATATTTTGGATGCTTGATAATGCCTGGACACATCGTATTCTCGCATGACACCATAACCACCGTGTAGTTGAACGGCCTCTTTAGCCACTTCCACCGCTACTTGGGAAGCTTGCATTTTAGCCATTGAAGCTGCTTTAGAAAATTCTTTATTTTTGTCGCATAAGGCAGCTGCATAATACACCATTAATCTTGCTGAATGAATTTTTGTAGCCATGTCGGCAATTTTAAACTGTACATCCTGGTAATCTCTTAATTTCTTGCCAAACGTCTCTCTTTCGTTGATATAAGTCATGCTATAATCCAAGCTTCCTTGAGCTAGTCCTACTGCCATTGATCCAATGAGAAATCTGCCTGCTGTAATTGCCTGAAGTGCTTGACGATAACCTTTGTGCAATTCTCCTAATAGATACTCTTCCGGAATGACACAGTTTTCAAATGTTAGTTCTCTTGTGTCACTTGTATGCCAGCCAATCTTTTTAAGTGCCGGACTAATAATTAACCCTTCTGTTTCTTTCGGAACAATAAACGTACTAATATTTTTTCTTCCTCGATCATCGATACCTGTAACCGCTGCCACAATAATTAGTTCTGTTATTTCAGTACCGGCATTTGTAATAAATGTTTTAGCTCCGTTCAGTATCCACTTTCCATTTTCTAATTTTGCGGTTGTTCTTAAATTATTTGCATCTGAACCAGCATTTGGTTCGGTTAAGGCAATTGCACCAAGTCCTTTACCGCTTAATAAATTAGGTAGCCATTTCTGCTTTTGTTCTGTAGTACCAAACGTGTTCAATAGTGTACTAACGGAACAATTTCCCATAATCGCATTGGCAACACCTGAATCCACTCTTGAGATTTCCTCATGAATTAATGCAAACTGAAGCCATGTCCCGCCTGAGCCACCGTATTCTACAGGATAAGGTACCCCTACGAATCCTAAATTTCCCATCTTCTGATGAATTTCTGCCGAGAATTGCTCTTTTTCGTGCAATTCGTTAATAACAGGTTGAATCTCCTTGATAGCAAAGTTTCTAGCTGTCTCTTTTAACATTACATCCTCATCGTTTAAAAAAATATCCATTTGACTCAATGCTCCTTTTCTTATTGATTTTGTTATACTTCACTGTTCATTTTAGCCAAGCACCGTTCATTGGAGCGGAAGGCGACAGTCTAAGTTCGCGACGTTCTGTCGCAACGACTAGCTGACTGGCCTCCTAGTAGCCTGTGGCTCACGGTACTCCCGCGGAAAGCATCCGTCTGTAGCGGAAATCACAAGCATCATTAGATAAACTCTTCCTATTAAAATGCAGTAACAGTTTCCTCTTCATAAACACCTGAAAGAAGAAGTACCTGATTCATTCTTTGAATTGCTAGTTTTTGATTAATCAACACACCTGCTTGATCAGCAAGTTTAAATAGTTCTGATAGATGGACTATTGAACGATTATTTTCGGCTCCATTGACCATTCTAAAGTGATTTTGGTGCCCGTTTAAATATGCTAGAAAAACAACTCCCGTTTTATAATGAAAGGTTGGCGTCTGGAAGATATGTCTGGCTAAAGGAACGGTTGGTTCAAGGATTGCTTTGTATCCTTCCATATCATTTTCGTCTAATTTAGCTAAAGCATAAGCGGCAATTGGAGCAATTGGATCAAAAATTCCTAGCAATGCATGACTGAAGTTGTCTTTATCACCTTGTATGAGTTCAGGATAGTTAAAATCGTCTCCTGTATACATTTTCACAGTGCTTGGAAGTATGTTCCGCATACTTATTTCTTTGTCTTTATCTAAAAGTGATAGTTTAATGCCATTCACTTTATTTGTATTATTCTGAATTACCATTAGGCAAGTGTCCATGGCGCTATCTAGATCTTCATACCCCCAATAGTTTGCAAGTTTGGGATCAAACATGTCTCCGAGCCAATGAAGTATCACCGGTTTTTCCACTTGCTCCAAAACTTTCCTGTACACATAAATGTAATCTTCTGGAGACTTGGCAGCTTTCGCTAATGCTCGGCTAGCCATTAAAATAATCTCGCCATCATATTTTTCAATATAGGTAGTCTGCTCAAGATAAGCTTCGATAATTTCATCTAAACTATAGACCTTATCTTCGATTAGATGATCAGTTCCCGCTCCGCAAGCGACTCCGCCGCCGGTGATTTTTGATTCTTGTAAGGATCTTTTAATAAGTTCTTTTGAAAGTTCCCAGTCTAGGCCCATACCTCTTTGGGCAGTATCCATGGCTTCGGCAATTTTATATCCTAGTGACCAAAGATACTTCCTAAACTCTATCGTTTTTTCCCAATCCACAGAGGAACTATCTTTGTTTGCTATATCCGAGTACGGATTAAATACGACATGGGCTGCGGCATATGCGATTCTGCTTTGAAAGGGCTTTTCTGGTAATTGGAAGTCCTTTTGCTCATTTAACTTGTAGGTAGTGACTTTCCCTTCTTGGTTTGGCAAGTTTATTTCGTAAGACATGCTGACACCTCTTTTAAATTAATTTCTAGTCCTGTTTCAGAAGATTTATAAATCGCAGCTACTAATCTGTATGCTTTAAATGCCTCTTCGCCTGAAACAAGCGGTTCTTTACTTTGCTCGATTGATCGGATAACGTCTTCATACTGAGTGACAAATGGTTCAATTGAAACATCTGATGGGCTATCTGTTGTTTTAGCACTTTTCACTTGAACAATCGGCGGATTTTCATCCAAGTTAGATTGGTAGAAAACGAGTCGATCGCCTTCAATCGTAATACTTCCGTTTGTTCCCAACAATTCTAATCTTGCAGGGAAGCCTGGGTACGAACTAGTCGAAGCGCTAATGCTACCCAAACTGCCATTTGCAAACTTAACTGTCGCCATTGCAGTATCTTCAACACCGATATCTTTGTGCAATCGATTCGTTACATAGCCTTTCACACTCTCAACTTCACCTAAAAACCAAAGCATTAAGTCGATTGTATGAATCCCCTGTATCGCTAGCACACCGCCACCAGCCAATTCCTGTTTTGTTCTCCAACCTTGGTAATAGTCTGTGTCTCTATACCAGTTCACTGAACAGTTTGCACCAACAATTTCTCCAATGTAACCCCTTTCAATTTTTTCTTTGACAAGCTGGGAAGCATTGTCGAATCTATGTTGGGAGACAACGGAAAACGACAAGTTTTTTTCTGAAGCTGCTTGAATGTATTCCTCAATATCCTTCAAATATGTTCCAATCGGCTTTTCTAGCAAAATATGTTTATTATAGTGAATTGCTTTGTTAATTAGTTCTTTATGAATACCTGGTGGTGTTAGCAATACAACGATATCTACATTGGGATTTGCCATTAACTCATCGGGTGATTGGAATGCAACGCATCCCCATTTTTCCGCTTCACTGCGTGCCTGATCTTGTTTTCGTGCATAGATTCCTGTAAGTTTCAATTGTTCACATTTCTTTATGGCTTCAAAATGAATTTGTGCAATTGCACCAAGTCCAATAACTCCTACACCTAACGTTTTCATATAAACCTCCAATTTCAACTTGTAGTTTGAATGATATTAACTTTTGCTCACAACTTCTTGACTTTTTGTAACAACGCCTTTATCAATGAGATTAGCAATCTCTTTATCGTTAAATCCAGCTTCTTTTAATACTTCTTCTGTTTGTTCGCCAAGCTTCGGCGGAACTTTCCTTACTTTGGGTGCTTGACCGTCATATCTAACCGGGTGAGATAATAAGCGAACTTTACCTGCTGTTGGATGATCAAATTCCAGAATGTTTTTGTTCCATTCCACTTGAGGGTCCTTCTCTATGTCCTCATAGTTATTGACGGGTGAATACCAGATTTGGTGCGCATCAAATTTGTCGAACCAAAACTGTTTTGTATTCCTTTTAATATGCTCTGCAACTTTTGTATTAATTGCCTCTCTTTCGTCAAACTGGTCTTCATAGCTCCATTGCAAGAATTCATCATTCTCAAATACAGCAGCTAATTTAGCCGTATTCGTCAAGGATAAGCAGAGATAATCATCCGATGTTTCAAATACTCCATAAGGGGCTTGATGAAATCTTGATGAAATACCTGATTCACTTCTTTCGTAAAGTGGAAAACCATTGAGATAATAGTTAAACGGTTCAATCTGTAAATCTAGCGCAGCACTTAGTAGATTACTTTCTACTTTCTTCCCTTTGCCCGTTTCTTTTCTCTCGTATAAAGCTGCGAGGATGCCCATAGCTGCAAGAGTTGCTGCGTGTTGGTCTATAATTGCACTTCCAACAAGTACCGGTGCATCCTTCTTTTTTCCGTTCAAGCTAGCTAAACCGCTCATCGCCTGAAGAAGTAAATCTTGACCGGGACGATCTTTATAAGGTCCTGTGGAGCCAAATCCCGAACATGAGCAGTAAACTAGTGATGGATTTATTTTTTTCAATTCTTCGTAACCGAATCCAAGGCGATCCATAACACCCGGTCTAAAGTTTTCTACTAACACATCGGCCTCTTTAACCATTTTGTAAATTATTTCTTTTCCTTCCTCTGTCTGAAGGTTGATACTTAAACTTCTCTGATTTCTTCCAGCAAGAAGATAGAAAATACTTTCTTCGTTTAAAAATGCATTGAGTCCCGACCAATGCCTTTCATAAGCACCCCTCGGATGTTCGATTTTTATCACATCAGCTCCGAGGTCTCCTAAAAACTGAACCGCAGCTGGCCCTTGTAAGAAATGTGTAAAGCTTAGTACTTTCACTGATTTAAGCAATTGAATTCCTCCTTTTTAATAAACCGGTTTCCTATTATCGTAAATTTTGTTGTTCTTCTGCCCAATGTTTCACTGTACCACCCGGAGAATATACGAACATCATCGTCATCGACTTCTCTGACGTATTCGTTAAGCAATGAGGTTTATTTGTTGGAATATAGATAGCGTCACCTGTACGAACTTCTCTTGTTTCATCTCCTACTTCAATTGCCCCGGCACCTTCGACTATATAATAAACTTCTTCTTGTATATGTTCATGCATTGGCACTGACCCACCTGGATCTAACTCTACGTACCCCATCACAAAGTTTTCTGCTTGCACGGGACTGTGTGCCCCAATTAAAACTCTTGTATTTCTGCCTGTCGGAAAGTATGTTCTTTCCGCATCTTCTAATTGCATGATTTTCATTTGAACATCTCCTTTATCCTATTCAATCGGCTTTCAAATAGTAAACCAATTTACTAATTAACATTTTACAATATTCAGACGATTTGTCAACACACTTTTTTTTATTAGATAATTATCAGAGGAGGGACAGTCTATCCTTCTTTTTAGTGGTAGGCTAAAACATTCCTCTATGTGAATGGACTTATAAAGTACCTTCAGTAAAAAACGCTTTTCATTCGCTTTTAAGCATCAGATTTCAAACAATTTCATCACCCCATAGAAAGAGTGTAAGAACAGCACTAAGAATGACCATCGATTATATTTACTTTGCAACAAATTGTCTCCTCTTAGTCCCTGCAAGTTCTCGTTTTAAAACATATCAGTTGAAACGTTATTATTTCTTTAATACAAAGAAATACTAATCGGTTCACGCTAATATATTTATATAATCAATGTTTTACAATGACGTTTGATTTGAAAATTAAACAGAGTAAAGGAAGTTTAGGTAACTTTATGGAATATGATAATGAATACTATTATAAAAAAGGAGATGTTGCCCATGTTAAGTAGAGTCAAAAAGTATATGTTCACCTTTATTTTCGATACTTTCGCAATAGCAGCGATTCTATTAAATATTGCAGCTATTGATTATGGTAACCTATTATTAAACATCAACCCCTTATTGAATATGTTATTTCATAATGGATTAGGAGATCGTATCGTGAATCAAAATTTACAATTGCAAGAGACGGGAAGTTTTACCATTCATTATAACGAGATAGCCTATTTTATACATTTTGTAAGTTGTATGTTTATAGGAGTAATAATCGATTATGCTAGGAAAAGAATTGTTTTCTTCAAAAATATCTAATGCATAAACAATTTTCAGGAAAGCGTTGATTTTACTTAAAAGTCTACAACACCTATTAGCCATCCAAGTAGCACGAAATCAGCGCTACCACGGTGCATCACAAAATGATCGCTCTCTTAGCTGAAAACCTACGCTTCGGAAGTAATCGGATGCTTAAGGAGTCGCCGTTTGCAGCGAAAATAAGTGGGATGTGCCTACTAATCAGCATCTAAGTTCAACAAATACCAATATTATGTAATTACGGAATAAATCAAACTAAAAAATGGCATAGAGCAACAAACCAGCTAGTGAAAGCAACCAAATATTAAAATAACAAGTTTACTTCAAGTGAGACGACGATGATTGTGACACATTTTTTATAGGACAATCTCCTCCAGGTAAGATTGGGAAGTGAGCACTAGAGGAATTTTTCCTCACTACTTTCCCTTCAAAAGTAAGTAATTTGTGAAAAGCCTTGAAGAACTACTTATGGTTATTATTTCAACCATGTAAACATATGCTTGAATAAACACTATAGGAGGAGCAGTGTGAGGAAATGGAATCGCCTTATAGGCAGTGTTGGTTTCTTTCTATTGATGCTCGTTGCTTTATTTATGTATCCTCAGCAATCTGGATCGGAAAAAGAAACAAGTAAGCATCCTTTACAAATTTCCGCTGAGGAAGAGCAAGCTTTATATGATTTTCAAGAGTATCTTTATACAGATGGAGGTTTCTTTGAGCAAGTGGGCATTGAAATGGAGAAAGCGGGATACGACTATTCCATTGCGGCCATGATATATTCTTCAAATGATATTAAGCTTAATATCATTCTAGAAAATATAAAGGAAGTTACTGAACATCAACAACAAGAAATACTTCAGATTTTCAACGATATGATGATAAAAAATCATATCGAACAACAGGCTTTTACAATACAGGTCAGCTCTACTAATAGTCCCTAATTGAATTATCAATTTTACTTTTACCACTATTACATAATGACGGCAGGAAGGGAGACTGTCGCTCCCTTTATCCTTCACTAAGCGCTAAGTATTTTTTACTGTTCTCATCATATTCTACAATTAATATATCTTGCCGCTCTTTTGCGGAGAAAATCTTCGCTCCTATTGGCAATTTGTTCGCCACTCCATTGCTAAATTGTTTTTTATTATCGGAAATTCCCCCTACTTCTCCAACCAACTCATGTTTTGTGAGTTTAATCTCATCCACCCAGTCGATATTAGATTGATAAATTAAACCTTCCCATTGAAAAATATCTGCATTTGGATTTTTAGATACCTTCACTTCCGTTTCCGGCCCCATACAGCCAGTTAAATAGATGGAACATACAACTATCATTAGACTTACGATCATTTTATTCATTGCACACCTCCAACCAGTTAGTCGTATAGGGAGGGATTAGGTTTCAGAAGATTATCCTTTGTTATAAAACCACTAGCAACTAGGTCCTTACGTCGATATACACTTAGCACGACACCGATTAAAAATGCATTAAATATAGTAGGTATCAAGCAATAACCAATAAATGGCAGTGACATAAAAATCATTGGGAGAAAACCTAGCATCATTGCAATATTCGTAACTAGCTGAATGCTATAAAGAGCAACCGCCCCAATGAGTAGAAACTTACCATATGGATAATGTACTTTACACGCGATTACTATAATTCTTCCATTGATTTTATCAGGTTTTTTAAACGCTCTTCCATTACTTCTCCTCCAACCGCTCTTCTAGAAGTTGTTTGGCACGTCTGAGTCTCGTTTTAACTGTGTTCTCACTAACTTCGGTGAGTACCGCGATTTCTTTAATGAGTCGTTCTTCATAGTAATAGAGATAAATCACTTCACGGTATTTAATAGGCAATGTCATTAACGCAGAAATTAATTGATCATTCGCTTCTTTTTGTATAATTACTTCTTCTACGAATTCTTTTTGTGTTGAACTACTTTCTGTATCTTCTGCAATGAAAACATGTTTGGTATACCAGCTCTTCAGAAAATCTTTGCAATGATTAATAGCAATTCGACACTACCATGTTTTCAGCTTAGATTTACCTTTAAATGTATGTATGGATTGATAAAATTTCACAAATATATCTTGGGTTAAATCCTCTGCAACCTCTTTATTATTAACGTACGAGTAGACAAGCCTTAAAATATCCAGACCCACTAACATAATAAAATCCCCTTCAAGTAGCCGTGTTAAATCCCATAAATTCATGGTCTTTATATACTGGCTACCTAAAGAGGAAAATACTTAAAGAAGCTAAATTAGCAATATTTATTTTGAAATAGTTTTGTATAATCTTTTAATCGTTTCCATATGCATTCCCTCATGATAAAAACTAAACAATAGGGTTTCACCAAGGGTATAAAATGAGATACCCATACGATTCGTAAATGGGGTTGGCAAGCTTTCCGAATAGCGATCTGGGACAAATGCTTTTATTCTTGCTGTTTGTTCAGTTAAGACAGAAGAAATCTCTGCAAGTGTTGGAGGATTTCCGTTCCAATCTGCCGGTTTAGTTCCTGGGCTAAAAAATTCCTCGTACTCTATTGGGAGGCCCATCTTTTCACCTAGAACACTATATACAAGTCTTTCTTGTACAAAAGCAATATGTCCGAAATTCCAGCGAATATTATTGTTGAAACCTTCAGGAACAACATCCGCAAGCTCTTCTGGTATTTTATCGATAGATTTCAACGTTATACTTCGCAAAGTATCCATATGAAGTAAAATTGTTTGTTTCATATAAAATCCTCCTCTAATGTTCGCTTCTAAGATACATTCCACATACGTTTGTAGAAATCCTTCTTTTGAAATGCTTTTACACAGGGACATTCATAATATTACTTTTGGAAAATTAGTTACTCTGTTTAGAGAATAAATAGACTACTGAATACAATAATTACATAATCTGCAGATTATAATTTTTTTATGTAAGGAGGTGAATTCTAGATGCCATTAACAACTGGACCGATCGAAAATGTGGGAAATCAACCTGGGAATGCATCGAACGTTCGAGTTAAAATACTAAATCGTACTGGAGGTACGCTTACCGGAGTAGCTCGAGTTTATAGACTTAACGGGACAAGAGAAATACTTTCATCAGCTAACTTTACCGCAAATTGCAATGCTTCTACTTTTGTGACCCTTAATTTAGTTGGGGGAGCATTTCAATATGAAGTTGAAATTGTTCCAAAACAAACCGGTGGACTATATTCTGTCTACGGAAGAACAGCTTCTGGTTTAATTATTCCTGCTCAACGAATTTTGAACTCAGAATTAGTACAAATTCTATAGTTTTAAAAAGAAATCTTAACAGTTAAAACCTGTTTAAAAAGTGCTGCCCCATAGTCAATTAAGTTATCGACTTATGGGGCAGCACTTTTTTATTTAATGTCATATTTTGTTTGTTCAATGAGATACTACTAAATTAGCGTGTCTGTAAAAAATCTATTTTGAAGTACTTAAAAAGACAGCGTCAATCTGATAATCAAGCAGTCTTTGGAGTGAACTATTAAGCTGATATATGGTGTCTATCTATTTGGCTAGATAGACATCTGTATTGATTCCCTGTGTAACATACAATTATAGGAGGAATCAGAATTGTATATTACACAAGGACAATTTCACTTTGTATTAGTAACTAAGTTTAGACGAGAATGTCAACACCTCAACTATTATAGGCGTCATCGCACTAATTCTAGAATTAACTGGGTTAATAATTAAAGAATTTGTATTTACAGTGTATATTCCACCCTCTTGGATTACTCCATTGATATGCAAATTGGCGTATCCATTTGGGGTAAAGCTCATAAACTCAGTTGTTTGGTTTCCATCATCGTTAGTAAAGAGAGTAGAAGATATCGTAGCCCCCCTTGTCAAGTCCATAGTAGCTTCTGGAATATAAAAATACCTTTTAACAGTCGGTATAATACTAACCACAGGGGCATCTATTATCTTCATTTCATTACTCTTACAGACAAACTTTCTTCTTTTGGTATGACAATCGTATACTCGCATTATTTTTTTGTGTTTTTTGTGGTCTTCCATAATATTGACACCTCCTTAACTATACTATATGTTCATCGTTAGTTTTTTGTTTAGCTTAATCCCCCATTTGACCAATGCACGCTTTAAATGTCTTTAATAATTTGAGGCGGAATCTTAACAAAAAATAGATTAAGGGAAATAGTAGCCTCCCTTAACCTTTATCCTTATCTATAGTTTAATACTAAGCACCTTCATCTAATACTTTTCCTCCATCGCTGTTTCCAGCAGAAAAAAAGTATCCCTTAACTACTGAATCCAAATGCTAGAAGCTTTAAATCCCTATCTGCTTCTTACACAGGACATTAATCATGCTGTAACGTCACGTCTTGTAAACGTCCAATAACTGATTGCTAAGAAGAAAGCGAAGTAAACAACTAATACAGCAACTGAAAATGGCGTCGATATTCCTTCGATAAAGGAACCTCCTGTTTCTATTTGAGTAAATGTATGCGAGAACAATATATATTTAGCGACTTCATAATTTCGTAAGAGAAACGAAAATTGTGTGCCGGTGAACATAAGGAAAATAGCGATTCCAATTGCTAAGGAACTAGAACGGAAGACGGTACCAATTGCAAAAGCAAAGCTTGCAGTAATAATAACATCACCTAGTGCTAATACATTCAACCAAATCGATTTTAGCCAATACGACTCTTCAATCACTTGACCATTCACAACTTCTAGTAAACTTCCGCCTAAAGCATCATAAAAAATCATCCCCATAATGAGTGATACGACATAAGAGATCACTGTTAAGAAAAGTGCAAATGCAACGACCGTCAAAAATTTCGACGTAAGAATTTTCCATCTACGAACCGGACGCGCCAACAACATTTTAATCGTTCCTTGTGAAAACTCTGAAGCAACAATCCCTGCAGCTACAATCACCGTTAATAATGTAATAATAGAGGACATACCATATGATTCCATCATAAATCCTTCAAATCCTTGACCAGATATAGGCGCTACTCGTTCATCTAGTCGGTATTGAAGTAACATTTGCTGTTCTTCCAAGTTACTTTTCGTTTCATTACTTAAATCCGATGCAGTTAGCTGCTGTTTAACCATCGTAAGTTCTTCCGTGATCGACTGCTCCCAAGGAGGGGTTTCGGTATTTCGATCCATCCATTTCGTGAGCCCAACAAGTCCAATAATCATTGCAATAAGTAGGATGACCATTACCCATGTTGCTTTTTTATGCCATAATTTCATCCATTCATTTCGAATTAGATTCAACAACTTGCCCACCTCCTGTCATTTCTAAGAACTGCTCTTCTAATGTTTTGCGATGATGCGAAACCGCATAAATCGCAATATTTTGCTTCACTAATTGTTCTACAATCGTTGGTATTGCGGACTGTTCTACATTTATTAATAAACCATCTTGATAGTTTTCTACGATTATGCCTTTGTCAGATAGTAAGCTACGAGCTTTATCTACTGGTTGAACTTCGATGTAGTATTGAGATTCCTCGATTGCATTTACTTCTCGAATAGCTACAAGTTTTCCGTTTTGGATAACTGCAATCCGATCACACATGAGCTCAATTTCAGATAATAAGTGACTCGATACTAAAACAGAAACGCCATCCTCTTCTGCAATTTTCCGTAAATAGGTACGAAATTCTCGAATTCCTGCAGGATCTAAACCGTTCGTCGGTTCATCTAAAATGAGAAACTTCGGGTTATTTAACAACGCCTGAGCTAAACCTAAACGTTGACGCATTCCAAGTGAATAGGTCGATACTTTTTCATGAATTCGTTTTTCCATTCCCACTTGGCGAATGACTTCATCGATCCGTTTTTTTGTCACATTATGATGCATACGGGCGAAATGAACTAAATTTTTGTAACCGGACATAAACTTATATAATTCCGGGTTTTCAACGATTGCGCCCATTTTACTAATACCTAGTTCAAAATTAGAACGTAGTGAAAGTCCATCAATTATCACATCTCCCGTAGTCGGCTTCATCAGTCCTGCCATCATACGGATTGTTGTCGTTTTACCAGCTCCATTTGGTCCTAAAAATCCTGTAATTTGACCAGGATATAGGGACAGATCTAATTGATCGATAATTTTTTTCTTTCCAATAGTTTTCGATAGATTTTTCAATTCAACGATTGGTTTTATTTCCACTCAAATCACCTTCCTTAATTAGTTTAGTCATCCATGTGACTGCATCCACACCATACTGATCACGAATTGTTTCCACTTCTTCAAAAGCTAAAATTTTTCCATGATTCAATAATATAATGGCGTCGAGTAACGGTTCTGCTTCCTTAATTTCATGCGTGGACATAAGTACCGTTTGTGTTTCCGGATCAGTAAATTGAATCATTCCTTTAATAATGTCCTCACGAACAAGTGGATCAAATCCGGAAAACGGTTCATCTAACAAATAATAAGATGCCTCTCGTCCTAATGTTGCCGCCATTTTAGCACGTCCTCTGTTCCCTTTAGACAAATTTTTTAATTTTGCATCTAACGGTACATTTAAATATTGTGCGACGATACAAGCTTTCGAATAATTAAAGTCTTCAAACTGTGTTTCATAAAAACGGAATAACCGCTCGACCGAAAAGAAGGGATAGAACATATCGGCATCAGGCATATAGGCTATCTTACTTGCAATTCTTCTCGTAGCTTTAAGTTCATCGATTTGAACCGACCCACTTGATGGGGTTGTAAGTCCCGCTATTATCTTTAATAGTGTGGATTTTCCACTTCCATTTTCCCCAACTAACCCAATAATCTTTCCTAGTGGAATTGTCAAATTGAGTCCTGATAATGCTTGATGTTTTCCATAATTTTTATCTACATTTTCTAATACAATCATCCTTCTTCCCCCCTTTCCCTCGTTTGGATATATTCAATCATTTCTTTTTTGGAAAAACCTAATGCCTCAATACTCGTTAGAAAAGACTGTACTAGCCCTTCTTTTACTTCATCGCGTAATTGCTGTAAACGTGCTTCGTTGTCCGTTACAAAAGTTCCTTGCCCACGTTTCGTTTCTGAAATCCCCATCATTTCCAGCTCCTTGTATACACGCTGCATTGTATTTGCATTCACACCGACTTCCACTGCATATTCACGAACTGAAGGCAATTTTTCGCCCGGCTTCACATTGCCTCGAATAATTTCTCCAGTAATTCGATCTATTAATTGTTGATAAATTGGTTTGTCTGGCAAAAAATCGATGCTCATCTTAAATCCTCACTTTCTTTTCGAACCATAATGCCGACCCCCAAAAAAGAATAATAGCAAATAGAGTAATGAGGAAAATTTCACTAACATAAATCGTCGGTTCTACCAAAAACGTTAAATTTTCGATATTATCATAATTCCTCAACTGCTCAATAAAACTTGGAATCGGAATATGAATACCTCCGAAACGAGGTACCTTTTCGAACAATTCGATATTGCTGCTCATACTCCAAATACCAGAACTAACCATAAACAAGGAAATGGAAATGATAATAGAAAACCCTTTTACATATGGTCGCATTAAATGATAAATGACCCAAAAGAAAAACACGATAATTAAGTTAAGAATAAGCGAGAAAAAGACGCCAACAAAAGCATATACTTTCAATTCCAATAATTGACCTAATGTCATAAACGCAGGATCGCCAATTACCGACTGTAAGATAATTAATAATAACTCGATCCACAGTAAAGACAATGATGTTATGACGGTAGCCGAAGCAAGCTTAGTGCCGATTAATTTATAAATAGTGCTTTCCGTATGCAACCAAATATCTGGCCTTTTCATATCTAGTTGCAAACTTGTAAGGAAAAGAATGGATGCGATTAGATGACTAAAAAGTAGCCAAATCCCAGCTAATATTATAGCGGTCTTAAAAATAGGCACATCGTCTATCCATGTATGCAACAATAATGGGATTCCTACTATGCCTAACGCATTCAAAATGAATAGAATGACAAGCCAAAGCCTCATCAGCTCCCATTCTTTTTTTATTAGTCCTTTCAACTGTTTCATATGCACTCCCCTTAAGTATTAGTGTATTAGTTACATAGTACACTATATCAAAATGTTTTGTAAAGTATTAATAGCATTTTATAAAAAGAACGATACAAGGAATGACGCACAAAATAGGGATACTGCGTCGTAGTGAGCTGAATGAAGTGTCCGCTGGGAATTTTCGCTGCAGGGCGGACGCTTTCCGTGGGGCGAGCGATGAGCCTTCCCCGCCTGCAGCGAAAATCAATGGAAATTGCTTACTTATCAGCTTCGGCTCGTAAAAAACAAAATTTTATACAGTTTTTTCGAATGTGTAAATCCAGTA